>NZ_JAUSRE010000009.1 GCF_030811655.1 Pseudarthrobacter enclensis | reverse complement strand
TGCTGGTCCGGGGCGGTGGCCATGCTGTGCAGCTGGCTGGAGATGTTGCGGATGCCTTCGGCGGCCTTCTGCTGCTGGGTGCCGGCCTGGGTGGTCAGTCCCGATTTGGCCTGGTGCAGCAGGTCCTGAGCGTTGGCCTTGGCTTCATAGGCGACGTTCGCGGCCTCGCTCTTGGCCGTTTCGGCGACGCCCTGGGCTGCCGAGGCAGCGTGACCGGCCACGTTCGAAGCCTCATCCTTGGCTACGTCGGTGCGGGACTGGCTGGAGGTCCCGCCCGGCTGGGCGTAACCCGCCTGGCTGTAACCGGTCTGGCCGTCATCGGCAAGGGGAGTTGCGGTTGACGGGAAAGTGGCGGGCTCCCGCTCGCCAGGTATTCCTGTGTGTGCCGGAGGGGCGGTGTAGGCGGGGTCCTCGGGCCATTGGTTCTCTGTCATCTTCGCTCTCTTTCCAAGAAGGCCGGTTGTTGATTCAAGAACCAGCAATACTGGCCGTAAAATGATAAGCATGATTACTAATAAAAGGTAAGTACCCTTGCTAAGCGAGTTATAACCGTTCCAAAAAATGTCAGCCGGAATGGCGATGGGCCTGCCCGGTCACAACGAAGTGGAAAGTGGTGGGAAACGTGGATACAGCTCCATGGGTATGGGTGGTAGTTGCAGTTGTTGTCGTAGTGCTGATCGTGCTGTTGCTCTTGGTCGGCGGAAGGCGCCGTAAGGCAATGCAGGAAAAACGGGACCAGGAGCACCGGGAGAAGGCCGCCGAGATCCGGCGCGAAGCGCAAAATATGGAAATCGACGCCCGCGAACGGGAAGCAAAGGCCATCCGGGCCCGCGCTGACGCGGAACAGGCCCAAGTGGACGCGGCGCGACTGCGGCAGGAAGCCGAGCAGCGCAGCCAGGAGGCACAGTCGCTGCGCGGGGACGTGGCAAGCCATGCCCGCAAGGCGGATGAACTTGATCCCGATGTGGGAAGGGATGCCGGCCGCGAGCGCCGGGAGGGCGATGGCCGCCTGGCCCATGACGGGCATGGCGCTGAAGACCGTCGCGGTCAGGGCCTCACTGGCCCCGCGCGCGAAACCGGCGGTCCAGCAGACTCTGTGACGGGCGGGGACGCCGGATACGTGCAGGACGACCGTGCCGCCTCCGGGCAGGGTTATGGCAGCCACCGCGACGCGGCCGCCGCTACTCCCGCCGCGGACGCCAACACGGACTTGACGGAGGCTGAAGCAGTACGCAGGCGCGAATCCCGTGCCGCCGACACTCCCGCGGAAAACGACGTGCCGGGTGGGGGGACCCCGCGCACCGGGATCTGAGCGGGATCTGAGAAAGACCGCCTGGCAGGCTCGGCCGCAGCCGCCTTTCGGCCTGGCGCCCTAGGGCCGGCGGCGGGGCTTGAGGACGGGGGAGGGACTTACGCCTTCCCCCGTTCCAAGACCGGCGAGGAGTTCCTTGACGGCGTCGACCGATGACACTTTTGGCTCCCATCCCAGGATCAGCCGGGCGCGGGACGTATCCATGATGGGTGCGCCGGCCGCCATTTCAACCCATCCTGAATCAGTGGGCTGGATGCGGGCGCGCCATGTCAGGTCCACCACGGCGCGGAGCAGCCGCATGGGGATGGGCAGGATTCTCCTGGCGCCCAGGATGCGGGCCAGTTCGCGCGGGTCCAGGACGGGCTCTGCGGCAATGTTGAATGCCCCGCTGGCCCGCTGGTCCACCGCGCGCCAATAGGCCTCTGCCACATCGTCGGCGTGTACTGCCTGGAAGATCAGGCCATCCGGAACCGGCAGCAGGGGGACCAGGGGTTTCCGCGGCACGAACCGCGGCAACAGGCGGCCCAGGAAGTACCTGCCGATTTCACTTCCCGCCGTCGACTGGAATATCAGCCCCGGCCGGAGCCTGGCGACGGAGATGCTTGGCTCCGCGGCCGCGAATTGATCCAGCAGTTTCTCCTGCTCGGCCTTGTGCCGACTGTAGTGCGAACCCGCCATGCCTGTCGCCGGCCACGACTCGTCCCTTCGCTGATCCTTGTCTGCCTTGCTGTAAGCGCCCACGGAAGATGCGCACACCACCTGCTTCACGCCCGCCGCAGCTGCGGCGTCCAGTACGTTCTTCGTGCCGGTGACGTTGGTCCGGTGCAGGAGGTCCAGATTGTGGTTCGGCTGGATCTGCCATGCCAGGTGGACCACCGCGTCAACCCCGGAGAGCGCCTTCTCCAGCAGCGGTTTGTCTTGTTCCAGGCCCACATCCAGGGTGTGCCATTCCACCCCGCCGTACGGTTCCAGGGACGTGTCGGGCAGCCTGCGGCTGATTCCCACCAGCTGCAGGGTGCCCGGTTTTCGGGCTTCATGGCGCTTAAGGTTCCGCAG
Source organism: Pseudarthrobacter enclensis (assembly GCF_030811655.1). Classification (GTDB taxonomy): domain Bacteria; phylum Actinomycetota; class Actinomycetes; order Actinomycetales; family Micrococcaceae; genus Arthrobacter; species Arthrobacter enclensis_A. The sequence goes on along the minus strand of NZ_JAUSRE010000009.1, from coordinate 170,590 downwards.
CAGTGCAGTTCCGGTGTTTCCGCTGGCTCCGGTAATGGCGATGCGCATGGCAAGGACTCCTTGGCGGTTGGTCTGGTTGCCCCTTACATTCCGAGCCTATAGCGGAGGAGTGTTGTTTTATAAGCAACCTTATGATTTCCTACTTCTAAGTCTTGCCGCAGGCTTTCGGAACCAGACCGAGGGAAACCAAAATCCATGCCCGAATCCTTTGCCGCCCTTGCCGTCCAAGCTGCCCCTGCCCACCTTCAGCAGCCGGAAACGACGCAACAACAGAACCCGGCAGCCCCGTCAGGGCAGCTGAGGGAGACATTCGAAAACGACCTGGTCCTGAGATACCTTGACCTCGCCGAGGCCCTTGCTGCTCGGTTCGAAGCCCGCGGCAGGGAGCGGGCGGACCTGAACCAGGTGGCCTACCTGGGCCTGGTCAAGGCGGCGCGGGGCTTCGACCAGGCAAAGGGTGAGAGTTTTCCCGCGTATGCGGCGCCGACCATCACCGGCGAACTCAAGAGGTACCTCCGCGACCGGACGTGGGTGGTCCGTCCACCGCGGCACGTCCAGGACCTGAGGACCCGGCTGTTCCGGGCGGAGCCGGAGCTGACCCAGTCACTGGGCCGGAACCCCAGTGTTGCCGAACTGGCCGGTGAACTCGGGACTGATCCCGCTGACGTGCAGGAGGCCATTTCGGCGTCCAGCAGCATGCACCCGGATTCCCTCGACGCCGTGAACCCGAACTCGGACGCACCCTCCATCGGCGAGGTGCTCGCCTGTCCGGAAACGCCCCTGGAGCGGCTCGAAGAGCTGTCCTGCCTGCGGGAGGCGATGCAGGACCTCAGCGAGTCGGACCGGGAGCTTCTGTACCGACGCTACTTCTGCGAGGAGACGCAGGTGCAGCTGGGGAAACGGCTGGGCATGTCCCAGATGCAGGTGTCCCGCCGCCTGGCCAAGGTGTTGGTGGAACTGCAGCGGCGCCTGGAGGCAAGTGCCCAGTTCTGCGGGCCTGCGGAGGCCGGAACCGGAACGTCGTCCCGTGTTGCGGCGGCGGACCGCATGGGCAACCACGTGCCGCCCTTCCGCCAGGCCAGGAGCGGCGGACACCAAAGCGCCCCCGGCACCGGCGCGGTGCACCGCATCGGCGGCGCGCAGGGCAGGTAACCGCCGCGGGACAGCCGCCCTGGGTCGCTTTGCACGTTTGCCTACGACGGCGGACGCCGGCCCGAGCGCCGGCAGCAGGCCTTCGACGGCGGCTGCAGGCAGAGGCCGCAGGAGGATCGCCTGTTCTCCGCGATGACCTATCTTGCCTGTTCAGCCGCCCGAACGAACCTGTTCCGGCGGCCGAAAAGGCCTGGGGTCTTGTTTAGGAGCAGCAGCAGGAGGGAACTGGTTGGTTATGGGAAGCTCAGAAACCTCCAAGCTCCGGGCTGTCCTGTTCGACCGGGACGGGACCCTGGTGGTAGATGTGCCGTACAACGGGGACCCCGGCAAAGTGCGGCCGATGACCGGCGCCAAGGCAGTGCTTGACGGCCTTCGGGCGGATGGCATCGCCACCGGCGTGATCAGCAACCAGTCGGGCATCGCCCGGGGGCTGATCACCGCCGAAGATGTGGCAAGAGTCAATGCCCGGGTGGAAGAACTGCTGGGACCTTTTGATGTGTGGGAGGTCTGCCCGCACGCCGAGCACGACGGTTGCGACTGCCGCAAGCCCGCACCCGGAATGGTGCACAGCGCCTGCCGCAAGCTGGGAATCAACGCATCGGAAGCCGCCCTGATCGGAGACATCGAGGCGGATGTGGGGGCCGCCGAAGCAGCAGGTGCCACCGGTGTCCTGGTTCCCACACCCGTGACCCGTGCCGAGGAAGTGGCAGCCGCCCGGCTGGTGGCCCCCGACCTTGCATCCGCCGTCGGACTGCTGCAGGGAACGCCCTGATGGGGCGCGTCCTGGTGGCCCGGCTGGACAGCATGGGCGACGTCCTGCTGGCCGGTCCCGCCGTCCGGGCAGTGGCAAACGGCCGGAACCAACACGGCGGCAGCACCAACCATGTAGTGATGCTGTGCGGCCGGCAGGGTGAAGCCGCCGCAGCCATGCTCCCCGGTGCCGCGGAAGTCTACAGCTGGGACAGCCCATGGATCATGAACCCTGCGCCCAGGATGACCGGCCCGCACGCCGACCGGCTGATCGAGTATGTCCGCAATTCCCGGATCACAGAGGCCGTCATCCTCACGTCCTTCCACCAGTCACCGCTGCCGTTGGCGCTGCTGCTCCGGCTGGCCGGCGTGGAGCGCATCACGGGGGCGTCAACCGACTACGCCGGATCCCTTTTGGATGTGCGGCTCAAGCCGGGGGAGGACTTCCCGGAGGACCAGCCCGAAGCGGAGCGGGCGCTGGGCATCGCCGAGGCCGCAGGTTTCCGCCTTCCGGCCGGCGACGACGGGAAGCTGCGCGTCAGTTCCGTCCCCGATGTCACTGACCTCGTGGGTGACGAGCCGTACGTTGTGGTCCACCCGGGAGCCGCTGTTCCCGCCAGGGCATGGCCCCCGCTGCACCACGCCGCCGCCGTCGAACTCCTCCAGGGCGCCGGGTACCGGGTAGTGGTGACGGGCGGCCCCGGCGAGAAGTCGCTCACGGCCACCGTCGCCGGCCCGTCCGCGCTGGACCTGGGCGGGCGCACGGATCTTTCCACCATGGCCGCCGTCATGGCTGGCGCCGATGCGGTGGTCAGCGGCAACACCGGCCCGGCCCACCTCGCTGCCGCAGTGGGAACACCTGTCGCGTGCCTGTTCTCGCCGGTGGTTCCGGCCATCCGCTGGGCACCCTATGGCGTGCCCCTGGAACTTTTGGGAGACCAGAACGCACCCTGCCGCATGTCCCGTGCCCGGGTGTGCCCGGTCCCCGGCCACCCCTGCCTCGACTCAGTCTCGCCGGAGGAAGTTGTGGCGGCGGTGGAACGACTGATCAGCGGAGTGAGCTCCTTCAGCACCCATGTCAGCACCCGTAGAAAGGCCCGCAACAGATGAGAATCCTGCTCTGGCATGTCCACGGTTCCTGGACGGACGCGTTTGTCCGCGGCCGCCACGAGTACCTGCTTCCCGTGCTGCCCGACGGCGGAGCGTGGGGGTTGGGCCGCGCCGGCAGGGACTGGCCGGGTTCTGTGCGGGAGGTTGACCTGGCGACTCTCGACGCCGACTCCGTGGACGCCGTCGTCCTCCAACGGCCGGAAGAGATCGACGAAGTGGTCCGTACCCTGGGCCGGATGCCCGGCGTGGACCTGCCGGCGGTGTTCGTGGAGCACAACACGCCCAAAGGAAACTTCCCGTACATCAGCCACCCGCTTGCAGACCAGGACAGCATCCCGATCGTCCACGTCACCCACTTCAACCGGCTGGCCTGGGACAACGGCTCCGCTCCCACCACGGTGATCGAGCACGGGATTCCCGACCCCGGACAGCTCTATACCGGCGAACTTCCCGAGCTGGGGGTGGTGGTCAACGAGCCAGTCCGCCGGGGCCGGGTCACGGGTACCGACCTGTTGCCTGCGTTTGCCTCCGTGGCGCCCCTGCAGGTGTTCGGAATGAAGACCGAAGGGTTGGCGGAAGCCATTGGCATCGAGGCCTCGCGGCTGGCCTCCCGCGGTGACCTGAAAACGCGGGAACTCCACCGGGAGCTGGCCCGTTGCCGGGTCTACGTCCATCCGATGCGCTGGACCTCGCTGGGGCTCTCGCTCCTGGAGGCCATGCACCTGGGCATGCCGGTGGTGGTGCTCGCCGCCACCGAGGCCCCGCGGGCAGTGCCGCAGGAAGCCGGCATCGTCTCCGCAGACATCGACGAACTGCTCCGCTGTGCGGAACGGCTGCTTGCCAATCCCGATGAAGCCCGGCGCCGCGGGCTCGCCGGCCGCGAAGCGGCGCTGGAGCGTTACGGCCTGGGCAGGTTCCAGGACCGCTGGGATGAGCTCCTGGCGGACCTGCGGACCCGGCCCCGGCTTTCCGTCAACGAACGTCCGGACGAGCGGATCCTTGTTCCGGCGCGGGAGAGGAAGACCGCATGAAAATCGCAATGATTTCCGAACATGCCAGTCCGCTGGCGGCACTGGGCGGGGTGGATGCCGGCGGCCAAAACGTGCACGTTGCCGCACTGTCCGAAGCCCTGGCCAAGCGGGGCCACCAGGTCACCGTCTACACCCGCAGGGACGCAACGGAGCTTCCCGAACGGGTCAGGGTGGGGCGCCGCCTCGAAGTGGTCCATGTGGACGCAGGCCCTGCGCGGCACGTGCCCAAGGACGAGTTGCTGCCCTACATGGATGAACTCGCGGATGGAGTGGTCAAAGACTGGGGGCAGCGGCCACCGGACGTGGTGCACGGACATTTCTGGATGTCCGGCCTGGCTGCCCTGGACGCCGCCCGCCGGCCCGACACCGGCTACCGGGTGCCGATGCTGCAAACGTTCCACGCGCTGGGAACGGTCAAGCGGAGGCACCAGGGTGCGGAGGACACCAGCCCCGAGGCACGCCGCTGGCTGGAACCGGGAGTGGGACGCTCCGCGGACCGGATCATCGCTACGTGCTCGGATGAGGTCTTCGAGCTCAAGGCCATGGGCATCGCCACCGGCAAGATCTCCATTGCGCCGTGCGGCGTGGACCTCGGCTTCTTTTCGCCGGATGGACCCGCCGCCGCACGGAAGCGCCGCTACCGGATCCTCTCGGTGGGGCGTCTGGTGCCACGCAAGGGCGTGGACCTGGTGATCCGCTCGCTCCCGTATCTCAAGGCGGCAGGGCTGGAGGACGTTGAACTCCTGATCGTGGGCGGCGGGGGAGACTCCAACGCCATGCACGCCGACCCGGAAATCCGCCGCCTCCTGGACCTCGCGGCCGAACTCGGGGTCTCCGAGCAGGTGACGCTGCAGGGCCAGGTGTCCCGGACGGAAATGCCCGGCATCTTCCGCAGCGCCGACGCCGTGGTATGCGCACCGTGGTACGAGCCGTTCGGCATCGTGCCGCTTGAGGCGATGGCCTGCGGCGTTCCCGTGGTGGCCGCTGCGGTGGGCGGGCTCCGGGACACGGTGGTTGACCATGCCACCGGCCTTCACGTGCCGCCCCGGGACCCGGAAGCCATCGCTTCCGCCCTGTCGCTGCTGCTGGAGAACCCGGGCCTTCGGGCCAAGCTTGGCCAGGCCGGCGAGCGGCGCGCCCGCACCCGCTATTCCTGGGACAGGGTGGCTGCGGAAACGGAAAAGGCTTACCAGCTCGCCGTGGCGGGCCTCCACGCCAGCGCCCCGGCTGGCACCGTACCGATGGAAGGAGCCGCACTGTGACTGCCGAACCGTCCCTGCGTGACTCGAACCTGCGCGAAGCAGATCTGCGTACCCTGATCTCACCGCCGGCGCTCCCGGCAGTGCTGCCCGGTGCCACATTCGTCGATCCGGCCAGTGCCGACCCCGTCCGGACCCACCTGGACAACGTGGTCCCGGCGCTTGACTCCCTGCGCAGCCAGGCCGGCCGGCTCGCCGCATGGGGAGTGGAGCTGGCCCAGCGCCTGCTGCGCGGCCAGCGGCTCCTGGCTGCCGGCAACGGCGGTTCAGCTGCCGAGGCCCAGCACCTCACCGCCGAACTGGTCGGCCGGTTCGACACCGAGCGCGTCCCGTTCTCCGCCATCTCGCTGCACGCCGAGTCCTCCGCCGTCACCGCGATTGCCAATGATTACGGGTACGACGACGTCTTCGCCCGGCAGGTGCGCGCGCATGGCCGTTCCGGGGACGTGCTGATGCTGTTGTCCACCAGCGGCAAGAGCCCCAACCTGCTGCGTGCCGCGGAAGCAGCGTCCCGCCTCAACGTGACCACGTGGGCCCTCACCGGCTCCGGACCGAATCCGCTGGCGGAAGCGTGCGACGAGGCTGTGATGGTTGATGCCCTGAACGCCAACGCGCAGGAAGGGCACCTGATCGCACTGCACGCCGTCTGCCGCGCCTTCGACCTTGAGGTCTCCCGGCACACCCCGTCCCTCTTCCCGGGGCTGCCGGCAGGGGGCCGGCCATGAGGATCGTCGTCGTAGGCGACGTGATGCTCGACGTCGACCTCTCCGGTGAGGCCACACGGCTCAGCCCGGACGCACCTGTGCCCGTAGTGGACGTCTCCGGCGTCCGGCGCCGCGCAGGGGGAGCCGGCCTGGTGGCCCGCATGCTGGCGGAGGACGGTTGGCCCGTCACATTGGTGACGGTTCTGGGGGATGACGACGCCGGCAGCCAGTTGCGGAAGCACCTCGCCGGCGTGCGGCTCGTGGCGGGCACCAGCGGATATCCATCGCCCGTCAAGACCCGGGTCCGGGCGGGCTCCCACCCGGTGGTCCGCTTCGACCAGGGCTGCGAAAAGACGCCGGTTCCCGAGGTCAGCCCCGCCATGCTCCGTGCCGTGGAGAAGGCCGGCGTGGTCATCGTTGCCGACTACGGCAGGGGACTGGCGGCCAACCCGCAGCTCCGGGATCTGTTGGCCCGGCTCGCCAATGACGTGCCCATCATCTGGGACCCCCACCCCTCCGGCCCCGAACCAGTGCCCGGTGTAGCCGTGGTGACGCCGAACATCTCAGAGGCCACCAAGGCGGTACAGGCCGCAGGCGGTGACCTCCCCGCCGCGGAAGACCCCGCCACAGCCCTAGCCTCAGTCCTGCTCGAGCGCTGGCGCAGCAACGCCGTGCTGGTGACCAAGGGCGGGGAGGGAGCTGTCCTGCTGCGGAAAGGGGACGCCTCTTCCCGCGCCGTTCCCGCGCCACGGGTTGAAGCGGGCGATCCCTGCGGGGCCGGCGACCGGTTGGCGGCCAGCCTGGCGGTACACCTGCTGGCCGGCCGCGACCTGCCCGAAGCCGCAGCCCTGGCCGTGCACGATGCCGCCGACTTCCTGGCCTCCGGCGGAGTTTCCGCATTGCCCGACGCCGAGGTCGAAGATGCCGCGGAAGGCCACGGCTCTGCAAGGGTGCGCACCGCGCCGGGACCCGGCAGGCGGACCACCGAACCGCTGCTGCTGGCACGCTCAGTGCGTGAAAGCGGCGGAAAGGTGGTGGCCACCGGTGGCTGCTTCGACCTGATCCACGCAGGGCACATCCGGTCGCTCGCAGCCGCCAGGGAACTGGGGGACTGCCTTATCGTATGCCTCAACTCCGACGACTCCGTCCGGCGGCTCAAAGGCCCGGAACGTCCCATCATCGGCCAGCACGACAGGGCGGAACTGCTCCTGGCCATGGAATGCGTGGACGCGGTGATGGTCTTCGACGAGGACACCCCCGAAGCCGCGCTGGACCGGATCCGTCCCGATATCTGGGTCAAGGGCGGCGACTACAAGGGAGCCCGCCTCCCAGAGGCGGACCTGGTGGAAAGCTGGGGCGGCCGCTGCCTCACCGTTCCGTTCCACCCGGCCCGCTCAACCACCGGCCTGGCGGACGCACTCGCCAAGGTCAGCTGAACCACCGTCAGCTGAACCACCCAACTTTGTACCCCATTGAAAGGAACACCATGACTGCAGGAACAACTGCCTCCACCACGCCCGGACGCGTCCTGGTAACGGGAGGTGCCTCCGGACTGGGGGCCGCCGTCGTCGACGCCGTCCTCAAATCGGGGGGCACCCCGGTGGTCCTGGACCGCGACATCAGCAGCGTCTCCGGAGTGAAGGCGTTCGAAGTGGACGTGGCGGACCGCGCGGCCGTGGAGCATGCGGTCCGTGAAGCCGCAGAAACCCTGGGCGGCCTCGATGCCGTGGTCACCGCCGCTGGCATCGACCGCTGCGGGAAACTCGCCGACGTCGAAGCGACTGAGTGGGAAAAGGTCATCGGGGTCAACCTGATGGGCACGGTTTCCACCGTGCGCGCGGCCCTGCCCTACCTCAGGGAAACCCACGGCCGCGTGGTCACCGTGGCGTCCACCCTGGGCAAGCGTGCCGTGGCCGATGCCACCGCCTACTGCGCCTCCAAGTTTGGCGTGGTGGGGTTCAGCCATGCGCTGGCCGCGGAAACCGGCGGCGAAATCGGCGTGACCACCATGATCCCGGGCGGGATGAAGACCCGGTTCTTCGACGACCGCACCGAGCAGTACAAGCCGCAGGACGACTCCCGGCTCAACGATCCCGCGAACACGGCCCAGGCGATCCTGTTCGCCCTGAACCAGCCCACCGGCTGCGAGGTCCGCGAAATGCTGATCTGCCACGAGGAAGAAGGCTCCTGGCCCTAATCCGGGACCGGCCACCACCTTTCGTGGCCGCAGCAGGACCACCAGCAGCGACATACCCAGCACCGAAAGGCGGGAGGAACACCATGCCCACCACAGCCACTGAAACAACCGCAGGCACCGAAACAATCGAGGGCCCCGGCATCACTATCCAGGACCCCCGGACCGGTGAAGTGCTTTGGACGGTGCCCGAGGCGGGACCGGATGCAGTGAACGACGCCGTGAGCGTGGCCCGACGGGCTGCGCCGGGCTGGGCAGCAACCGCGCCCGCCGAACGGGGCGCCGCGCTCCGCGCCGCCGCCAAGGCGCTTGATGCTGCCGCCCCGGAGCTCGCCGGCCTGAACGCCAGCGAAACGGGGCGGCCCGAAAACGAGGCGCTGGCCGGCATCGCCGCCGCCGTTTCCACCCTGGAGCAATACGCCGAGCTGGGCCCCGTGCACCGCGGACACAGCCTCCGCGGAAACCGGCTCGCCGCTGACTACACGGTTGCCGAACCGCGGGGGGTGGCCGTCCTGCTGACCCCATGGAACGATCCCGTGGCCGTGGCCTGTGGGCTGATCGGTGCCGCACTGGTCACCGGCAACACCGTCATCCACAAGCCCAGTGAACGCTGCCCCCGCTTGGGGGAGGCGCTGGGCGAGGTCCTGGCGCCGGCGTTCCCCGCGGGCGTCTTCCTGACCGTCTCCGGCGGCGCAGCGGTGGGTGCAGCCCTGTCCGAGGCCGAGGTGAACGTGATCGCCCACGTGGGATCCAGCGCCTCCGGTGCCCGGATTGCCCGCGCAGGCGCGCTCACCGGAGCCCACGTGCTCCGGGAAAACGGCGGCAATGATCCCCTGCTGGTGGACCGCGACGTCGACCCCGCCTGGGCTGCCGGGCAGGCCGCCATCGGCGCCTTCAGCAACAGCGGCCAGATCTGCACCTCCGTGGAACGGATCTATGTCCACAAGGACATCGCTACAGAATTTTCCAAGGCGTTGGAAGCTGAAGCAGCGATCCGGAACACCAACGGCACGGTAGCCCCACTGGTGGACCTTCGGATGCGGGACACAGTCCACGCACATGTGGCAGACGCCCTGGCGCAGGGCGCCCGCGCTGTTGAGGGCGGTGCCGTGCCGGACGGGCCGGGCTCGTTCTACCCCGCCACCGTCCTGCTCGATTGCACCGAAGGGATGCAGGTCATGACCGAGGAGACGTTCGGCCCGGTGGCCCCGGTGCAGGTGGTGGACACGTTCGACGACGGCCTGCGCCTGGCATGCAGCGGCAGGTACGGCCTGGCCGCCACAGTCCTGAGCAGCAACATTGCCCATATCCAGCAGGCGGTGGCCGCGCTGCCGGTGGGAACCGTCAAGGTCAACGCCGTCTTCGGCGGTGCCCCGGGCGGTGCGGCCCAGCCCCGCAGCGAGAGCGGTGCCGGGTTTGGTTACGGGCCGGAGCTGCTGGACGAGTTCACCCAGGTCAAGGTGGTGCACATCGAAGCGCCGCCCGCGCCGCGCGGGGCGGAAACGGGATCCATCGTTGAGGAACAGGACCTGCCATGAGCGGCTCCCCGGAACCTGTCGACCTCTCCACCCAGCGGGCGCTGACCGACTGGCTGCCGGGCCGCCTCGCCGCTGAGCAGCCCTCCATCCTGGTGATCGGCGACGTGATGCTTGACGGCTGGTGGAGCGGCAACATCGAACGGCTGTGCCGGGAAGCGCCGGCCCCGGTGGTGGACATCCAGTCCCGTGAATCGGTCCCCGGCGGTGCGGCCAACACGGCCATGAACCTGGCCGCCCTGGGGGCGAAGGTCTCCGTGGCCGGAATCATCGGCTCCGACGATGCCGGCGAAGACCTGCGGGCACAGCTCGCCGCCGCAGGCATCGACGTGCAGCACCTGCACGCGCACCCCGATATGGTCACCACCACCAAGATCCGGATCAGCAGCGGGGGCCAGGTGATGCTGCGCCTCGACGACTCGGCCCGGACTGTCCCGGCCGACGCCCTCGCAGCGCTCGCCGCCTCGGTGCGCGCCGCCGTCGAACGCCAGGATGCCGTCCTGGTGTGCGACTACGGAACCGGCGTGGTGGCGGAGCCCGTCCGCACGGCCCTCGCTAAAGTCCTTGCCGGCAGCACCGGCGGGGAGCGCCCGCTGGTGGTGGTTGACGCCCACGACCCCCGTCCGTGGGCCGCCTTGCAGCCGGACCTGGTGACCCCCAACGCGCAGGAAACCGCCCGGCTGCTGGACCGGAAGCTGCCGGAGGGCCAGCAGCGGGTCGATGCTGTGGGCGCGGAGTCGGCCGCCCTTCTTCATGGCACCGGCGCGCGGGCCGTGGTGGTCACCCTGGACCGCGACGGTACCGTGCTGTTGACGCCCGACGGCTTGCGGCACCGGACGTGGGCACGGCCGGCTGCGGAGAAACAGGCGTCCGGAGCGGGCGACACGTTCGTGGCGGCATTGACGCTGGCCCGCGCGGCCGGGCTGCCGCTGACCGCCAGCCTGGACCTGGCCCAGTCGGCAGCCGACGTGGTGGTCCACCAGCCGGGAACCTCCGTATGCAGCACTGCGCAGCTCAGCCGGTACCTGGAAGCCTTCGCCGATACCGCGCTGAGCGCGGACGAGCTGGAACGGCAGCTGGAGCTGCACCGGGCCCAGGGGCAGCGGATCGTGCTGACCAACGGCTGTTTCGACGTGCTGCACAGCGGCCACACCCGCTACCTCAACCAGGCCAAGCAGCTCGGCGACATCCTGGTGGTGGCGCTGAACAGCGACGACTCCGTGCGCCGGCTCAAAGGTGCGGGCCGCCCCATCAACAACGTGGTGGACCGGGCAGCGGTAGTGGCGGCGCTGAGCTGCGTGGACTACGTGACGGTTTTCGATACCCCCACGGCCGCGCCGCTGATCCGCCGGCTCCGGCCCGAGGTGTACGCCAAGGGCGGGGACTACACCCCCGAGATGCTGGCCGAGACGCCCGCTGTTGAGGAGTACGGCGGCCGCGTGGCCATCCTGGACTACGTGGCTGAACGGTCCACCACGGCAGTGGTGAAGCGAATCCGCGATGGCGAGGGGGCGGCCAGTCCGGTGAATTAGGCCGGTCAATTAGGGTTGAAGCATGACTGAAGCGGGGCGCGGGTAATGGGCAAACGCGGAAGGTCAGCAAACCGGGCCGCCCGGATGGTGCCCGGCGTGGTGGAGATGCCCAAGGGCGCTGCCTTAAATGGTCCCGTCGAGGGCGTGTACTACGTCGATACCGGGGACTGCGAGCTGATCGCGGACCAGGACAATTCCACCGGCTGGCTCCTGAAAATCAACGGGGTCATGAGCTCGCACATCGACCTCGCCGATCCGCTGTTCCTGGACTTCGAGTACATGCGGTGGATGGCGGCGCTCATCGAGTCCCGCTGGCCGCCGTCGGACGCTTCTTCCGGGAAGCTGGGCGGCCACAAGCTCCGCGGGCTGCACCTGGGCGGCGGAGCCTGCTCCATGGCCCGGTACTTCGCCGCCGTCTACCCCGATGCCCGGCAGGTGGTGGTGGAGCTGGATGGGAAACTCGCCGAATACGTCCGCGGCTGGTTCGATCTCCCCAAGGCGCCGCTGCTCCGCATCCGCGTGGGTGAGGCACGGGCCGTAACGGAAACGCTCACCCCCCAGACCAGGGACTTCATCATCCGCGACGTCTTCGCCGGGGCGCATACCCCGCGCCCGCTGACCACTGCCGAGTTCACGGCGCACGCCAAGCGCGTGCTCGCACCTGGCGGGCTGTATGTGGTGAACTCCGGGGACGCCCCGGACCTGAAGAACGCGCGGGAGGACGCCGCCACCATTGCGGCCGCCTTCAAGTACACCGTGATCATCGCCGACCCCGCCATGCTGAAGGGCCGGCGGTACGGGAACATGGTGATGGCGGGCAGCGACGTGCCCTTCGACGACGACCCGCAGCTGCGCCGCCGCCTGTTGGGCGGCGCGGTCCCCGCCCACCTTTGGGACGATGCGCCGGTGCGGGCCTTCGCGGCCGGAGCGCCCGTCCGCCATGACCCCGCGCCACCCCCATCCATTGCTGAGTAATTGCCGTTTTCAGCCTCCAGAAGGACAGTTACTCAGCAATCGATGAGTCTTACCCCTTGCCCAGGAGCGCTTCGCGGTGCTCCGCCATCCGTTCCCGGAGGGCCTGCACGACGGCGGCCACCGCGGGGCGCCGCAGCGAGTCCGGCCGCAGGACCATCCAGTAGGGAAGCAGTTCGCCGATCTGGCCGGGCAGCAGCCGCACCAGGTCGTCGTGGAGGTCGGCCATGAAGCACGGCAGGAATCCCACGCCCGCCCCGGCCCGGGTGGCTTCGACGTGCACGAACACGTTCGTGGAGGTCACGCCGTCACGCATGGCAGGGACCAGCCGGCGCGGCGCATCCAGATCGTCCACCTGCAGCATGGAATCCACGAAGTAGACCAGCGGGTGCTCATTGAGTTCGGCCACCGTGGCCGGGGTCCCATGCTCGGCAAGGTAGGCGCGGGAGGCGTACATCCCCAGGCGGTATTCGCCCAGCCGGATGGCCTCGGCGCGGTGCACCTGGGGCTCGCCCACCACCACCTCAATATCCAGCCCTGAGCGCTGCTGCAGGGCCCGGCGGGTCATGGTGACCACCTCCACGCTCAGGCCCGGGTGGTCCCGGCGGAGCCGCGCCACGGCAGGGGCGGCAATGTAGGCGCTGAAACCATCCGTCGCGGTCATGCGGACGACGCCGGCAATTGGATCGGGTGCGTGGCCTGCAGGTCCCAGCGTCCCCAGCACAGCTTCCACCTGCTCCGCCGCGCGCACCGCCCGTTCGCCCAGTTCCGTCAGCTCCCACGCGCCCGCTGCACGCGACAGGACCCGGCCGCCCAGCGACTTCTCCAGGGCGGCGATCCTGCGCGAGACCGTGGTGTGGTTCAAGCCCAGGGCCTGGGCCGCCGTCGTGAACTTTGCCGAGCGGGACACTGCCAGGAGGACCAGCAGGTCGTCAGGGTTGGCATTCATATCTGCAATTGTGCACACGTTCGGTGCCGCTTTGGCCATTGAAGTGCATCCTTTGTGCAGCAATACTCATCTGAGTCCCTTGTGCTGGAGATCACAGCGCGTGTCAATGTGGACACTAGGAGAAACAATGAGCGTAGAGCAGCGCCCGGCCAACGACGCCGGGCATGCACCCCAAGGATCAGGATTGAAGAGGATTGTTGCCGCCTCCATGGTGGGCACGGTGGTGGAATGGTATGAGTTCTTCCTCTACGCCACTGCTGCCACCCTGGTCTTCGGCAAGTACTTCTTTCCGGCCACGGGCAATGACCTGGACGGGATCATCCAGGCCTTCCTTACCTACGCCGTGGGCTTCATCGCCCGTCCCCTGGGCGGCATCGTGTTCGGCCAGATCGGTGACAAGCTGGGCCGCAAGCCCACCCTGCAGCTCACCATCGTCATCATCGGTGTTTCCACGTTCCTGATGGGCTGCCTGCCCGGCTTCGCCGACATCGGATACCTGGCTCCGGCGCTGCTGGTGGCCCTGCGCTTCATCCAGGGCTTCGCGCTGGGTGGCGAATGGGGCGGCGCTGTCCTCCTCGTGGCCGAACACAGCCCCAACAAGACCCGGGCTTTCTGGTCCAGCTGGCCCCAGGCGGCAGTCCCGGTGGGCAACCTCCTGGCCACCCTGGTGCTCTATGTCATGTCCACCACCCTCAGCAGCGAGGCGTTCCTGGGCTGGGGCTGGCGTGTGGCGTTCTGGCTCTCCGCGGTAATCGTCTTCGTGGGCTACTACATCCGCACCAACGTCAGCGAGTCACCCATCTTCCTCGAAGCCAAGGAACTGGTGGAGAAGGAGCAGGCCGTCAGCTACGGCGTCTTCGAGGTCCTGCGCAAGTACCCCAAGGGCATCTTCCAGGCGATGGGCCTGCGGTTCGCGGAAAACATCATGTATTACCTGGTCGTCAGCTTCGCGATTGTGTACCTCAAGAGCGTGCAGAAGTACGACACTTCCTCGCTGCTCCTGGCGCTGCTGATCGCGCACGTCGTGCACTTCGCCATCATTCCCCAGTACGGCCGCCTTGCGGACCGGATCGGCCGCAAGCCCGTCTACCTGGCCGGCGCCATCCTCGGTGCCACCTGGCCGTTCTTCGCCTTTCCCATGTTCGACACCCGGAACGCCGTGGTCATCGTCCTTGCCGTCACCATCGGCCTGTGCCTGCACGGCCTGATGTATGCCGGGCAGCCGGCCATCATGGCGGAGATGTTCCCCACCCGCATGCGGTACTCCGGCGCCTCCCTCGGATCCCAGGTGACGTCCATTTTCGCCGGTTCGCTGGCGCCGCTGCTGGCCACCCAGTGGCTGAAGGACACCGGTTCGTGGGTACCCACGGCAATCTACCTGCTGGTGGCCTGCGTCATCACTGCCGTAACCGTTCTCAGCCTGCGTGAGACCAAGGGCATTGCCTTGGAGGACGTGGACAAGGAAGATGCTGCCCGTGAGGGGCTGTTGACTGCGGCTCGCCGCTGACCTGGCTGCCACTGGACTGATGGAGCAGCTGGGCCGGTTGGCCGCACAAGACCGTTTGGCTGCACAAAGGAGAACTGCAATGGATAACACGTTGAATGGACGCAAGGCGCTGGTCACCGGCGGTGCCAGCGGAATCGGCGCCGCGAGCGTCCGGGCACTTGCCGCACGGGGAGCGAAGGTGGTGGTGGCTGACGTCGACTCCTCCGCCGCGGAGACCCTCGCCGCAGAGGTGGGCGGCACAGCCTGGGGCGTGGACCTGCTGGACGTCGACGCCCTGGCCACGCTGAGCCTGGACTGCGACATCCTGGTGAACAACGCGGGGATCCAGCGCATCAGCCCCATCGAGGAGTTCGACCCGGCCGACTTCCGCCGGATCCTCGCCCTGATGCTGGAGGCGCCGTTCCTGTTGATCCGGGCAGCCCTGCCGCACATGTACGCCAACAAGTTTGGCCGCATCATCAACCTGTCTTCGGTGCACGGGCTCAGGGCGTCACCGTTCAAGAGCGCGTATGTCTCGGCAAAGCACGGGCTGGAGGGGCTGAGCAAGGTGACTGCGCTGGAGGGCGGGCCGCACGGCGTCACCTCCAACTGCGTGAACCCGGGCTACGTCCGCACACCCTTGGTGGAAAAGCAGATCGCGGACCAGGCCCAGGTGCACGGCATCCCCGAGTCCGAGGTCCTGGCCAAGGTGATGCTCACGGAATCAGCCATCAAGCGCCTCGTGGAGCCGGACGAGGTTGCGTCCCTGGTAGCTTGGCTCGCCTCCCCGGACGCCGGCATGGTCACCGGCGCCAGCTACACGATGGACGGCGGCTGGTCCGCGCGCTAGGACCACTGCCTAGTCCAGGGGCTTGACCAGCCGGTGGTCGTAAAAGAAGATGCCGTGCGCGGTCTTTACCCCCACCGACCTGCGGTCCTGCCACACGACGACCCCTTCGCGCCTGCCGTTGAAGGGGTCGTCGCCTATCACCGTGTCTCCCAGCCGGTAGGGGCACCTGGGGCTGAGGGCCTCGAGGGTCCTGCCCCAGGCTTCGGCGAGGGCAGTGCCGAGGCTGACAGGCCGGCCCATGCCGGCAAGATCCTGTGCGTAGTCCCTGGCCATCTGACCAACTCCTCCAAAGCGGCAGGGCGTCGCCTGCTAACGGTGCTGGTTGGCGGAACGCTCCCAGCAGAGGATGGTCCTCCCATTCCGGCCGCCACCGTACGCCCACGCTAAGTGCTATTCCCAGCAGCCACACCAGTAACAGGTACTCAAGTATGGGGAGGGTGCTTACTTGCTGTTGATGATCTCGTCCGCATTCTCGAATGCCCAGGCCACCAACGGCACCAGCAGCGCGCTCAATTCATAGCCTCGTTCCGTGAGGCTGTAGTCCACCCGCGGCGGGATGACCGGCTGGGCGTTCCTGCTCACCAGGCCGTCGCGCTCCAGCGTCTTGAGTGTCTGTGCCAGCATCTTCTCGCTGATGCCCTCGGCCCGGCGTCGCAAATCACTCCACCGCTGCTCGCCCTCGGACAATGCAAGCAGGATCAGGACGCCCCATTTGCTCGTGATGTGGTCCAGCAGAATCCGGCTGGGGCACCCGGCGGGGAACACGCCGTCGGCAAATGCCAGGGGTTGCGGTGCAGCTTTCATGCATCCAGCTTACCGAAAGGTGAGTACCTTACTTTAAAGTGCGTACTCTCTTTGGGGAAGTTCTGGTGGTTCAGACATGTTGTGCCCATCGACAGACTGAAACTCCCGAAAGGAATCATTGTGAGCATCGTTGTTACGGGCGCCACCGGACAGTTGGGCCGCCACGTTCTTGAAGCCCTCCTTGAGCGGGGAGTACCTGCCGGTGGGATTGTGGCGGCCGGCCGGTCCGTTGAAAAACTGGCAGGCTTTGCTGACCGCGGTGTGCAGGTGAAGCATGTGGATTACGCGGACGCCGCCTCAGTGGCGGCAGCGCTCAAGGGTGCGCGGCGGGTGCTGCTCATCTCCGGCAGCGAAGTGGGCCAGCGCGTGGAACAGCACCGCAGCGTCATCGAAGCCGCCAAGGCGGAGGGCGTGGACCTGCTGGCGTACACCAGCATCGCCAACGCGGACACCACCGGCATGCTGCTGGCCGACGAACACAAGGCCACCGAGGACATGCTGCGCGAATCAGGCGTTCCCTTCGTACTGCTGCGCAATGGCTGGTACCTGGAGAACTACACGGAGCAGCTGCAGGGAACCCTCGCACAGGGCGCGCTCGCGGGCAGCGCCGGAGACGGCAAGGTCAGCGGGGCCGCCAGGGTGGACTACGCGCACGCGGCCGCCGCAGTCCTGCTGGCCGACGACCAGGCCGGCAAGGTCTACGAACTGGGCGGCGACGACGCCTTCAGCATGGCGGACCTGGCGGCGGAAACCAGCGCGGCAACCGGCAAGGACATCAGCTATAAGAACCTGCCCGCGGAGGAGTACGTTGGCGTGCTCACGGGGGTGGGTGTGCCGGAGGCATTCGCGGAGATCCTCGCCGATTCCGACCTGGGCATTGCCCGCGGCGACCTCCTCGTCAGCACGGGCGACCTGCGCCGGCTGATCGGGCGGCCGACGACGTCCCTTGGCCAGGCGGTCCGGGCGGCCGCTGCTTCCGCGTAGGAGCGCCGAACGGCAAAAGGTGCCCGGCCCCCTTTTTTGGGAGGGTCGGGCACCTTCGCTTTCCTGCTGTACGGCTTGACCCGACTTACTCGGTGCCGCGGGCGGAGGTGACCACCGGCAGCGGTGACGTTTCGTCCTCAAGGTGGGCCCGGCGTCGACCGTCACCTTTGATCCACAGGTGGTAGGCCAGGACCAGCAGCCCCAGCCACACCGCGCCGACGTACAGGGCGATCCGGGTGTCATCGAAGGCGCCCAGGACGGCGATCACCAGCGCCATGAAGGCGATGGTGAGCACGGAAGCTGCCGGCCACCACGGTGACGGGAATTCCGACGCCGGCAGGCCCTTCCGTGCGATTTCCCGCTTCATGGCCACATGGGACGCCAGGATCATCACCCATACCCAGACCGTGGCGAAGGTGGCGATCGAGGCAATCACCAGGAATACGTCCTCCGGGATGACAGCATTGAGGACCACGCCCACCAGCAGGATGCCTGCCATCATGACCACCGTCATCCAGGGGACGCCGTGCCGGGATACCTTGCCGAAAGCGGCGGGCGCGTGGCCCTGGTTGGAGAGTCCGAAGAGGATGCGTCCGGCGCCGAAGATGTCGCTGTTGATGGCCGAGAGGGCCGCCGTGATGACCACCGCGTTGAGGATGTGCGGTGCGGCCGGGATGCCCAGGCTGCTGAAGATCTGCACGAACGGGCTGCCGCTGGTGCCCACCTGGTCCCACGGGAAGAGGCTCATGAGTACGCCAAGGGTGAGGACGTAGAACAGCAGCACCCGGACGGGGACGGTGTTGACCGCCTTGGGGATGACCTTCTTGGGGTCTGCTGCCTCGCCGGCCGTGATGCCCAGGGTCTCCACGCCGCCGAAAGCGAACATCACCACGGAGAAGGAGGCCAGGAGGCCTTCGAAGCCGTTCGGGAACAGGCCGCCGTGTTCCACCAGGTTTCCCAGTCCGGGGGCGACCGGGGAATCGGCGGTCTGGAAGCCGAAAACGATGATCGCCGCGCCGCCGGCAATCATGGCGATAATCGCGGCGACCTTGATCAGCGAGAACCAGAACTCAAGCTCGCCGAAGACCTTGACGCTCAGCAGGTTCAGCGCCGCCAGGAAGCAGATGACGGCAAGGATCCAGATCCAGCGGTCCACCTGCGGGAACCAGAAGCCCATGTAGATACTGAAGGCGGTGACATCGGCGATGGCCACGATCGCCATCTCGAACACGTACGTCCAGCCGGTCACGAAACCGGCAAGCGGGCCGAGGTAGCGGCTTGCGTACTGGCTGAAGGACCCGGAGACCGGATGCCGCACTGCCATTTCCCCGAGGGCCCGCATCACCATGAACACGGCCGCGCCGCCGATGATGTAGGCAAGGAGGACGGCCGGCCCTGCTTTCTGGATAGCTGAGGCCGAGCCATAGAAGAGGCCGGTGCCGATGGCCGAGCCGAGGGCCATGAAACGGATGTGCCGGACGTTCAGGCCGCGGTTAAGGGCCTGTCCGACGACGGCTGCCGGCTTTGGCTTTTCCACCGGGCTTTCGGTCCGGGTTGGGGTGGGTTGCATAGAGTTACCTTCTCGTCTTTGGGAGGGGAGCCGGTAACCAGCAGACCATCTTCCCAGGCACCGTGATGAGGCTCACGGGGCCTTGGTGTCTTCGGTTACAGACTGTGGCCGCCAACTCGAGCTGCGACGGGGCGCAGCAGGGAGTCCTGTCCGTCCGATGTGATTGTCAGACCCCCGCGCGATGATGTGTTTATGGGAAGGGCAGCGGTGGCGAGGGCATATGAGGGGATCCGGGCTGCCCTTGCTGTGCTTCGTGCGGAGGTGGATGGTTCCGGTCTCGAGCCGTTTTCGGTGGCGGATCCGTTGGCTGGTTTGGCGGATGGTTGCCTGGACATTCTTGCCGGTGCCCGTGAGGTGGAATCAGGGATCGCAGCTTTGAAAGCGAAGGCTGCTGTGACGTACGCGGAGTCTGCCCATGCTGTTGCCGGGCCGGATGCGCTGGTGCAGGCGCAGGAGATGGCCGCCGCGGCGGAGATCGGATGCGTTTTGGCGTTGGGTCCACGGGCGGCGGCGACGTTCCTTGCCACTTCCCACGCGGTAACTACGGTGTTGCCGCGAACCCTGGCGGGATTGCAGGCCGGGGTGTTGTCATGGCAGCACGCGGTGGCGATGGCGGACGAGGCCGCGTGTCTGGATGCTGACGGCGCCGCGGCGTTGGAAGCGCATTTCCTTGACCCGGACGCCCCCGACGCGGCGCGGGGGTGCCCAGTGGGGCAGATGCCGGCGCACCGGTTCAGAGCCAAGGCCCGCACCTGGCGGGAACGCCACCACTCCGAGAGCATTGAGAAACGCCATGCCAAGTCCGTGGCGGACCGGCGGGTGGAGTTCCGGCCGGACCAGGACGGGATGGCCTGGCTCTCCGCCTGCCTGCCCGCGGACCAGGCGCTGGCCGGGTGGAACCGGCTGACTGCTATCTCTAGATCCCAGCAGGGGCCGGACGAGTGCCGGAGCATGCCACAGCTGCGGGCCGACAACTTCGCCGATGCGGTCCTTGGCATCGGCAGTATCACCCAAGGCAGCGGTACAGCAGCCGGGTCCGTCGAAGGAGTTGCATCCCGGTCGTCGTCACCGATCCGCGCCCAGGTTTTGGTCACCGTTCCGGTGTTTTCCCTGACGGGCGTGACCGATGAACCGGCGATGCTGGACGGGTACGGGCCCATTCCGCCGTCGATGGCACGGGAGCTGGTGGCGAACGGGGCGGGGTCGTTTTATCGGGTGTTGGTGGATCTCCGGGACGGGGCGCCGCTGGAAATCGGGCGGACGAGCTACCGGGTGACCGGGGCGATGCGGGCTTGGTTGAGGATGCGGGATGGAAAGTGTCCGTTCCCGGGGTGCAGCAACAACTCCCTGGACAACGACGCCGACCACATCCTTGCCTGGGCCAACGGCGGGACCACCGGGATCAGCAACTTGGGACAGCCCTGCCCGAAACACCACAAGCTGCGCCACACCACCGGCTGGAAACCAACCCCGGCCACGAAGAACGAACCACCCGGCTGGACCTCACCCACCGGACGCCACTACCAAAGCGAACACCAGGACTGGGAACCACCCCACTGGCCGGACCGAAAGTGGCCGGATGGAAGGTGGCCGGGCAGCATCGACGTCGTTCATCACCACGGATCCCCCTGGGAGGATGCCCTGGAGCGGTTCCTGCGCGCTTACGCCTAACGACCCGGCCGCCAGTGGGGTTCCGTCCTGCTACCGGAGCGGGGTGTCTGGGAGCCCAGACACCTGACGTTGAATTGGCTCTGCACCAACGGCGCCCGAGGGCGCAAGCTTAAGTACGGGATACCGGACAGCTAGCCAGAAAGATCCTTCCACTCCATGAGCACTGCACTAGGCGCCGCAACACGGAGCGCCGCAATAACAAACGCCGAAGCCCAGGCGCCCCGGGCGTCCGCCAAGGCGCCATCAAAAGTTCCAGCCGCGGAAAACACCCTGCGCATCCTCAAGCTGCTGGCTTCACGAAGGGGGCCCATGGCGGCCTCCCAGATCGCCTCCAGCCTGGACCTGCCGCGGTCGAGTGTTTATCACCTGCTGGGGGTAATGGAAGCCAACGGCTTTGTCCTCCATCTCCATGAGGAGCAGCGGTACGGGCTGGGCATCAGCGCCTTCGAGCTCAGTTCCGCATATTCCCGCCAGGAACCCTTGTCGCGACTCGGCCGTCCCCTGCTTGCGAGCCTTGTGGACGCTATTGGCGAGAGCGCGCATCTTGCCGTCCTGCACGGGCGCGACGTGCTCTACATCGTGGAGGAGCGGGCCAAGAACCGGCCGTCGCTGGTGACCGACGTCGGCGTCCGCCTTCCCAGCCACCTCACCGCCAGCGGCCGTGCGATCCTGGCCGCGCTGCCCAAATCCCAAGTGCGCGCGCTCTACCCGAACGCCGCGGCCTTCACCGCCCGGCATGAGGTGGAGGGGGCCATCATGAAGTACTCCGCCCTGTCCTCGCACCTGGACCAGGTCCGCCAGCGCGGGTACGCCACGGAACACGGGGAAGTAACCCCCGGCTTTGGCTCGATTGCGGCCGCTGTCACCGACCATCTGGGGTGGCCCACCGCCGCCGTCGCTGTCACCTTCCTGGAGGACAAGCTGCCCGCGGAGGAGTGGCCGGTGCTGGCCGCCCGGGTCCAGAAGGTGGCGGATGAACTCTCCGTCCGCATTCACGGACGCCCCCTCAAATAGGCCGGCGGGTCGTCTGGAATACCGGACACAACAGCGCGGAAAGCCCTGTGAAGGCCGTGGTTGAGGGGCTTTAGTTGATACAGAAGTTCTTCCTCCACCAGAAAATCACCAGAAGGAGCCCACCATGGCACCCGCCGATTTCACCACCGGTGCCCGCCCGGTCAAAGCAGCCCGCGGCACCAAGCTCACCGCAAAGTCCTGGCAGACCGAAGCGCCCCTGCGCATGCTCATGAACAACCTGGACCCCGAGGTCGCCGAACGCCCCGATGACCTCGTGGTTTATGGCGGCACCGGCCGCGCCGTCCGCTCCTGGGCGGCGTTCGATGCCATCACCCGCACCCTGGAAACCATGGAAAAGGACGAAACGCTCCTGGTCCAGTCAGGCAAACCGGTGGGCGTCTTCCGCACCAACGAGTGGGCGCCGCGCGTGCTCCTGGCCAACTCCAACCTGGTCGGCGACTGGGCCACCTGGCCCGAGTTCCGCCGCCTCGAGGCCGAGGGCCTGATGATGTACGGCCAGATGACCGCGGGCTCGTGGATCTACATCGGCACCCAGGGCATCCTGCAGGGCACCTTCGAAACGTTCGCCGCGATCGCCCGCAAGCTGACCGGCGACGAAAACGGCACCCTGGCCGGGACCCTGACCCTCACGGGCGGCTGCGGCGGCATGGGCGGCGCCCAGCCGCTCGCCGTCACCCTGAACGACGGCGCCTGCCTGATTGTCGACGTCGACGAAATGCGCCTGCGCCGCCGCGCCGGCAAGCGCTATCTGGACGAGGTGGAAACGGACCTCGACGCCGCCATCGCCAAGGTCCTCAAGGCCAAGGAGGAACGCCGCGGCTGGTCCGTGGGCTACGTGGGCAACGCCGCCGAAGTCTTCCCCGAGATCCTGCGCCGCCACAAGGCCGGCGAACTTACCGTCGACATCGTCACTGACCAGACCTCGGCCCACGATCCGCTGAGCTACCTGCCCGAGGGCATCACGGTTGACGAGTGGCACCGCGAGGCTGAAGCCGATCCGGAGGGCTTCACCAAGAAAGCCCAGGCCTCCATGGCCCGACACGTCCAGGCCATGGTCGAGTTCCAGGACGCCGGCGCCGAGGTCTTCGACTACGGCAACTCCATCCGGGACGAGGCCCGCAAGGGCGGCTACGCCCGGGCTTTCGAGTTCCCCGGCTTCGTCCCGGCCTACATCCGGCCGCTGTTCTGCGAGGGCCTGGGCCCGTTCCGCTGGGTGGCCCTCTCCGGCGACCCCGAGGACATCCGCGTCACGGACGAGGCCATCAAGGAACTGTTCCCCGAGAACAAGCACCTGCACCGCTGGATCGACGCCGCGCAGGAACGAGTGGAATTCGAAGGACTGCCCGCCCGCATCTGCTGGCTGGGCTACGGCGAACGCGCCAAGGCCGGCCTGCTCTTCAACCAGCTCGTCAAGGAAGGCAAGGTCAAGGCACCCATCGTGATCGGCCGCGACCACCTGGACTCCGGCTCCGTCGCCTCCCCCTACCGTGAGACCGAGGCCATGGCCGACGGCTCGGACGCCATCGCCGACTGGCCCATGCTGAACGCCCTGCTCAACACCGCCTCCGGCGCCACCTGGGTCTCCCTCCACCACGGCGGCGGGGTCGGCATCGGCCGCTCCCTCCACGCAGGCCAGGTCTCCGTCGCCGACGGCACGGACCTCGCCGCGCAGAAACTCGAGCGCCTCCTCACAAACGACCCCGGCATGGGCGTCATCCGCCACGCCGACGCCGGCTACGAGCGTGCGCTCGACGTCGCCAAGGAACGCGGCGTCCGCATCCCCATGCAGGAAAACCAGTAACCGCCGTCCGCTCACCAGGCCAAGCCCCACATCGATTGCTCCGTAATGGTCGTTTAGAGTCCCTAAAACGACCATTACGGAGCAGTCGATGGGACCTCTTCAAGGAATTTCAATGACAGCCATTACCCACGAACCACTGACCGTCACCCTCGGGTCCGTCGGCGTCACACCCCAGGATGTGCTCGCCGTCGCACGTCACGATGCGAAGGTGGCCATCGCGCCTGAAGCCCTGGAAACCGTCGCCAAGGTCCGCGCCCACATCGACGACCTCGCCTCCAGCGACACCCCTGCCTACGGCATCTCCACCGGCTTCGGTGCGCTGGCCAACCGCCACATCCCCAACGAGCTGCGCACCCAGCTGCAGAAGTCGCTGATCCGCAGCCACGCCGCCGGCATGGGCCCTGCGGTGGAGCGCGAAGTGGTCCGCGGCATCATGTTCCTCCGCGCCAAGACCCTGGCCTCCGGCCGCACCGGCGTCCGTCCCGTCGTCCTGCAGACCATGGTGGACGTCCTTAACGCCGGGATCACGCCCGTGGTCCGCGAGTTCGGCTCGCTGGGCTGCTCCGGCGACCTTGCCCCGCTGTCGCACTGCGCCCTGGTCCTCATGGGTGAGGGAGAAGCGGAAGGGCCCGACGGCGTCACGTACGGCGGCCGTGGAGAGCCACCTGTCGCGGAGCTGCTGGCAGAACACGGTATCGAGCCGGTCACCCTCGCTGAGAAAGAAGGGCTGGCGCTGGTCAACGGGACCGAGGGCATGCTCGGCATGCTCCTGATGGCCATTGCGGATCTTCGCCAGTTGCTGGCGACGGCGGACATCACCGCTGCGCTCAGCGTCGAGGCGCTGCTGGGCACCGACCAGGTGTTCCTGCCCGAGCTGCATTCCGCGCTTCGGCCGCACCCCGGCCAGGCGGCCAGCGCTGACAACATGCTGAGGGTGCTCTCGGACTCCCCGATCGTCGCCTCGCACAAGGTGGGGGACTCGCGGGTGCAGGACGCCTATTCGCTGCGCTGCGCCCCGCAGGTTGCCGGTGCCGTACGCGACACCGTTGATCACGCCGAACTGGTGGCCACCAGGGAGCTGGCGGCTGCCATCGATAACCCTGTCGTCCTGCCGGACGGCCGTGTCAGCTCCAACGGCAACTTCCATGGAGCGCCGGTGGCCTATGTCCTGGACTACCTTGCCATCGCCGTGGCAGATCTCAGCTCCATCGCGGAACGCCGGACGGACCGGATGCTGGACCCTGCCCGTTCCCACGGGCTGCCTGCCTTCCTCGCGGCGGATCCGGGAGTCGATTCCGGCCTGATGATTGCGCAGTACACGCAGGCGGGCCTGGTGTCCGACAACAAGCGGTTGGCCGTTCCGGCCTCCGTGGATTCCATCCCGAGCTCAGCCATGCAGGAGGACCACGTGTCCATGGGCTGGCATGCGGCGCGGAAGCTGCGCAAGGCCGTGGAGAACCTCCGCCGCGTCCTGGCCATCGAATTGGTGACGTCGGCGCGTGCACTGGACATCCGCACGCAGCTGTCGGGTGGCGTGCTGACGCCGGGACCGGCAGGCTCCGCCGTTGTGGCGGCCCTGCGTGCGGTGGTGGAAGGGCCGGGGACCGATCGCTTCCTGTCCCCGGAACTGGAGGCGGCTGACCGGCTGGTCGCCTCAGGTGAGGTGCTTCGTGCGGCGGAATCCGCCGTCGGGCCGCTCGCCTGAAACCGAAGAATCTTCAGGGCCTGCACAGCTTCTGTCCGAAGGGCGGAATTTCCGGCGCCGCGGCCCACCGCGGCGCCGGGAGTGTAGTAGAACTGAAGGTGTAGTGAAAGTCACATCGAAGAAGCTGTGGCGGCAGAACGATACAAAGGGGTAGAAGTTCAAATGAAAGCACGTGGGGCAGTCCTGTCGAGGCGCCATGCCCATTCCGCCGCGGTATCCAACTGGAAATCCCTCCAGGCCGGAGACCGCGTCGAGATCATCAAGCATGCGCATGTGGTGGCAGCCGGGGAAGTGGAAGAGGTATCGCAGAGCGGCAATGTCCTCTGGCTGGTGCCGGCCGGACCCTCAGGCCCGGCGGAGAAGGAACTTTTCCTCAAGTCCGACGGCGTGCAGGTTCGCCGCGCGTAGTCCCGCCGGAAGCCAAAAAATCCCCGCAGTGCCAACGGCCTGCGGGGATTTTTGTTGCCGGCGCCCGGTGCGGGGACTCATGGGACGCAGCGGCGGTTTCGCGGGTGTCAGGCGGCGATGGACTCGTAGGTCTCGCCGAAGGGTACTGATTCGTCAAGGGCTACCGTGTAGTGTCCCGGGTGCAGCCGGGTAACCAGGATGCCGCAGGCGGCGTCCTTGGCGGCGACCTCAATCAGTTCGGCGACGGCCTCTTCCAGTCCGGCGTGAACCTCGCTGGCGCTGGAGAACTCCAGGCTGATGGACCGCAGTGCCGGTCCTTCCGTCTGGCCGGCAGCGGCGGGGATCCGCTCCAAAGTGGCTGTAGTCATGTACTGAACTTTCTGTCTTTCGTGCCAAGGTGGCTCCCATATTCTACCGGCTGCTCCGGGCATATGTCAGATGTCCGTCCTTCCAGCAGCGGTCATAAAGTGTTCGTTCGCAGGCGTGGCGGGGTATCACCCACCATGGAATGGGGCCGTCGCAGGCTCCGAAAGCCCCACCAAGACCTTGAGGAGAATTCGGTATGAAGATCATGCGCCTGGGCGAAAGCGGCCGAGAACAGCCGGCCGTGCTGGTTTCCTCCGTTGATGGCCCGGACCGGTATTTCAGCTTGCTGCCGCTTACCGCAGACGTGGACGGGGCATTCCTTGCTGCCAATGGCCTTGGCAGGGTCCGTACCGCACTGGAAGCGGGCGAGCTGCCGGTCCTGGACGGTGCCGCTTCGCTCCGGGTTGGTTCTCCGGTGGCCCGCCCCGGCACAGTAGTGGGTATCGGGATGAACTATGCCGCCCATGCTGCGGAATCCGGTGCAGCCGCGCCCACGGTTCCCGTCGTCTTCCTCAAGCCCACCAACACGGTCACCGGCCCCTATGACCCGGCTCCTCTCCCGCCCCGCTCCTCCCAGTACGACTGGGAAGTTGAGCTGGGCATCGTGATCGGCAGGGAAGCCAGCTACCTCGGCTCCACGGAGGAGGCCGCCGACTGCATTGCCGGCTACGTCACAGCCAATGACTTCTCCGAACGTGAGTACCAGCTGCCCGGAGCGGCCGGCCAGTGGACCAAGGGCAAGTCGCTGCCTGGCTCGACACCCCTGGGCCCGTGGCTGGTTCCGGCAGGGGAGATCGACGGCGGCAATGTGCGGCTGCGCAGCTGGGTCAATGGTGAGCCGCGGCAGGATTCGTCGTCGTCCGAACTCATCTTCGACGCCGCCACCCTGGTCCACCACTGCAGCCAGTACATGCGGCTGGAGTCCGGCGACGTGATCCTCACGGGTACGCCGCAGGGCGTGGCCCTCAGCGGACGTTTCCCGTACCTCCAGCCCGGCGACGTTATGGAAGTGGAAGTGGAGGGCCTGGGCCGCCAGCGCCAGGAATTGTTCCGGACGCCGGCGGCCGTTACGGTTTAGCCGGCCATGGCTCAGTCGGCCTGCTCCGCCGGCTCGGCCTAGCCCGCCTTGACGGCAAGGACCGGGCAGTCGGCTTCCAGCAGGATGCGCTGCGACGTGCTGCCCATGATCAGCTTGCCCACCGGTGTGCGGCGGCGCAGGCCAATCACGATGAGGTCCGCTTTGTGTTCCTCGGCCGCGTCCAGGACTTCGGAGGCGGCGTCGTGGCCCCGGACCGGACGCTTGATCACGTACTGCATGCCCTCGCCGGCCAGCCGCCGTTCGATGTCCTGGACCCCGCCTTCGGGCGCGAACCGGGTATCCACTGCCGCCTCTCCCTTGGAGGAGTTGATCAGTACCAGCGTGCTGTTGTTCTTCCGGGCTTCGGTGATGGCCTGGGTCAAGGCAGCTTCGCCTTCGGGGGTGGGGACGTATCCCACAACGACGGTCATGGTTGCTCCTTATGGTCGGAATAGACGGCATCGTGGTTCGAGTGGACCGCATCATCGGCTTCCCTGGCAAGGGCCGCCGCCCCGCCGGCAGGAGCGGCAACCGGAGTGTTGCGCCGGATCAGCTTGAAGGCAAAGGGCCAGAGCAGGATGACGGCAATGATGACATAGATCCCGACGGCGATCGGCTCGCCCAGGAGTCCCGCCGGATCACCCGCGCTCAGTTGCAGGGTCTTGCGGAGCTGCCCTTCAATGCGCGGACCCAGGATCACGCCGAGGATCAGCGGGAGTACGGGCAACCCGAAGCGCCGCATCATGAACCCGAGCGCGCCGAGGATCAGCAGGATCACCAGGTCGAACGCCTGCAGGTTCACCGAGTAGGCGCCCAGCGTGGCGAAGAACAGGATGCCGGCGTACAGGTATGGGCGGGGCAGTTGCAGCAGTTTTGCCCACAAGGGGGCCAGCGGCAGGTTGATGATCAGGAGCAGCAGGTTGCCGATGAAGAGGCTGGCAATCAGCGCCCAAACCAGGGGCCCCTGGCTTTCGAAGAGCTGGGGACCTGGCTGGATGCCGTACGAGGTGAAGGCCGCCAGCATCACGGCCGCCGTGGCATTCGTGGGCAGGCCCAGTGCCAGCATGGGAGTCAGTGTGCCGGCGGCCGCGGCGTTGTTGGCTGCCTCCGGGCCGGCCACGCCTTCGATGGCACCCTTGCCGAACTCTTCGGGGTGCTTGCTGAGGCGCTTTTCCGTGACATAGGACAGGAACGTGGGGATCTCGGCGCCACCGGCCGGCAGGGCGCCGAACGGGAAGCCGAAAGCGGTACCGCGCAGCCACGGCTTCCAAGAGCGCTTCCAGTCGGACCTGCCCATCCACGGCTGGCCCACGGGAATGGCATGCAAGGGGGTGCGGCGCAGGTGCGCCGCCACCCAGAGGGCCTCGCCCACGGCGAAGATGGCCACGGCCACCACCACGATGTCCAGGCCGTCCGCCAGGAGCGGCTGGCCGAACGTCAGCCGGCGCTGCCCGGTGACCGAGTCCATGCCCACCAGGCCGATGGCCAGGCCGAGTCCCAGGGAGGCGAACCCGCGCAGCCGGGAGGACCCCAGGACGGCGGTGACGGCCAGGAGGGCCAGCATCATGATGGCGAAGTAGCTGGGCGCGCCCAGGCTCACGGCGAACTTAACGACGATCGGTGCACAGACCGCCAGCAGCGCCGTGCCAATGGTGCCGGCAACGAACGAGCCGATGGCCGCCGTCGCAAGCGCCTGCGCCGCCCGGCCCGCCTTGGCCATCTTGTTGCCTTCAATGGCGGTGACCACCGACGACGATTCGCCAGGCGTGTTCAGGAGGATGGAGGTGGTGGACCCGCCGTACATGCCGCCGTAGTAAATGCCGGCGAACATGATGAACGCGCTGGTGGGTTCCAGGGCATAGGTGACGGGCAGCAGCAGGGCCACAGTCATGGCCGGTCCGAGGCCGGGGAGGACGCCGACGGCGGTACCCAGGATCACGCCGATCATGGCGTAGAGGAAATTCATGGGGGTGAGGGCGGTGGCGAAGCCGTCCATCAGGGAGGACCAGACGTCCATTAAAGGATTCCTTCCGGGAGGCCGGCCGGCAGCGCAATGCCCAGGCCGAGGTAGAAGCCGTAGAAGGTCAACAGGGACAGTGCCGCGGAGATCAGTCCGTCCCGGATATAGCGGCGGCTGCCGAGCGCCAGGACGCTGCCCCAGAACAGGACGGTTCCCGAGATCACCCAGCCGGCCCAGTCGATGAGCAGGATGTTCAGGATGAATGCTCCCGCCAGGGGCAGGACCGTCTTCCAGTCCGCCGGGTGTGTGAGGTCCACGTCCTCGCCGCCCTCCGCTTCGCCTTTGCCGCGCCGCAGCACGTTGATGGCCAGCAGGACCGCGCAAGCCACCAGCATTCCGGCCACGATGAACGGAACGGTTTTGGGTCCCACGGGGTCGGACTTCGAATATGGGGTTACCAGGCCGTTGGCGTCCAGGAAGACGACGACGCCGGCCGCCCCGAGCAGGAGTGCGACTCCCAGCTCGGAGCGGCCTTTAAGACCTGTGGCCAGCGGCGTCACGCCAGCCCAAGCTTGGTGAGGACGTCCGCAACCCGCTTGTCCTGCTCGGTAAGGAAAGTCTTGAACTGGTCCCCGGTGATGAAGGCATCAGTCCAGCTGTGCGTTTTCAGCGCTTCCTTCCAGCCGTCCGTGCCGTGCATCTTTTCCAGGGCTGCGATCAGGGCAGTCTTGTCCTTGTCGCTGATTCCCGGAGGGGCCACCACGCCGCGCCAGTTGGTGAAGACGAGGTCGATGTTGGATTCTTTCAGGGTTGGCGCATCCACGCCGTCCAGCCGCTTGTCGCCGCTGGTGGCCAGCACGCGGACTTCGCCGGATTCGATCTGCTTCAGGTACTCGCCGGCACCGGAGGCGGCGAAGCCAAGCTTGTTGCCAAGGATCGCGGGCAGCAGGTCGCCGCCGCCGTCGTAGGCAACGTAGTTGACCTTGGTGGCATCGATGCCCACGGCGCCGGCAAGCTGCATGGGCAGGAGGTGGTCCGGGCCGCCGGGGGAGGAGCCGCCGCCGACGGCGAGGGAGCCGGGGTCGGCCTTCCAGGCCTTCACCAGGTCATCAATCGTCTTGTAGGGGGAGTCCTTGCCGACCATGATGGCGCCCGGCTCTTCGATGAGGCGGGCCAGTGGGGTGGTCCCGGTCAGCTTGGACTCGGACTTGTTGGTGTAGCTGGCACCCACGACGCCCAGGCCCATCAGCATGGCCAGGTCCCCGTTGCCCTTTTCATTGACGATGCGGGCCAGTCCCACGGTGCCGCCCGCGCCGGCCAGGTTGAAGACCTCTGTATTGGTGGAGATCTTCGCGTCGTCCAGGACCTTTGCAGCGGCCCGGGCAGTTGTGTCGTAGCCGCCACCAGGGGAGTTGGGGACCATAATCTGCAGCCCGGTGATGGGCCCGGCGGCGGCGCCGGTGCTTTCCGAACCGGTGGAGCTCTTGCCGGTGGCACCGCAACCGGTGGCCATCAGGGCGATGCCGGCAGCAACGGCGGCAACGCGCAATGCGCGGATCTGGCGCATGTGTTCCTCTTCTCTCAAAACAAACCTGGCCAGCATCGGCGGATTTGTGGTTCCGATGCCTTGTGGTTCCGATGCTAGGGGCGGCCGTGACGGCGATCACTCTTGTGTACGCAGAGAAAGTTGTGTTCATTGCGTACACGTTTCCAAGACCCCACGGCGCCCCTGGCGGGGGCTTTGGGATATAGTTCCCGGTACCCACCCCCGGCCCTGCGCCCTACTCCCGCGCACGCCAAACGGCCAGTCAACCGTGTCGGACACCCCGGCCTGCCCGCCTCCCAATACCAGGAAGACCATTGTGACTCGACGACGAGGAATCTCCCTTGCCGGGCAGTATCTTCTGCTGCAGTTGCTTATTGTCCTGGCCGTCCTGGTGGGCGTGGTGGCCATTTCGCTGGCCCAGTCCGCGGCTGCCTTCGAACGGATCGAAGGCAGGCGGGCGCTGTCCGCGGCGGAAGCCCTGGGCGGGAATCCCGTGGTACGCGAACTCCTCCCTGAGTCCCAGGCACGGGGCGGCGCTGTGCTGCCTGCAGTGGCCGAGTCGGTGCGCATTGTCTCGGGCTCGTCCCGGGTAGCCCTGGCGAGGGTCGACCGCACCGTTGTGGCATCCTCAGACCCCAGCCTGCTGGGTGAGCCGCTGGAGCTCGGTGACAGCAGGGTGATGGAAGGCCGGGCCTGGACCGGAGTGGTGGGCGGGACCCCCGCACCGCTGTTGTCCGCGCACGTCCCCGTCCTGGATGACACAGGACGCATGATCGGAATCGCCTCCATCAGCCGCAGTTACCCAACGGTCCTTGAACGGCTGGGCGACGCCGTCCCCAACCTCCTCACGTACCTGGGCGTGGCAAGTGTCCTGGGTGTCGCCGGCTCCCTCCTGCTCTCGCGGCGCGTCAAGCGCCAGACCCTGGGCATGGAGCCGAGTGAAATCACCAGCCTGGTGGAAAACCGGGAGGCAATGCTGCACGGCCTCAAGGAGGGCGTGGTCGCCCTGGACCTGCACGAAAGGATTACGGTGGCCAACCACAGTGCCCGCGCCCTGCTGGGCCTCCCGGATGGCTGTGTGGGCAAGCGCGTGGCGGGCCTCGCCGTCGAACCCGCCCTGAAGGAGGTCCTCACCCGCGAGCAGCCCGGGCCGGACCGGTTGGTGCTCGTAGGGGACAGGCTGGTGGTGATGAACCGCGTACCCATCCAGTCGCGCGGCAAGGTGATCGGCTCCGTAACCACCCTCCGTGACCGCACCGAGCTTTCGGAACTGGAACACGAACTTGGCACCACCCGCACCGCCACGGACACCCTCCGGGCGCAGGCCCACGAGTTCGCCAACCAGCTGCACGTGATCTCCGGCCTGATCCAGATCGGCGAATACGATTCCGTGGTCCAGTTCGTCAACGGTGCCACCGTGGACCGCACCCGGCTCAACGATGAGGTGACCGGCCGGATCAAGGATCCGGCGCTCGCGGCCCTCCTGATCGCCAAGTCCAGCCTTGCCACGGAACGCGGCGCGGCCCTGCAGCTGGATCCCGCCTCCGTGCTGGACAAAGTTGATGACGCGCTGTCCCGGGACCTCACCACGGTGGTGGGAAACCTGGTGGACAACGCGTTCGACGCCGTCACCGGGCTTCCACAGGCAGCCGTCAGGGTGCGGGTTGACGGCAAGGCTGGGGGAGAGGTGGTGGTCACCGTGCGGGACAACGGCGCGGGCGTTCCCGGCGGGTCCACCAACCACATCTTCCGCCAGGGCTTCACCACCAAGGAACCGGGCCCGGCCGGCAGCCGCGGCTTCGGCCTGGCGCTGTCCCGGGTAGTCTGCCGCCGCAGCGGCGGGAACCTGACGGTGGCCAACGATAATGGGGCTGTCTTTACTGCTGTGCTGAAACGGGGGAATACCAATCCATGATCAAGGTCCTGATCGTCGATGACGACTTCATGGTGGCCAAGGTGCATGCAGGCTTTATCCAGCGCACGCCGGGCTTCACCGTGGTGGGCGCGGCGCACACCGGCGCCCAGGCAGTTGCGGAGACGGAACGGCTCCAGCCGGACCTGGTGCTGCTGGACATCCACCTGCCGGACGTCAACGGCCTTGACCTGATGCAGCGCCTGCGGGGTGTGGCACCGGAACTGGACGTGCTGGTGATCAGCGCCGCGCGTGAGGTGGAAACCGTGCGGAAGGCCCTCCGCGGCGGCATCGTCCACTACCTGATCAAGCCCTTTTCCCAGACGGACCTGCAGGAGCGGCTGGAGCACTACCGCAGCGCCTACCAGAGCCTTGACGCGTCCAAGGACGTGGCTGAACAGTCGGACGTCAACAGGGTGTTCGGCCTGGACCGTGCCGAACGCCCACTGCCCAAGGGCTGCAGCATCGAGACGCTGCGGCTGGTGGAGGCTGCGCTGAATGCTGCCGCCGGAGATGTGTCGGCGGCGGAGATGGCCGAGGAACTGGGCACCTCCCGGGTCAGCGCGCGCCGGTACCTGGAATACCTGCATGACGAGGGCACCCTGGACGTCCGGCTCAAGTACGGCGTGGGGCGGCCTGAGCGGCGCTACGTGCTGAAGGCCTGACCCGGTATCGAACCGGCCCGGCCCGTCAGCGCAGCAGCGTGTCCACGAGCCGTGCGGCGGTTTTGGCAGTGCGGCCGTCAATGTCGAATTCAGGGTTCAGTTCCGCCACGTCCAGGTGCAGCAGCTTCCCGCTCCGCGCCACCTGCCGGCACACGGCCGAAATGACGGGCAGCGGCACCCCGTATGCCGCCGGCGCGCTGACCCCGGGCGCCACCGCGGCAGGCAGCACATCGAGGTCGATGGTCAGGTACAGGACGTCGATGTCCGCCAGGAAGGACGCCACGAAGTCCCGGGCCCGGTCCGCTTCGCAGTCCTCGTCCAGCAGGTAGCGAACGGCCAGCTTCTCCGCGGTGTCGAACAGGACCCGGGTGTTGTTCGGCTCCGAGATGCCGACGACGGCGTAGCGGAATTCGCGCCCCGCGTCCCCTTCCGCGCAGGCCATTTGCAGGAACGGAGTTCCCGAGCTGGCCACGGGCTCGTCGCGGAGGTCGAAGTGTGCGTCAAGGTTCAGGACACCCAGGCGCTGTCCGCTTTGGACCGCCGACGAGGCACTGACGCCAAGGTAGCTTGCATATGCGGTTTCGTGGCCGCCGCCCAGCACAACCGTCTGGTGGCCGGAGTCCAGCAGGGCGGCCAGCGCCAGGCCAAGCCGTTCCTGCCCGGCTTCCAGGTCCCCGCCGGACACCACCACGTCGCCAACATCTGCCACGGTGCGGTCCAGATGGAATGCCAACGGGGCGAGGGCTTTCCGGAGGGCTGCCGGTGCTGCGGCGGCACCAACCCGGCCCTTGTTCCGGCGCACGCCCTCATCGCTGGCGAATCCCAGCAGGGCGGCCGGCTTACGGGCTGCTGGTGTGGCTGGTTCCCCGTCCGGTGCCGCTTCCACCCCTGCCGGCCCCGGCGTCCTGTTGATGTCCACCGCCTGCCACCAGCGGCGGTGGGCGGCCTCGTCGCCGTCGAACCTTCCGGTCCAGGGCTGGGGCGGGACATCAACGGTGGGGAGCTGGAAAGACATGCCCCAAGCTCACCGCATGCCGTACACGAAAACCAGCACCGCCGCCGTCGTGCTGTCCGGGATCCAAGAACGCGGGAGGCGGCAGGTCCCGCCGGGATGGGCAGGGGATAGGGTGGGACCAAGTCCGCGCCGCAGCAGCCAGGCGCGCTGCCGCCGGACCCACGCCCCAACCCAGGCTGGAGAACTGCCCTATGTTTGAAGCCCCGGACATCCTCTTTGCCGCGGCCGGCCTAGCCGTCTTTATCGCCGCAGTGCTGCCCAAGCTGCTGCGTGACATGCCCTTCTCCATGCCCATGGTCTTCCTGGGCGCAGGGATTGGTGCGTTCGCGTTGATCCCGTCGCTGCCTGACCCCAACCCGGTGGAGCACAGCAACTTCGTCATGCACCTCGCGGAGGTCTGCGTGATCATTTCGCTGATGGGTGCGGGGCTGGCGCTGGACCGGCCGGTGGGGCGCAAGCGCTGGTCCACCACGTGGCGGCTCCTGGGGATTGCCATGCCGTTGTGCATCCTCGGCCTGACACTGCTGGGAATGTGGTTCCTTGGCCTGGGACTCGGTGCGGCGCTGCTGGTGGCCGCCAGCCTTGCCCCCACGGACCCCGTCCTGGCGTCCGAGGTTCAGGTGGGCGAGCCCGCGGACCAGGATGACCGGGCAGACAAGGAGGATGAGGTCCGCTTTGGCCTTACCTCGGAGGCAGGCCTCAACGACGGGCTGGCTTTCCCGTTCGTGTACCTGGCCATTGCCATCAGCATCGCGGGGGCAGACCGGTCCGCCTGGTTCGGTGAATGGTTTGGGCTGGACGTGGTGTGGCGGTTGGCGGCCGGGCTCCTGGTGGGCTTCCTGACCGGCAAACTGCTCGCCATCCTGTTCTTCTCCGCCCGCGCGGACAGCCTGAGGCTGTCCAACCACTCTGAAGGCTTCGTGGCCCTGGCGGCGACGTTCCTGGCCTACGGGTTGACGGACATGGTGGAGGGATACGGGTTCATTGCCGTGTTCGTCTGTGCCGTGACCATCCGGGCCGCGGAGCGCACCCACGGCTACCACCGGGTGCTGCACTCCTACGTGGAGCAGCTGGAACGGCTCCTGACCGTGGTGATCCTGGTGCTGCTGGGCGGTGCGATCGCCCGTGGGCTGCTGGCCGGGATCGGGCCCGCGGAAGTGCTGGTGGCCCTGGCCTTCCTGCTGGTGGTCCGGCCGCTCGCCGGCTGGCTTGGCCTGCTGGGCGGCAAGACCGGCCCGCGTGAACGCATCGCCCTGTCCTTCTTTGGCATCCGCGGAATCGGTTCCCTTTACTACCTTGCCTTTGTGCTGGGCGAAGGGCACTTTGTTGACCAGGGGCACTGGCTCTGGTCCTTCATCGGGCTGGTGGTGGCACTGTCCATCGTGATCCACGGAGCCACCACGTCCCCTTTGATGAACCGGCTGGACCGGCTGCGGCAACGGAAAGCCTTGGCGGTGTCCGGGGACGAAGGACTCGCGCCGAACACTCCGGTCTAGGCGCGGCTCATGTAGGTCCCGGTGTAAACAAAAGGGCCGGCGCGGCAGACGCCGCACCAGCCCTTTCTGCGTGCAGGGTTACTTCATGCCCAGTGCGGCCTCGATGGTTCCGATGGAGAAGAACAGCAGGAACGCGGCGGCCACGGCCCACATGAGGGGGTGGATCTCTTTGGCGCGGCCCTGGACGGTCCGGATAATGACGAAGCTGATGAAGCCGGCACCGAGGCCGTTCGCGATCGAGTAGGTGAACGGCATCAGGGCGAAGGTCAGGAACGCCGGGATGGCAATGCCCCAGTCCTGCCAGTCGATCTTGCCCACCTGGGACACCATCATGAAGCCCACCACCACCAGGGCCGGGGCCACCGCCTCGAAGGGCACCAGGTTGATCAGCGGGGTGAAGAACATGGCCACCAGGAAAAGCAGGCCGGTGACGATGGAGGCGATGCCGGTCCGGGCACCTTCGCCGATGCCGGCGCCGGCTTCAACGTAGATCTGGTTGGAGGACACCGAGGCGCCGCCGCCGATGATCGCGCCGAGTGCGTCCACCTGGAGCACACGGTCGACGTCGGGGATGTTGCCGTGCTCATCCACCGTCCCGGCCTCGTTGGCCAGGCCCACCATGGTTCCCATGGCGTCGAAGAAAATGCTGAGCAGGATGACGAAAGCCAGCAGCGTGGCAGCGACGAACCCAAGGTGACCGAAGGCGCCGAACGGGTTCGCTTTGCCAATCAGGGAAAGGTCCGGGGCGGCCCAGCCGGAGAACGCGGGCGCCACCAGGGACCAGCCCTGCGGGTTGAAGTTTTTGCCGTCGAAGCTGGGCCCGATGTGCAGGGTCATCTCAAGGATCACGGCGAGCACCGTGGACGTGATGATGCCGATCAGGATGGCGCCCTTGACCTTGCGGACCACCAGGGCGATGGTCAGGATCAGGCCGAAGACGAAGACGGCGGTGGGCCAGCCCAGCAGCTTGCCTTCGAAGCCCAGTCCAACGGGCACCGTGGTGCCGGCTACGTCCGGGATACGGCGGACGAACCCTGCGTTGACCAGGCCGATCAAGGCGATGAACAGGCCAATGCCCACCACGATGGCGGTCTTGAGCCCCTCCGGCACCGCCTTGAAGACGGCGGTGCGGAAACCCGTGAGGACCAGGATCAGCATGGTCACGCCGGAGAGCACCACCAGGCCCATCATGTCCGGCCACGTGAGCCCGGGGTTGGTGGCCACGGTGACGGCGACGAAGGCGTTCACACCCAGGCCGGTGGCCAATGCGAAGGGATGCCGTCCCCAGGCTCCCATGAGGATGGTCAGGATGCCTGCCACAAGTGCGGTCACGGCGGCCACGGCCGGGAATCCGAGCGTAGTGCCGTTGGAGTCCGGCCCGGACAGGATCAGGGGGTTCAGTACCACGATGTAGCTCATGGCGAAGAACGTGGCAAAACCGCCGCGGATCTCGCGGGAAAGGTTCGAACCGCGCTCGGTGACCCTGAAATACCGGTCCAGGGCAGAGCCTTGCTTAAGCATTAGTCCTCCGGGGGAGTGTGTGGGGATACCTGCATCCTAATGGTGCGGCCCCGGGCGCGCCGCCAATTTCGCCTAGTCTGTAAGGAAGCCAACACAAGGAGCAGCCCAAACATGCGCCCAGTCCGTCCCAAGTTGCTGAACCTGGCGCTCGGTCTTCTTGTTCTTGCCGCCGCAACGCTGGGCCTGGCCGGCCCGGCCTCCGCCCATGATGCAGCGGAATCCACCAGCCCCGCGCAGGGGGCTTCGCTGGCGGCCCCGCCGAATGACGTCTCCGTGACCTTCAGCGATAAGCCGCTGGGCATTGGTTCGTCATTCTCGGTCAAGGATGCCGGCGGCACCGAATGGGCCGACGGACCGGTCGAGATCGTCGGCAACGTGGCCACGCAAAGGCTCCGGTCCGGTGGCCCTGCCGGCGCGTACACGGTGGCGTGGCGGGTGGCCGGCTCCGACTCGCACCCCATTGAGGGAACGTTCACCTTCACGGTCGCCGCCGGTGCTGTCCAGCCAGGTGCTGCCCCCTCCGGAACGCCGGCAACGGGGATTCCGACGACGGCCGGTGCCGTTCCGGGAATGGGAACCGCGAAGCCCGGGGTGACGGAGGAGCCGTCGGAACCTGCCGGCTCAGGGGAGCCCTTCCAATGGAGCATCGTGATTTTCGCAGTTGTCGCCGTGGGGCTTTTGGTGGCCCTTGGCGTGCTGGCCAGGCGCCGCTTGACCGGCGACGGGGATGACGGGGATGTGGGGGAAAACCGCGGGGAGTAGGCCCCGCACGCAGGACGGGTCGGAGGAGGCCCGGCTGGAGCCGGGAAGAGCCTCAGCAGGTCAGCACCGCAAAGCCGCCTGTTGCCGGGAAGGAGCTGTTGGAGCGGGGGGCGCCGGACGATTGGCCGCTGTCCGGATTGACCTTGGCGGAAATGGCCTGGCCCACGGTCTTGGCCTGGCGCAGCACTTCCTTGGGTGAGGGCGTGATCAGTTCACCCACGCCCACCAGGTAAATGCCGATGGCCCGCATCGCTGCTGCCACATTCCGCCCAACGGCGATGCCGAAATCGTTGAGCATGCGGCGCAGCTGGCTGTGGGCGCAGCGGGTCAGGACAATGTGGTCGGCCACCAGGATGCCTGTGGGCGTGTGCACCTGCCATTGCGGGGCGGTGGCCCCTTCAGGACCTTCAAGCATGGTGAGCTGGACTGCGCGCGTGCTGTTCCGGACGTCCACGCTGTGGCTTGCCGCGTAATTGCGCAGGTGCCGCAGGATTTCGTTCCGCTCCCGGAGAGTGTCGCTGTCCGCCGCGTCACAGCGCTGCAGGGACGACGTATTGGCGGGCTGGCCGGCGCCAAGGATGTCCAGGCCGTCCACCACAATGGACTGCACTCCGTGGCGGCGCAGTTCCGCGGCCACGGCCAGCCCGGACAGTCCCGTGCCAATGATGACAGTGGTGGTCTGTTCGGTCCCGGCATCCCCAGGCATGCTTGACACTACAGTTTCCCTCCCTTGAAGCTTTCGGCGGTTGCCGGCGTCCTCGCCGGCGCGCGGTCCCGATACCCCCCAAAGTACGGACGCAGAGCATGGCCGGGACCGTCCTGGCAGGAAGTTGCAGTTGGCGTCCCGGACCAACAATGTCCTGAAGACTACAGAACAAATGCGGCGGTGGATAGCCCCATCAGGAAAACATCCCCCGTGGCGTCAAGACGCCTCCCTCATGGCTGTGGAAAGGCTGTGGATAACGTTTCGCCCTCCCCTTCTGGGCAGGCTTGCTAAGGCGTAGGGCACGGAGAATAGTGGGAAACGGGAACGGTCCTTTCGTGCCGGCAGTGCCGGTGCCGCGAGTGCGCGGGGAACGGTCTGTTTTCTGGCAGAATAGCCGCAACATCAGGCGTATCGCGAGGAGGCGGCCCCCATGGGCTCACGAGAGTTGCATCCGGATCCGGCCCGGAATGGTGGTAGTGCCTCTTCCGCTCCCCACGGCATCGTGGTGGGCGTGGACGGTTCGGACCACGGCCAGTGCGCCCTGGTGTGGGCCGCGCGGGAAGCCCAGCGCCGCCGTCGTCCGCTCCATATCGTCACCGCCTATTCAGTGCCCATTTTCGCCGCGTCCGGCCTCGACGGGGGCTACGCCACAGTGGATGATTCCGTTATCCGCGAGGGGGCCGAGGCAATCGCCAGGCAGGCCCTTGAGAAGGTTTCCGCGTACGACGTCGAGGTCACTTCATCCGTGGAGAACGGTGACGCCGCAGGAGTCCTGCTGGAAATCTCCGAAACTGCCGAACTCCTGGTGGTGGGCACCCGGGGACGGGGCGGTTTTGTGGGCCGGCTCCTGGGCTCGGTCAGCAGCGCCCTGCCTGCCCACGCCAAATGCCCCACGGTGACGGTCCCGCTGTTCTGTTCGGACCGGCTCGGCCAGACCATTGAGGACCGCCGCGTCAAGGCGGAGCAGGCCAAATCCGGGCACCCGCCGGTGGAGAACGTGGTGGTGGTCGGCGTTGATGGCTCCGAGCAGGCGCGCGTCGCGGTCCTGGAAGCCGCGGACCAGGCGGAACGACTGGGTGCCTCCCTCCGCGTGGTCTGCGCCGTTCCCCAATACAGCGGCTCCCTTGCCTGGGTTCCCGCACCCATGGACCGGAAGGCCCTGTTTGACGACATTCGGGTCACCCTTGATGCCGGCATGTCCTGGCTCCGCAGCCACTACCCGCATCTGCAGGCCGGTTACGAACTCAAGGACGGATCCCCCGTTGACGTGCTCGTCGAGGAAAGCCGGCACGTTGAACTGGTAGTAGTGGGCACCCGCGGCCGAGGCGGCTTCACCGGCATGCTCCTGGGCTCAACGTCGGACGGCGTGCTCCACCACGCCAAGGGCCCGGTCATGGTGGTTCCGGACCGCGAGGACCCCAGGCTGGCTGACCGCGCACGGTTCGGCCCCATCCTGGGTGACGCCGCCTGACGCCCACTGTTACCCACCGGGCGCCAGAGCCGTCCGGTCGCAGGGAATTTCGGACCTAAGGCAGACATGGAGCAGCAAGGGCCACCGTTGGCCGGCACCACCACGGACACCGCGCTGGTGCTGGAACTGGGCCGCGTCGACGCAGGGATGCTGGCCCAGGTTGGTGGCAAGGCCGCCAACCTGGGGAAGTTGTTGTCCGCCGGTTTGCCTGTTCCGGACGGGTTTTGCGTGACCACCGCCGGTTATCGGCAGGTAACCGGTGCCTCCGGCCCCCTGCTTCCTGCTCTGGCCGGGGTCTACGCTGCACTTGCCGCCGGCGGCGCCGGGTTGGAGCCGGACCAACTGGATGAACTGGCTGGCACGGCGCGGGCAGCGATCCTGGCAGCTCCGATCCCGCCGGCGGTTTCCGCGGCCGTGGAGAGGGCCTACACAGCGATGGGTCCAGATGTTCCAGTGGCCGTGAGGTCCTCGGCCACAGCAGAGGACCTTCCTTTTGCCAGCTTCGCCGGGCAGCAGGACACCTACCTCAATGTCGTGGGAGTGCCGGCGGTGCTTGATGCGGTCCGCCGATGCTGGGCATCGCTGTGGACGGAGCGGGCAACCGCCTACCGGGCCAGCCTGGGCATCGACCCGGCCAGCGTGGCCCTTGCGGTGGTGGTCCAACACATGGTGGACGCCGCTGCGGCGGGAGTGATGTTTACGGCAAACCCGCTCACCGGAAGCCGCAGGCAGGTGTCAATCGACGCCACCCCAGGCCTCGGTGAGGCTGTTGTCTCCGGCGCAGTCAATCCGGACCATTTCGTGGTGGACGCCCTCACCGGTGTGGTGCTGGAGCGCGAGGTCGGTGACAAGAGCGTGGAGGTAACGGCGCTTCCCGGCGGCGGAACCGGGGTCAGGGCAGTGCCCGCCGCGCGAGGCGCCGCCTGCCTGGCGGACAGCCAGGTTGCCGCGCTGGTGCGGCTGGGGCTTCAGGCGCAGGAGCATTTCGGTGCCCCACAGGACACCGAGTGGGCCATCGACCGGGCCGGCAGCCTATGGCTCACCCAGTCCAGGCCGATCACCACCCTGTACCCGGTCCCCCGGAGCAACGGCGCTGCGGGCAATGTCCGGTATCGCAGTTCCCCGTACGGCGGCACCCGGGCGTATCTTTGCTTCAGCCTGGCGCAGGGGCTCACCCGGCCGCTCACGCCCATGGGGCTCGCAGCCGTCCGCCTCATCGCGTCCTCGGTTGCGGCCGCCGCGGGATTTCCCGTTCCTGATCCCCGACGCGGACCGTCCCCCTACGCCGAAGCCGGGCAGCGGATCTACGTCGACTTCACCACCCCCATCCGCAGCAGCATCGGCCGCCGCCTCGTTCCCCGGGTTTTCGACATCATGGAGGCACGGACGGCAGCGGTCATGCGGCAGCTGTTCGAGGACCCGGCCTTTTCGGTAACCACGCGGACCCCGTTCGGCCTGCTGCGCCACGTTGTGCCTGTGGCAGCCCGGGCGAAAGTGCCAGGCACTTTGCTTCATGCCCTGGTGCGGCCGGAAGCTGCCCTCCGGCGGGTTGACCGGTTCACGCGGGAATTCGAGGCGTCGCTGGCGCCCGGGCCCGGTGCCGGACCCCTGGCGCGGCTGGACCACGT
The DNA here is from genome assembly GCF_030811655.1 of Pseudarthrobacter enclensis. GTDB lineage: Bacteria > Actinomycetota > Actinomycetes > Actinomycetales > Micrococcaceae > Arthrobacter > Arthrobacter enclensis_A. The sequence goes on along the minus strand of NZ_JAUSRE010000009.1, from coordinate 128,962 downwards.
CGAGTCACTCCTTGGCTCACGCCTCTTCCGGATCGTCCCGGCCATCCTTCCCCTTCCTGCGTTGGGTTTCGCCATGCTGGGCCTTGCGGGAAAGCTGTTGGGCGGCAAGGCGTGGAGCGAACTGCAGCCGGTGATCCGAGGGCTGCCGAACAATGTCACCACGGAGATGGACCTGGAGCTGTGGGACCTGGCAAAGGCCATCCGCGACGACCCCCAGTCCCGTTGCGTCCTGATGACCGGCCAACCCAACGTCCTCGCAGCTGCGTTCCACGCCGGGGAGCTGCCCGCGCGCCTGGACGCCGCCCTGGCCAGGTTCCTCAGCTCCTACGGACACCGGGCCGTGGGCGAGATCGACCTCGGGCTGCCACGCTGGTCGGAGGACCCGGCGCATATCCTGGGCATCCTTGCCAACTACCTCCGGCTGGAGGATCCGGCCCTGGCGCCTGATGTCCAGTTCAGCAAGGCCGCCGAGGACGCGGAAGCACAGGTGGACCAGCTCGTTGCCCAGGCCGCTGCACGGGGCAGGATCCAGGGAAGGCTGGTGCGGGCCGCCCTGCACAGGGCCCGCCTGTTCGCCGGCCTGCGCGAACTGCCCAAGTACCATCTGGTTCTTGGCCTCGCTGAAATCCGGCGCCAACTGCTCCTGGTGGGCGCGGAACTGGCACAGTCGGGCAGGACTGACCGGCCTGACGACGTGTTCTTCCTGGACTTCGGCGAAGTCCGCCAGGCCTTGACCGGCCACGCCGACCACGGGACCCGTGACCCTGACCTTCGTGCCCTCGTGGCCGCACGGCAGCCGGAATATGACCGGGAGCTCAGGCGCCGGCACATCCCCAGGGTGCTGCTCTCGGACGGCACCGAACCCGAAGCGGTGCGCACCGTCGTCGGAAACGGGGCGGAAGGAGCCCTGGCAGGCAGCCCCGCATCGGCCGGAACGGTGACCGGTGTGGCCCGTGTCATCCTGGATCCTGTCGGAGCCCGCCTTGAACCGGGTGAAATCCTGGTGGCCCCGTCCACCGATCCCGGCTGGACGCCGCTGTTCCTGACTGCCGGAGGGCTGGTGATGGAGATGGGCGGCGCCAATTCGCACGGCGCTGTCGTGGCCAGGGAATACGGCATCCCCGCCGTCGTCGGGGTTCCGGATGCCACCAGTGCAATTGCCACCGGGCAAACAATAACGGTCGACGGCGGTGCGGGAACCGTTGTCCCGGAACCTCACGGACCGTTGCAGGATAGGTAGCTGCGGGAGCCACCCAGACCCCCAGGTACGGGCGTAGTCTTTACTTATGGGCTCCGACAGGCTGGACTCCGGCGGACAGTCGCAACAAACGCAAGCGCAACCTACACGGATGCACGGGGATGGCGCACGGCGCCGCAGGCCGTGGCTGCGGTGGCTGCCTGCCGCGGCGGCCCCGGTGGTTATCGCCGCGGCCTCGCTCGCCGGGTCCCTGCCGGCAGGCGCCAGCAACCCATTGCCGGCCAAGACACCGGCCCAGGTCCTGGAACTCGCAGCGGGCCATCAGGTGCGGGCGTTCTCCGGGACTGTCGAACAGTCTGCAGACCTGGGGCTGCCGGAGCTGCCTGCAGCCGGAAAGCCTGCAGGACCTGCGTCCCCGGGCAGCGTGGCTTCGGTGATTGAACTGCTCTCCGGCAAGCACAGCGCCCGTGTCTTCATGGACGGCCAGGACAACGCACGCATCCAGGTGATGGATCAACTTGCCGAACGGGACGTGGTCCGCCACGGCAGTGACGTCTGGTTCTATTCCTCCAAGGACAACACGGCAGAACATGCCACGCTGCCGGCGCACGTCCAGGACCCGGCGCAGTCGAAGGAGCGGCAGGGGGGCGGCGGCGTGCACACACCTGCCGACGTTGCCCAGCAATTCCTGTCCAGGATTGACCCCACTACTGCCGTTTCAGTGGGTCCGGACGTTTCCGTAGCCGGACGGGCCGCCTACAACCTGCTGATCGAGCCACGCACTGACGGCACCCTGGTGGGCAGGGTGGCCATCGCCGTCGACGGTGAAAACGGCATGCCCCTGTCCGTCCAGGTGACGGCACGAGGAGCTGGCAAGCCGGCATTCGTTTCACAGTTCACCAGCCTCTCGCTGGAGGCGCCGGACGCGTCCGTCTTCGCCTTCACCCCGCCGCCCGGCAGCACGGTCAAGGAGCTCCCGGTTCCGGATAGGCCCCATGGTCCCTCCGGCGCCCACACCCCCGGAGCAATGCACGGCGACGCCAAAGGCAACGTATCCGTGACCGGGACGGGATGGGAGACCGTGGTGGGCACCCTGCACGGTTCAGCTTCTGCGGCAGGATCCCTGCTGCAGGACCCGCTCCTGTCCCAGGCCGCCGTCGCAGTCCCTGGCGGACGGCTGCTGTCTACCGCCCTGCTCAACGTTTTGATCACCGACGACGGCCGGATCTTCGCTGGAATGGTGCCGGCGGAGAGGCTGCAGTCCGCAGCAGCAGCGGCTCGGTAAGTGGCGGCCGAACGGGCAGTGCCTGCCGGGCTGGGACCAAACGGATGAGCGGCCCGGTGACCGGCGGGCTGGCCATCGAGACCCGCGGCCTGAGCAAGCACTTTGGCCGGCAGTCCGCCGTCGACCATGTGGACCTGGCCGTCCCGCACGGGACGGTCTTCGGGTTCCTTGGCCCCAACGGCTCCGGCAAGACCACCACCATCCGCATGCTGCTGGGCCTTGCAGCCGCGTCCTCAGGGACGGTCAGCCTGCTGGGGCAGGCGATGCCGGACAAGCTCCACGACATACTTCCGCGCGTCGGCGCCCTGGTGGAAGGGCCAGCCTTCTACCCCTTTCTGTCCGGCGCTGCGAATCTTCACCGGCTGGATGCTGCGGGCCCCCACACCGTGCCCTCCACGCGCAGGGCACGGGTGGACCACGCCCTGGAGCGCGTGGGGCTGGAACACGCCGCCGGGAAGCGGGTACACGCGTATTCCCTGGGCATGAAGCAGCGGCTGGGCATCGCCAACGCGCTGCTGTCGCCACGGGACCTGCTGGTTCTGGACGAACCCACCAATGGGCTGGACCCGCAGGGGACGCGGGAAGTCCGCAACCTGGTCCGGTCCCTGGCGAATGAGGGCACCACGGTTTTTGTGTCCAGCCACCTGCTGGCCGAGGTGGACCAGATGTGCACGCACGCTGCCGTCATGAGCGCGGGCAGGCTTGTGGCGCAGGGACCCCTTGCTGAGCTGCGGCAGGCCGGGAACGCCCGGCTCCGGTTGGTGACGCCTGACGGCGGTGCGGCCCGGCAGGTCCTGGCCCGTTTGGGCCTGGCGCCGGAGCCTGCACAGCCCGGTGCAGCCGGCCAGCCCAGGCCCGAACAGCTTGAGCGGGGCGGCCCCGCACCGGGACTGCCGGGAGCCCTGCGTACTCAGCCCGACGGCGAGACCGTCGTAGCGGCGCTCGGAACCGACGCCAAACAACCGGCGCTGCTCCCCGAGGACGTCGTGGCGCACCTGGTGCAGGCCGGTGTGCGCGTCCGGGGCTTCGCCGTCGAACGTGAAAGCCTTGAGGAACGCTTTGTTGCCCTCACCGGGGAAGGATTCGACGTTGCCCAGTAGTGTGCCCGCCGACATACCCGAAGCCGCAGGAACTGCCCGGCAGGCTGCAGCGCCGCGCCGGTCCGGGGTGTCCCTGCTCGGGTCGGAGCTCAAGGTCCTGTTCGGCCGCCGGCGGACATGGGCGCTGCTCCTGGCGCTCGCTGCAATTCCGGTGCTCACCGCCATCGCGGTCAGGGTCTCCTCTGCGGTGCCGCCGGGCCGCGGACCTGCGTTCCTGGACCGGATTACCCAAAATGGGCTGTTCGTGGCCTTCACCGCCATGCTGGTGTCGGTTCCGCTGTTCATGCCGCTCGCGGTGGGGGTGGTGGCCGGGGACACGATTGCCGGGGAGGCCAACCTGGGGACCCTCCGCTACCTGTTGGTGGCGCCGGCCGGACGCGTGCGGTTGCTCCTGGTCAAGTACGCGGGCGCCCTGGCTTTCTGTATCGTCGCCCCCCTGACCGTCGGCCTCGCGGGGGCTGCCATCGGCGCGGCGCTCTTCCCCATAGGTCCGGTGACGCTGCTCTCCGGCGGCGTGGTGCAACCGCAGGAAGCGGCCCTGCGCATCCTGCTGATCGCCGCCTACCTGGCAGTATCCCTGGCCGGCCTGTCCGCAATCGGACTGTTCCTGTCCACCATGACGGTGGTTCCGGTGGGAACGATGGCAGCCACGGTGGTGGTGTCCGTGGTCTCCCAGGTCCTGGACCAGCTGCCGCAGCTGGAGTGGCTGCACCCGTGGCTGTTCAGCCATTACTGGCTTGGTTTTGGCGACATGCTGCGTCAACCCATGGTGTGGGATTCCTTCGGCAGCAACGCCCTGCTCCAGGCCGGCTACGTGTCAGTGTTCGGGGCGCTCGCCTACGGGCGGTTCGTCACCAAGGACATTTTGAGCTGACGACGGCGGAGCGGCCTGCTTTCGCAGCCCGACCCCCAGCTCAGTAGCGGGCTGCGTACGGGTAGAGATCCATGCCCACCATCGAACTGATGGATGAGACGGTGATGCCTTCCTGCGGGTTGAGTGCCTGCACCACCTGGCCGTTCCCAAGGTAGATGGCCACGTGGTAGAAGTTCGGCGCCGAACCCCAGACCAGCAGGTCGCCGCGGCGGGCCTGCGAAATCGGCACGTGTACCGGGGCCGCCGCATATTGCTGGGACGCGGTGCGGGGAAGGTACGTGCCGGCGGCGGCAAAGGCGTTCTGGACCAGTCCCGAGCAGTCAAAGCCATACACGCCTGTGCCGCCCCACTGGTAGTAGTAAGGCGCGCCGACCTTCCCCAAGGCAACGGAAATGGCCACGTCGTAGGTGCCTGAACCGGTCGAAGGAGCAGGGGCGGGCGCGGGCGCCGGGGCAACCGGAGCAGGCGCAGGCGGGGCCGGTGCGGGGGCTGGATCAGCAGGTGGAGCAGGTGCGGGGGCCGGGGCAACCGGGGCTGGGGCAGCCGGGGCCGGCGCTGGATCAGCTGGTGCCGGTGCTGCGGGGGCTGGCGCAGGAGGCGCGGCTTGGGCGGGTGCTGCAGGAGCCGGAGCCGCAGGGGCGGCGGCCTGCCCGGAGTTGGTTTGCGGGGACGCCTGGTTCCGGGCTCCCTGGTTTTGGGCAGCGGTGTCCTGGGTGGCCTTGTCCTGGGCCGCCTTGTCAGCGGCGGCGGAAAGCGCGGCGAGGCGTGCCTCTTCACGTTGCCGGTCAAGGGCATCCACACGGGCCGACTCCAGCGCCGCCGTGGTGTTGCGGAGCTGTGCCAACTGGTCCACCAGGACGGTCCGCTGTGCTTTGGCGTCGGACACCGCTTTGACCTGCGCAGCGTTTGCCTGTTCGGCCTCGGACTTTCGCTGTTCTGCAGTCGTCGCCGCATCAGCGGCGGCCTTGGTGGCATCGTCAGCCGCTGCCGTGAGGGAACGGTAGGCGGTAGCGGCGGCGTCAGCAGCGTCAAAGGCGCGGCTGCGGCTTGCCGAGAGAGCCTCAAGCGTGGCGGCCTGCTGCATGCTTTCGCCCCCGCTGGCCAAGGTTCCAAGGGTGGGGTTCAGGCCGCCGTTCCGGTACAGGTCGCCGGCGAGCTGCCCCACCTGCTTCCGGGTCTTGTCCTGCTGCTCGCGTGCGGACGCGGCCTTGGCGGAGGCAACGGATGCGGCCTCCGTCCTCTGCTGCAGTTCCACCAAAGCTTCGCTGTAGGAGTTGTTGGCCTGCATCGCCACCGCGAACGCCGCCTGCTGGGATGTGGCCGCGTCAGCCAGAATCCCCTCGATCCTGGTGACCTCGTCGGCCGTAGCGGACTCGCTGGCCTTGGCTGCGGCGATGTCCTCGGGTGAAGGAATCTCCGGCGATGCCGGAACGGCCAGCGGGGAGTACATCGCCGGTAAGGCGGCTGCCGGTGTTGCCGCAGATGCAAAGAGTACGACGGCGGCGCACAGCACGGCCGTCCCGCGGCCCGATCCGGATAAAGCCATCTGCAGAGTCCTCGCAACGGTAAGGCTGGGAGTGAGGTTCTGGATGCGGCACGACGGTGCCCCTCAGCTGCTCGCCAGCAGTCTGAGGTTACGTGAGGCGTTGCACATTGGCAACAGCAGTCACATCAATAACATAAACCACAACAATGTGATTAGCGGCGGAATATGCTGTGGTGTGTCGGACTAGGCGTGCTGATGTGCTTCGTGGTCCGAGTGGCTGGCAGGCTCCAGCTGGAACGTGCAGTGGTCAGTGTCGAAGTGCGAGCCCAGGCAGGTAATGAGCTTGTCCAGCAACTGATCGGCACCCCGGGCGTTGAGCACCCCGTCCTCCACCACCACGTGGGCAGAGAACACCGGAACCCCTGAGGTAATGGTCCAGATGTGGATGTCGTGCACATCGGTCACTCCGGCCACCGAAAGGATGTGCTCACGGATCATCTGCACCTCCACCCCTTTCGGGCTGGCCTCCAGCAGCACATCCACCACGTCGCGCAGCAAGCTCCATGCCCGCGGCAGGATCATCAGTGCGATCAGCACAGATGCAATGGTGTCCGCCGTCTGGAATCCGGTCAGCATGATCACCACGGCGGCGATAATGACGGCCACCGAGCCCAGGAGGTCGCCGAGCACCTCCAGGTAGGCGCCGCGGACGTTCAGGCTCTCATCCTGGGCCGTACGCAGGATGAGGAGCGAGGCCAGGTTGGCCACGGCGCCCAGGACGGCGGCGAAGAGCATGATGTCCGTGTGGACTTCCGGTGGCGCACCGAACCGCCGGATCGCCTCGGTGAAGATCACCACGGAGATCACGATCAGGATCAAGGCGTTGGCCAGGGCTGCCAGGACCTCGGCGCGCTGGTAGCCGTAGGTCCGCTGGTCGCTGGCGGGGCGGCCGGCAATCCATGCTGCCAGCAGGGCGATGGTGACGCCGGCTGCGTCGGAGAGCATGTGGCCGGCATCGGCGAGCAGGGAGAGGGAACCGGAGAACACCGCGCCCACAATCTGGATCACCACCACGCCAAGGGTGATCCCCAGGACGGCCACAAGGCGTTTTCGGTGCCGGCCCGTGGCGGTGATCCCGTGGCTGTGGCTGTGGTCATGTCCCATGCCTACAAGGCTAGCCCCAGCCCAGCTCGTGCAGCCGCTTGTCGGAAATGCCGAAGTGGTGGGCGATTTCGTGCACCACAGTCACGGCCACCTCGTGGATTACGTCTTCCCGGGAGGCGCAGATCTCCAGGATCGGTTCGCGGAAGATAGTTATCCGGTCCGGGAGGGACCCGGCATCCCACCACGAGTCGCGTTCCGTTAGCGGAACCCCCTCGTACAATCCCAACAGCACGGTGTCCGGATCTTCCCCGGGGCCGGGAATGTAGTCGTCGTCGATGAAGACCGCAACGTTGTCCATGGCCTGGGCCAGCTTTGCGGGGATGCTGTCCAGGGCATCCTGGACTGCCGATTCGAACTCGTCGGGGGACATGGTGAATCCCGCTGCCTGTACGTGGCGGGGCTGGTTCCCGCCCCCGGGTCTGTCAGGCGGTGGGGGAATAATGGGCAAACCCGGCGGGAGGGTGGCTGGCATACTCCGACTCTAGCGCCGGAGGGGGCGCGCGCCCCCTTCTTCCAGCGGCCTTTCCGGCGCCCTGTCAGTCCTGGTCCTGCGCCGGGTCAGGCCCACGCCTGCCAGGCACACCAAGCCGCCCACCAGGCCCCAGGCGGTGGGAATCTCACCCAGCAGCAGCCAGGAGATGAGGACGGTGGTGCCGGGAACCAGATACGTGGTGGCTGCCAGCTTCCCGGCGTCCACCAGCGATAACGCGTAGGCCCAGGTGGTGAAGGCGATGGCCGTGGGGAAGACACCCAGGTACACCAGGCCGAGAGTGGCCTGAACAGGGGCAGCCTGGACTTCGGATGCCAGCTGCCCTGCGAAGGGCAGGCAGCACAGCGCTCCCACTACGATCCCGAACCAGGTAGCCTGGGCCGCCGGAAATTTCCGCACCACCGGCTTCTGGATGATGACGCTGACTGCGGCGAGCACCGCGGCAAGGAGGCAAAGCCCCACGCCGGCCAGGTCCGCCGTCGAGCTTTCCCCGGGGGTGCGCGGCTGTCCGGAACCGGCGGCGATGAGCGCGACGCCCGCGAATGCCACGGTGCTGCCGATGAGCAGCCAGCGCGGGAACCCCTCCTTGAGGAACATGCCGGCCATGATGGCCACCAGGATGGGGTTGACGTTGATCAGCAGGGCGCTGGTGCCGGCATCCAGGATGTGCTCCGCAGCGTTCAGCGCCACGTTGTAGCCGCCAAACCACATCACCCCGTAGGCCAGGATGGGAAGCCACTCCCGGCCCTTAGGCAACAGCCGGCTCCTGAGCAGTTGCGGCACAACGACAAAGGCCAGTGCGACGGCGGCAATCGTCAGCCTGCCCAGCGTCAGGGAGCCGGGTGAGAAGAACGGGCCTACGGCCCTGATGCCAACGAACGCCGACGCCCACAGCACAACTGTGACCACCATGGCCGCCACGCCGAGGGCCTTGACCGGAGCAGGTGGTGCCGATGGTGGGGTGAGGGGTTCGCGTGCGGGACTGGTTGAAGGCATAAGAACAATCTACGGCTGGACGGAATGCCGGGCTGGCGGAAAATGGCCACACCACTCCCGCCGTCCGCGCGCACTTTCCGGTCAGCCTGCCCAGGCAAGAAGCTTGTCCACGGGCCATGTGGTGATGATCCGGTCAGCCGGGACGTTGTTGCGGGCGGCCCGCTCCGCACCGTACTGCAGGAAGTCCAGCTGCCCGGGAGCGTGGGCATCGCTGTCTATCGAGAACAGGCAGCCTGCTTCCAGGGCCAGCTGGATCAGGGCGTCCGGCGGGTCCTGCCGTTCGGGGCGGGAATTGATCTCGACCGCCACATTATGTTCCGCGCACGCCGAAAACACTTCCACGGCATCGAATTCAGACGGCGGCCGGGTTCCCCGCGAGCCCTCCACCAGGCGCCCGGTGCAGTGTCCCAGCACGTTGGTCCGCGGGTCCTGGATCCCGCCCAGCATCCGCGCGGTCATGGTCTTCCGGTCGGCGCGCAACTTTGAGTGGACGCTGGCCACCACGATGTCCAGGCGCTCCAGCAGTTCCGGCTCCTGGTCCAGCTCGCCGGACTCCAGGATGTCCACTTCGATCCCGGTGAGCAGCCTGGTACCTCCGGCTTTTTCGTTGATGCCGGCCACCACATCCAGCTGATCCCGCAGGCGCGCGGGGGAGAGGCCGTTGGCGATGGTGAGGTTGGGGGAGTGGTCCGTCAACGCCAGGTACTCTCTGCCCAGCACCTCCGCCGCTGCCAGCATGAGTTCTATGGGGGAGCCGCCGTCGGACCATTCGCTGTGGCTGTGCAGGTCGCCCCGGAGCGATTCCCGGAGGTCCGAACCCCCGGATGCCAGGGGCTGGGCGCCCTTCTCGCGAAGGTCTGCCAGGTAATCGGGGACCTGTCCATCAACGGCCTGCCGAATCACCGCATAAGTCCGGTCGCCAATCCCCTTCATGGACTTGAGCCGGCCAGTCCGGGCGCGCGCTGCCACCTCCTCCGGCCCGAGGGGCCCGATGGCCGCGGCGGCCTTGCGGAAGGCCTGGACCTTGAACGTGGCGGCGCGTCCGCGCTCCAGCCAGAAAGCAATCTCGTTGAGCGCTGCTACGGCATCCATCCGTCCATCTTTACCCGGACAGGGGCCCAACGCTGCGGTTTTTCGTGGATTTTGGATTATTCCCGGTTAGCCCCTATAGTTTTAGAGTCCAGTTCGGAGAAACGCGAAGGACAAAGACGAAAAGCCCCGCTTGACGCCTTTTATTTTGCTCCGAACGGGTTCTGGCCCCCATCGTCTAGCGGCCTAGGACACCGCCCTTTCACGGCGGCGGCACGGGTTCGAATCCCGTTGGGGGTACGCAAGGAACTGGTCAAGCAGGCTGAAAAAGTCTGGTAGGCTGGAAGCCTTGAAAAAAGCGGTAGAGATACTGCAAAGCAAGAAACGCAAGGCCCTGTAGCGCAGTTGGTTAGCGCGCCGCCCTGTCACGGCGGAGGTCGCGGGTTCAAGTCCCGTCAGGGTCGCTCTGATTGTTGGAAGAAATTCCGGCTGTCATGGTGACTAGTCACCTAGGCTCTGTAGCTCAGTTGGTAGAGCGTTCGACTGAAAATCGAAAGGTCACCGGATCGACGCCGGTCGGAGCCACCACTGGGAAGCATCAGTTCTTCGGACCTGGTGCTTTTCTTCATTTAACCCCCACCCATCGGGTGCTTCCGACGTGTCGTTTGGCGGCCCCTGGACCACACCTGCGGAGCAGTCGATGGGGTGCTGCGGGCCCAGTCTGCTGGCAAATAGGCAGGCCCCGTTTCCGGGCGACGCGGGCATTCCTTGGGACGCGCGCCGCGGTTTCCGACGCGCTTGTTCGTTTCCGAGGCGCATGCTCCTTTCCGGCGCGCACGTTCCCTGACGGGACCCGAACGTGCGCCGCGCCAATGAATCCGCGCAGCGCGCCCGCTCTTGCGCGTCGACGCGGGCGGTTTTCCGGGCGCGCCGGGCCGCCGCCCGGCGCATCAGGTCCCCACCGAGGTCCCGTGCCTACAGGTAGCTGTGGCGCTTGTAACATCTGACCGCCTCCCTGAAAGAAGTCCCGGCCCGGCGTCGAAACAATTGACGCGTGCCAAACCGTTGTGGCACGCGCGCGCGTTGGGCTGCGTAAGCGCTTGCATACTACTCGGCGGTAGCCGGATTTCCGTCTTGAAACATGTTTGGAATCCTCCGCTCGCTCCGCCTAGCGTGGACGCCGGCTGAGGGAAAGCATGCTTCCTTTTCGGTCCGGGGCCCTACCCAGGCCCCGTATTTCCCCGACACACAACGGCGTCCCCGGTGACGCCTGCGCTGTTGCCGGGTGCGTTGTTGTCCGGGGCCCGGGCCTCGGCCCGTCTTCCACGAACAGTCACAACTCCGCGAGAAGAGCAACAATGCACAAGCACCCCCAATCACGCCGGACACTGCGGTGGCGCGCCGTCGCCTCAGCCCTGGCGACGGCCGTCGCAGCATCGGCGTTCCTGGCCGTCCCGTCCGCCCAGGCCAACGAGCCATCGGATCCGCCGGCCACCCAGCAGCTGCCGGCCCCCACTCCCGGCTTCGCCCTCCCCACCAACCACACGCAGCAGGCCTTCGATCCGGCGTCGGACTTCACCTCCAAGTGGACCCGCGCAGATGCCAAGCAGATCATGGCGCAGAGCGATCCCACCGTCGCGCCCGGACAGAACTCCATGAGCCCGGACGTGACCATGCCGGAAATCCCCGAGGATTTCCCTGCCATGAATGACGACGTCTGGGTCTGGGACACCTGGTCCCTTACGGATGAGAACGCGAACCAGATCAGCTACAAGGGCTGGGATGTCATCTTTTCCCTCGTCGCGGACCGCCACGCCGGCTACGGGTTCGACCAGCGCCACTGGAACGCCCGCATCGGCTACTTCTTCCGCAAGACCAACGCGGACCCTGCCAAGGACAAGTGGAACTACGGCGGCCACCTCTTCCTGGACAACACTTCCATCGGCAATACCGAATGGTCCGGGTCCACGCGCCTCATGCAGGGTGACCACGTAAACGTCTTCTACACGGCCACCACCTTCCATGACGTGGCTGAGCGCAACGCCGGCGGCGGCGGGATCGCTCCCGACGCGGCCATTGCCAAGGCGCTGGGCAACATCCACGCCGACAAGAACGGCGTCACGTTCGACGGGTTCCAGCACACCAAGCTGCTGGAACCGGACGGAAAGATGTACCAGACCAAGGCCCAAAACCCCGGTTTCGCCTTCCGTGACCCGTACACGTTCGTGGATCCCGCCCACCCGGGCAAGACGTACATGGTGTTCGAAGGCAATACCGCCGGAAACCGCGGCGACTACCAGTGCAAGGGCGACGACCTGGGGTACCGGCCCGGCGATCCGAAGGCTGAAAACGTCACCGACGTCCAGAACAGCGGAGCCTATTACCAGACCGCAAATGTCGGTTTGGCGGTGGCGGACAACAAGGACCTGACCAAGTGGTCCTTCCTGCCGCCCATCCTGTCCGCCAACTGCGTGAATGACCAGACTGAACGTCCCCAGATCTTCATCCAGAACGAAAACGGCAAGAACAAATACTACCTGTACACGATCAGCCACCAGTTCACCTACGCGGCCGGCATGCGCGGTCCCGACGGCGTTTACGGCTTCGTTGGCGACGGCATCCGTTCCGATTTCCAGCCGGTGAACAACAGCGGACTGGCGCTCGGCTCGCCCACCGACCTCAACCTGCCGGCCAACAACCCGAGTGGCAGCATCTCGGGCCAGCAGAATGGCCGCCAGTTCCAGGCCTACTCGCACTATGTGCAGCCCGGTGGCCTGGTGCAGTCGTTCATCGACAATGTCAACGGTGTGCGCGGCGGATCGCTGTCACCCACGGTGAAGATCAACTTCAGGAACGGCGTCACCCAGGTGGACCGCAGCTTTGGCCGGAACGGGCTTGGCCCGTTCGGTTACCTGCCCACCAATGTCAGGGTTGGCGGGGAAGGCCTCTACAAGTAAGAAGGCCAACGCGAATCAGTTGACCGCGGCCGCACCGCATTGCCGCGGCCGGCGGCGCTGCCCAGGCGGGGATGTCCTCGGGCCGTTCCCCGCCTGGGCCTTTTAATGCTCCTCCGGGCTGCGCAGCCCGGAGGAGCAGCTCGCTGCCTTTCCTTTGCGGCCACCCGGGGAGTTTCCAGCCCGCGTGCCGCAGCGTGGGGATAGGGTGGAAGCAACAGAAGGGGGAGTGCCTGATGGAATACCAGAACCCACAACCCGTGGCGTCAAACCGTCCTGCCGCACGCCCGGTTCCGGGCGCGGGCCGGACAGTGATTTCCGAGACTGCAGTAGCCAAGGTTGCGGGAATAGCTGCCCGGGCGGTTCCAGGAGTCTATTCGCTGGGTTCGGGTCCGTCCCGCGCCCTGGGCGCCATCCGGGACGCCGTGGGAAGTTCAGATCATGCCGCGGGCGTCCACGCGGAAGTGGGCGAAACGCAGGTGGCCGTGGACATCACCCTGGTGGCGAGCTATGGGACGCCCCTGCACTCCCTGGCCAATGAGGTCCGGGCCGCCGTTTACCGTGCGGTCGAGGAACTGGTGGGGCTGCAGGTCATCGAAGTGAACGTCGAGATCACGGATGTCTACGTGCCGCCGCCTGTCAAGCCAACTTCATCGGCTGCCCCTGAACGGGAGGCGGTTCTGTGAACCTCACCGTTGCCGGTACGGCTATGGGGGCCTTCGTCGCTTTCATGTCCCTGCAGTTCGGGCTTTGGGGATTCCTTGTCTCCCTTCTTTTCATGGCCGTCGGCGCCCTCCTGGGGCGTGCTGCCGAAGGAAAGCTGGACTTGCGGGGCGTGTTCGACGCCATCATCGGCCGGCGCTCGTCCTCATGAGCCCGCCCCCGCCCGTTGTTCGTGGGCAGGCGCTCAGCGGCCATAACCGGATCAGCACCCAGGCACTGACCAGCCTCGCCAGGGCAGCTGCAGCACAGGCTCTGGGCATTGACCCCGAGGACGTACGCGCAGACTGGACGGACGACGACGGCCTGCTGGCTTTGTCACTCGTCGCCCCCATCAGCATCCCGCCATTGCAGTCGGTCGTCCGGGACCCGGCGCGGCTCGAGTCGGCCGGCGGGTCCATATGGGACCGCACAGTCAGGGCCAAAGCAAGCATTATGGCAACAGTTTCCGAACTGAGCGGTTCCAGGCTGAGCCGCGTGGATATCCGCATCAGCGGGGCGAAGGTCAACACGGGAGGGCGGGTGCGGTGAGCAGCAGCGTGGACAACCGCCGCGCGGACAACGGATCGCGGGGGAACAACGGGCCGGATATGCGGAGGGTCCTCTTCCGCGAAACCCATTCTTCCCGGGCCGCCGTGTCAGTCGCCGCCGCCGTCCTGGTTCTGGTGCTTGCCGCGTACGGTGTGCTGGAATCCGGAGTCCACGCCGTTGGCCAGCCCGCGTGGCTGATCGAGCCGCAGGTGGCGGCCCAGCGCATCGTGGACCTTCCGGCCGGCATCCCCCCGCTATTGCTGGCAGCCATTGGCGGCGTGCTCGCCATGCTGGGCCTGATTTTCCTCCTTAATGGGCTCCTGCCCGGCAAACGGGCCCGTCATTTGCTGGCCGGCGGGGGCGGCGAAGGTCTGCCGGCCGTGGTGGTGGATGATGAGGTCATTGCGTCCTCGCTCGCACGCCGTGCGCGGCTGGCCGCCAACGTTACACCGGAACAGGTCATGGTGGTTGTCTCCCAGCGGCAGGTGCTGGTGAATGTGCGGCCCACGTCCGGTATCCCCGTCGACCAGGACCGGGTGCTGGATGCCGTCCGCGACGAGTTGGACCACATGCTGCTGGAACCGTCGCCGGTTCCCCGCGTCATTGTGGCCCCGTCCGGGGTGATCGGAGCATGAACAGCACCCCGGCACTCCTGAACCGCATCCTTCTTGCAGTGCTTGGACTGCTCCTCTTGGGATCGGGCCTGCTCCTGGTGCTGCTGGCAACCGTTCCCGCGGTGGCCCCCTGGTGGCACTCCTGGTCCGCGGGCGCCTGGGCTGGGATCACCGAGCTTTTCAGCTCCACCCGCTTCCCTGGCGGCCCGGAAAGCTGGCTGTGGATCGTGGTGGCGCTGGCATTGCTGGCCCTCATGGCGCTCATGGTTGCCTGGATCGCCCAACAGGGAAAGGGCCGGTCAAACCTACTGGCCGCCGAATACGATCCCGGCGACCCTCCCGGTGACGTCCGGATCGGTGGTGGGGTAGCCGAACAGGCACTTAAACAGGCCCTTGAGGGACGGCCGGACCTTGCCGGTGCCACCATCACCACCTACAGCGTTAAGGGCTTGCCCGCATTGAAGGTGCGCCTCCTGCCCCGGCAGGGCGTGGCCCCGCACCTGCTTGCGGCCGAGGTGTCCGAACTCCTTCGCGCCCTTGAATCCGTTGTGGGGAAGGAAATACCCGTTCTCATCCACATCGGCGCGGGCGCCCGGACCCGTTTCGGCCGAGCGGAGCGGGTCCGCTAGGTGGGTCCGGGGCTTCCGCCCCGCTCCTGCGGTTACCGCCTGCTCTGCAGGTATACCGTGCAGTCCACGGGTACCTCCTGCATGGCGGCCCAGTCGCCGGCCGGCTCCGGACCGCTGGAAAGGACTACGGCATAGCCGTCCGGCACGGGGGCGGAAGCAAAGCCCATGTTGGACAGCACCACCACATCCCCGTTCCGGAAGGCGAGCAGTCCGCTCTCCGGGGCGTGTTCGTCGGTCCATTCCACGCTGCCGCTGCCCAAGTGCCGGGCTGACCTGAACGCCAGGGCAGCACGGTAGAGCTCCAGCGTCGAACCCTCCTCGCCGTCCTGCTGGTCCGCTGCCAAAGGACCGAAGCTTTCCGGCTGGGGCAGCCACGGTGCGGGAGCCTCCGCAGAAACAGCCCCGGAGAAACCAAAACCAGGCTGCCCAGCGGCCCACGGCAGGGGGACCCGGCAGCCGTCACGGCCAATCTCTGCACCGTTGGTTCGGAAAAACGTCGGGTCCTGTCTGGCTGAGGCGGGAAGGGTTGTGTGCTCCGGAAGGCCCAGTTCCTCGCCCTGGTACAGGTATGCGGAGCCAGGCAGTGCCAGTGCCACCAGTGTGGCGGCACGCGCCCGCGCAAGGCCAAGGGCGGCATCGGGTTGTTCGTCCCCGGGGCCGATGCCCTTGGGGAAAGTGGTGGGGTCCTTCAGGCCGAACCGGGTGGTGTGGCGCACTGTGTCGTGGTTGCTAAGCACCCAGGTGCACGGAGCCCCTACTGATGCTGCCGCTGCCAGCGACGCGTCAATGGCATCAGCCATGCGTTCTGCGTCCCAGCCGGCCAGCAGGAAATCGAAGTTGAACGCCTGCTGCATCTCATCGGGGCGGACGTAGCGTGCCAGGCGCTCGGCGGGTTCCACCCAGGCTTCCGCCACCATCATTCGATCCCCACCGTATTCGGCCAGGACGCGGTTCCAGTCACGGTAGATGGCGTGCACCCCGTCCTGGTCGAAGAAAGGCGACGGCGGATACATCGGTGAAACTGCCCTGTGTGGTTCTTCGGCGTCCGTATGGGCGCCTGGCGCGTCCCCCGGACGGTGGCTTTCCCGCCCCGGAACGGAAGTCCCCTCCACCATCGCCGCCACACCTTCCCAATCCGGAAGTCCCGGCTCCTTGACCAGTCCGTGGGCAACGTCCACGCGGAAGCCGTCCGCCCCGCGGTCAAGCCAGAACCGCAGCACCGAGCGCATCTCCTCCTGGACGTCCGGATTGTCCCAGTTGAGGTCCGGCTGTTTGGTGTCGAAGAGGTGCAGGTACCACTGGCCGGGTGATCCGTCGGCCTCAGTTACCCGGCTCCATGCCGGCCCCCCAAACACTGACTTCCAGTTGTTGGGCGCTCTCTTTCCGTCGCCGGTTCCCGGCACCTGGTCCTTGCCGTCCCTAAAGATGTACCGTTCCCGTTCCGGGCTCCCCGGGGCTGCCATCAGTGCTTCGCGGAACCACTGATGCTCGTCCGAGGTGTGGTTGGGAACCAAGTCCACGATGACTTTCAGGCCGCGGCGGTGAGCCTCCTGCAACATCGCGTCGAAGTCCGCCAGGGAACCAAAAAGGGGGTCGACCTGCCTGTAGTCCGCAACGTCATACCCGCCGTCGGCCTGCGGAGACTTGTAGAACGGCGACAGCCAGACGGCATCCACGCCGAGCTGTTCAAGGTAGGGGAGCCGGTCGGTGACGCCCCGGAGATCGCCCATTCCGTCGCCGTTGCCGTCCGCGAAGGATCGGGGATAGACCTGGTAGACCACGGCATCGGCCCACCAGGCAGAGGGCGTGTGACGGGGCGCTGGAACGGTCGGGTCGGGCATTTGGTTCCCCTCTGATAACTTTTTGATGTAAACGCTTGCATTCCCGACAGCAACGTTACTAGTGTGATGGTCACCACATCAACCTCACCTAGCAAGCGCACTGTCGACTTACTTGTCACTCAGCGAGGAGCTTCAAGCTAATGAAAACCCCGAGATTCCTGCTTCCGGCTGCCACTGCCGGCATTCTGGCCCTTACGTTGTCCGCCTGCGGCGGCGGAGGTGGAGGGGGCACCACGGGCGGTGGAGGCAGCGACGCCGACGCCAACCTCGACGGCCGCGGCCCCATCACCTATGTACAGGGCAAGGACAACAGCAACGTGGTCCGCCCCCTGGTGGATAAGTGGAATGCTGCCCACCCGAATGAAAAGGTCACCTTCAAGGAACAGACCGATCAGGCCGACCAGCAGCACGACGACCTTGTCCAGCATTTCCAGGCCAAGCAGTCCGACTACGACGTGGTGGATGTGGACGTCGTCTGGACCGCCGAGTTCGCAGCCAAGGGCTGGCTGCAGCCGCTGAAGGACAAGATGGCGATCGACACCAGCGCAATGCTGAAGCCAACCGTGGACAGCGCAACCTACAAGGGGACCCTGTACGCGGCACCGCAGACCTCTGACGGCGGCATCCTGTACTACCGCAAGGATCTGGTTCCCAACCCGCCCAAGACCTGGGACGAGATGATGAGCATGTGCTCCATCGCCAAGCAGAACAACATTGGATGCTATGCGGGCCAGTTCAGCAAGTACGAGGGCCTCACCGTGAACGCTTCCGAGGCCATCAACTCCGCGGGGGGCTCGGTCCTCGACAAGGACGGAAAGCCCAGCCTGAACACCCCCGAGGCCAAGGCCGGCCTTGAAAACCTGGCGAAGGCCTACGCGGACGGCAACATCCCCAAGGAAGCCATCACGTACAAGGAAGAGGACAGCCGGCAGGCATTCCAGAGCGGTAAGCTCCTGTTCCTGCGCAACTGGCCCTACGCCTTCAACCTGATGACCACTGAAGGTTCTTCCGCCGTCAAGGACAAGACTGGACTGGCTGCGCTTCCGGGCAAGAATGGCCCCGGTGCCTCCTCGCTCGGCGGCCACAACCTTGCCACCAGCGTGTACTCCAAGAACAAGGCCACTGCGCTGGACTTCATGAAGTTCATGACCTCGGCGGAATCCGAGAAGTTCTACGCTACGCAGGGCTCCTTGGCTCCGGTCCTCGGATCGCTGTACGAGGACCAGGAACTCGTCGCGAAGCTGCCTTACCTGCCGGTTCTGAAGACGTCCATCCAGAACGCTGTTCCGCGTCCGGTAACGCCTTTCTACCCGGCCGTCACCAAGGCAATCCAAGACAACGCCTACTCCGCTATCAAGGGAGAAAAGCCAGTGGAAACCGCACTTTCTGACATGCAGAAGTCCATCGAATCCGCCGGTGCGGGATCGTAGTTCTGCCATGGCAACCGAACTAGGCCCGACGCCGGTCAAGGCACCGGCGTCGGGCGGCGCCCCCGCCCATCACGCACCCAAAGGTGTGGGGGAGGACAACAGGATCGCCAGCCAGGGCCGCTGGGCGTCCTGGCTGCTCGCCCCCACCATCATCGCTCTGGCCGTCGTCATTGTTTACCCGATCGTCAGCGCCATCGTCATGTCCTTCCAGAAGGACGCCGGCCTGGACCCGGCCACCGGCCTCTTCACTGCTGGTGGCCCGGCGGGCATCCAGAACTATGTGAACTGGCTGGCGCAGCAATGCTCGGCTCCCGCTGGCGGAACTGTCGCCTGCCCGCCGGGCACCCTTGGCGGCCAGTTCTGGTCCGCCACCGCCACCACGTTCTTCTTCACTGTGGTCACGGTGGCGCTGGAAACTGTCCTGGGTTTCTGGATGGCCATGATCATGGCCCGTGAGTTCCGCGGGCGGAGCCTCGTCCGCGCTGCTGTTCTCGTGCCGTGGGCCATCCCTACGGCTGTCACCGCTAAGCTTTGGTTCTTTATCTTCGCCTTCGAGGGAATCGCCAACAAGCTGTTCAATGTCAGCATCCTGTGGACGGGCAGCGAGTGGCCAGCGAAATGGGCCGTGGTCATTGCCGATGTCTGGAAGACCACTCCGTTCATGGCGCTGCTGATCCTGGCAGGCCTTCAGATGATTCCCGCGGAAGTCTATGAAGCGGCCAAAGTGGATGGGACCTCTGCATGGCAGCGGTTCCGCCTGATCACCCTGCCGCTGGTCAAGCCGGCCCTTATGGTGGCAATCCTCTTCCGGACCCTGGATGCGCTGCGCATGTTCGACCTGCCGTACATCCTGACCGGCGGTGCCAACAACACCACTACGCTGTCGATTCTGGTCATCAGCCAGATCAGGCAAGGGTTCAACGCGGCCGCTGCCCTGTCCACAATTACCTTCATCATCATCTTCCTTGTCGCCTTCATCTTTGTCCGCTTCCTCGGGGCAAACGTGGTTGAGCAGAGCGGCGCCACAGGAAAGGGGAAGAAATGACCACGGCAACAGCCGACGCCTCGGCACTGCGTGCCCGGCAGGACAGGGGCCGCAGGGCCGCGCAGAACCGTGAAAAGTGGGCGCAGGGCCGCACCTACCTCAGTGCTGCGATCGTCCTGCTCTGGTGCCTGGCGCCTGCCTACTGGATGGTGGTCACGGCGTTCCGTGAGGTGGGCTTCACTTACGACACCTCAATCCTGCCGACCCATGTGACCCTGGACAATTTCAGGACCGCCTTCGATACATCGTTTGGCAACAGGTTCGGCCAGGCGCTCTTGAACAGCGTGTTCATCGGCGGCGTGGTGACGGTTGTGTCCCTCCTGATCGGTGTGTTCGCCGCTTACGCCCTGGCCCGGCTGAACTTCAAGGGAAAGTTCCTGGTGCTCGGCTTCATCCTCGGAGCCTCCATGTTCCCCGGTGTCGCCCTGATCACCCCGCTCTTCCAGCTGTTCACCAACATCGGCTGGATGGGTACCTACCAGGCGCTGATCATCCCCAACATTTCCTTCGTGCTCCCGCTGACCGTCTACACCATGACCTCTTTCTTCCGGGAGATGCCGTGGGAGCTGGAGGAATCGGCCAGGGTTGACGGCTGCACCCAGGGGCAGGCCTTCCGCAAGGTCATCATGCCGCTGGCGGCACCTGCGATTTTCACCACGGCGATCCTGGCGTTCATCTCCTCGTGGAATGAATTCCTGATCGCGAGCCAGCTGTCCAGCGATGCGACGCAGCCTGTTACCGTGGCCATCGCCAACTTCGCCGGCGCGCAGCCCAACCAGATTCCTTACACGGCCATCATGGCCGCAGGCACCATCGTCACCATTCCGCTGGTGATCCTGGTGCTGGTATTTCAGCGCAAGATTGTCGCCGGCCTCACGGCAGGTGCAGTCAAGTGACGGACAACGGTTCCCGCCCCCGCACACCGGGGGCGGGAAACCGCAGCAGGCTTGTCCGGTCGGGCGAGGACTTCGACATCATCATTGGTTTCCTGGCGTTTTGGGCACTCGTCCTCCTCGTGGTCACAGTGTGGATGGAAGTCACTGCCCAGTCCGCCCTCGGCTGGGCCCTGGGCCTGTTGGCCACGTTGCTGGCGCTCTATGGCATGGTGCGCCTGCGCCGTAAACTTCCCGCCCGCAGGTAGGAACACGGGCCGAAGCGTCACCCCGCTGCTGCGCCCCTGCCTGCCCGGTTATCACTGCCCGGGCGTCGGATGGGAAAATGCAGGGTTTGGGGGTGAACGCAGGGCCAGCCGGCCCTACGTCGAAAAGGAGTTGAAAAGGGGACACGGTGGCACGCACAACTGAAAGGTCTCAACGGGGCGGCCATAACGGCGTCAGCATTGAGGATGTAGCCGCAGCCGCCGGAGTCTCAACGGCCACTGTTTCCCGGGCCGTACGCGGGTTGCCCCGGGTTTCGCCCGCCACCAGGGAAAAGATTTTGGAGGTCGCCGGAAACCTCGGGTATGTGGCTTCTTCCTCGGCCTCCGGGCTTGCCACGGGCCGGACCAGGACCGTGGGCGTGCTGGCACCATACGTGGACCGGTGGTTCTTCTTCAAGGCCATCGAAGGCGTGGACCGCGAACTCCACCAGCGCGGCTACAACCTCTCCCTCTTCAACCTGGGCGGCCAGCGCGGTGCACGGGAACGCCTTTTCAGCAAGACAATGGTCTACAAGCAGATCGACGCGCTGCTCGTCCTGTGTATGTCGCTTACCCATGAGGAAATTGAGGACCTGCAGCGCATTGACATCCCGTTGATCATCGTCGGGGGCCCGGTCGAGGACTGCCCCAGCATCGGGATCGACGACTATGCAGCGGCAGCAGACGCCACTTCACACTTGATTGGGCTGGGACATCGTAAGGTGGCACTCCTGCATGGCCAGGACGATTCCGACCTGAACTTCACCGTTCCCCGCCTCCGTGTGGAAGGCTTCGTGGAAACGATGGCGAAGGCCGGGTCCATAATGCCGCCGGAGTGGGACATCTTTGGCAATTTCACCGTACGGAGTGGCCAGGAAGGTTTTGACGCCCTGTGGGGAAAACCCGGGCCGAAGCCTACTGCCATACTCTGCGCCTCCGATGAAATGGCCATTGGCGCCATGCTCCAGGCACGGCGCAGGGGAGTGCGGGTCCCCGAAGATCTTTCCATCATCGGCATAGATAACCATGAGTTCTCCGAGGCAATGGGCCTCACCACTGTCGCCCAGGACCCGGTGGAGCAGGGCCAGCAGGGGACACGGATGCTCCTTGATGAACTCGCTGGATCCCATGGTGCGGTGCAGACGACCGTTGCCCCGCACCACCTGATCGTCCGGGAGTCCACCGCCCCGCCCAGCAGTTGACTCGCTCCAGTTCCCCGTCAGCAGCGAACACGTGAGAAGGGGCCCGGAAATGGATCTGCGGGGAGCTGTCGCCCGTCAGGACGCGCGCGCGAGCTGGCGGATGGGAATCCAGCGGGAGGCAAGCCGGCGATAGGCAGCGGCTGCGCCGGTCATGTCCCCCTCTGCCAGGCATTCGATACCCAGCCTGATGTCCATGGGTGACTCGTCGGGGTATACCTTGTCTGCCACGGCGCCGTAGTCCAGCTCCACCATGGAGTTCACGTGGAACGATTCGAGCCATTCGGTCAGTTGCGCCAGGTCATCGAGCATGTCCAGGTCCGGGGCGGCCAGGGCAAGGTTGGCCACGGCATAGCGGGCCCGCTCCAGGGCGTCGGTGAGGGTCGCCCAGACCCGGACGGTGAGGATTCGGCCGTTGGCTTCCACCACGTCCTTGCGGTCGGATTCCATGAACAGCGAGAACCAGCTGAAGGGGATGCCCCAGGTGGAAGCCCGCGTGTGGACCCTGATGGAGCCGTCGCGGGCCTTCACCAGGTCGATGCGTTCCTGGTGCCGGTCACGCTGCTCTTCAGGGATCAACAGCTCGGCGAGCGGGCCGTGGATGCCCTCCATGAGGGCGTTGGCCGCCAAACCGGCGCGAAGGACCAGTTGGCTGGGGCAATACAGCAGGACGGGTCCGGCGTCGGCGTCAGCAGCGTCGTCGGCCGCTCCACCTTCCGGCGCCGGGAGGGTGGTGACCCGCACCAGATCGGTGCGTCCCGTCGGGAACGGGTCCCCGCCCGTGCGGGTGATGCGGCCCAGCGACGCCAGCAGTTCAGCGTTTTCGACGGCGGCGCGCGAGACTGCCTGCGCCCCCGCTGCCTGGATGGCCGGGCGTTGTTCCTCCGGGAAGGCTTCCAGGGGTTCGTAGACGCGGAGGGTGGAGGAGAAAGGCAGGCCGGCCTGGCCCCGGTAGAGGTTTCCCGTCATGACGGTCTCCTTGCAAGGGTCCAGGGTGACGTCATTAGTCCGCCAGTTCCACAAGTACGGGGGCGTGGTCGGAGGCGCCTTTGCCCTTGCGTTCCTCGCGGTCGATCGCGGCGCCGGTGACGCGCGCGGCCAGGGCGGGGGAAGCCAGGACGAAGTCGATCCGCATGCCTTCCTTTTTGGGGAACCGCAGCTGGGTGTAGTCCCAGTAGGTGTAGACACCGGGGCCAGGCGTGTAGGGGCGCACCACGTCCGTGTAGCCGGCCGCTTCGAAGGCATGGAACGCCTCACGTTCCGGCGGGCTGACGTGCGTTGACCGGTTGTTGATGAACAGGTCGATGTCCCAGACGTCGTCATCGAACGGTGCGATGTTCCAGTCGCCCATCAACGCCACCTGCGCCTGTGGGTTCTCCGTAACCAGTGCCTGGGCGTGCGTCTTCAGGCTCTCCAACCACTTGAGCTTGTACGGCATGTGCTCGTCGTCGAGGGAGCGGCCGTTGGGAACGTAGAGACTCCAAATGCGGATGCCGGCGCAGGTGGCGGCCATGGCACGGGCCTCCTGGACGGGATCCTTGCCGGCCTTGCCGAACGAAGGCTGGTCAAGGAAGGTCCGCTCCACGTCCTCAAGCCCCACACGGGAGGCGATGGCCACACCGTTCCACTGGTTGACTCCGAAGTGGGCCACCTCGTAGCCCATGCGTTCAAAGAGCTCCCAGGGGAAGTTCTCGTCCTTGCACTTGGTCTCCTGGATGGCAAGGACATCGCAGTCGCTGCGCTGGAGCCACGCTTCAACGCGGTCGGCGCGGGCTCGGAGCGAGTTCACATTCCAGGTAGCTATCTTCACGGTTCCTAACTTACCTTGGCAGCCGCACGGCGGGTAAAGCCTTCGACGGCATCGGCCCGCCGTTCCCGGTGCCGTTCGTTTGCGAACGGTGGAGACGGGTATATTCGCAACAGAATGACCTGGATCACTCGTCCGGCCACCATGCAAAGGAGCGCTCCAGCAGATGACCGCAGCCAAGGGCACCACTACGGACAGCACGGCTGAGAGCGGAAGTGCGGAGGTTCTTTTTGAACGCCGCGGCCGCTTGGGCGTGATTACCCTGAACCGGCCGAGGGCGGTCAATGCGCTCACAGCAGGAATGGTCGATCTTCTGCTGCGGCAGCTGATTGCATGGACAGACGACGACGGCGTGGCCACCGTCCTGGTGCAGGGCGCCGGGGAGCGGGGCCTGTGCGCCGGCGGAGACATCGTGGCGATCTACCGGGACATGCTGCACGGTGGGAACGCGACCGCTGATTTCTGGCAGACCGAATACCGCATGAATTCGCTGATTTCCCGGTACCCAAAGCCGTATGTCGCTTTGATGGACGGCTTGGTTCTAGGCGGGGGCGTCGGCATCTCCGCGCATGGCAGCGTCCGCGTTGTCACGGAACGGACCAGGATGGGGATGCCGGAGACCACCATTGGGTTCGCCCCCGACGTCGGCGGGACGTTCCTGCTGTCTCACGCACCAGGCGAAACAGGGACGCATGCCGCCTTGACCGGCGCGCACCTGGATGCGGGGGACGCCTTGTTCCTCGGCCTCGCCGACCACTTCGTGCCGTCCCACGCGCTGCCCAGCCTGGTGGCGGCGCTGGAAGATGAAAGCCCGGAAGCCGCCGTCGCCCGTTACTCTGACGAGCCTCCTGCCTCGGTATTGGCGGGGCAGCGGGACTGGATCGATGCCTGCTACGCCTGCGACGATGCGGAGGAAATCGTTGCCCGGCTCTTGGCCTGGACCGGGCCCGGCCGGGAAGATGCCACGGAAGCGGCCGACACGATAGAAGCCAAGTCGCCCACCTCGATCAAGGTCACCCTGGCGGCCCTGCGCCGGGCCGCGAACCTGACCCTGGACGAAGCCCTGGCCCAGGAGTACCGGACGGGGATCCGCTTCCTGTCCGGACCTGATTTCCGCGAAGGAATCCGTGCCCAGGTGGTGGACAAGGACAGGAACCCGCAGTGGAAACCTGCCAACCTGGCCGAGGTTACCCCCATGCAGGTGGACAGGTTCTTCCGGCCGCTGGACGGCGGGGAACCGGACCTGCGACCAACTACAACAGCACACGACGACGGGAGCCCCGAATGACGGAGTACGCCAACATCCTGGTGGAGCAGCAGGGCAGGGTAGGGCTGGTGACGCTGAACCGGCCCTCGGCATTGAATGCGCTGAACAAGGCCACCATGGAGGAGTTGGTGGCCGCGGTCACCGCCATGGATTCCGATCCGGGCGTGGGCGCGGTGGTGGTCACGGGCTCGGGCAAGGCTTTTGCAGCGGGTGCCGACATCAAGGAGATGGCGGACCAGGGCTACATGGACATGTACACCACGGACTGGTTCCGGGGCTGGGAAGACTTTACCCGTCTGCGCATCCCCACCATCGCGGCCGTGTCCGGGTTTGCCCTGGGCGGCGGCTGCGAACTGGCCATGATGTGCGACATCATCATCGCGGGCGACAACGCGAAATTCGGCCAGCCGGAGATCAACCTCGCCGTGCTGCCTGGGATGGGCGGTTCACAGCGGCTCACCCGGGCCGTGGGCAAGGCCAAGGCCATGGACATGATCCTCACGGGAAGGTTCATTGACGCGGAGGAAGCCGAGCGCTGCGGGCTGGTCTCCCGGGTGGTTCCGGCGGCGGATGTGGTGTCGCAGGCACTGGAGGTGGCCGGTGTAATCGCCGGAAAATCCAAGCCCGCGGCGATGGCAGCGAAAGAGGCCGTCAACGCTGCGTTCGAAATGGGGTTGGCGCAGGGAGTGATTTTCGAGCGGCGGCTGTTCCACTCCCTGTTTGCCACTGAGGACCAGAAGGAAGGCATGGCCGCGTTCGCGCAGAAGCGCCAGCCTGAGTTCAAGCACCGGTAGGTACGGGAGCCTCTTCTCTGCCCCGCCCTGCCCTGCCGGGCTGGCGTGGCGCGCGTGGTCAGGCCCGCAGGGTGGAGCAAGGGGCCTTGAACCTCTTCATCGCGTTCGCCATCCGCTGACGGCCGGCTGCACGGCGGGTCTCCAGTGGGGGCTACCTGGCATGCCGGTCGCGCGGAACACGGTGCCTGGCCTGGGCCACGAGCCGCGTAAACGCGAAGACAAAGACCGCCTCAAACAACAGCATGAGGCCCATCAGCAGCCACTGCTGCCGGGTGATGAAGACGATGCAACCGGTCAGGGCGAGGATGGTTCCCAGTGCCAGTGCGTAGATGGCGAAGCCAACGGCAACCCGGGCGCTGCGCACCCCGGTCCGGAAGCCGAAGCCGTACGGCTCCCCGCCCGGCTGGCCGGGCACGCGGTCCGGGGCGGCGGGGCCGAGGGCATCAAACTCCTCCCACGGGTCCCTGTCCTGGTCGTGTCCCGTCATGGATCAATTATCCCAAACGGAACCACCGAACGGTGCAGGGGCATAAAAACAGCGGCCCCTCCACCTATGGTGGAGGGGCCGCTGGAATGGGGTCCCGGCAGTTGCCGGAGGCCGCCGAAGACTTAGAGCGGGCGGATGTTCTCTGCCTGCGGGCCCTTGGGACCCTGGGTCACATCGAATTCGACCTTCTGGTTCTCGTCCAGTGAGCGGTAGCCGCTGGTGGCGATTGCCGAGTAGTGGGCGAAAACGTCAGCGGACCCGTCATCGGGGGCAATGAAGCCAAAACCCTTTTCGGCGTTGAACCATTTAACTGTGCCTGTTGCCATGGCTGCATTCCTTCATGTGACTCTGATTCTCTCCCCGGGGATCGTCCCGGAGTGCGCGGGAGTTAATCCCCCACAGTCCCCAACGTACGGGGCGGAAGCCCCGGGTGCAAGGGTAGCCGCGATAAAGCGCTGACCCGGAGCGACATCCTGCCGTCCCGGGGCACCTTGGCGCGGACACGCCGTCGTCATCTGCGCAAACGGCCGCGGGCAGCTCCAAAGTGCCCCACGACGGCGGCGCGGGGCACTTTGGAGCCGGCAGTTGCTCAGACAGCTTCAAGCACGCTGACGTAGTTGGCGATCCCCACGCCACCCATGTTCTGCACTGCTGCCCGCCGGGGAGCGGCCAGCTGCATGTCTCCTGCGGTGCCGGTGAGCTGCATGGCTGCCAGGACGTGCTGGGACACGCCCGTAGCCCCCACTGGGTGGCCCTTGGACTTGAGGCCGCCGGAGACGTTGACCGGCAGCTTGCCGTCCTTGAAGACCCAGCCCTCCTCGAGGGCCCTGGCGCCCTGGCCCGGTTCGGTCAGGCCCATGGCCTCGTACATCAGCAGCTCGGCAATGGTGAAGCAGTCGTGGACTTCGGCCAGGTCCAGGTCTTCGAGCCCGACGCCGGCCATCGCCAGGGCGCGCTGCCACGAGACCCGGGTGGCCTCGAAAGCGGTGGGGTCCCTGCGCGCCGCGGGGAAAAAGTCGTTGGCGTGTCCAAAGCCCGCGAGCCGGACGGGGGAGGCGCTTCCACCAGTGGCCGACGTGGACAGCACGACGGCGGCAGCACCGTCGGAGACGGGGGAACAGTCCGTGCGGCGCAGCGGATCGGCCACCATGGGGTTCTTGTCCGAGACCGTCCGGCAGAACTCCTCGCCCAGGTCCCTGCGGAGCTGTGCGTAAGGGTTGTCCACGCCATTGCGGTGGTTCTTGGCAGCGATCGTGCCCAGCACATCACCGAGGCTGCCAGCGGCGTCGTACCGCTTGGCGTAGTGCTTGGCCACCTCGGCGAAAAGACCCGTGAATCCCGTCGTGGAGGGCTTGCCGGCCATGTCGTAGTCCGCGCCCAGGAGCCCGGCACCCACTACGTCCGCTCCGGCATGGGTCATCTTTTCGGCGCCGATCACCAGGACGGTCTTTGCCGTCCCCGCCAGCAGCGACTTGGTGCCCTGCTGGAACGCGGCCGAACCCGAGGCGCAGGCGTTCTCCACGCGGGTGGACGGGACGTTGCCCAGGTCCTGTGAGACCTGCAGTGCCAGCGAGGACGGAAAGGCCAGCGGCATCATGCCGGAGTTGAACTGGCCAACGTAGATCTCATCGATCTGGCCCGGCTCGATGCCTGCGGTGCTGATGGCGTCCGTGGCCA
The DNA here is from genome assembly GCF_030811655.1 of Pseudarthrobacter enclensis. Lineage (GTDB taxonomy): Bacteria > Actinomycetota > Actinomycetes > Actinomycetales > Micrococcaceae > Arthrobacter > Arthrobacter enclensis_A. Next base: position 101,207 of record NZ_JAUSRE010000009.1, on the reverse strand, counting down.
CCTGCACGATCAGGGATTCCAGGGTGTCGTCGGCGAGCTTGCCGAACCTGCTGTGTCCCCAGCCGGTGATCAGTACGTCCTTGCCGAACTGGTCTTTGAGGCTCATGCTGCCACTTCCTCATTCTCGAGCCGGACGTCGAAGTCCGCTTCAGTTTTTTCCCGGATCTCCTCTTCGGTGACCCCCGGCGCCAGGCGGGTCAGCGTGAGCTGCCGCCCGCCGTCGTCGTCCTTCACCAGGTCAAAGACGGCGAGGTCGCTGATGATCCGGTCCACGCAGCTGAGCCCCGTCAAGGGCAGCGTGCATTCGCGCACGATCTTGGCGGTGCCGTCCTTGGCGTTGTGCTCGGTGAGGACCACAACACGGGGTGTGCCGGCCACCAGGTCCATGGCACCCCCCATGCCCTTGACCATCTTGCCCGGGATGGTCCAGTTGGCCAGGTCGCCGTTGCCGGACACCTGCATGGCGCCCAGGATAGCCACCTTGACGTGTCCGCCCCGGATCATCCCGAACGAGGTGGCGGAGTCGAAGATGCTTCCGCCGGGCAGGACCGTGACGGTCTGCTTGCCCGCGTTGATGAGATCCGCATCCTCCTCGCCCTCGTACGGGAAGGGACCCATGCCCAGCAGGCCGTTCTCGCTCTGCAGGACCACCCGCACGCCCTCGGGCAGGTTGTTGGCCACCAGCGTGGGGATGCCGATCCCAAGGTTCACGTAGTCGCCGTCGTTCAGTTCCTCGGCCGCGATGGCAGCCATTTCATCCCTGGTCCATCCCATGGGGTTCTCCTTGATCTCTTTAGCTGTACTCAGTTGGGTATGACCGGCGGCATGAACTCGAACGTCATGCCCAGCAGCCAGGCCAGCAGCAGGACCACCGGCAGGTGGAACAGGAACTGCTGGAACGTGAAGCCCACCAGGTCCCGGGCGCGCAGGCCCAGCACCGCCAGCAGGGGAAGCATGAAGAACGGGTTGACGAGGTTGGGCAGTGCCTCGGCCATGTTGTAGATCTGTACGGTCCAGCCCAGGTTCATGTTGACGTCCGTAGCGGACTGCATGACGTACGGCGCCTCCACCAGCCACTTACCGCCGCCGGAGGGCACGAACATGCCCAGAATGGCGGTGTAGATGGCGATGATGACGGCGAACGCCCCGTTGCCGCCGATGCTGGTGAAGAAGTGGGCCAAGTGCTCCGACACCGAGAGGCCGCCGGCCCCGGTGGCCTTGGTCAGGATGGCGGCCATTGCAGCGTAGAGCGGGAACTGGACCAGGATTCCGGCCGTGGCGGGCACGGCTTTGGTGACTGATTGAAGGAACTTACGCGGTGTTCCATGCAGCACCAGCCCCAGCATCAGGAACACCAGCAGGTATCCGTTCAGCGAACTGACCACGCTCAGGATGGGCAGGGTCAGCAGCTGGGACACCAGCCAGCCCAGGGTCAGCACCCCGGCCAGGACGGGCAGGACCCGGCTGTATTCAAGCCATTCGCCCGGCCGGGACTTTTCAGCAGGCGGTTCAGGCTGGTCGTCGAGGTCGACGCCGAGATCGGCCGCCGTCTTCACCGAGCCTCCCGTGGGGGCTGAGAAATGGGCGATGACCGTGGTGAGAAGCATCAGGATGGCCAAGGTCAGCAGGGACTGCCAGGTGAAGACGGTGGTCCCGAAGTCCAGGACGCCGGTGATCTTCAGCAGCGCCGGGGGGATGGAAGCTTTGGTGGCCTGCAGCTGGGCCGCGGAGGAGGACATTCCCAGGGCCCAGACGGCGCCCAGCCCCATGAAGGCCGCTGCGCCGAGGGCCCGGTAGTCGACGTGGAGGTCCTTGCGGCGCGCTATGGCGCGCGCCAGCAGGCCGCCAAAGATCAGGCTCAGCCCCCAGTTGACGAAGGACACCGACATGGAGAGGACGGCCACGAAGCTGACGGCGGAGCGGGCGGAGGTGGGTACCGGCGCCAGACGCTCGATCAGCCGGGCGACCGGCGGTGATGTCGCCACCACATAGCCGGTGAGCACCACCATGGCCATCTGCAGGGTGAAGGCGGTGAGGTCCCAGAACCCATTGCCGAACGAGTCCACCACGGCCTTGGGCGACGCTCCGATGGCCAGGGCGGCAATGGCCACCAGCAGCACACCTGCCAAAGCAAAAATGTAGGCGTCCGGGAACCACTTCTGCGTCCACCCCGCCAGCTCTTCTGCCATCCGGGCCAACCCTTTCTGGCGGACGTCCTGGCTGTTCAACTGCACGGTGGTCATGAGGTGTATCTCTCCATTGAGTAGTGGGCGTCAATAGGCGGCAGCGGGAGCGGTTGCAGCTGGGGCGGCCCTGGTTTAGGCAGGGACAAGGCCGGCGCGCTGCCGGACGGTCCGCTGCTCGATGTCCTTGACACGGTCCGTTGCCTGGACAAGCCGCTGGACAAAGACGCCTGGGGTAACGATGTGGTTGGGATCCAGTTGGCCGGGCTCCACGATGACTTCCGCCTCGGCGACGGTCAGGACTCCCGCGGTGGCCACCACCGGGTTGAAGTTCCGGGCGGTGTAGCGGTAGATGAGGTTGCCGTCCGTATCCGCCGTGTGGGCGTGGACCAGTGCGACGTCGGCGCGGATGGCCCGCTCCTGGACGTACGTTTCGCCGTCGAATACCTCATGCGGCTTGCCTTCGGCAACCAGCGTCCCCACCCCGGTCTTGGTGTAGAAGGCAGGAATACCGGCGCCGCCAGCGCGAAGCCGCTCTGCAAGGGTGCCCTGCGGGGTGAACTCCACCTCCAGCTTGCCGGCGAGGTACTGCTCCGCGAACAGCTTGTTCTCGCCTACGTAGGAGGCGATCACCTTGCGCACCTGGCCTGCCTCGATCAGGACGCCCAGCCCCTTGCCGTCCACGCCCATGTTGTTGGAGACCACGGTGAGGTCCCGGACGCCGGCGTCACGGAGGGCTTCGATCAGGTCGGCAGGAATGCCGCTGAGGCCAAACCCGCCCACGGCGACGGTGATGCCGTCCTGGAGGGCCCCTTCCAAGGCCGCGGCGGCAGAAGCCTGGAGTTTCTTCATGACGTCTCCTCGTTGAGCACGGACGCGCGTCCACTTAGTGGACGGCTGGAATCTGAGTTTGGAGACTACGGGCGGCAGGCGACGAGTGTCAAGAATCGCACCGGATTGTCGTACAGTATGGACACCAGGATACGAAGTATCCATATTGTGGACACGAGGAGGCTCTATGGCTGCCGCCCCCGTTCAGGGCGCCCAGGTGGTTGCGCGGATTTCAGGACTGCTGCGGTTGGTGGGCCGCAGTGCCGAGGGGATGCCCCTGATGCGCCTGGTCCGGGAATCGGGACTTACCCGTCCCACGGTCCACCGGCTCCTGACCTCCCTTGCCGCGGAGGGCCTGCTGGACCACGACCCCGTCACGGGCAACTGGGTCCTGGGCCCCGAGGTGCTGTTGATGGGATCGGTCGCATCGGCGCGCTTTCCCTTGGAGGACATCGCGCGGCCCAGCCTCAGGCGGCTGGCAGAGGCAACGGGTGAGAGCGCCTTCTTCTCCATCCGCCGCGGCGCCCAGACCGTGTGCCTGCTGCGCGAAGAAGGAAGTTTCCCTGTCCGGTCGTTTGTCCTGCACGAGGGCGTACGGTTCCCCCTTGGGGTCGCCTCTGCCGGAACCGCAATCCTGGCCTTCCTGCCCAAAAGCGAGCAGGAGGAGCTGCTGGGCCGCTGGGATGACCATGCCGGCAGCTTCGCCGTGAACCACACCCCGCAGCTGGTGCGGGACAACCTGGCCCGCACCCGGCTGGCCGGCTACTCCGTAAACCCCGGACTGGTCCTGGAGGGAAGCTGGGGGATGGGCGCCGCCGTGTTCGACCGTTCCGGGAAGCCCGCCTGGGCGTTGTCCCTCACCGGCATCGAACCACGCTTCAAGCCCGCACGGCAGGAGGAACTGGGCGGACTACTGATGGCGGAGGCGCACCGGATCACGCAGCAGCTCGGTGGGGGAGGGGACGGCGGGCGGCGCAGGCGCTGAACCTCACGGGCTTAGGCCACCCGCAACGACGGCGGACCGCTGGGCGGTTTCCAGGCCTGCCCGGTGCGACCCGCCGTCGTACTCCTAAAAGTGGGGGCTGCCTACAGCCCCGCGCGGGGCTCCTCCGGACCCTGGGCCTTCCACCACGTGTCGAAGATGGTCACCGGCACGGTGCGCTTGTGGCGGGTCCGGAGGTACTTCTGTTCGATCGACTCGGCCACGGCGTCCGGAACCTCCCGACCCTCAAGGTAGTCGTCGATCTGGTCGTAGCTGAGGCCAAGTTCGTCCTCATCCGTGCGGCCCGGCCGGTCGTCCAGCAGGTCCGCCGTGGGAACCTTCTCCCAGACGCGCGCGGGGGCGCCGAGCTCGGCCAGCAGGGCACGGTTCTGCCGCTTGTTGAGGCCGAACAGGGGCAGGATGTCCGCGCCGCCGTCGCCGTACTTCGTGAAGAAGCCGGTCACGGACTCCGCGCCGTGGTCCGTGCCGACCACCAGATAGTTGTGCTCACCCGCGAGGGCATACTGGGCGATCATGCGGGTGCGGGCCTTGGTGTTGCCCTTGTGGAAGTCGGAGATTTCCGAGCCCACGGTCTTTTCGAACTCCTCCTCGAAGCCGTCCACAGCGGCCGAAATGTTGAACGTCCACTCCGTTTTGGCCTTGATGAAGTCCAGGGCCGCCTGCGCGTCTTCCTCGTCGTGCTGCACGCCGTAGGGCAGTCGGACGGCCACGAAATTGGCCTCCACGCCCTCGGCCTCAAGCTCGTCCACTGCCAGCTGCGCGAGCCTGCCGGCCAGGGATGAATCCAGGCCGCCCGAGATGCCCAGGACAAAGCCCTTGGTGTGGGTGGCCTTCAGGTACTCCTTGAGGAACGTGACGCGCTTGCGCACCTCCCCTGCAGGGTCGATCCGGGGCTGCACGCCCATTTCTTCAATGATTTTGGCCTGGAGTTCGCGCATGTGGTCCAGCCTAGCCAGCGCTGTCAACAACCCTCAACTGTTCCGGCAGGGACCTGCGCGGCGTACGGTAATTGCATGGAGCGCACGGGGTGTGCCGTGGTGGGCGGGGGCCCGGCGGGAATGATGCTGGGCCTGCTGCTGGCACGGGCAGGGGTGCGCGTGACCGTCCTGGAGAAGCACCGCGACTTCCTGCGGGATTTCCGTGGCGACACCGTGCATGCATCCACCATCCGGTTGATGGACGAACTCGGCCTGGGCGCCGGCTTCCGCTCCCTGCCGCAAAGCAGGCTCAGCAACGTCGCGGTCCCCGTCCCCGGTGCCGGCCTGGTCACCCTCGCGGCCTTCGACTCGCTGAAGCCGCCGTACAACTACGTGGCCATGATGCCGCAGTGGGACTTCCTGGATTTCCTTGCCGCGGCCGCAGCAAAGGAACCGACGTTTTCGCTGCTCATGGAAAGCGAAGCCACGGGGCTGGAGTTCGACGGCGGCCGCGTCACCGGGGTGCGCTACCGGGCCGACGGCGGGTACCGTGACCAGGTGCTGCATGCCGACGTCGTAGTGGCTGCCGACGGCCGGCACTCGGTGCTGCGGCGCGCAGCGGGCATGCGGACCAAGGAATATCCGGTGCCTTTCGATACGTGGTGGTTCAGGCTCCCCCGCCACCTTTCGGAACAGGGGGAGGTAGCCGGTGTGGTCCCCTCGCTGGGGGACCGCGACGCCATGATCGCCCTCAACAGGACCCACTACTACCAAATGGGCTACCTTGCCCCCAAAGGCTCGGACGCGGCCATCCGCGCCAAGGGCGTGGAGTGGTTCCGGCAGCGCGTGGCGGCACTGCGCCCGGACCTCGCCGACCGCGTTGATTCGATCCGCAGCGTGGACGACCTGCACTGGCTGGACGTCAAACTGAACCGCCTGCGGCGCTGGTACGTGGACGGATTCCTTTGCATCGGGGACGCCGCGCACGCGATGTCCCCGGCCGGCGGTGTGGGTATCAATCTGGCCATCCAGGACGCTGTGGCAGCCGCGGAACGGCTGGCCCCGGACCTACGTCGTGGACGAGTGCGGCTCCGCACCCTTGCAGCGGTCCAGCGCCGCCGCCGCATGCCCACCTTGGTGGTGCAAGCCGTGCAGCGCATCATGCACCGGGTTATCTTCGTTCCGCTCTTCGCAGGCACGCTCTCGGGGGAGATGCTCGCCGGGAAGGGGCAGGACGGCGGCCGGAGCCGCTTCCCAGTCCAGCGCACGATCTTCTTCATCCTGCGCCACAATCCAGTCATCAGGCGCCTCCTGCCCCGCGTTATCGCGTTGGGACCACGCCCCGAGCACGCGCCGGGCTTTGCCCGCCCGTTGGCGGTCACCCCACCCACTAAACTTGAGCCCATGACTTCGCCCACAGACACTGCGGCAGACACCGCAGCTGCCCGCGCCCGACTGCTCGAACTGATTAAGGAACTTGCCGTGGTCCGCGGCAAGGTGATCCTCTCCAGCGGGGCGGAGGCCCATTATTACATCGACCTGCGCCGCATCACCCTGCATCACGAGGCGTCCAAGCTGGTCGGCCAGGTAATGCTGGCACTGGCGGACGACGCCGGGATCGACTTCGAGTGCGCCGGAGGCCTGACCATGGGTGCTGACCCTGTGGGCACCGCCGTCATGCACGCGGCCGCGGACGCGGGCCGGGCGGTCGATGCCTTTGTGGTCCGGAAAGTCCAGAAGTCCTACGGCATGGGCCGCCAGGTGGAGGGCCCGTCTGTTGAGGGCCGCAAGGTGCTGGTCCTGGAGGACACGTCCACTACCGGCGGTTCAGCGCTGACGGCAGTCGAGGGCGTCCGCAAAGCCGGCGGCAACGTAGTGGCCGTGGCCGTGATCGTGGACCGCGACACCGGAGCCAAGGAAAAAATCGAAGCCGAAACCGGCGTCCCCTACCTCTTCGCGTTCGGCAAGGACGAGCTGGGACTCTCCTGATTCAAGCGCGGCCCGTTCAACCGCCCGGTCCGCGCCGGTGGCCTGCTGCTGGTCGATCGTTCAAGGCTGCCATATCATAGGAATAACCCGTTCAGCACTTGGAGATCGTGTACCTTGCTCCCCCCAGAACAGCCCTTGAGCGCAACGTTGAGCGCGACCGACCAAATCCAGAACCTTATCCTGGAAAGCGCCGATTTTGAGGACTTCCTCAATGAACTGGCCCGGTTCTCCGCCCATCAGATGGCCGGGGACGGCGACGACGCCCTGTGTGGCATCACCCTGCTCCGTGACCGGAAGGCCGCAACCATCGGCTGGAGCAGCGATTCGGCGCGCGAAGTTGATGAAATCCAGTACTCCCTCTCCCAGGGCCCATGCCTTTCCGCGGCCAAGGACGAGCGTGAAGTCTACGTCCCGGATTTGTTCCAGGAGGACCGGTGGGGCCCCGACTACGCTGCGGCCGTCGCCTCCCACGGGCTGCGGTCAGTACTGTCCCTGCCGTTCAACCTGCACGGCGAGGCAAAGGCGGCGCTGAACCTCTACTCCGACGTCCCGCACAAGTTCGACGGGAGGGCGGCTGAGAGGGCAAGGGACTTTACCCGCGAAATCTCGCAGGCCCTGCGACTTGCCGTACGGTTCTCGCTGCACGCGGACAGTGCGTCCAACCTGCGCGCAACGCTGGAGTCCCGCACCACCATCGACATTGCCGTGGGCATCGTCATGGCGCAGAACCGCTGCAGCCAGGCAGACGCCGTCGAAATCCTTACCGGGGCGTCCAGCAACAGCAATACCAAATTACGCGACGTTGCAAGGTCGATCGTCGATTCGGTGGGGGGTGCCGGTGCACGCACCTTTTACCAGGAACCGGGAAAGGTCAGCCCGGGCACGGGCAGTTGAAGTCCGGGTTGTGCGGGGCCTCCGGCTGGGGTTACGCTTGCGGAGGTTGAGCCGTCGGCCATAGACCTCTTTTGGAGTACCTATGGACCGCGCATTAGACGCTCTCGTTAACGTCGATGTCCCTGCAGACGTCGTCCGGATTGAAGTCCGGGGAACCCTTCACCAGGAGTCCCGTTCTGAACTTGCCCACATCATCCGGCGTGTCCGTCGGATGGGCATTCGCTGCCGTATCTGTGTCGACCTTTCCCAGGCCGCGCTGATCGAGTCCTCTGCGCTGGCGGGTCTCCGCAGGGATCTCAACGCCCTGGACACCAACTCGTTGCCGGGTGCGCGGTCCGCAGGGGTCTCGCTGCAACTCACGCCCGCCGCGCACGACTGGGCAGTGGACGGACCTTCCAGCAGCCGCCCGCTCCCGATGGACGACGACATCAGGGAGCTTTTCCCCGGCGGCGCGTACGCGGGTGATTTCCCCCAGCTGCCGGTCATGTGGATCGAGGAATTGTACGGCCGCCCGCTCAGCGAATACACGGACCAGGAATTGCTGCAGGCCAGCGACGCGCTCTTCGCCCTGCTCGACAACCCAGACGCGCCCGACGGAGCGGACCTGCTGGGCCGCTACAACGACATCGGCCTGGAAATCCGCCGCCGCCAGCACGAGCCGCTGGCTCCATTTCCGGCCACGGAAGGCCAGGCCGCAAGCTGACGCGCAGCGTCACCGAACGTTAACATCCACCGTTGCGGCGGTGACTTTCCCGGGGCTTACGGTAGGAGTGTGCCGTATGAGGGGGAAGTAAATCCGCAGAGCCGGAGAGGGGTCTCCGACGCCCGGCTGCTGACGCAAGCCGCTGCCCTCAAGCGCTTCTCGCGCCGTACCTTCCTGGCCGGTGCCGGCGCCTCCGGACTGCTCGCAGCAGACATGCTGGTGACCCGCCAAGTGCAGTCGCAGCGACGCAGCACCAGGATCCTGGCCGTTCCGGACGACTTCGCCGACGCCTACTACCCGGACGCCAGCTGGTTCCTGTTTCCCGGGTACAAGACCAGCTGGGAGGAGGCGCAGTGGATCCTCAACACCCTCCGTGGCTCGCTGAACAAGCGCGCCCGGCTCGCCGCCGTCGGATATTCCAACCTGGGGCTGAGCGTTACCGAGGTGGTCAACGCCATCGCCGACTATATCGCCGCGCAGAAGATCACCAAGCTCTTCTTCTATGGACACAGCTTCGGCGGCATGCTCGCCACGCAGGTGGCGGCGCGGCTCCTTGCGCTCCAGGGCATCCAGGTGCAATTCATCCTGCTGGACTCCAGCCCCTACAGCGCCCATGATGTCCTTGACCAAAGCTGGTTCGACGGCGTGGTGTTCCTTTACGAGAGCGGCGTCAGGTTCCCGTCCACCCTGCGCGGCGGATATGAGCTGGGGGAGCGGATCATCCACAAGGACGAACGGAGCTGGCGCCAGATCCTCGACCAGACGCTGGAGCAGCTGTCCCCGATCGCCCCGTCCAACGTGCTGGTCCAGACCGAGTCCGCCTACATCTACCACTTCGATGGAAGCCAGTTCGCGGGAAAGCTTGGGACAGCGAAGATGGCCTACATTGGCAATCCCAAGGACGGGACTGTCGACTACGAGACGGCGTCCGAAACCTGGGCAGTGGTGTTCAAGGACAACATGGTGTCCAGCAACCTCCAGACCACAGGGGCCGCACCCGCCCATGCGAGCCCCGGCTGGAACCCGCAGATCTACCGGCCGCTGGTGACGGAACTGCTGGACGGGTTCTTCCCCCTGCCGCGGGGCGGCACCCGGGTCAGCATCTTCTAGATCTGGTTCTTCAAATCCGCCACCGAGTTCAGCACCTGGTTTGGCCGGAACGGGTAGGCTGCAATGTCGTCCCTGTGCGTGATGCCGCTGAGGACCAGGACGGTGTGCAGGCCCGCCTCCATGCCGGCAATGATGTCCGTGTCCATCCGGTCGCCGATCATGGCGGTCGTCTCGGAGTGGGCGTCAATCTGGTTCATCGCCGACCGGAACATCATGGGGTTCGGCTTGCCCACGATGTAGGGCTCCCGGCCGGTAGCTTTGGTGATGAGGGCCGCGATGGCACCGGTGGCGGGCATGGGGCCGTCCTTGGAAGGGCCCGTGGCGTCCGGGTTGGTGGCGATGAACCGTGCACCGGCGAGGATCAGACGGATGGCGGTGGTGATCGCCTCGAACGAGTACGTGCGCGTCTCGCCAAGCACCACGAAGTCCGGATTCTGGTCGGTAAGGATGAAGCCAGCCTCGTGCAGCGCGGTCGTCAGCCCAGCCTCGCCGATGGTGTAGGCGCGGTTGCCCGACTCCGAGCCCCCGGCGGACACCTGGTCCTTCAGGAACTGGGCCGTGGCCAGGGCGGAGGTCCAAATGTTCTCTTCGGGGATCTCCAGGCCGGACGAGCGGAGGCGGGCGGCGAGGTCGCGGGGCGTGAAGATGGAGTTGTTGGTCAGCACCAGGAAGCGCCTGGACGTATCCACCCAGCGCTGGATGAGTTCGGCAGCCCCCGGGATGGGCTGGTTTTCGTGGACCAGGACTCCGTCCATGTCCGTCAGCCAGCACTCAATCTCCTGCCCGCTGCGGTAAACCGCCGGGTTGCCTGCCACCTGGTCCTCTTCTGCCATGCCTGCCTCCGCGTCGTGATGGTTGCCCGAAGAGTCCAGTCTAGTGTTGAAGGGTGAACCAAACGCCCGGCATGACTGACGAACCCAACCACCAGCCCGGGGAGGCCGAACCCGAAAAGACGGAGGTCGGCGTCGGGCCCTGGGAAGGCGAGCTGCCCGAGGGCGGCCACTGGGACCCGGACCTGCTCGCCGACGGGGACCGGCGCAACGTGCTGGACAAGTACCGCTACTGGAAACACGAGGCCATCGTGGCGGACCTGGATTCCCGGCGGCACAACTTCCACGTGGCCATCGAGAACTGGCAGCACGACCTGAACATCGGCACCGTGGTGCGCACCGCCAACGCCTTCCTTGCCAAGGAAGTCCACATCATCGGACGACGGCGGTGGAACCGCCGCGGAGCCATGGTCACCGACCGCTACCAGCACGTCCGCCACCACCCCACCGTGGAGGACTTTGTCCAGTGGGCGCAGGGGGAGGATCTGGCAATCATCGGAGTCGATATCTTCCCGGACTCGGTGCCGCTGGAAACCTACGACCTGCCACGCGACTGCGTGCTGGTCTTCGGGCAGGAGGGCCCCGGCCTGACGCCGGAAGTCCACGAGGCCGCCGTCGCCACCCTGTCCATCGAACAGTTTGGCTCCACCCGCTCCATCAACGCAGCCTCCGCTGCAGCCATCGCCATGCATGCCTGGATCCGCCGGCACGTCTTCAACCAGCACGTGTAAGCCCCCGGGGCGTAATCCAGAACACTCCAAGCCCCGGAATGGCTAGGATGGTGCCAAGCCGTAAGCGGTCTACTTGAGGGTTATCCACCCACAGACGAAACTCAGCAGAGGAGCCAGCATGCCCATTGCAACCCCAGAGATCTACGCCGAGATGATCGACCGCGCGAAGGCCGGCGGATTCGCCTTCCCTGCCGTCAACGTCACGTCCTCGCAGACGCTGAACGCGGCACTGCGTGGCTTCGCCGAGGCCGAGTCCGACGGCATCGTGCAGGTCTCCACCGGCGGTGCCGCCTACTGGTCCGGCGCATCCACCAAGGACATGGTTGCCGGTTCCCTGGGCTTCGCGGCCTTCGCCCGCGAAGTGGCCAAGAACTACGGAGTGAACATTGCCCTGCACACCGACCACTGCCCCAAGGACAAGCTGGACGGCTTCGTCCTGCCCCTGCTCGAAGCTTCCGAAGCCGAGGTCAAGGCCGGCCGCAACCCGCTGTTCAACTCCCACATGTGGGACGGCTCGGCAGAGACCCTGCAGGAGAACCTGCGGATCGCCCGGGACCTGCTGCAGCGCACCGCCGCCGCAAAGATGATCCTCGAGGTGGAGATCGGCACAGTCGGTGGTGAGGAAGACGGCGTTGAGAACGCCATCAACGACAAGCTGTACACCACGGTGGAAGACGCGCTGGCTACCATCGACGCCCTCGGCTCCGGCGAGAACGGCCGCTACATCACCGCCCTGACCTTCGGCAATGTCCACGGCGTCTACAAGCCCGGCGGCGTCAAGCTGCGCCCGGAGATCCTCAAGGACATCCAGGCGCAGGTGGGCGCGCAGATCGGCAAGGAGAACCCGTTCGACCTGGTCTTCCACGGCGGCTCCGGCTCCTCCGACCAGGAGATCGCCGACGCCGTCTCCTACGGCGTGATCAAGATGAACATCGACACCGACACCCAGTACGCCTACACGCGTCCCGTGGCAGACCACATGTTCAAGAACTACGACGGCGTCCTGAAGGTGGACGGCGAAGTGGGCAACAAGAAGACCTACGACCCCCGCGTCTGGGGCGCCTCCGCTGAGGCCGGCCTGGCAGCCCGAGTGGTGGAAGCCACCAAGCAGCTCGGTTCGGCCGGAAAGACCTTCTAAATGTCGGATGAGTTCCGCCGGAACCTGATGGGTCCGGAGCCCACGCTCCTGCCTGCCGAAACCGAGGTGTACGGGCAACTGGAGGCCGGGCACGAGGCCCTGGACCTGGTGGAAAAGCACCCCACGTCCTCGCTTCTCTGGGCCGTCCTGGCCGAGGAAGCGTGGGCCGAGGGCCGCACCATTGACTCCTACGCCTATGCCCGTGTGGGCTACCACCGCGGCCTGGACGCGCTGCGCCGCAACGGCTGGCGCGGCGTGGGTCCCATCCCCTGGGAGCACGAGCCCAACCGCGGTTTCCTGCGGGCCCTCTACTCCCTGGGCAGGGCTTCGGCGGCCATCGGTGAAGCGGATGAGCCGGAGCGGATCGAGAAGTTCCTTAACGATTCCGACCCCACGGCGAAAGCGGCCATCGAAGGCTCCTAGGTCCCCCACCGGCTCCCAGGCTTCGCTCCGCCCAGGCAGGGAAACCTCGGCGGCGGAGGGCCCCTCCATATATCGACGGCGGCCGGTCACCTTTCGGATGAAAGGTGACCGGCCGCCGTCGTTCGTTTATGGCTTGGCGATGCCCGTGCGGGCCATGGCGTCTGCGTAGGCCGTCCGCATGTCCTCGAGGTACTCCTCCTGGCGCGCCGGGGAGCCGGCGAATGCGCGGCCACTCAGTGAGCGGACCTTGTAGGTCTTCAGGCCGCGGCGCCACAGCAGTGGCACTTCGGTCTTCAGGAGAAGGTTGGCCAGCCGGTTGGCTTCCGTGCCGTGTGCCACGATTACCGAGGCCCGGGGGACCAGCGCCAGGAACTTCAGCAGGGGCTTCAGGCCCGCCTGGACCTGGTCCGGGGTGAACTTGCCGTTGGCTTCGCCCGGGACGTGCCAGGGGTGGACGTTCCATGGCATCACGAACTCGGGGCGCAGGCCCAGCTTCCACTGGATGCCGAGCATGCGGGTAGCGGCATCCTGGTCGCCGGGAGTGATGAACCCGGACGGATCCGCCTCGCCGATGTTGGAGAACAGGCTGATGATGCGGCATTCCTCCACGTCATGCATGGGGTCCACATAGGGAACTGTGGTTCCGGGCTTGGCCTCCTGCAGGGAGTCGCACAGTTCGTTGACGGCGGCGACGCTGGGTTCGTAGCGGCGGCTCATGAGCTGTTCGTGGAATGTTTCGGGGGCCAGGGCTGTCATGAAGGGCTGGTTCTCCTGCGGGGATTGGCATTGCTGCCGACACCGAAACGGGCACGCGGGCGCGCGTCATGTCGGTGGCGGTTGATTGGGGTGGGCCGGAGCTCGCCGGCCTTCCCCAGTTTAGCAAGCCCCCGGAAGCGAAACGCCGGCTGCCCTTCCCGGTGATGGAAGGAACAGCCGGCGCTCCGGAATGTACTGCCGGCTACCAGAGGCGCTGGGTGGCGCGGCGCGCGCCCTCTCCCAGTGCCTCCAGCTTGGCGAATGCGATCTGCGGGTGGACACGGCCGCCCAGTCCGCAGTCGGTAGAGGCGATCACGTTTTCCCGGCCCACCACGTCGGCAAAGCGGACGATGCGGTCTGCCACCAGGTCCGGGTGCTCCACCACGTTGGTGGCGTGTGAAACGACGCCCGGAATGATGACCTTGCCGTCGGGCAGTTTGGTGTCCTCCCATACGCGCCACTCGTGTTCGTGGCGGACGTTGGCGGCTTCGAAGGAGTAAGCGCCGGCGTTGACCTGCAGGACGGAGCCGATGATGTCCGCGAACGGGATGTCCGTGGTGTGCGGGCCGTGCCAGGAGCCCCAGCAGACGTGGAGCCGGATCTGTTCCTGCGGAAGGTCCCGCAGCGCCCAGTTGGTGGCTTCGACCCGCAGCTGGATGAATTTCAGGTAGTCCTCCAGCGAGGGCTCGGGGTTGATCTGGTCCCAACTCTCGGCCAGGGACGGGTCGTCGAGCTGCACGGTCAGGCCGGCGTCGATGATGGCCTTGTATTCCTCCCGCATGGCATCGGCGCACGCGTAGACCAGTTCCTCGTCCGTTTTGTAGTACTCGTTGGCCACCCGGGCGCACGAGCCGGGGGAGAGGGAGGCGACGAAACCCTCGGTGAGGCCCGCGGCAGCGAGCCCGGTTTTCAGGTTCCTGATGTCCGATGCCACCAGGTCGTGGCCCGTGTAGGTCAGGGGACCGGCAATCTTGGGCTGTGCCACGCTTTTCCGGTGCGTGAGAATACCGGAGGCAGGATCGTTGTACGCCTCGTTGAAGGCCTGCCGGTCGCGCCGGTCGGGGAAGGAGGTCAGGACCACGTTGCCGGGGGACGAGCGGCGCTCTTCGGCCTCCGCCCAGCGGTCCACGTTGGTGGGTTCCAGCCCGCCGAGCCGGGCGAAGGAGTAATTCCACCAGGCGCCGTAATCAACGGTGCTGGACATGGTGTGCCCGTATTCGCCGTCATTGGGGATGTCGATGCCCAGGTCTTTCTGGCGCTGCACTACATCCACTACGGAAGCCTCCAGCAGTTCAAGGAACTCCGGGGTGAGCCCGTTGCTTTCCTTGGCTGCGTTGGCCGCGATGAGCTCAGGGGTGCGGGGCAGTGAGCCGGCGTGCGTCACGCGGATGTGGTCGGTGTTCTTGGGCATGCTGGAACTTCCTTTCCATCGGTCCTGGCAGTAGCACCTTCGGCCGGCAGCGATCTGCCGAACCGTGGTTGCTGCGGCGTCATCGAGCCAGGTCTCTCGGCCGCTCCGGATGGTTCCCTCTCACTTAAATCCAGAGGGCAGGGTCCGGGCAAATCGGCTTTGGTTTGTGTCGGGCCAAAATCCTGGTGGTGTCCATGCTCAACGCGGACGGCCGTCCTTCCGGGACTCCTCGCCGGGCAGATCTCCGGGCCGGCCGGGGAGGCTGGGGACGAATAGGCCGCCGCCCCTGTTGCCCCTCGATGCGTGAAGGGCTGCGGCGGGCCAAACGGTGGATAAAGTGCCATATCCGCTAAACTTGGGTGGTAAGAGCCCCGGAACTCTTGCTTCGCTGTGCTGTCCCAACGCGGCGAAGGCCGGATGTTCGGGGCATTCTCATGAACGGCGCTGTGCGGGCCCGCCACTTGGTGGCCGGACGCGGGCAGCCCGAACGAATGGGGGAGGATCCCATGCCAGCAATTGTGATCGTAGGAGCCCAGTGGGGCGACGAAGGAAAAGGCAAGGCCACCGACCTGTTGGGCGGCCGTGTTGACTACGTCGTCAAGCCCAACGGCGGCAACAACGCCGGGCACACCGTCGTCGTGGGCGGTGAGAAGTACGAACTCAAGCTGCTGCCGGCAGGCATCCTCAGCCCCAACGCGGTCCCCATTATCGGCAACGGCTGCGTGGTGAACCTCGAGGCCCTCTTCCAGGAAATCGACGGACTTCAGGCCCGCGGCGCGGACACTTCCCGGCTCCGGGTCTCCGCCAACGCCCACCTGGTGGCCCCGTACCACCAGGTCCTGGACAAAGTCACCGAACGCTTCCTGGGCAAACGCGCCATCGGCACCACCGGCCGCGGCATCGGCCCCGCCTACATGGACAAGGTGGCCCGGCTGGGCATCCGCGTCCAGGATGTCTTTGACGAATCCATCCTCCGCCAGAAGGTGGAAGGCTCACTGCGCCAGAAGAACGAACTCCTGGTCAAGGTCTACAACCGCCGCAGCGTGGTGGTGGATGAGATCGTGGAGTACTTCCTGTCCTTCGCCGAGCGTCTCCGCCCGCTGGTCATCGACAGCACCTTGGTCCTGAACTCCGCCCTGGACGAAGGCAAGGTGGTCCTGATGGAAGGCGGCCAGGCCACGTTCCTGGACGTCGATCACGGCACCTACCCGTTCGTCACCTCTTCCAACCCCACCGCCGGCGGCGCGTCGGTTGGCTCCGGCATCGGGCCCACCCGGATCTCGCGCTCCATCGGCATCATCAAGGCCTACACCACCCGCGTCGGTGCGGGTCCGTTCCCCACCGAACTCTTCGACGAGATGGGAATGTACCTGCAGAAGACCGGCGGTGAATTCGGCGTTAACACCGGCCGGCCGCGCCGCTGCGGCTGGTACGACGCGGTCCTGGCCCGCCACGCTTCCCGCGTGAACGGCTTCACGGACTACTTCGTCACCAAACTGGACGTGCTCACGGGCATCGAACAGATCCCAGTGTGCGTGGCCTATGACGTGGACGGTGTCCGGCACGACGAAATGCCCATGACCCAGACCGAGTTCCACCACGCCAAACCGATCTTCGAATACTTCGACGGCTGGACCGAGGACATCACCGGCGCCCGCACACTCGCGGACCTCCCGGAGAACGCCCGGAACTACGTGCTGGCACTGGAAAAGCTCTCCGGAACCCGCTTCTCCGCCATCGGCGTGGGCCCCGACCGGGACCAGACCATCGTGGTGAACGACCTCATCAACGACTGATCTCCGGGCACATGCCGCCTGGGAACGGGTGGGTATTACGACGACGGCAGGCACCTTGGCGGGTGGCCTGCCGTTTGTCTTCTGCCGCGGTGGCATGCAATTTACACAGGCTTAACGCGGACGGTCTTGTGAGTGTGGTGGCGCCGCGGCCACACTCGGTACTACCCCCTGGTGCCCAAGGAAGGATCGTCATGGCCGGAAGATTTGAAGCATTCGTCGACGCTGAGTCGTTCTTCCGGTTCCGGCTGCTGGCCCCGGACGGGACGGTGATCGCCGTTTCCGGCCCGTTTGAGGACAAGGCAGCGGTGGCGGCCGGGATTGCCGCGGCACGGGAATGTGCGGGAACGGGCCTGGTCACAGACCTTTGCCCCGCTGGAACATCCTCCCGTCCCGCAGCCGTAACCCCTGCAGCCGGTGCCGACGTCCCAGCCGGGACGTCCGCCGCCGTCGAACCCGCCTGCGGCGAGGAGCGCATGCCCACCAGGCTGCACGCATTCACGCTGGCCAGGGCGCCCCGGCGGCAGGCGACGCTGCCCCGCTGGACCCGGGCGGCAACCCGCTGACCGCCCGGGAGAAACTTCAAAAAAAGTTTTTGGGATTCGCGTAACCCTTCCGGGCGGTTCAGCGATTACCCCTATGAAGTGCCGGTCTGGAACCTGTCCCCCATCACGTTCCAGGCCGGCTCTTTTGTCTTTCCGCATGGTTGGCTGCATCGTGGCGGACCCCTGGCCCATGGCTTCTTCCCGGCGCCGTGGCGGTTCCGGCGGCGTGGTTACCGGAGGGTAAGGTAAGGGCAGCGTTCCGAATGTTCTGAGCGCCTGCCTTGCCAACACCCTTCTTGACGGAAAGCACCACGTCAGTGACCGATGCACAGACAGACGGGGCCCCGGACCGGTCATTTTCCGGGACTGCTGCCTTCAGCCTCGTCTACAAGACATACGCATCACAGGTCCTGGGCTATCTCACCGCCCGGGGAGTCGAGGATCCGGAGGCCGCCATGCAGGAAGTGTTTCTTTCCGTCCTTCCCCGGCTTCACACGGTGCATGGCGGGGACGCCGGGCTGAGGACGTTTATTTTCTCGGTTGCACATGCACGGATGGTGGATGACCACCGCCGCCAAAGCCGGACACCCGTCAGGCTGCCCTTCGAGGCAGCGATGGACAAGCGCGAAGACAGCTCGGCGGAAAAGGAAGCCCTGCAGCGCATCTCGCCCCGGGAAGTCCTGGCGCTCCTCGACGGGCTGCCCCGGGAGCAGCGGGACGTGCTGTCGCTTCGCCTGGTGGGAGGCCTGACAGTGGAGCAGACGGCGGAGACCATGGATAAGAGTGCCGGTGCAGTAAAGCAGCTCCAGCGGCGCGCATTGCTCAAACTCCGGGAACTCAAGGAAGTGAAGGAGTACCTCACCCCATGACATCTTCCCGGGACAACCTCGTCACGCTTGTTGACGGCATCCTCCTTGAATCCGGCTTCGATCAGGACGCGGAGCTTCGTGACACCCTGCTCTCGCTGGGTTCCCTGGCCTCGCTGCCCGCGCCGGCACCCACGGGGGAGCTCGCCGCATTGATTGCCGCAGGCGGACTGTCCAGCCCGGAGAAGGCTGTCCACGACGAATCCCCGGATACACCGGCTGACGGCCGGAAGGCGGGTACCCAAACCGGAGACGAACTGGCGCGCCGCCGTCGTCGCCGGCACCGTCCCACAGCGCTGGGACTGGTCCTGGTGGCAGGAATGGGACTCGGAGTTGGCGGCGTGGCGGCCAGTTCAACCAATACCCGTACCAGCGCGGTGGAGCACCTGCTGGAGGACTGGGCTCCGTGGAGGGGTTCCACCACCGGGACGTCCGCGGTCGCTTCCGGTTACCGTGGGCCCACCCTCGCGGCGGACGGCGACCTTCCCGGTGCTGCTTCCGTCCCGGCGCCCCATCTGGTGGACGACGCCGCGGACCTGTCCTCGAAGCTCCTCCGGCGTCAGGGTGGCCACAACGGCACAGCATGCCCCGGTCCGCTGCGCCACAACGCCGGCATCGGTGTGCGAAACTGCGCGGCGGGATCCGCCGCTGCCGCACCGCAAAGCAACACAAACGGCGGCGGCACGGACGGCCGGGGCCCCGGAGCGGCGAATGGGACGCCGGCAGGGGCGGGCGCCGCAGAAGAAGGAAAGGCTGAACTTCCGGCAGCGACTGCCCTGGCAAACAGCGGCGGCGCGTCCGGTCCTGCGGGCCGGAAGCCGGACACTTCCCCGGGCAACGCCGGTCCGGCGCCTGCCCAGGGACAGTCCGGGGAAGCGGGCCCACAGGGCGGTGGCCAGAAGAGCGTTACCCCGGCGAAATAGCGGAGGGGCGGCACAACCGCCCGGCGGTTTCCGCGGTGCCCGGCGTAGTTCACGTAGGCTGGCCCCATGGGCCACACGAATGATCCTGCAGTAACCGAACGCCTTATGCGAACCAAAGGACGTTGGGCCATCGTCGGTCTGACCACCAATGAAGCGCGCCCGGCCTACGATGTTTCGCTGTTCGTCCGCGACCGGCTCGGCATGGAAATCATCCCCGTCAACCTGCGCGGCGATGCCGTCCATGGCGAAACCGGGTACCAATCCCTCGGTGACATCCCCGCGGAGAAGCAGCCGGTCGACGTCGTGGACTGCTTTATTAACTCGGAGAAGGTGGGCGGCGTGGTGGACCAGGCTATTGCTGCGGGGGCAAAAGCCGTGTGGCTGCAGCTGGGGGTCATCGACGAGGCAGCGGCGGAACGCGCCAAGGCCGCAGGGCTGGACGTAGTGATGAACGCCTGCCCGGTACAGCTCGCGTGGAAGTACAACCTTTAGCGCTTCACGAACCTTGGCGCTTGAGCAGCTCCGGATAGTGCCGTTCGGTGACGTCAGGGTGCGCGCGCATCCGGCCTTTGAGCATGTTCATGCCGAAGGACGCCAGGAGCGGGTTGGCAGGATCATCAGTGATGCCCCGGGCAGCTGCCTTCAGTTCCGGAGCCAGCGGCAGGGGCTCGATGACCGCATCAAGCCGCGGCGACCAGAAGAACGGCACCGAGTAGCGGTCCACGCCGGGTGGCGGGGCCTGCACGCGGTGGACGGTGGCCGCAAGGTATCCTTCCGTGGCTACTTCCAGCATCTCGCCAAGGTTCACCACCAGCGCCCCGGGGAGGGGTTCCACCGGCAGCCACTCGCTGGTGCCGGGCGGCAGCACTTCGAGCCCGCCAACGCCGTCCTGCAGCAGGAGGGTCACGAAACCATAGTCCGCATGCGAGCCAACGCCCTGGTCTCCAGCTGCTTCCACTACTCCGCCCACGTAGTGCACCAGCTTTCCCATCCAGGCGGGTGAATCACGGAAGGGCTCATCGAAGTAGTCCTCGGGCAACTGAAGCGAAACAGCGATGGCCCGCAGCAACTCCATGCCAACTTCGGACATCAGTTCCGCCCACTCCATCGCGGCAGGCCTGAGCTCCGGGAAGGTGTCATCCGGCCAAAGGTTGGGGCCTTGCAGCAGCCAGTAGGGCTGGTGGTCCGGATAGTCCCTGACCGGCTCCCGCTCCGGTGAGTAATCGATTTGCTCCCGGGCGTCCGCCCGGCCCTGCGTCACCTCCGTGCCCATGCGCGTGTAGCCGCGGAAGTGCGGCGACAGGCGGTTGTCCAGCTTCATTCGCTCTTCCAGCGGCAGTCTGAAGAAGCGCCGGACCAGGTCCAGGAGCTCTTCGGCCTGGCCCGTCCGGCCGCCGTACCCGGTGATTTGAAAGAACCCGACATCGTGGGTGGCGTGCCGCAGCTCCTCAATGAACTCAGGGCGGAAAGACCCGTACGGCTGCCGGGCGGAACTCAAGTCCAGAACAGGTATGGCTCCCTGGTCGCGTGACATCCTCGCAGACTAGCACCGAGCCGGTCCGCTTTATAGGCTTCCGTTATGGACCCAGATGCGCTGCGGGAAATCTGTCTCTCGTTCCCCGGAGCCTACGAGGATTTTCCGTTCGGACCGGAGACCTCGGTCTTCAAGGTCCGTGCCCACGTCGCCGGCGGAACACGCCACGAGGCCAAGCTGTTTGCCCTGTCATCCATGGATGAGCGCGATTTTTACGTGAACCTGAAATGCGAGCCGGCCCTGGCGGTGCAACTTCGTGCCGTGCACCCGGCGATTACCGGCGCATGGCACATGAACAAGACCCACTGGAATGGCGTCCGTCTGGACGGCTCCCTGCCGGACGGGATGGTCCGGGACATGGTGGAGGACTCGTACGACCTGGTCGTGGCAGGCTTGAGCCGGAAGCAGCAGGAACAATTGGGGTGGGCGCGCCTCGAAAGGGCAGGCAGCAATGACTGACAAGGGATCAGCCAAGCTCGACTATCCGGGAGTGGGAAGCACCGAACAGGGCACAGCCCCGGAAGGATATGGCCGTGTCCTGGAGGAAACCCGGCTGGGAAGCGGCCTGGACGTATACCGCCGCGTTGCGGAAGGCATCCTGGGCTGGGAGCTGCAGCGGCGGGCCGGGCTGCAGGTCCAGGCCGACTCACCCCGGGCAGCGCGCGGGGCACGCGTGGTGAGCGGATTCGGCGTCGGACCCTTCCGCCTGCCCGCCCCCTGCCAGGTGGTCTGGGTCCACGAACCCTCCGCCGACGGTGTCCCCCAATCCGCAGGGTTTGGGTACGGCACGCTGCCGGGCCACCCTGCCCGCGGGGAGGAATCCTTCGAAGTGGAGATCGACAGCCAGGGAGAGGTGTGGCTGAGGATCCGCGCCTTCAGCCGGCCCGCCAACTGGTTCTACGCCGCCGGAGGCCTGGTGACCCGGGCGACGCAACGGTACGTTACTTCCCGGTACATTGAAGGGGCACGCAGTCTCGCCGCGGAAGGAAAAACCCCATGATCTTTATCGTCGTCAAGTTCAAGGTCAAGCCCGATTGGTCCGACCGCTGGCCCGCCCTGGTGGCAGATTTCACCGAAGCCACGCGGCAGGAACCGGGCAATCTGTGGTTCGACTGGTCCCGGAGCCTTGACGACCCCAACGAGTACGTCCTGGTGGAGGCCTTCAAGGATGACGCCGCCGGCGACCACGTGAACAGCGCGCACTTCAAAAAGGCTATGGAGGACATGCCGCAGGCCCTCGCCGAGACCCCCAGGATCGTCAGCCGCCAGCTCGAGGGTGAAGGCTGGGACCTGATGGGTGAGCTCACCATCGACTAAGGAAGGCCCGGCCATGTGGATCGGCTGGATCGAGTTCGACATCCTCCTCGGCGATGTACACAGCCTGAAGGAGAAACGCTCCGTGGTCCGGCCGCTCCTGGCTGAACTCAAACGCCGCTTCGAGGTGTCGGTCGCCGAGGTGGGGGACCACAGCCAGTACCGGCGTACACAGCTCGGCGCAGGGCTGGTGGCAGCCGACCGGGCGCACCTCGTGGAGGTGCTCGCCGCCGTCGAACGCTTCATTGCAGGCCGGCCGGAGATTGAGCTGCTCAGCGTCCGCCAGCGGGAGCTGCACAGCGAGGACTAGCCATGCATCGATTGCTGAGTATTTGTCGTTTTGACGCTACAAAACGACAAATACTCAGCAGTCGATGAAGGGTGTGGATAACTTCTGCACGGTCTCTGGGATTCTGCTCTGATGAATCGATGAGGACTCCACACCCGCTGCCGGAGGAACTCCGGGGACGCCCGTTTACCCTTGATGATGCTTCGGATGCCGGAGTCTCGCCACGCCGCTGGCGCCACCGTTCACTGATACACCGTGGCAGGGGGATCAGGATGGAAGGCACGATGACGGAGCTTCCGTTGGTCACGCGAGTCCGGCCATTTATTGAGGTAAATCAGCTTTGCGCGGCCTCGCATGTAACGGCCGCGGAGCTCTATGCGCTGCCGCAACGGCGCCAGGACGAGTCCCTTGACGTGTATCACCTCATCCGTCCCGAGGGAGCAGCACACCTGGACAGGCCCCACGTATTTGTGCACCGCATGAAGCTGTATCGGGAGGAAATCACCGGGATTTTCGGGTTTCCGGTGACAACGCCGGAGCGGACGTGGCTCGACATGGCGGAGCTGTTGTCCGTGGATGAAGTCGTGGCCATGGGGGATAGCTGCGTGCGCGTTCCCAGACCGGAGTTCGAGGGCCGGGACATGCCGCTGTGCTCTATAGCGGATCTCCAGCGGATTGTTGACCGGCACAAGGGGAAGCGGGGGCTGCGGAAGGCGAAAGAGGCTTTGAAACTTATCAGGGTCGGCGCGGATTCACCGCAGGAGACGATGCTCCGGCTCGCCATTGTCCGTGCGGGGCTGCCTGAGCCGGAGCTGAACGTCCCGATCATCACTGATGACGGCACCAGGCATCACGAGCCGGACTTGTCCTACCGCAAATACAAGATCGGGATCGAGTACGAGGGCGAACACCATGGCGACGCAAGCCAGATCGCCAGGGACATAACGCGCTCTGAACGGTACGCCGCCGTGGGGTGGACGGAGGTCAGGATTTCCAGGCGGCACATGGTGAACGATGCGAAGCCGGCCGCAGCCAAAGTGCTGGTCGCGTTGGCACAGGCAGGCTGGCGCAGGGGTTCTTAAAAACGATTGCTCCGTACTTGTCGTTCTGAGTGTTCAAAACGACAAGTACGGAGCAATCAATGGTTGGGGTGGCGGTGGGGAGGATCAGCCGAAGTACTTCGGCAGCGTCCCTTCATGGGCTTCGCGGAGGGCATCGAGGGACAGGGCGTCCACGCCGTTGATCTCCAGCTTGCCGCTTGCCGCGTCCACAACGCCGATGCGGGTGTGGGCGAAGCCGCGGGCGGTACACATGTCCGTGAAGCGGACTTCCTCCGAGCGGGGGACGCCCACCACGGCACGGCCCTGCGACTCGGAGAAGAGCGCCGTGAACAGGTCCACTCCGTCCCGGTCCATGACATCCTGGAGGGCGATCCGGGCACCGACGCCGTAGCGCAGCGAGGACTCCACCAGGGCAGCGGCGAGGCCACCTTCTGACAGGTCGTGAGCGGAGTCGATCATGCCATCACGCGAAGCGTTGATCAGGATCTCACCCAGGGCGCGCTCGGCCTCAAGGTCCACCTTGGGTGGCTGGCCGCCCAGGTGACCGCGCATGTTGGCCCACTCGGAACCGTCCAGCTCGGCACCCGTGGTGCCCAGCAGGTAGATAGCCTGCCCGTCCTCACGCCAGCCTGACGGCGTGCGCCGCGCGACGTCGTCGAGCTTGCCCAGCACCGCCACCACGGGGGAGGGGTGGATGGGGGTGGTGCCCGTCTGGTTGTACAGCGAGACGTTGCCGCCGGTGACCGGGATGCCCAGCACCATGCAGGCGTCGGACAGGCCGCGGATGGCCTCGGCCAGCTGCCACATGACGTCCGGGTCCTCGGGGGAGCCGAAGTTCAGGCAGTCGCTGACGGCCATGGGGATGGCGCCCGCGGTGGCAACGTTCCGGTAGGCCTCGGCCAGCGCCAGCTGTGCGCCGTGGTACGGATCGAGGTAGGTGTAGCGGCCGTTGGCATCGGTGGCCAGGGCGACGCCCAGGCCGGTTTCCTCATCCACACGGACCACGCCGGCATCGTCCGGGAACGCCATGGCGGTGTTGCCGCCCACGTACCGGTCGTACTGGTTGGTGATCCAGGACTTGGAGCACATGTTCGGTGACGCCACGAGTTCGGTGACGGCCTTGGCCAGCTCGGCCGGAGCGGCCGGGCGGCCGGCGTCCTGCACCGAGCCGGTGAAGGTATCGGCCTGGACGGCGTCCTGCCACTCGGGGCGGGCGTACGGGCGGTCGTAGACCGGGCCGTCGTGCGCAACGGTGCGGGGATCGACGTCGACAATCACGTCGCCTTCCCAGGTGATGATGAGGCGTCCGGTATCGGTCACCTCGCCCAGCCAGGAGTACTCCACGGCCCACTTGTCCATGACGGCCTCGAACGCTTCCACGTTCTCCGGCGTGACAACGGCCATCATGCGTTCCTGCGACTCGGACATCAGGATTTCGCCCGGGGTCAGCGTGGGGTCGCGCAGCAGGACCGAGGTCAGCTCAACCTGCATGCCGCCGTCGCCGTTGGAGGCCAGCTCGGACGTGGCGCAGGAAATGCCCGCTGCGCCCAGGTCCTGGATGCCTTCCACCAGCGAACCCTTGAAGAGCTCCAGGCAGCACTCGATCAGGACCTTCTCGGCGAACGGGTCGCCCACCTGCACGGCGGGGCGCTTGGAGGGCTTGCTGTCGTCGAAGGACTCGGAGGCCAGGACGGAGGCGCCGCCGATGCCGTCGCCGCCGGTGCGCGCACCGAACAGGACCACCTTGTTGCCCTTGCCGGAGGCGTTGGCCAGCCGGATGTCCTCGTGGCGCATGACGCCCACTGCCAGGGCGTTGACCAGTGGGTTGCCCTGGTAAACGGAGTCGAACACCATCTCGCCGCCGATGTTCGGCAGGCCCAGGGAGTTGCCGTAGCCGCCGATGCCGGCCACAGCGCCGTGCATGACGCGGGCGGTGTCCGGGTGGTCGATGGCGCCGAAACGCAGCGGATCCATGACGGCAACGGGGCGGGCGCCCATGGAGATGATGTCGCGGACAATGCCGCCGATGCCGGTCGCGGCACCCTGGTAGGGCTCAACGAACGACGGCGAGTTGTGCGATTCGATCTTGAAGGTAACGGCCCAGCCGTCCCCCAGGTTGGTCACGCCGGCGTTTTCGCCGATGCCCACCAGCATGTCCTTCTTCATTTCCTCGGTGACCTTCTGGCCGAACTGGCGCAGGTGGTTCTTGGAGGACTTGTAGGAGCAGTGCTCGCTCCACATGACGGAGTACATGGCCAGCTCGGCGCCGGTGGGACGGCGGCCCAGGACCTTGACGATCTCGTCGAACTCGTTCTGCTTCAGGCCCAGCTCGGCCCAGGGCAGCTCCGTGTCCGGGGTCTTCGAGGCGTTCTCGACGGTGTCGATGTTGAACTTCTTGCTGGTTTCGGTGGTCACTTGTCGCCTCCCACAATCTTGTTCAATACGGAGGTGAAGAAGCCCAGGCCGTCCGTGTCGGAACCGCCGATCCCGTCGAGGGATTCGGGGCCGAAGCCCGGCTCCACGGCGTGCTCGGGGTGCGGCATGAGGCCCACCACGTTGCCGGCGGCGTTGGAGATGCCGGCGATGTCGCGGCGCGAGCCGTTCGGGTTGAAGCCCACGTAGCGGAACACGACGCGGCCCTCGGCCTCAAGGGCGTCCAGGGTCTTTTCGTCAGCGATGTACTGGCCGTCCTGGTTCTTGAGCGGGATGGTGATTTCCTGACCGGCCTGGTAGTCCAGCGTCCACGCCGTGTTGGTGTTTTCGACCCGCAGCACCTGGTCGCGGCAGAGGAACTTGAGGTGGTCGTTCTTGATCATCGAACCGGGCAGCAGGTGCGATTCCGTGAGGATCTGGAAGCCGTTGCAGATGCCCAGGACGGGCAGCTTGGCATCGGAGTTCGCCGCGTCGATGATTTTGGACATCAGCGGGGCGAACCGGGCGATGGCGCCGGCGCGCAGGTAGTCACCGTAGGAGAATCCGCCGGGAATGATGACGGCGTCGACGTCGCCGAGTTCGGCGTCGCCGTGCCAGAGTTCGACGGCGGTGGCACCGGCCAGGCGCACGGCGCGGGCAGCGTCCCGGTCGTCCAGGGTGCCGGGGAAGGTGACGACGCCGATCCGGGCGCCGGCCAGGCGCGGCTCCGCCGCAACAGCGACAGCCTCGCCGATCAGGGGAAGTTCAGTCATCTCAGGCCTCGACAACCTCGACATTGATGACGTCCTCGATGACCGGGTTGGACAGGAGGGTCTCGGCTGCGTCACGGGCCTGGGCCAGGATTTCCTCCGTCACCTCGCCGTCGACCGTCAGTTCGAAACGCTTGCCCTGGCGGACAGAGCTGAAGCTGGTGAAGCCCAGCCGGGGGAGAGCGCCAACGATTGCCTTCCCCTGCGGGTCCAGAATCTCGGGCTTGGGCATGACGTCAACAACGATCCGGGGCATCCGGTAACTCCTGTGCGTGAGCTTGGGTAAGGGCGCAGCGGAGTGGTGCCGTCTCACGCCGTACCGGGGTGTCGGGGGACATGGTGGACGGGCGCTCCGCGAGCTTGCCCTATTATTCTACCGGCCCCGGCGAACCCCCCTTGCATCCGGCAGATCCAGCGAGCGGAACCCTGGCAGCGACCGGGCCAGGGGCAGCACGCAGGTGGGGTTCTGGAGTTGCCGTAAGCCCTTCACTACTATTGCTGAATGGCTGAGAAATCGAAGTCCGTGCTGTTGCCCATGGTTGCCGCGGCGGTTTTTGCCGGCCTGGGCAGGATGGTGTTCCAGAAGGTGAAGGCGGACCGGCTGGCCCGCGAAACGCGGGTGGCAGGCCCTGTCGACGAAAAAACCCGGCAGTGGATCAGCGACGTGGTGCGTACTCCGCGCCACTAGCGCACTGCCTTGATTCCCCACCCGTGAGAAGGGCGCCCTTCGGGGCGCCCTTTTCCGTGTTCCGCCGCGAGCCGCCGGGCACATATGACAAGCAGAAAATCCGAGAATGTGCCCTATGTCATATCACGCTCTCAGTCTGTACTCTGTGAACAGTCTGGTCTCAGAGGATTACAAGATTTGTAATCCTCTCTGCGGTTCCAGTCGTTCGGGCGCCCGCCAAGGCCGGGCGGCACATGGTGAAAGGGTTGCACGTGAAATCAACTGGAAAGAGCCCCTTGCGGGCTGGGGGACTCCGGAAGGCGGCGGCCCTGGCCGTCGGGTTGCCCCTTATTCTCAGCTCGCTGGCCGCAGGACCAGCATCCGCCGCACCGGATGGCCAAGGGGCAGGGAACGCTTCCTCCGCCACAAGCGACAGCCAGTTCAAGGACGGCCGGTACATCGTGGTACTCGCCGGTCCGGCCGCCGCTGCCTACGAAGGGGGAGCCGCAGGCCTGGGGGCAACCAAGCCCCAACAGGGCAGGAAGCTGGACGCCGCCAGCCCCAACTTCAAGGCATATGACGCCCACCTGCGCAACCAGCAACGGGACGTGGCAGCAGCCCAGGGGGTCACCCCCGCCAAGCAGTACACCGCAGCGCTCAATGGTTTTACCGCTGAGCTGACCGCAACGCAGGCCGTCGCGCTGTCCAAGGACAGCAGGGTCCTGGTGGTGGCGCCCGACGTCGAAAACAAGCCTGACTACACCACCACCGACTTCCTCAAGCTCACCGGCCCTGACGGCGTCTGGGCCACGCAGCTCGGCGGCGAAGCCAACGCCGGCAAGGGGGTGGTGGTGGGCGTCATCGATTCCGGCTACGCGCCGGACAACCCCTTCCTGCAGGGCGAAGCGCTGAAGCCGCTGCAGGGGGCCGCGCTGGTTGGTGTCCCATACCGCACCGGCGACGGGAAGATCGCCATGCTCAAGGCCGATGGCACCACCTTCGAAGGGGAGTGCCAAAAGGGCCAGGGGACCGGAGCGGCCTTTGATGGTTCGCTCTGCAACTCCAAGGTCATCGGTGCCCGCTACTTCGCCGATTCCTTCCTTCAGTACGTGCCACCGGAAAACCGTGCGCCGGAAGAGCAGATCTCCCCAGTGGATGTCGGCAGCCACGGGACCCACACGGCCACCACGGCGGCCGGGAACGCCAATATTGAGCAGGTGATCGACGGCGCCAGTTTCGGCACGAGCTCGGGTATTGCCCCCGCAGCCAAAGTCTCCGTATACAAGGTCTGCTGGGAGGACACCAACCCTGACACCGGAGGCTGCTACTCCTCCGCCTCCGTCGAGGCAGTTGACGCAGCCATCAAGGACGGCGTCGACGTCCTGAACTACTCCATCTCCGGCAACAACAACAGCACCACCGATCCGGTCGCCCTGGCCTTCCTGAACGCTGCCGCCGCCGGAATCTTTGTCTCCGCCTCCGCCGGGAACTCAGGCCCCACGGCCTCCACAGTGAACCACGCCTCTCCCTGGCTGACCACGGTGGCCGCCTCCACCTTCCCCAGCGACCTGCAGGGCACGGTCAAGGTCTCCGACGGATCGCTGTACCGCGGAGCGTCCATCATGAAGTCGGAAGTGGCGGACAAGACGGTTGTCCTTGCCGCGGCCGCCGCTGCCACGGGTGCGGCAAACCCCAACCTCTGCGGCCCGGGAACCCTGGACGCCACCAAGGTGGCCGGCAAGGTGGTTGTCTGTGACCGCGGCGTGGTGTCCAGGACCGCCAAAAGCCAGGAAGTCCTGGACAAGGGCGGGGTGGGCATGATCCTGGTGAACCTCACCAGCAGTTCGGAGGACGCCGACAACCACGTCATCCCCACTGTCCACGTCAATGCACCCAAGAGCCTGGAGCTGAAGTCGAAGCTGGAAGCCAATCCGGCGCTGACGGTCAGCCTGGTCAAGGGCGATCTGACGGGCCTGCCGCCTGCCCCTGCGCCGCAGATTGCGGGATTCTCGTCACGGGGCCCCACACTTGCCTCCGGCGGTGACCTGCTGAAGCCGGACATCTCCGCTCCGGGAGTCAATGTCCTGGCCGGCGTTTCCACCATCGGCAACCACGGTGACCAGTTCGGCTTCATGTCGGGCACCTCCATGGCCGCACCGCACATCGCAGGCTTCGGCGCCCTGGTGCTGGGCAAGCAGCCCAAGTGGACCCCCGCCATGGTGAAGTCCGCGATGATGACCACCGCCTACCCGCTGGTCAACGCCGACGGTTCACCCAACACGGACCCGTTCCAGGGCGGCGCCGGACACGTCGATTCCACCCGGGTCCTCGACCCCGGCCTGGTGTACGACTCCGGCATCCAGGATTGGCTCGGCTTCCTCAACGGCCAGGGCGTGGAAACCGGGACTCCGCAGGCTGGCTCCATCGCTGCCCGTGACCTCAACCTTCCCTCCATCGCCCTGGGCAGTCTGGTGGGCGAAGTCCAGGTGAAGCGCAAGCTCACCGCACTGGTGCCGGGCATGTACCGACCCGAGGTGAACATGCCGGGCTTCAACGTCACCGTGGAACCCAACGCGCTGAACTTCGCCAAGGTAGGCCAGACCCGCGAAGTGATCGTGACCATCCGGAATGTCAGTGCACCCGTGGGCAAGTTCAGCACCGGAAGCCTCACCTGGAAGGGGCCCCGGACGGTGACGTCGCCGGTGGCCATCCGTCCGGTTGACGCCCAGATCGCGCCGTCCTTCTCGTTCAGTTCGGCCACGGGCAGCGGCAGCGGCACCATGGAACTGGTATCCGGCTCGGACAGCCCCATCGCCGTTGGAGTGGAGGGCCTGGCCCCGCTGAGCCAGACCGCCATTACCAAGACCCCGGGCGGGTACGCGCCCACGAATGACGCGCACAACGCCCTGCTCCAGGTGAAGGTGCCCGCCGGCGCCACCTTTTGCCCGCCTGGGCATCCAGGCGCAGTCCAGCGACGTCGACTGGGACATGGTGGTCTACGCACCGAACGGCTCGGGCGGCCTGACCCCCATCCAGGTGGCGACGGCGTCGGCCAGTGAGTTCCTGGACCTGGAGTCGCCGAAGGCCGGCACCTACTACGTGGTGGCCAACCTGTACGCCACGCCTGACAACGGACCGGCCACTGCCTCCGTTCAGGCGGTGACCTTCGCCGGTGACGCGGGGAACCTTACGGTGAACCCGAACCCCATCACGGCACCGAACGGAACCGCCACCTCGGCGACGCTGAACTGGACGGGACTCGCTGAAGGCTCCTACCTCTCCCGGCTGAGCCTTGGCAGCAACGGCATCAGGACCTGGGTGACCGTCCAGGCGGGACAGGGCACTGCCCCTGCGCCGGCGGGCGCGCCACAGCTTGATCTGGCCCAGGCTGTGCCGGGCACCTGACCAGCCCGGGTATCTGATCAGAAAGGTCTGGGGGGAGGTCCCGGGCGGTCGAGAGACCGCCCGGGACCTTTTTTCGTTCCTGCAGCTTCCGGTCCTGCCAAAGGTTAGGCAGCCGTCCCGCCCAGCAAGGGTGCCATGGCCTTCCAACGGGCGATTTCGCAGCCATCGGTACGCGTGAAGGTCGAGTGGACGGTGCGGCCATGGAATGTTCCGGTGACCACGGCCACCTGCGGGCCGCCGTATTGCTGGGTGCATAGCCTGGGCGGCCCGGGCTTGGGGAAGAAGAGGTCTGCGCCGAACCGCTCCACGGCCGCCAATGCCGCCACCGGCTGCGGCACCGTGGTCCCGGCAGCCGGCTTGCCGTCCAGGGACAGCAGCCGGAAGACGTGCTCCGGGGCGTTGCTGTCCTCCCGGATGCTGATGGTCAGGTCGATCACCGGGGTGGTCCCCCAGACATGGCTCCAAGTTCCGTGGCAAGCCTTTCCCGCAGGTGGGCCGCTTCGTCCGCGAAGGCGCGCTGGTACTCCACGTAGGCGGCCTTGCCCCGGGGCGTCTCGATGGGGATGGCAGGGTAGCCCCAGTCGGCCAGGTCATAGGGGGAAGCCTGCATGTCCATGGCCCTGATCCGCCAGGACAGTTCAAAGCAGTCCATAACCAGTTCGCTGGGCAGCGCGGGCAGCAACTTGTAGGCCCACTTGTAGAGGTCCATGTTGGCGTGCAGGCAACCGGGCTGCTCCATGTGCCGCTGGGTTTCGCGGCTGGGCGAATGCTCGTTGAGCGGGATGGCGTCCGGGGTGTAGAACCGGAAAGCGTCGAAGTGGGTGCAGCGGATCCTGTTGTCCTCCACGACCTTGTCGGTGCCTGCAGCTCCCAGCCGCAGCTGCAGGTACTCGTGGCGGAGGTCGAACTTGTCCTGACGGTAGACCATGGCCCACTCGTGCAGCCCAAAACAGCCGAACTGCGCCGGCCGTGCCGCCGTGCCGCGGAGGATAATGCCGGCGAAGGCCACTGCTTCCTTGCGGTCGGCCAGGAAGGCGTCCCGATCGAAAGTGACCGCGGTACTTCCCGCAGCCAGCCCCAGGGACGCAAGTTCACCGTCGTCGAGCGTCCGGTAATGCTTCCAGGCCGCCCGCGTGGCTGCCTGACTGCCTGTCAGGACTGCTCCGGCACCAGGGTGCCACCGCTTCAACTGGCCGGGCTTTTGGGTGTAGTAGGTGAAAAGGAAGTCCTCCACCGGATGTTTCCGGCCGGCTGACCGGCGTGCGAGATAGGGATCGGCGTAGCGGCTGACGCGCCGGATGTGGGTTTCTTCCCTTGCGCGTGCGTCATCCGGCGCCAGGACCTTAAGAGGCTCCACCGGCAACGCCCAACACGTCCTTTGCGGCATTCCAGGCGCTGATCTCACAGCCGTTGGTCCGGGCAAACTTTGAGTCCACGGCAACACCATCCACCACGCCCGAGATGGTGGCTGTCTGGGGGCCGCCGTATTGCTGGGTGCAGGGCTGCGCGGTTCCCGGCGGGGCCGGGGCAGCAATGCCAGGATTTGCCTTCAGTGCTGCACAGGCTGCCGCGGCATTCGGGTGGCTGCTTTCCGCGGCCGGCGTGCCGGCGGAACACACCAGGGTGTAGTCGACTTCCGGCGCGCCCTGGGACGGAACTACGGTGATGGCAAGTTCAGCGTTTCCCTGCCCGGCGCCGGCACTTGGCCGGGAAGTGGCGGGAGCGGGTGCAGCAATCGAGGTTTCGGTGTCCGGGGAGGGGGTGGCCGGGCCGCCGCCTGGGGAGGACGCTGCGGATCCGGTGGAGGAGGCCCCCGACGCGGAGGTCCCGCTGTCCGGAGTGCCGCTGCAACCGGAGACCAGTCCGGCGCCCAAGGCCAGGACTGCTGCGAGCATCCGAAAATTGCGCATCAGGCCACCTCTCCTTCGTCCAGTAATTCTAGTCGCTTGGCGCGGGCCGGCGGTCGGCGTCCCGCACACGGGGACAGCTACGCGGAGGTGGCGGCGATCAGGCCCATCATGGACGCGTGCAGTTCGGCGACCTGTTTGCGGGTCAGGCCCAGCCGCTCCATCATGGTGCCCGGAACCCGCAGCGCCTCCTGCCGCAGGGCAGCGCCTTTCGGGGTCAGTTCGACGGCGAGTGCGCGCTCGTTGCCGTCGGCGCGGCGGCGCGTGACCAGTCCGGACGCTTCCAGCCTGCGGAGGAGCGGGGAAATGGTGGCCGGTTCCTGGGCCAGCGCCTCGCTGATGTTCCGTACGGTCCGCGGGCTGTCCTCCCACAAGCAGAGCATCACCAGGTACTGCGGATGAGTGAGGTTGAGTTTCTCAAGCACGGGCTTATAGGCCCCCACGACGCTGCGCGCTGCCACTGTCAGCGCAAAGCAGAGTTGGTGTTCCAGCAGCAGATCCTCCTCCCGCGCCACGTCCGGGTCTGCCGTGGGCGTTGTCTCTGCGTTCGCTGCCGCTGTGGCGGTCATGGATCCTCCAATTGTTAGTGCACTAACCATTAGTGTACATTTGTTACTGGTAAACGGTGAGTGGAAGGAGCCTCTTCATGGGCAGGGACAAGTCCGCGGACAGGGGCAATGCCTCCCAGCGCTTCATGCGGGCCACAGGGAAGTTGCGGGCCATCTTCGGCCCCGCCAGCCGCACGGCACTCGGCCACGACATGACTGAAGAGAACCGCCGGCTTCTGGCACAGCGCCAGGCGGAGACCCGGCAGTGGGAAACCATCACCAGGTCCGACGGCAGCACCTACGTAGTGCCAAAGAACCCCGAAGACCGATCCCTGCGCTAGTAATTCCCGTCCCCTGCGCCGGCGCCTTTTTCCGGCCCCGGGCATAAAATGAGGGCACTGGCTCCCGTTGGAGTCACATGCGCTTTCGCCCGAGCTTCGGGAAGGGGGTGGAAACAGTGGCACATGTCCTCGACAGTTTCATGGGCCTGACCGAGAGGCTCCGCTTCTTGTTTGGTCCTGCCACCCGACTCGATGCCGATACGCCCGTCGTACACAAACACGATGAATTTGAACAGGCCTCAGAAGAGGATCTGTCGCATTTCGTGGTCGAGACCGATTCAACCGGCCACCACTACGCAGTTCGCCGCGAAGACCTGGAACGCGAAAGCTGACTTTTCCAGGCCGCCATGACACGCATCATGGGATGCCAAAAGCCGGGCTGCCCTTCCTTCCAGGGAAAGGCAGCCCGGCTTTTCGCGGCTAACCTAGCGGCCGGTGCCGCCGTAGACCGTCGCTTCGCTTTCGGTGTCGAGCCCGAACGCCTTGTGGATCACGCGGACGGCTTCGTCCAGCAGATCGGCGTGGGTCACAACGGAGATGCGGATTTCCGACGTGGAGATCATGTTGATGTTGATGCCGGCGTCTGACAGTGCCTTGAAGAAGGTGGCGGAAACGCCGGGGTGGGAGCGCATGCCGGCGCCGATCAGCGACAGCTTGCCGATCTGCTCGTTGTATTCGATGGCCTCGAAGCCGATCTGGTCCTGTGCGGCGTGGAGGGCGGCCAGGGCGTCGGCGCCTTCCACGATGGGAAGCGTGAAGGAGATGTCGGTTTTGCCCGTGCCGTGCGTGGACACGTTCTGCACGATCATGTCGATGTTCGAGTGTGCGTCTGCGATCACCTGGAAGATCGCGGCGGCCTTGCCGGGGATGTCCGGGACACCAACAACGGTGACCTTCGCTTCGGAACGGTCATGCGCAACGCCGGAGATGATTGGCTGCTCCAAGGCAACTCCCTCTTGAGTGGTGATCTTGTCGTCGGCGCTGGGGATGACCCAGGTGCCTTCATGCTGGCTGAATGAGGAGCGGACGTGCAGCGGCACGCCGAACCGGCGGGCGTATTCGACGCACCGCAGGTGGAGGATCTTGGCGCCGGAAGCAGCGAGTTCCAGCATCTCCTCGCTGGAGATGGTGTCGATCTTCTGTGCAGACGGAACCACCCGCGGATCCGCGGTGAAGATGCCGTCCACGTCGGTATAGATCTCGCAGACGTCGGCGTCGAGGGCGGCCGCCAGTGCCACGGCGGTAGTGTCCGAGCCGCCGCGGCCCAGTGTGGTGATTTCGTTGGTGGCCCGGGTCATGCCCTGGAATCCTGCCACGATGGCGATGTTGCCCTTGTCCAGGGCGGTGCGGATCCGGTGCGGGTCGAC
Source organism: Pseudarthrobacter enclensis (assembly GCF_030811655.1). Lineage (GTDB taxonomy): Bacteria > Actinomycetota > Actinomycetes > Actinomycetales > Micrococcaceae > Arthrobacter > Arthrobacter enclensis_A. The sequence goes on along the minus strand of NZ_JAUSRE010000009.1, from coordinate 66,546 downwards.
GTCGATGATCCGTGCCTTGCCGTGGATTCCGTCGGTGATCATGCCCGCCTGCGAGCCGGTGAAGGACTGGGCGGAGGCGCCGAGCTTGTTGATGGCCATGGCCAGCAGTGCCATGGAGATGCGCTCGCCGGCCGAAAGGAGCATGTCCATTTCCCGGGCGGGCGCGGAATCGGTCACCTGCGCGGCGAGGTCCAGGAGCTCATCCGTGGTGTCACCCATTGCCGAGACGACCACAACCACCTCGTTGCCGGCTTTCTGGGCATCGACCACGCGCCTTGCCACACGCTTGATTCCGTCCGCGTCCGCCACGGAGGACCCGCCGAATTTCTGCACAATGAGCTGCTGGGTCACCGCTCCGGCGGCGGGCGCCACCTGCGGCTGTGTTGCGTTGTGCACTTCGGTGGTGGGCGTACTCATGCGCGTACCTTCATTGGATCAATTGGAGTTCTGGAGGCCAGGCGGCCTGACGCCGGGACGGCGCGGCATTCCTTGGGACAGTTTATCGCCGTGCCCGGAGGGACGTTTAATTGTGACCACATACCGGCCCACGCCAGGTACGCTGCGGCAGCGGACATCAGGTTCAACCACAAAGGAGTACGACGGCGGCCGGCAACGGGGTGCGTCAGCCCAGGGCGTTGCGGCGCCCCTCGAACGCACGGCCCAGAGTGACCTCGTCGGCGTATTCCAGGTCCCCGCCGACCGGCAGGCCGGAGGCAAGGCGGGTGACGGCAATGCCGATGGTCTTGAGCATGCGGGCCAGGTAGGTGGCCGTTGCCTCACCCTCCAGGTTGGGGTCCGTGGCGATAATGACCTCCTGGATTTCGCCGTCGTTGAGGCGGGTGAGCAGTTCGCGGATCCGCAGCTGCTCAGGTCCTACGCCCGCGATGGGATTTATCGCTCCGCCCAGCACGTGATAGCGCCCGCGGAACGAACGGGTACGCTCCACCGCCAGAACGTCCTTGGACTCCTCCACAACGCAGATAATGGCGGGATCGCGGCGCGGGTCGCGGCAGATGTTGCACAGGTCCTGCTCCGTGACGTTGCCGCAGACGGTGCAGAACTTGACGCGTTCCTTGACGGTGGTGATGGCGTCCACCAGCCGTTTCATGTCCTGGGGGTCGGCCTCGAGGATGTGGAACGCCAGCCGCTGCGCGGACTTGGGCCCTACTCCGGGAAGGCGTCCGAGCTCATCGATCAGCTCCTGGACAGCACCTTCGTACACGTTTCCCTCTTCAGTTTGGTATGGATGGCGGGTGGATCAGGGCAGGATCAAGGCGTGGGGGCCTGAGTGTCCTCAATAGCGGGGCGGGACCGGGCTTCCGTCCAGTGACCGCTCCTCGATCAGCTTGCCGCCCAGGATGCGCTCCACGGCGGCGCGGCCAAATACCCCCGACTCCTCGATGGTCTCATCATCAGCGCTTGGAATGTCCTGGACGTAGGTGCTTTGGGCAGCGGCCTTGGCAGGCGCCTTGGCCCGGCCGGCCTCAGCTTCAGGGCTGTTGGACAACCGCTGGTAAAGGCTCTGCCGTGTTTCAGTTCGTCCCGCTGCCGGTGCGACCGCGGGGGCCTGGGTGGGCGGCGCCGCAACGGGAGCAGATGCAGCAGGGGAGTGTGCGGCAGGGGACGGTGCAACAGGGGACGGTGCCATGGAGGACGGTGGGACGCGGACCGGTGCCACCGTGGCGGCGCCGGCCGAGGCCATGGCGAATTGGGGTGCCGGGGCGTGCTCGGGGGACGGCTCGTGGTAGCCCCCGGCACCCGGCTCCCCATGACCGTTGCCAGAGGCAGTTACAACGCCCTGGCCTTGCCAAACCGTATCCGCAGCCGGTGTGACCGGAACCGCGGGGATCGAGGGCGGAACCTGGGCCGTGGCGGGTGCGTAGTGCGGGACGGAGGCCTGTTCCCCGATGTTTTCAGCCGTGGAAGATGGCGCGTGCTTGGCGCCTACGTTGCTCTTGTCTCCCACCACCCAGATGCCCGGCGCCTGTTCCACGGCACGCGTCCAGGGGTCATGCACGGTGCCCGCCGGCTGGCGCGTGGTGTGGGGGGCAGGTTGTGCGGCACTATCCATCGGCGCACTGACGGCCGTACTTCCGGGGGTCCCTGACGCAGGCTCCCCGCGTCCGCCCGCAGGCTGCCGGCTGGCTGCAGTTGCAGAAGATGAGGCAGGGCGGCTTGCAGAGCCTCCCGAGGGTTCCCAATCCATGGGCGGTTCCTCGTCCAGGGGAGGAGCGTCCTCATCCCGGGGCGGCCCCCAGTCGTCATCCGAGTAGGAGTAGTCGCCGCCGGCTGACGGGGACGGCGACATGCCGGAGTCGTCGGTGCCTGGTCCGGTTGCAGGGCTGCCGGAAGCGGCCCGGGCGGGATCCGTACCCTGGTCGCCGTCCCCGTGGGGCCCGGACCCAAACGGCAATCCTTGCGAGGGGGAGGCGGGGGAATCCGCCGCCGGGGTGTCGGCCTGCTGGGTAGCCGCCGGGGTGGCTGCAACAGCAGTGCTTCCGGAGCGTGCCGCGGCAGTCGTGCTGGCGGCTGTACTGAAGGCCCCGGTACTCCTGCCTTGCGTGGCAGCCTGGGCTGCAGCCGCCGCAGCTCCTGGTGCCGGCGCCGCGGCGGCAGGAGCAGCCGGGGGAGCTGCTTGGGCGGGAGCCGGAGCCAGCCCCCATGCAACGTCAGCTGAAGTGGCCGGAACCACCGGGCTGGCGGGCACTTTTGGGTTTGGCTCAGAGCTCGCCTGGCTGGGGCCGCCGCCGGCTACCGCGTTGATCTGGCAGTCGATGCCAACAGTTTTGTGGATAGCCTTGCGCAGGTTGTCGGAGTGGTCCGCCCTGCCGAAGGCCCCGGCAAGCCCGGACGTGGTGAACGACAGGGTGAGGACACTGCCGTCAAAGGCGCTGACCTGCGCGTTGGGCTCAACGAGGGCCCAGGTGCTGCGCTTGATCTTGGACAGCGCCTGCAGGACGTCAGGCCACGCCCTGCGGAGGACCTCCACGTCACCCATGGCCGGGGACGCGGGAGGCGCCGAGTGTGCCGGGGCTCCCTGGTCAGGTGCCGCCTGGCGCAGTGCCGGCTCGTTGTTGCCGGATGCCTGCATGCTGCCCGCCGGCTGAGGGGCGGCCGTCTGTGGCGCGGGGGTGCTCTGTGGCCCGGGGCTGCTTTGCGGGGTGCTGTTTTTTTGCGGTGCTGCATTGTTCTGCGGCGCTGCAGGCGTCTGCCGTGCTGCCGCGGGCGTGGTTCCTGGCGCAGCAGGGCCCTGTGGTGTGCGGGCGTGTCCCTGTTCCTCCACAGGCCAGTCGCTGGTGCTTACCCGCGGTGGGGTGAGCGGGCTGCGGGAAGCTTCAGCCGCGGGAACGGCGTGGCCGTCCGTTGCCGGCGTGGCGGCCGGAGCTTCGGGTGACGCAGCTCCGGTGGGGTCGGAACCCCGCACGGAAGCCGGTGCCTCGGGAGTGCCGGGTGTGGACTGCGCGGAGGCGGCAGGCACCGCGGCAGGGTCTTCAGTCGTTGCCGTTGCTGCAGGCGCTGCAGCCACCGGCGCCGCGTTGACACCAGGCACTGGGGTGGCGGGAGCCGCGACGTCGTTCCCGGCGTAGTTCAGGCGCCGCTCCACCCGGTCGATCCGGGCAGCCATCCCGCGCTCATTCTGCTCGGAGCTGGGCAGCAGTATCCGGGCGCAGAGCAGTTCAAGGTGCAGCCGCGGAGACGTGGCACCTGTCATTTCGGTCAGGGCCGTATTGGTGACGTCTGCGGCGCGGGAGAGTTCCGCTGCTCCAAGGTTGTGTGCCTGGTTCTGGAGGCGGGCGATTTGGTCCGCCGGCATTCCCCGCAGGATGGCATGGGCGCTCTCCGGCATGGCCTGGACGATGATCAGGTCGCGGAAGCGCTCCAGCAGGTCCTCGACGAAGCGGCGGGGGTCATGGCCGGTTTGGATGACCCGGTCCACGGCACGGAAGACGGTGGCGGCGTCGGACGCGGCGGTGGCTTCCACGACGTCGTCCAGCAGTGACGCGTGGGTGTAGCCAAGCAGCGCCACGGCCAGCTCGTAGTCAAGCCCGGTGGGTCCGGCGCCGGCCATGAGCTGGTCCAGGACGGAGAGGGAGTCGCGGACGGAACCGCCGCCGGCCCGGATGACCAACGACAGGACACCGGGGGCCACCGGGACGTTCTCCTGGCGGCACAGGAGTTCCAGGTAGGCCATCAGGGGCTCTGGCGGCACCAGCCGGAAGGGGTAGTGATGGGTCCGGGACCGGATGGTTCCGATGACCTTGTCAGGCTCGGTGGTGGCGAAGATGAACTTGATGTGTTCCGGCGGCTCCTCCACGATCTTCAGCAGGGCATTGAACCCGGCCGACGTGACCATGTGGGCCTCGTCAATGATGAAGATCTTGTAGCGGTCCCGGACTGGCGCAAAGGTGGCGCGCTCGCGGAGGTCCCGCGCGTCGTCAACGCCGCCGTGGCTCGCGGCGTCGATCTCGATGACATCCAGGGAACCGGAGCCGCCCCTGGCCAGCTCGATGCAGCTGGGGCAGGTCCCGCAGGGGGTATCCGTGGGGCCCTGGGCACAGTTCAGGCAGCGTGCCAAAATTCGGGCGGAAGTTGTTTTTCCGCACCCCCTGGGGCCGGAAAAAAGGTAGGCGTGATTGACGCGGTTCTTCCGCAAAGCCGTCATCAGGGGCTCGGTGACGTGCTCCTGCCCGATAACGTCAGCGAACGAGTCGGGACGGTATCTGCGGTACAGGGCGGTAGTAACTGTCACAGAGAAAACCCTACCAATCCGGGCTGACATCATGCCGCCCTGTGGGGGAATAGTAAAGACCCCCCATGCACCCGCCAGAGCCCGTCTACCCTTGCTACCTTCCGGTCCTGGGGGAGTTCAACAGGATGACGCCACATGAGGGGCCGTCAGATACTTTACCCGAACATCCGGCGCGACTCGAATCGGCTTTTTGCCAAGTCGACGGCCGCCCGACGGCTGCCCACCTGCGCTTCACAGGCCAGGGACATTGCGGAAATCCATTGCGTATCACTGCGCCAGCCGCGATCATTGGTATGTACACCGATTGGGGCAATCTCAAGGTTGTGAGCTGTGTGGCCTGGCTGAACGGGACGGACCCGGCAGCTCAACGGTGCAACAGGGAATGGGCGCATTGGGGGCGTCCATTTTCACGTTAAGCGGCAGTGGGCATACGGCTGGCAGGGGCATGGAACAGGCCCCGGGAAACCGCATCAACGGAGCCAATTGGGCGATGCGGGAAACTTCAGGTAATCTAGTACCTGCTTTTGATTCAGAAGCAGTTGGAGAATTCGCCTAGCGGCCTATGGCGCACGCCTGGAACGCGTGTTGGGTTAACGCCCTCGGGGGTTCAAATCCCCCATTCTCCGCCGGTCAAGAACCCGGTTCCGGTAACCCTGGAGCCGGGTTCTTGCTTTTAATGCCCGGGACGTGCCTCCGGGGCACCGGTCATGCCACCCGGGGAGAAGGCCCTCCCAGCCGCTGCAGACGCTCCCGGGCTGCCATTTCGCTGGGACCCATCCGCCTGCGGAAGCCACCCAGGGCGACGTGGACGACGCCGAGCACCACCTTCGTGGCCAGCCGCACCGGAAGGGGGAACGGGCCAAGCCGTGGAACCGAGAGTCCCAGCATCTGGCGGTAACGGGGTTCCAGGCTGTAGACGGCGCCGGCGAACAGGACCCGGTAACCGGGCCTCAGCAGGGGATGCAGCGGGGCGTTGCGGATGAATTCCACCGTTTCCTTGACCCTGTCGTCAGCCCTCAGCTGCCCGTACCAACGGTCCAACTGGCGGCGCATCTCCGCTTCGGTCAGCGGCGGCTCTTCCACGCCCATCAGGCGCCCGGCCTGGGCCCACTGCCGGACGTAGGAGTCCGCCCCGCCGGGAATGGGGCCGCCCCAGATCTTATGGGCAGCGAGGAAGCCGTCCGTGAAAGCAAGGTGGATCCAGCCGGCCAGGGCTGGATCGTTGGCGCTGTAAGTGTGCACTTCGCCGTCGTTGCCACTGTAGTTGCCCTGGACGGGCTCATGGAGGCGGCGGACCCGGCTGGTTGCCTCCTCTGCCGCCGCCGTTGACCCATAAGTCACCGTGAAGATCCAGCGGATGGTATTGGCCAGACGCCGGAGCGGGTCTTCGCGGAAGTTGGAGTGCTGATGCACGCCTGCCAGCGCGCCCGGGTGGAGCGACTGCATGAGCAGCGTGCGGATCCCTCCAACGATTGGCGTCATGGATCCGTGCACCGCCCACACCGCCGAACCGGGAAGGTGGTAACCCGCGTCGTCGCCCTCGGCAAGTCGCAGCGTCCAGTCAGGCGGGGCGTCGGCCCTGCCTGAAAAGGTCTTCTTGACTTCGTCCCGCCATGTACGGAGCACATTGCGCATGAGACATTGTTGCCCATTTGTTCAAGCACGGCATGCTGCCCGGCGGACAATTCGGCTGCCTCCCCCTAACGGCCCACAAAAAACCCGCAGTGTCCGGTCCCGGGGTTTCCACCCCCGCCGTCCTGTGTTCCCATGGGACATACCGTCGAGACACCGTGCGGCAGGCCACGTCGTGGAGTCAGTTAATTGGGCAAAAATTCTGTGCCGGGCAAGGGGAAGCCGGACCAACGAACGTTTTCCCACGTTGCCCGTGCCATCGCGGCGGCGGGGATGCTCGCTGCCGCAGTTTGCGCCGTCAATCTTTCTGCAGGCTCCCTTGATACGGGCCTGCTGGCTGGAGCGGTTGTCAAAGCGGGCGCCGGTCCTGGCGCTGCTGCCCCGGCCCGGGCTTCCGGGACCGGAAGCGTTCCCCAGCCGCACGCGGCAGGCTCTCCGCCGTCGTCGGACCAGCTTGTCGCCAGTGCCCTGCCGCCCGCCATCCTCTCCGACCCCCAGGCCGCCCTGGCCTTCCCGCATACTTCCATTGGAGGGTTCGGTCAGGACGGTTCCTTGCTGGCAGTCGGAACCGCAGCAGCGGGAAGGCCATTGGCGGGCTTCCTGATGTCTCCGCTTCAGTTCCTCGATCCCAGTTCACCCTTTGGGTTCAGGGTCAGCCCGATCAGCGGGGCAGCGGGGGACTTCCATCTGGGCCAGGACTTCGCCGCTGCTTGCGGAACGCCGGTCTATGCAGCGGATTCCGGCGTTGTCCGCGCGGCAGGATGGCATCCCTGGGGTGGAGGGAACCGCATAGAAATCGACCACGGCGACGGCCTCATCACCACGTACAACCACCTTGAGTCCATTGGTGTCCACACCGGCGACAGGGTGCAGGCAGGGCAGGCCATCGCCCGCGTGGGCACCACCGGGTGGTCCACGGGGTGCCACCTGCATTTCGAGTCCATCCTCAACGGGCGCTACACCAACCCAATGCGGTGGAGCTTCCTCCAGCTCCGGGCACTGAACCAGCCGCTTGCGGACTTGGTGTCCTATGCGCCCGGCCAGGGGCTGTCCGCAGGCATGATCAGCTGGACCATCCCCCTCCAGGTGGACACCAGCTCGGGGTTCCCTGCGGCCGGCCTCCAGATGTCGCCCTTCCCGGCGGTGCTGCCGCCTGCCCCCGCGCCATTGCCGTGGGAGGCGACGGGCGCAATGCTTCCGCCTCCCGGCGTGCAGTTGACGACGACGGACCAACCACCTGCGCAACCTTCCGCAAGCGCCGTGCCACCTTCCTCAGGGCCTGCTCCCAGCGATCCGGCACCTTCCCTGACGGACACGGCAAGCCCTTCACCGTCCACGGCTCCGCCTGCGTCCACTGACCCGGTAAGCCCGTCGCCCTCGCCGACGTCGTCGCCGTCGCCGTCGCCGACGCCGACGCCGACTCCCTCGCCAACGCCTACTGCGCCTGCCCCTACCGATCCGGTAGCCACTGACCCGGTGAGCCCGTCGCCGACTGACTCTGCAACTCCGCTGCCTACTGCGCCTGCTCCCGCCCCGGTGCCAACGGCGGTTGAACCCGTCCCCACGCCCACAATGGTGGCACCGGCACCGGCACCGGCACCGGCACCGGCACCGGCGCCGGCACCCGAGCCCACAACGGCGCCCGCGCCCACAACGTCGGCGCCGGCACCCGCGCCGGTGCCTTCGCCGACGGCTCTAACTCCAGTGCCTCCGGCGGTTGAGCCCACGCCCGCGCCTACTGCAAGCGAACCCGCGGCAACCACGCCGCCGGCCTAGGAAATCCCGCGGGGGGACCCGTACGCCGGGGGATCGGCGACGAATTGCCTTTATGGAGATTTTTTCGCAGACGCGCCGCCCCCGTCCCCTCTATCCGATCCCGCTGATACTCAATGACGGCACCCGGACCAACTTCGGCCAGTTCGAAGGGAAAGTGGTCCTGGTAGTCAACGTGGCATCCAACTGCGGCTTCACCCGACAGTACGCCGGACTCGAAGCCCTCTACGGCAAATTCCGGGATCGTGGTTTCGAGGTGCTGGGCGTTCCCTGCAACCAGTTCGCTGGCCAGGAGCCCGGTACCGACAGTGAAATAGCGGATTTCTGCGAGCGGAACTTCGGGGTCACCTTCACGCTGACGGCCAAGTCCGACGTACGTGGCAGGAACCAACACATGCTCTACACCGAGCTCACCAAGTTCAGGACCGGCCTGCTGCCGGGGATCGTGAAGTGGAACTTCGAGAAATTCCTGGTGAGCCGTGAGGGCGACGTGGTGGCCCGGTTTGCCCCTACGGTGGAGCCGGATTCCCTTGAGGTCATCGATGCGATTGAAGAAGCGCTTGGGTAAACGCGTTCTCGGCGAATGAGATCTGCAAAAGCGCAGTTCTTCCAACTTTTTCCACATCAGCTACGGCGATTTACCCCATGTTTGCCAAATGTCTGATTGGATAAATATTACTGAAGGGTACAAGGGAAGAGAGCCTTCCCACCGACCATAGAGGTAGCAATGGAGCACATCGAGGCCGAACATCCCCGGCCACGCCACTTCCTACTCCACCTGAGCGATCCCCACTTGTTGGGAGGTCCGGACCCCCTCTACGGATCAGTCGACAGCGAAGCCAGGCTCATCCAGCTCTTCGACGAAGTCAAAGCGTCCGGGGCCAAGCCTGAAGCCGTGATTTTCACCGGCGACCTTGCTGACAAGGGGGATCCGGAAGCCTACGTAAAGCTCCGGGCCATCGTCGATCCTGCCTGCAAGGAACTCGGTGCCAAGGTCATCTGGGCCATGGGCAACCACGACGACCGCGCCAACTTCCGCAGGGGGCTGCTTGACCAGCCCGGCACCGATGAACCGGTGGACCACAGCTACTTCATCAACGGGCTGCGGGTCATCACCCTGGACACCACGGTCCCGGGTTACCACCACGGCGAACTGAGCCCGTCGCAGCTGGAGTGGCTGGCCGAACAGCTGGAAACACCGGCCCCGGATGGCACCATCCTGGCCCTCCACCATCCTCCGGTCCCTTCCGTGCTGGATCTTTCGGTCCTGGTGGAACTGCGCGACCAGGCGTCGCTGGCAGCAGTGGTGCGAAACTCTGATATCCGCACCATCCTCGCCGGCCACCTCCACTACTCCACTACCGCCAGCTTCGCCGGAGTTCCCGTCTCGGTTGCGTCCGCATCCTGCTACACCCAGGACCTGAACGTTCCGGTGGGAGGCACGCGCGGGCAGGACGGCGGCCAGGCATTCAACCTTGTGCACGTGTACGAGCACACGATCGTACATTCCGTGGTTCCCCTCGGCAGTGCGCCCACTGTTGGCGAGTACGTGTCACCCGAAGAGACTGCCCGGCGGCTGGCCGAGGCAGGTATCCGGATTCCTGAGACCACCAAGCAGCGCGGCAACGCCAAACTCGGGATCTCCTCCGGTCGCTAGGACCTGTCCTTAGGGGGGTCGGTCCTGGTTTTGACGGCCCCCCGGCCAGGGCCGGCTTACTTTTCCCAGGGCGCCTTGATGGGGAAATACCGCTCCAGGAAGTCCGTTACCACTTCGGCGCGCTCGTCCGCGCTGACCTCAGGGAAGCTGCCGTCGTTCAGGCAGAAGAAGTCCATGTTCCGCTTGGCGAGCAGCTTGGGCAGGTACTTGAGTCCGGACCGCAGCGTGGTGTCCACGTAGCGCACCTTGGCGGCCGTCTGTGTAACGGCCCGTCCGGTGAGCAGTGCGTAGTAGTGGTAGAACGAGTTGGTCACCGAGATGTTGTCCGCAGCACGGAACCGGCTGGCCGCTGTCTTGCGGAACTCCTCGGGGAATTCTTCCTCCATCTGTGCAACCAGGCTGCGGCGCAGCGGCGCGGCAGTGTGTTCCAGGTGACGGGTGGTGATCCGGCCGAACCTGTTCCACAGCAGCTTGCGGTTCACACGGGCAGCGTTTTCGAACCCGCTGCGTTCCGCATCGTTCTCACCCAGGCCAATCCTGGTTTCAGCCTCGATGAACTTGGTGATGCCGCCCGGGGTGAAGAACATGTCCGGTCCCACGGGGCGGCCAAAGAACATGTCGTCATTCGAGTAGAGGAAGTGCTCGGACAACCCCTCAATATGGTGCAGTTGGCATTCCACGGCCTGGGAGTTGTGGGTGGGCAGCACGGAGGGATCGGAGAAGAACTCTTCGCTTCGCACGATGGTCACGGACGGGTGGTCTGCCAGCCAGGCGGGAGCCGGGGAGTCCGTTGCGATGAAGATACGGCGGATCCACGGCGCAAACATATAAACGGACCGCAGGGCGTACTTGAGTTCGTTGATCTGCCGGAACCGTGCCTCGTGGTCGTCGCCTTCGCCCAGGATATGTCCCTTTTGCTGGGCCCGGCGCGCCGCGATGTATTCGGGGGAGCTGCCGTCCACCCAGGAGAAGACGATGTCGATGTCGAAGCTGATGTCGCTCGCGTGATCGGCGAACATGTTCTCGATGGTGGGCCACGTGTGCCCGTAGCGCTCCACGGTCCCGCGGACCGCGTCCTGGCGCAGCAGCGTCCTGCGGGTCAGGGAGTTTTCGATGGGAAGGATCAGCTGTTCGCCTTCGAAGGCCCACAGTTCAATCTGCACGCCGGCGGAGGCTCCGAACTCGAACCCGCCGACAGGTTCCACCCGCGGCCGGTACAGGCGGAAGATCCGGCCCTGCCGGTTGGGGGACAGCTCGCCGTCGGCCACCAGGACGGACGTCTTCTTCTTGGCGTCCACCGTCATGGAGTAGAAGGGCTCGTCGCGGCACGCCTCCACCAGCGCGGCCCGGAGCTTTTTCCGGTCCTTCCAGTCCAGGGCCAGCACCGGCCGGTCGTTGTTGCCGCGGACCAGCAGGTACGAAAGGTCAGCGTTGGCCAGGACATTGCGCAGGAACAGCAGGTCTTCCACCATGGCCTGGTAGGGGGTCCGGGTGTCATTGATCAGGGCATAGCGGCCCTTGTGCCGGACGACGTCCGGCCGGTGGCTGAGCCGCTGCTCCGCCGCCGCAGACGTTATCTCGGCGTGAAATTGTTCCTCCACGGACGCCTGGCCGCCGTAGTAGACCTCGTCCTGGACCGGTGCTTCTGTAATGGTTGTCTCCGCGCTGCTGGAAGTGGGCATTCTTAACTGCATGATAGTCCTGCCGGAGTAACAGCAGGTTTCGGGAGCCGGTGGCGCCTCCCGGTGGGCGTGCGACGGCGGTCCGGCAGGGACTCAGATGCCCAGCGCCTCCCGCCAGGCGCGCAGGAAGGCGCCGCCGGCGTCGTCGTGGATCACCGTGGCCTCCAGCCCGAGGTCCACGGCGGTCAGCACCGGGTAGGGTTTGCTGGGCACCCCGTCCGCAGGTCGCACGTCAACGTGCTTAACGGGGTGGTCGTTGTGGTGCAGCCAGTCCGCCATGGCGTAATCCGTGCGGGAATCGCCCACGGTGCGCCATGCCTGCGGCGTGATGCCCTGGGCTGCAAGGAGTTCCACTGCGCGGCTGGCGCCCAGGTCCTTCCCCAGCCGCACCGATTCGATGTCTGTGGAGATGATGGTGGGGTCGACGCGGTAGTCCACTTCGTCGTCGGAGTTCGGCACGTGGTGGTCCAGCCGAACAACGCCCAGACCGTGGCGCACCATCAGCTCCATGGCCTCGGCGTCGAAGAGCTTCTGCTCTGCCAGGTAGTCGGCACTGGGAACGTCGATGTGCTGCTCCACGGACACCATGGCGCGCTTGGTTTCGTCAAAGAACATGTGGGCGGCATAGTTCTCGGCCACCAGCCGGCGGATGTCATCGCCGTACGCCGCCGGAACGGCAAGCTCCCGGTCCACGTGGACGGGACCGGGCCCGGCCGAGGTGTAGCTGAACCACACGGCACCCTTTTCGCAGATGGCGTGGATGACCGTGCCTGCCGGAATCCCGGCGGCGATCATCGGCTCCATGACCTGCTCCCGGATGAAGGCATCGGAACGGCCGGTGTTGAAGATGACCGGTATTCCGGCCGCGGCAAGGGCCACCAGGTCAAGGATGATGTCCGGCTTGACGTCGCGGGTCAGCGGGCTTGCCACCGGCCCGTCCACGTCCAGCAGGAGCGCCAGCGGCGGTGCGGACGGCAGGCGGATTCCGGGCGCGGGCACGGCGGGGGACTCGGATGCTGTCATGGGTCCATTGTCTCAGCAGGAATGTCCGCCCGCGTGCTGCCTGGGGCGGCGGGCGGCGTATGGTCACTGTTTGGCTACAACCTGGCGGCGGCCAGCCCTGCCACTTTCGCTGCGGCACCTCGGTGCCTACTGTGGCATGGTGATATTCAAAGCTGTGGGCGAGGGCCGCCCTTACCCCGACCATGGTTACAACACACCCAAGCAGTGGGCGTCCCTGCCGCCGCGTCCGGTGCGCCTGGACGAACTGGTGACCACCAAGCGCACCCTGGACCTTGAAGCGCTGCTGGCCGAGGATTCCACGTTTTTCGGTGACCTGTTCCCGCACGTGGTGCAGTACAAGGGGACCCTCTACCTGGAGGATGGCCTGCACCGTGCGGTCCGGACCGCACTGCACCAGCGCACCGCGATCCACGCCAGGGTCCTGGTGCTCGATGGCTAGGAACCGGGCCAAGGATCCCAGCATCCTTCATGGCCACCATGTTGTTTCCGGCGCCGAGCTGCGCGCCGCCATGGAGGCGGCCAGGGACGCCGACGAGACCGCCCGCGTCCGCCGCCGCGTACTGCACGCAGTAGTGCTGGTCCTGCTGATCGGCCTGATCGGCGCGGGCATTATTACTGCGCTGGCCATCATCAATGGCCGGCTGAGAATTCCCACGGCCGAGCCTGCCCCCACGCCGGTTGCCTCGTGCCCGGCCACAATGTTCGACTACACGCCCAACGACAAGGTCAACCTCAACGTCTTCAACTCCACCAGCCGGCCGGGGCTGGCCAAGTCCGTGGCGGATGAGTTCGCGGCACGCAAGTTCGCGGTGGGGAACGTTTCGAACATCAATGCCGGCTACCGGGGTGTCGCGGAGGTAGTGTCGGGGCCGGCCGGGCAGCCGGCGGCATTCACAGTGCAGCGGAACCTGCAGGGTTCGGACTACTTCGAGGACGGCCGGACGGACGCCGGTGTCGACGTGATCCTGGCACAGGACTACAAGGCGCTCGTCCCGCCGGAACTGGTGGACCAGACACCCGGCAAGCTCAGCTGCCCCCGAGAGAACCGGCGAGTAGCGGACTTGGACAAACTGCCCGTCAGTCCCACCGCAGCATCCTGACGTCCCGGGCGACTCTCAGCCGGCCACTGCCGGGATCTGGGCCACGCGGATGGGCCGGCCGTCGTCGTCGAACCTTGCGCCGGCGCCGAGCTGGATGAACCGCACGGTCCTGGCCACGCGTGCTTCCAGCTCCGCCGGCTCGTCGCTGCCCCTCGCCGCACTGGAGGACAGGGTGCCGAGGATCAACTGGGACTGCTGGCCCACATCCGCCACCGGCAGGTAGCCCTGCTCCATGCCGTCGGCAAGGATGCCCTGCAGCAGGACACTGAGCTCACCCACGTGGTCCGAAAGCTTGGCAAAGGACGACGGCGACAGGACCGCCCCCATGGCGGGTCCCGGCGGGAGGTGGCGGCGGGAGAGGTCCACCACCTGTGCGCGGACGTACAGCGCCAGGCGGTCCACCGGGTTCTCGAGGCGTTGGAGCGACTCGCGCAGATCGGAAAGGAATTTCTCTGTCTCATCCAGGGCGTAGGAGATCAGGAGTTCTTCAATGTCCGCGTAGTAGTTGTAGACGGCGGTCCGGCCAATGCCTGCGTGCCGGGCCACATCCGTCATGGTCAGCCCCGGAAGCCCGTGGGTAAACAGGAGCTCGCCGAAAGCGGTGAGGATGCGGCGCTGGGTCTCCGCGCGTTGTTCGGCGTTACTGGCCGCTGAAATCCTGGGCATACAGACACTTTACCGCGATGTGTCAGTAAAATCCGCTAAACCGTGCAGCCGTCCGGGCCGCAGGCTTCGGCCTCGGAAGAGTTGACAAGCACCAGGGGGTTGGCGTCCTGCCATGCCTGGTTGAGCGCCGCAGTGAACGTTTCCGTGGGCTGGGCGCCGGACAGCCCGAACTTCCGGTCGATCACGAAGAACGGAACGCCGCTGATGCCCAGGGCCCGGGCCTCCTGGAAGTCGTGCCGGACCTCATCCGAGTACTTGTCCGTGGTGAAAAGCTGCTCCACCTCGTCGGCCGGCAAGCCCAGGTCGCCGGCCAGGGCGGAAAGGTACCCGCGGCTGCCGATGTCCTTGCCGTGTTCGAAGTGGTCGCTGAGCAGCCGTTCCTTGGCGGCATCCTGCTGTCCATGGGCCGCGGCAAGGTGGATCAGGCGGTGCGCGGTGAAGCTGTTGGCCACCACTACTTGGTCGAAGTGGTAGTCCAGGCCTTCACCCTTTGCCTGCGCTGCCACATGGTCGAACATCTCGGAAACCTGCCGGGCCGGCATGCCCTTGCGGCTGCTCAGGTACTCCAGCTCGGTGCCGTCGTAGTGTTCGGGCAACGTGGGGTCCAGCTGGTAGCTGCGCCACACCACGTCCACGGCGTCACGGTGGGGGAACGCCGCCAGGGCTGCCTCGAACCGGCGCTTGCCAATGAAGCACCACGGGCAGGCAACGTCGGACCAGATCTCAATCTTCATGCCTTGGACAACCCGGCTGTGGCTGCTGCCATTCCGGCCGCCCGCTATGAGATACCCCACAAACAGGTCTTGTGGCCGGGGCCGTCGTGGGCAATAGTTCTGAAGTAGGTGAAGCAGACGCCACAAACATAGAACACCACGGGACCTGCATGTCCCGCGGCGGGAAGTGCCTGGCGGCTGGGGAGTCCGGGCCTCGTTTTCCCAGGAGGCCAGATATGCGAATTGGACTTATTGCCGGACCATGGATTCCCATTCCTCCGGGCACCTACGGAGGCATCGAAAGGGTTGTGGATACTTTGGCGCGGGGCTTCGTGTCCGCCGGCCACGAGGTGCTGCTTGCGGCGCCCACCGAAAGCACCTGCCCCGTTCCGCTGGTGCCTGGCATGCGCCCCGCGTCCCGGGATGAGCTTGGCTTAACCATGTCCGAGCTCAGCCACGTGATCCGGGCCTACAAGGGGCTGCAGGACGTGGACATCATTCACGACCATACGCTGGCGGGTCCTCTCTACGCCGGCCGTCCCGCCAATGTCCCGGTGGTCACCACCATCCACGGCCCCCTCCACAAGGAAGCGGAGGACCTCTACCGGGCCATGGCGCAGGGTGTGGCCATCGTGGCGATCTCCCGTGACCAGGCGTCGCACGCTCCGGAGGTCCCTGTCACCCAGGTGATCCACCATGGCATGGACGTTTCCGCGGTCCCTGTCGGCAGTGGCCGTGGCGGGTATCTATGTTTCGTGGGGCGCGCCTGCCCGGACAAGGGACTGTTGGAGGCCATCACCATCGCCCGGGACGTGGGTATGCACCTCAAGATCGCCGTCAAGATGCGGGAGCCCGACGAGGTCCGCTACTTCCGGGAAGTCATCGAACCGATACTCGGTCCCAACGAGGACTTCGTGGGTGAAGTCGACGATGCCACCAAGTACCGCCTCATGGGTGAGGCTGCGGCTTTCCTCAACCCCATCCAGTGGTCAGAACCCTTCGGGTTGGTGATGATCGAGGCGCTGGCCACCGGAACTCCCGTCGTCGGGACGCGGATCGGCTCAGCCCCTGAGATTGTGGAGCACGGCCGGACGGGTTTCCTGGGGCGGACGGAGGAACTGCCTGGCTTTGTTGAGGCGGCCGCAGCCCTCAACAGGGAACGTTGCCGGGCATCGGTGGAGGAGCGGTTCAGTGCCCGGCGGATGGTGGCGCAGCATCTCAGGCTCTTTGATGACCTGCTGGCCGGGAGATTGCCGGGAGGGGTTCCGGTTACCACGCCTGTGCACCAAAATCGTTAAGGGGGCGGGCGGCCATTCGGCTCCCCGGCAGCAATCCGCCTGAGAAGGGAGTCCTTCCATGACCGCCTGGAACGAAGATAATGAGGCCTCGGGCTCTGACGTCGGCGCCGTCACCGTCCTGGAAGGTTCTTCCTTTTGTATTTCGGCGGGGACCGGCGACATCAGTCCCGACGGCGGCACGAACGGCGCGTTCTACCAGGACACCCGGATCGTTTCGCGCTGGGTGCTGCGCATCAACGGCTCGCGGCGCGAACCATTGTCAGCCCAAAAGCCGCAGCCTTTCGAGGCGACATTTGTCGGCCGGGCCACCTGGCCGGGAGGCCGGTTCGATAGTCCCCTGGTAGTGCGCCAGGTCCGCCACATCGGGCCGGGCCTGCAGGACGACATCACCCTGCAGAACTATGCCGCGGAGCCCGTTGAGTGTGCCATCGAACTTCTCGTGGACGCAGACCAGGCCGACCTCTTCGACGTGAAAGGCGGCCGGACAACAGGCCCCGATGACACAACCCGCACCGTGACGGATGGAAAGCTCATCATTGAAGCGTCGCGGCACGGCCAGCAGCGGGGTTCCGCCATCGGGGCCCGGGGTGCTGAGGTGGGGACCGACGGGCTCCGGTTCAACGTCACCGTTCCGGCCCGCGGCAAATGGAGCACCAGCGTCATCGTGGTGCCGCTGGTCAACGGGGAAGCTCCGGAAAAGCCCTTCACCGAAGGCCAGCTCCCGCACCACCGTGAAGGCGTGCGGCGCCACCTGGCCTGGGAGGAGAACGTGCCGCGGATCAGCATCGAGGACACCAGCTTCCAGAACGTGCTCAACCGCAGCCAAAGTGACCTTGGTTCACTCCGGATCTTCGATGCCCACCATCCCAACCGCGCCGCAGTCGCGGCGGGGGCGCCCTGGTTCATGGCGCTGTTCGGGCGGGACTCGCTGCTCACGTCCTACATGAGCATGATGGTCAACCCCAATCTCGCCTTGGGCACGCTGCAGACCCTGGCCAGTATCCAGGGGAAGAAGGTGGACGTGGACTCCGAGGAGGAACCGGGCCGCATTCCCCATGAGGTGCGGCTGGGCGTCACTGCCGGCCTGTCGCTGGGCGGCACCGCGTACTACGGCACGGCCGACGCCACCCCGCTCTTCGTATCCACCCTGGGCGAGTTGAGCCGGTGGGGGTTGTCACGGGACGCGATCCAGCCGCTGCTGGCGCACGCGGACCGCGCCCTGGAATGGATCGAAAAGTACGGCGACCGCGACGGTGACGGCTTCGTGGAATACCTGCGGCCCAACGATCATGGCCTGGTCAACCAAGGCTGGAAGGACTCCTGGGACGGCATCAATTTCGCGGACGGGACCATCGCGGAAGCCCCGATCGCGCTCTGCGAAGTCCAGGCCTATGTCTACTCCGCCTACCTTGGCAGGTCGCTGCTGGCCCACTGGACCGGAGATTCGGACCTGGAAAAACACTGGGCCGACAAGGCGGCAGCCTTCAAGGAGGAGTTCAACAAGAAGTTCTGGCTTCCTGACAAGGGCTATTTTGCGGTGGCGCTGGACAAGGACAAACGGCACGTCGATGCGCTGACGTCAAACATCGGACACTGCCTGTGGACGGGCATCGTGGACGAGGACAAAGCAACGTCCGTCATGGAAAACCTGATGTCCCCGCAGATGTTCACGGGCTGGGGCATCCGCACCCTCGCCTCCGACATGGGCGCCTACAACCCCGTCAGCTACCACAACGGCTCGGTGTGGCCACACGACACTGCGCTGGTAGCCACGGGGCTGATGCGCTACGGGTTCGTGGACGAGGCCAAGAGGGTGGCCCTGGGAATCCTCGATGCTGCCGAGCATTTTGACGGCCGGCTGCCGGAGCTGTTCTGCGGATTCGACCGCGGCGAGTTTCCCGGCCCTGTCCCGTATCCCACCGCATGCTCACCGCAGGCCTGGGCCGCGGCCGCACCGGTTCAGCTTGCGCGGATCCTGCTGCGGTTCGACCCCGTGTTCACCCGCGGGGTGGTGCACTTGGCGCCGATCCTGCCGGAGTCCGTGGGTTCGTTCAGGGCCGAAAACGTCCTGCTGGATACGAGCCGGGTGACCATCAGCGCCGCAGGATCGAGCGGCACCATCGAGGGCCTCCCGCCTGGGCTGAAGCTCCTGTCCGAACCCCGGCCGCCGCTGGCCTACCCGCTGGAGGAAGCAGTGGCAGGCCCCGGCATCCGAAAGCTGCATCAACCGGAGATGTGAGCGGTTACGGCAGGGGACGCTCCAGCACGAAGTCGTGCTCGATCGTGCTGCCCAGCCGGAACGACTTGGTGCCCACCTTCCGGAAGCCGGACTTTTCGTAGAACCGGATGGCGCGGGCATTCTGGCTGTTCACACCGAGCCACGCCCCGGCGCCGCCGGATGCTGCGGCCGCCGCCAGGGTGGCGTGCATGAGCTCAGCGGCGGCGCCCAGCCCGTGGTAGTCGGGGTGGACGTAGCATTTGCTGATTTCCACGGACGGCAGCAGGGACAGGACGGAGGCAACGTCCGGGTCGGTGGCCGGCCGGTCCACCAGCAGGCTGTAGCCGTTGAGCTGCCCGTCCGCGTCGACGACCAGGACGGTGATGTCCGGGTCGGCGAGGTAGTCCGCGAAGTGTTCTTCACTGAGCGTGTTGGCCAGGTGCGCGGCAATGTCGGAAGGTGACGACGACGGCGGGCAGGCCAGCGGAAAGGTGACGGCCGCCAGCGCGGCGAGCGGGCCGGCGTCGTCCGCTGTTGCCGTGCGGATGGTGTGGGTCATGGGGTTTGCTCCGGGCTGTGGGTCAGGCGGTGATGGTGCGGATGGGGGAGCCGGCCAGCCAGGCGGTGACGTCCTCAAGGGCGCCACCGTAGAACTGCCGGTAGCTTTCCTGGGTGACGTAGCCCAGATGGGGCGAAAGCACGGTGTTCGGCGCTGCCAGGAGCGGATGCCCTGCCTGCAGCGGTTCCTGGTCGAAGACGTCCAGGGCCGCGCCGCGGATCCAGCCTTCGTTCAGCGCCCTGATCAGTGCCTCCTGGTCCACCAGGGGGCCGCGTGCGGTGTTGACAAGGATGCCTTCGGGGCCCAGCAGCCGCAGCTCGGCCTCGCCCACTGTGTTCTCGGTCCTGGGGGAGAGCCGCAGGTGGAGGGTGGCGACGTCGGCCACCCTGAAAAGTTCCTCCTTGGACACCAGCCGCGCGCCGGCGTCGGCAGCCGCTTGGGCGGTGAGGTTCTGGCTCCACGCCACCACGTTCATCCCGAACGCCTGTCCGTAGGCCGCTATCCGCCTGCCGATCTTCCCCAGCCCCACAATGCCAATTGTCTTCCCGGCCAGCTCCAGGCCCACGGTCGACTGCCATGTGCCTGCCCGGAGCGAGTTCTCCTCTGCAGGAAGGTGACGGGCGATGGCCAGCAAAAGCGCCCACGTGAGTTCCGGCGCCGCGGTGGGCGATCCGGGGGTACCGCACACCGTCACACCATGGTCGGTGGCGGCTGCCAGGTCTATGGAGGCGTTGGCCATGCCGGTGGTGACCAGCAGCTCAAGGGCCGGTAACTTCTCGAACACCTCCCGCGGGAACGCCGTCCGCTCACGCATGGCGATCACCATGGTGGTGTCCGCCAGGGCCGAGACAAGGGCGTCCCGGGACGTGAAGGCCTCGCGGTATGACGTCACCTTGACGCCCTCCGCTTCCAGGGCTGCGAAGTCGGCGAAGCCGTGGGCCACGTCCTGGTAATCGTCGAGGATGGCTAGGCGGTGCGTCATGGTTGTCCTTCGCAGTGTCCTACGTCCCGGGGTCAGTTTCATCGTATGGCAGGGCTGGGCGGGCGGGTGCCTGAAACCCCGGCAACGCGGAGCGTGATAGCAATGGGAGTGATGAATCCACGCCCATTCCCGATTTTGCCCCAGTGAGCGGCCGCGTCCTTTCCCGTATGCCGAAAAGCTGGGTCCTGCTGGCCTGCATCGGCCTGCTGGCTCTGAACCTCCGCGGCCCCTTCGTTGCCGTCGCGCCCCTGGTGGGCCTGATGCAGGCGGAACTGCACTTTTCGCCGGTCATGCTGGGCCTGTTGACGAGCATCCCGGTGCTCTGCTTTTCGCTGGCGGCGCCGCTTGCCTCCCTGGCCGCCCGTAAGTTCGGTGCCGAGTTCGCCGTGACGCTCACCATCGTGGGCGTTCTGGCAGGGGTGGTGGTGCGCTCCGCGGGAGGACCGGCGCTGGTGGTGGCCGGCACGGTGGTGATCGGGGTGGCCATCACCATTGGCAATATCGCGGTGCCGTTGATCATCCGCCGCGACTTTGCTCCCCGCAGGCAGGGGACGGCAATGGGAATCTACACCGCTGCGCTGAACATCGGGTCCTTCCTGACCTCGGTGATCATGGCCCCGCTGGCGGCCGTGACGGGGTGGCGGCTGGCCCTGGCCGCCGTCGCCGTCCTTGCGGTTGCCGCCGTGGCGGTCTGGGTCCTGGCGGTAGGGCCCAGGACGGCATTCCTTGCCGAGGGGGAGGACGGCGGCGACCCGCCCCTGGCCAGGGCGGCTGGTTCCGGCTGGACCACGTTCGGGCTCACGGCTGGTTTCGGCGGCCAGGCCTTCTCCTACTACGGCGTCACGGCGTGGCTGCCCAGCTACCTGCACGATGAGCTGGGAATGAACGCCGCCCAAGCCGGCGCCGCGTCCTCGATCTTCCAGATCCTGGCCATCGTGGGCGGGCTCGGTGTGCCCTTTGCCGCCAAGTACATGAGTACGACGGCGGTGGCGGTCACCTTGGGAACGTTGTGGCTTGCCGTTCCGGTGGGGCTGCTTTTCCTGCCGCAGCTGTGGTGGCTGTGGTCCACTTCCGGTGGCATCGCCCAGGGCGGCGGCATCACCCTGATCTTCATCGCCATCATCAAGCTGGCCCGGGACCAGGCCTCGGCCGGCCGGATGTCCGCCACCGTCCAGGGCCTTGGCTACTGCCTCGCCGCGGTGGCCCCGCCGCTGGTGGGCTTCGTCCACGACAGCTCGGAGTCGTGGACACCCGCCCTGCTGGTCATCCTGGTGTCGGTGCTGACCTTCTTCGCCAGCACCACCCTCTCCGTGCGCAAGGTGCCGAAGGGCCGCTAAGGCGGCGTCCGCCGTCGAACGTTCCCCTGAACCCCGCTCACGTTCTGCAACGAATACGACGACGCCCGCTCACTTTCAAGGGAAAGTGAGCGGGCGTCCGGGGTAGCGCTCCGTCGCCGGGCCGGCGCCCCGGATTTCGGGGGGCCTGTTGCGAAGGGCGTGCCGGCCCGGCAAACGGAAGTTGTGACTCCTGCTAGGCCGCGGCCAGCTCCTCAACGGTGGCCTTTTCACGGGCCTCCGTCAGGTAACGGGCGTAGGCGGGCAGGGTGAGGAAGGACGGGAACTCGGTGGCCAGCGTGACCTCCTCGAAGATGTCCCGGGCGTCCTCGAACCGGTCGCCGTCGAAGCGTTCCAGCCGGGCGAATTCCTCGTCCAAGAGTTCCTCCACCCACTCGTGGCTGACGATCTCGCCGTGGTCGGTGATGGCGCGGGCGTAGATCCACTGCCATAGCTGTGACCGCGAGATTTCCGCGGTGGCGGCGTCCTCCATGAGGTTGTGGATGGCCACCGCCCCGTTGCCGCGCAGCCAGGACTCGATGTAGCGGATGCCTACCTCGATGTTGTTCCGGATGCCCTGCTCGGTGATGGTACCGGTGGTGGCGGCAACGTCGATCAGGGCGCGGTCGTCCGGGGTGACGTCTTCGCGGAGCCGGTCCAGCTGGTTGGGCTTGCTGCCCAGGGCGCCGTCGAATACCTCGCGGCACACGGGCACCAGGTCGGGGTGGGCCACCCAGGAGCCGTCGAAGCCGTCGTTGGCCTCGCGGGTCTTGTCAGCGCGCACCTTCTCGAGGGCGTTGGCGTTGGCTTCGGGGTCCTTGCGGTTGGGTACGGCCGCGGCCATGCCGCCGATGGCCATGGCGCCGCGCTTGTGGCAGGCGCGGACCAGCTGTTCGGTGTAGGCCCGCATGAAGGGCTGGGTCATGGTTACCTGGCCGCGGTCCGGGAGGACGAAGCGCGGGCCGCGGGTGCGGAAGTTCTTGATCAGGGAGAAGATGTAGTCCCATCGGCCGGCGTTCAGGCCTGCGGCGTGGTCGCGCAGCTCGTAGAGGATCTCCTCCATTTCGAACGCTGCAGTGATGGTTTCGATCAGCACGGTGGCGCGGATGGTGCCCTGGGGGATGCCGAGCAGGTCCTGGGCCAGGATGAAGATGTCGTTCCACAGCCGGGCTTCGAGGTGGTTCTCGATCTTGGGCAGGTAAAAGTACGGTCCCTTGCCCTGGGCGAGCAGGCGGCGGGCGTTGTGGAAGAAGAACAGCCCGAAGTCCACAATGCCGCCGGCGATGGGCTGGCCGTCGATAAGCATGTGCTTTTCCGGCAGGTGCCAGCCACGGGGCCGGACCACGATGGTGGGCAGGTCGCCGTCCGCCTTCAGCTTGTATTCCTTGCCTTCTTCGGTGGTGAAGTCGATCCGGCGTTCCAGCGCGTCGGTGAGGTTCAGCTGGCCCTTGATGACGTTCCGCCACGTGGGGGTGGAGGAGTCCTCCATGTCGGCGAGCCATACTTTCGCTCCCGAGTTCAGGGCGTTGATGGTCATCTTCTTGTCCACCGGCCCCGTGATTTCCACGCGTCGGTCCTCCAGACCGGGGGCCGGGGGAGCGACACGCCAGGACGGATCGTTGCGGATGTGCTCGGTCTCCCGCAGGAACCGGGGGTCGGCGCCGGCAGCAATATCGGCCCGCCGGGCACGCCGCGCCTGCAGCAGCTCCTGCCTCCGCTCGGCAGTGGCCCGGTGCAGCTTCGCAATAAAAGACAGGGCATCGGGCGTGAGCACCTCGTCCTGCCGGCAAATCGGTTGAGCGGTCAGGGTAATGCCATTGATCGTGAAGGTGTCGGTGAAGCTGTTCATCTCAGTCTCCTTAAAGACGAAAGGGAAGTTCGACGGCGGTAGGCGGCACCGCGGTGACTCAGGCACAAGGCCGAAGGAGCGGTGATGCGACAGCCTGCGTAAAGGGGCCCTGTGCCCGCCCCCGACCGAGTTCTACGAGGTCATGGGGCGGGCATGGGGATAGCAGGCAGAGCATTGCCGCTCCGAAGGCCGGACGGAAGCACCGCCGTCGTAAGTAGGGGCCACGGCCGCCGGGTTCCCTCGCGAGCTTGCGAGTGGAGGGGGCGGCTGGGGATTAGTGGAACTGGCCCTCTTCGGTGGATCCCACCAAGGCCAGGGTGGAGGCGTTCGGGTTGAGCGCCGTGGAGATGGTGTCGAAGTAGCCGGTGCCGACTTCGCGCTGGTGTTTGGTTGCGGTGTAGCCGCGGGACTCGGAGGCGAATTCCTTTTCCTGGAGTTCGACGTAGGCGCTCATGCCTTCACGGGCGTAACCGTGGGCGAGGTCGAACATCGAGTAGTTCAGGGCGTGGAAACCGGCCAGGGTGATGAACTGGAACGTGAAGCCCATGGCGCCGAGTTCACGCTGGAACTTGGCGATGGTGCCGTCGTCCAGGTGCTTGCGCCAGTTGAAGGACGGCGAGCAGTTGTAGGAAAGCATCTGGTCCGGGAACTCGGCCTTGACCGACTCAGCGAACTTGCGGGCCAGCTCCAGGTCAGGGGTGCCCGTTTCCATCCAGATGAGGTCGGAGTACGGGGCATAGGCCTTTGCGCGGGCGATGCAGGGCTCGATCCCGTTGCGGACCTTGTAGAAGCCCTCCGGGGTGCGCTCGCCGGTGATGAATTCCTGGTCGCGCTCGTCCACGTCCGAGGTGATGAGGGTGGCGGCCTCGGCGTCGGTGCGGGCGATGACGACGGTGGGGGTGCCGGCGACGTCGGCCGCGAGGCGGGCGGCGTTCAGGGTGCGGACGTGCTGCTGGGTGGGAATCAGCACCTTGCCGCCCAGGTGGCCGCACTTCTTCTCCGAGGCGAGCTGGTCCTCCCAGTGAACACCGGAGGCGCCGGCCTGGATCATGGACTTCATGAGTTCGTAGGCGTTCAGCGGGCCGCCGAAGCCGGCTTCGGCGTCGGCAACGATCGGCACCAGCCAGTCCTCGACGGACTGGATGCCTTCGGAGAATTCGATCTGGTCGGCGCGAAGCAGGGCGTTGTTGATCCGCCGCACCACCGTGGGGACCGAATTGGCGGGGTAGAGCGACTGGTCCGGGTAGGTGTGGCCGGAGTTGTTGGCGTCCGCGGCAACCTGCCAGCCCGAGAGGTAGATGGCACGGAGTCCGGCCTTGACCTGCTGGACGGCCTGGTTGCCGGTCAGGGCGCCCAGGGCGTTGGTGTAGCCGCCGGTCTTGTGCTCCTCGGTAAGCTGCTTCCACAGCTTTTCCGATCCGCGCCGGGCCAGGGTGTGCTCTTCGGAGACGCGGCCGCGGAGGCGGACGACGTCGGAGGCTGAGTAGTCCCGGGTCACACCTTCCCAGCGGGGGTTGGCGGCCCACTCGAGCTCCAGGGCGGCGGCCTGCTCTTCGGGCGTCTGCTGGGTGGGCTCAAATGCTGCAGTCATCGTTGATCTCCTTGATTGAGCTCCGGATGGAGTAGGTGGGAACCGCGCCGTTGAGGCTCCCACCGGCTTATCCGGTGCGGTGTTTCTTTCCGTGACCACTACTTTTCAGCACTTTCAACCCCCTTTCTAGATGAAAATTATGGAAAGAAATGCGATTCTTCACGTATTCTTCAGAAATGTCGCCTTCAAGCTGGAACAGGGACGTTTCCCAGCAACCGTCCACCGCCGCCGCCCCCGAACTCGACGTCTTCGCGCTGGGCCGCCGCGTGCGCCATCTGCGCAAGCAAGCCGGTCTCACGCTCGATGACCTGAGCGCCGCCGTCGGGACCGCTCCCAGCCAGCTCAGCCTGATCGAGAACGGCAAGCGCGAGCCCAAACTGACACTGCTGCAGCATCTGGCGGGTGCACTGAATGTCAGCATCGACCAGTTGCTCGGGGCCGAGCCGCCCAGCCGCCGCGCTGCACTGGAAATTGAGCTGGAACGGTACCAGCGCGGGCCGCTGTACGAGTCGCTGAACCTGCCTAAAATCCGCATCAGTTCGCGGCTTCCGCTGGATGTCCTGGAGGCCCAGGTGGGGCTGCTGCATGAGCTCGAACGGAAGATGAACGAGCAGGTGGCCACCCCGGAGGAAGCCCGCCGCGCCAATGGTGAGCTGCGGGCCATGATGCGGGAGCGCGGGAACTATTTCCCGGAGTACGAGGCAGAAGCGCAGAAAGTCCTCAAGGAGGTGGGCTACACCACCGGTCCGCTGAGCCAGCACGTCATCGCGGACATCGCTGCGCACCTCGGTTTCACCCTGCACCACGTGGGGGATTTGCCGCACTCCACCCGGTCCGTGACGGATTTGAAGAACCGCAAAATTTACCTGACCCAGAGCCAGCGGCAGGACCACGACCCCCGCTCAGTCCTGCTGCAGGCCCTGGGACACTATGTCCTGGGCCACGAGACGCCCAAGAACTACGGCGACTTCCTGGCCCAGCGGGTGGCCACCAACTATTTCGCAGCCGCCCTGCTCCTGCCCGAGCAGGCCACGGTGGAATTTCTGCAAAAAGCCAAAGCGGCCAAGGAAATCGCCGTGGAGGACATCCGCGACGCATTCGCCGTCTCCTATGAGACCGCGGCGCACCGTTTCACCAACCTGGCCACCAAGCACCTGGGCGTCACCACGCATTTCCAGAAGACGCACCAGAGCGGCATCATCTACAAGGCCTATGAGAACGACGGCGTGAACTTCCCGCAGGACCACACCGGCGCCATCGAGGGCCAGCCGTCGTGCAAGGCGTGGACGTCCCGGGCCGTGTTCGACGTGCCGGACAAGTTCAGCGCCTACAGCCAGTACACGGATACGTCGTCGGGCACGTACTGGTGCACTGCACGGACCGAGCGGTCCGCCAGCGGGGAGTTCTCCCTGAGCATTGGCGTGCCATACCAGCATGTGAAGTGGTTCCGCGGGCGGGAGACCAGCGCGCGGGCCACCTCCAACTGCCCCGATCCCACCTGCTGCAAGCGGCCGCCCGCCGAGTTGACCAACCAGTGGGCCGGCAACGCCTGGCCCTCGGCGCGCGCGCACTCGCACCTGCTCGCCGCGATGCCGCCGGGAGCTTTCCCGGGCGTGGACGAGACCGAGGTGTACAGCTTCCTGCAGGCCCACTCCGGGAGCTGACTGCAACGCCCCATCAGATCCTGCCGTTTCTTCCCAAACGCCCCATCAGATCCTGCCGTTTCTTCCCAAACGCCCCATCAGATCCTGCCGTTTCTTCCCAAACGCCCCATCACTTTCGTACGGAAAGTGATGGGGCGTTGGGTGGTTTGCTGCAGGAGCTGATGGGGCGTTTGGGTTGATGCCGCGAAAGGTGGCGGGGCGTTGGGTGGTTTCCTGCGGGAGGTGATGGGGCGTTGGAAGAGGTGAGGGCGCGCTGGGTCAGCCGTGGAGGTCCCGGTAGGCGTCGGCGGCCGCCGGGTGCAGGGGGACTCCGGCAGTGTTGATGAGGCTCTCCGCGCTAAGGAACTGGACGCCCAGGCTGGACTGCGGAATGAGTTCGCCGGCGTTGTGCACCAGCAGCTGGACAGTCCGCTCCACAGTGGCGTTGTCCAAATCCCGGCGGCACAGGAGCAGGTTGGGAGCCCCCACCGTCCACACCGCGGGCACGCCGGGATAGCTGCCCTCCGGAATCAGGACCCGGTCATACATTCCGCCGTAACGCCGCCGCAGTTCCGGCAGCAGGCCCGCCAGGTCCAGGAGTCCCAGCTCCACGTCCTGCTGGGCGGCCGCGATGGCGGCGGTGGGAACACCGCCGGACCAGAACAGGGCATCCACGGTCCCGGCCCTGAGGGCTGCGATGCCGTCGTTCAGGCCCAGGTTTTCGACGCCGGCAGTTCCGGCGGATGGTGCAGCGGCATCCGCTGAGGTGCCAAGCCCGGCGGCTTCCAGGAGCCGGGGCGTGGTCAGGGACGTGCCCGAGCCGGGCTGTCCCACGGCCACCCGGCGGCCCGCAAGCCCGGTGATGTCCCGGATGCCGCTGTCCTTCCGCACCACGCAGTGGACGTAGTTTTCGTAGACCTTCCCGATGGCGGCAATTTCCGCTGTGCCCGCATCCGGCTGGACTGCAGCGTCGGCCAGGGCTACGGCAAAGGCGGCCTGCCCGGACCTCAATTCCGCGAGGTTGTCCAGGCTTCCGCCGGTGGCCACGGCGCCGGCATGGTGCGCCACGCCGTGCCGTTCCAGGGCCGCCGCCAGGAGCGTGGAGAATTCAAGGTAGAAGCCGCCCGGCTCCCCACCCGCCACGACAAGATTTTCCGGCCGGTCACTACCCGTGCAGGCGGCGAGGGCGGGCGGCAGGCAGGCGGCGAGCCCGACGGCGAACGCTGACTTGAGCACGGAGCGCCGCGGCGGCTGCGCGGCAGGACCGCCCGGGGCAGGTGATTCAGGCACGGGCACCCCCTTGGGCTGCACCCGGAGTCATCCGGTTATCAGGCGCCGGGAACTCGATCCGGGCGGACAGCCCGTGCGGGACTGCTTCGGCCAGCACCAGACAGCCCCCGTTGGCCGCCGCAAGTTCACCCACGATCGTCATGCCCAGTCCCGTCCCCGGAACCGCGGAATGCCGTGGGGACCGCCAGAACCTGGTGGCAGCCGAGGCGCGCTCTGATGCGGAAAGCCCTGGGCCGTCGTCGTAAATGTCCACAACCACCGCCCCTGCCTCCGGCCGCACCGCTGCGCTAACAGTGGCCCCGGGTGCGTACTTGATGGCGTTGTTGAGGAGTTCACCGGCCATCTGGGCCAGCTCCGCCGGGTGGCAGGGCACCAGCACAGGCGGCTGCGGCGGCGCGGCCAGGACCAGCCGGCAGCCGGCCTGTTCCGCCAATGGTGCTGCCCGTTCAATCTCCCCCTCAAGGATGGGGAAGGGGTCCACCGGTTCCGCAGGCGAAAGGTCACCGGGACTTCCGGCCGCCCGCAGGTACCCCTCGGACGCCCGGTGCTCGGCCGCCGCGAGCTTCAGCACTCCGTCCAGGATCTCCTCCACCCGGTCCAGCTCCGCCATGGCCCGTTCGGCGGCATCGTGCTCGCGGGCGGTCTTCAGCTCCAGCTGGAGCAGGTCCAGCCGGAGCCGGAGTGCCGCCACAGGGTTCCGCAGCTGGTGCGAGGTGTCCGCAATCAGCTGCCGCTGCGCCGCCATGCTGGCGCTCACGGTGGCCGCCATCGCGGTGAAGGAGCGGCTCAGTTGCCGCAGTTCCGGGGGCCCCTGTTCGGGGAGGCGTTCCGTTCGCCCGCTCTTCTCCAGTTCGTGCACGGCCGAATCCAGCCGCAGGACGGGGCGCAGGACCCATCCGGTGACCCGTGCGGCTCCCACCAGCAGGAACGCGGCCAAGGCAAGGGCGGCGAGACCCACGGCGAGCCAGCGTTCACGGAGCTTCTGCTGTGCTGCGTCGGCGTGGACGTCCAGCACCACGGCGCCCAGGACCTGGCTGGCGCTGCCGAACGGCCGGAAGATGACGCGGGAACCAGACCCAACGGGCTCCACGGGCTCCAGGGATGTGCCGCTGACGTTCAGCCTGGCGAGGGACAATGCGTTCTGCACGTCCCCCCGGTTCACGTCCAGGCCGCCGGACGCCAGGGTCTGCTGCTGCACCCGGACCACGATGCCCTCTCCGTAGAGACCCGAATAGGTATCCATCTCCCGTTGCAGCCGGGCCGTGTCCCCGTCCCCGTTGGCGTCAAAGGCCACCTGGGCCAGCCGGTTCAGGGAGGCCGCCCGGTTGATCTGGAGTTCCTGGGTCAGCTCGCGGGACGCGGAACCCAGGATGGTTCCGGAGATCAGGAAGACCACCACCAGGCAGAGCACGCTGAGGACGCCCAGCACCCGCAGCCTCATGCGGAAGCCGCCTCCACCCGGTAGC
The DNA here is from genome assembly GCF_030811655.1 of Pseudarthrobacter enclensis. Classification (GTDB taxonomy): domain Bacteria; phylum Actinomycetota; class Actinomycetes; order Actinomycetales; family Micrococcaceae; genus Arthrobacter; species Arthrobacter enclensis_A. The sequence goes on along the minus strand of NZ_JAUSRE010000009.1, from coordinate 37,320 downwards.
CCACCCCACGGACGTTGATGATGAAACCCGGCTTCTGCAGCTTTGCCCGCAAGCCCGTCAGATGGACGTCCAGGGACCGCGATGATGCCAGGAAGGCGTCGCCCCACAGGGCATCCAGTATCTGCTCGCGGGTAACCACCGAGCCTGCGTGGCGCGCCAGGAGCGCAAGGAGTTCAAATTCCGTGGCGGTCAGGGGGAGTGGCGCGCCTGCCCTGGAAGCAGTGCGCCGGTTCAGGTCAATGGCAAGGTCGCCCAGCTCGATGGTGTCCCCGTGCAGAACGCCGCCCATGCGCCGGGCCCGCCGCGTCACCGCTTCGATCCGGGCCAGCAGCTCCACCAGCTTCACCGGCTTGACGAGGTAGTCGTCCGCGCCGGAGCGGAGCCCGAGCACCACGCTGCGTTCGTCGTCGCGCGCGGTCAGGATCAGGATGGGGACGTCCGTGACCTGGCGGAGCTTGCGCAGCACCTCCAGCCCATCCATGTCCGGCAGCCCCAGGTCCAGGAGGACCACCTGGAAGTTGCGGTGGGAGAGCAGGGCGTCAGCGCCCCGGGAGAGGCGCTTCGGGTGGTGCCCGGCGCTTTCGACGGCGGCCGTCAGGGCACCGGCCATGGCATCGTCGTCCTCGACGATCAGCACGTCCATTGCCATCTTCCCTGCCGCGTTTCCTGTGGTGCCCGGTTCATCCCCCGCCTTTGGAGACTACCGCCTGCAGGGAGCTTTTGCCCGACGGCGGTGGTCCGGAAGCGGGAGCGCCCGGCGCCCGGGGGCATTTCCTAAGGAAGTGTTAAGAAATGGCCCGCCCCGTTGGTTGTGCGGTGGATCACCCATACCGTGGTTGAGGCCCTCCGGCGTTGGAGGCCGCTGTCACCACAAGGAGGAACTCACCGATGAGCACCCAACAAACCGCGCCCTTCCCGGAGGCCGCCCAGACCCGGCGGGCCGTGGGCAACATCCTGAAGGGTTCGGCCGGCAACCTTGTGGAGTGGTACGACCTCTACGTCTACACCGTCTTCGCCGCCTATTTCCAGGCGCACTTCTTCAACTCCAAGGACGACCTTCAGGCGGGCCTTGAGGCAATGGCTGTCTTCTCCACCTCGTTCCTCATGCGGCCCATCGGTGCCTGGTTCTTCGGCCGCTACGCGGACCGCAAGGGCCGCAAGGCTGCCCTGACGCTGAGCGTGACCATGATGTCCGCCGGTTCCTTCGCCATTGCCGTGCTGCCGACGCAGGATGTCATCGGTCTCTGGGCCATGATCCTGCTGGTGATCATCCGTGTGATCCAGGGCTTCTCGGTGGGCGGCGAGTACGGAACCAGCGCCACCTACATGTCCGAGGCCGCCACCAGCAAGCGCCGCGGCTTCTTCTCCAGCTTCCAATACGTCACCCTGATCGGCGGCCAGATGCTGGCCCTGCTGGTTTTGGTGGTCCTGCAGAACGTGATGCCCAAGGGCGACCTGGGCGAGTGGGGCTGGCGCATCCCGTTCGCGATCGGTGGCGTGGCCGCCCTGGTGGTGCTGTGGCTGCGCCGCTCCATGGAGGAAACCGTCTCCGCCGAGCAGATTGAGGCCGCCAGGACTCCCGCCGTTGGCGGCCACGCCCAACCGGGCACCATGAAGCTGCTGTTCACCAGCTACTGGAAGCCGCTGCTGGTCTGCATCGGCATCACCCTGGGCGGCACCGTGGCGTTCTACACCTACACCAACTTCATCCTGAAGTTCATGAACGATACCTCCGGCATCGCCAAGACGGACACCTCCGTGATCAACTTCTGGGCGCTGTTCATCTTCATGCTGCTGCAGCCCGTCTACGGCATCATCTCGGACAAGGTGGGCCGCAAGCCGCTGCTGATCTGGTTCGGCGTTACCGGCGTGCTCTTCACCTGGCCCCTGCTTTCCACGCTTGCCGGCACTAAGGACCCGTTCACCGCGTTCCTGCTGATGATGGGCGGACTCCTGATCGTGGGCGGCTACACCTCCATCAACGCCCTGGTGAAGGCTGAACTCTTCCCCGCCTCCATCCGCGCGCTCGGCGTCGGCCTGGGCTATGCGATCGCCAATTCGCTCTTCGGCGGCACGGTTCCGCTGATCGGCGCCGCGTTCCAGAAGGCGGAGCGGGAGGACCTCTTCTTCACCTACGTGACCATCTCCATTGTCATCTCGCTGGTGGTCTACATCTTCGCCCTGAAGAACAAGAAGGCCACGCACCTCGACGCCGAGCAGGGCCACGCATGGTCCCAGGCGCCGCAGGCCGACGGCAAGGACAAGGACGCGCTGGGCGTCTAATCCGGACCGCGCCCCCGGCGCCTGTTTCCCAAAGGAGGGCGTACGACGGCGGCTGCCAGGCCGCCGTCGTACGCCCCTTTTTGTGCTGCGGGAGTGTCTCTAGCGGCGGGTGCTCCGCCTGACAGCCAGGAAACCGTAGATGGCGAACAACCGCGGGAGCACCAGGTACACCGCCGTGGGAACCACCACCATGGTCAGCCCCATGGCGCGGAAAACGGGGTGCCAGTTTTCCGTCAAAGGAGCGGAGGCGATCATGCCGATGGCGACAAGCGGAAAAATCGCCAGCCACGTGATGGCGGCCCGGACGTGGATTGACGGCGGAGCGGGCAGCGCTGCCCGCTCCGATAGGGCTGATGCGGCCGGCTGGGCGATTGCGGGGGCTGCAGGCTGTGAAACCGTGTCCATGAAAACTCCAACTAGTTAGTTGCTTTTGCTTGCATCGAGAGTAGGCGGAGGTCTTTGCAATTGCAACTACCTGGTTGGAATTGCGTAGACTTACGTCATGGCATGGAACACGGAGCGCACCAGGGAGCTGCTGCTGGCCGCTGCCACCGAGGAGTTCAGCGCCAAGGGCCTGGCCGGCGCCCGCGTGGACCGGATCGCAGCCGCGGCAGGGGTGAACAAGGAACGCATCTACCAGTACTTCGGCAAGAAGGATGAGCTCTTCGACGCCGTCCTGGCCGCCGAAATGGTCCGCGTGATGACCGAGGTGCCCATTACCGGCAGTGGACCGGTGGCGTTCGGGGAGTACGCCGGCCGGCTCTTCGACCGGCACACCACCGACGGCGTCCTGCCCAGGCTCCTGTTCTGGGAGGGCCTGGAGCGGGGCGGGGACACCGTCAGCCGGGCCACTCGCTCCGACCATTGCGCCATCAAGGTGGGGCAGGTCCTGGAGGTCCTGCCCGGGATCGACCGGACAGACGCCGCGGACCTGCTGATCACCGTTATCACCCTCTGTGACGGCTGGCCCGTGCTGCCCCAGATCGACACCCTCCTGGCCGGCAGCAGCGCGGACCGCACCACCCGCCGTCGTGCGTTCATTGTGCGGACCGCAACGCTGCTCGCTGAAGCCCTCGCGGCTGACGCGAAGCCCGCACCTGAGGCTGCCCTGAACTAGCGGACTATATTGGGCCATGTCAGCGCACCACCACAATCGCGGGAGTCTGCACCCATGGCCAAGGAACTTGCCACCCAGCTCATCGAACAACTCCAGGCTGCCGGCGTGCAGCGGATCTACGGGATTGTGGGCGACAGCCTCAACCCGATCGTGGACGCCGTCCGCCAGACTGGAGGCTCCGCGAAGGGCGGCATCGACTGGGTGCACGTCCGCCACGAGGAAGCCGCCGCCTTTGCCGCGGCTGCCGAAGCCCAGCTCACCGGCAAACTCGCGGTCTGCGCCGGATCCTGCGGGCCCGGCAACCTGCACCTGATCAACGGGCTGTATGACGCCAACCGTTCCGGAGCACCAGTGCTGGCCATCGCCTCACACATTCCCAGCAAGCAAATTGGCAGCACCTTCTTCCAGGAAACCCACCCGGACCGGCTCTTCAATGAATGCTCGGTTTATTCGGAGCTCGTCAGCACCGCCGAGCAGGCTCCGCGCGTGATGCACAGCGCCATCCAGCACGCGCTGGGGCTCGGGGGAGTCGCCGTCGTGACCCTTCCCGGCGACATCGCCGGTCTGGAGGCCACGGCGCCCACGCCCCTGCCCGCCACCTTCCGGCGCGCGAGCCTGGTCCCGGACCCGGCCAGCGTCCAGGCGCTCGCAGATGCCATTAACGACGCCGGCAAGGTCGCCATTTTCGCCGGCGCGGGCGTTGAGGGGGCCCACAGTGAACTGATGGCGCTGGCCGAGCTGGCCAAGGCCCCGGTGGGGCACTCGCTGCGGGGCAAGGACTTTGTCCAGTACGACAACCCGTTTGATATCGGCATGACCGGCCTGCTGGGCTACGGTGCCGCGGCGGAGGGCATCGAGGACGCCGACCTGCTGATCCTCCTGGGTACCGACTTCCCCTACGACCAATTCCTCCCGGACACCCGCACAGCACAGGTGGACCGGGCGCCGGAGCGCCTGGGCCGGCGGACCGACGTCGATGTTTCCGTCCACGGCGACGTGCTGCCCACGCTGCGGGCCCTGCTGCCGCTGGTGAAGGCCAAGAAGAGCCGGCGGTTCCTGGACCAGATGCTGAAGAAGCACGACCGGCTCATGAACAAGGCCGTGGGCGCCTACACGCGAAAAGTGGAAAAGAAGCAGCCCATCCACCCCGAGTATGCGGCGTCGCTGCTGGACCAGGTGGCTGCCGAGGACGCAATCTTCACCGCGGATACCGGCATGTGCAACGTCTGGACCGCGCGCTACATCAACCCGCTGGGCACCCGGCGGCTGATCGGGTCCTTCCTGCACGGTTCCATGGCCAACGCCCTCCCGCACGCCATCGGCGCGCAGCTGGCCTACCCCGGCCGCCAGGTCATCTCGGTGTCCGGCGACGGCGGCCTGTCCATGCTGCTGGGCGAGCTCATCACCGCGGCCGCCTATAAGCTGCCGCTCAATGTGGTGGTGTTCAACAACTCCACCCTGGGCATGGTCAAGCTCGAGATGCTGGTGGACGGGCTGCCCGACTTCGGCGTGGACGTGCCCGACGCCAACTACGCCCAGGTTGCCAAGGCCCTGGGTTTCCACGCCGTCCGGGTCACGGATCCAACGCAGATCGAGTCGGCGTACCGGGAGGCGTTCGCGCACCCCGGCCCGTCCCTGGTAGAGCTCATCACCGATCCCAAGGCCCTGTCCATTCCGCCGAAGATTTCCGGCTCCCAGGTCATCGGGTTCGCCACCGCCATGTCCAAGGTGGTCCTCAACCGCGGCGCAGGCGAGGCCGTGAGCATGGCGCGGAGCAACCTGCGCAACATCCCCCGGCGCTAGGCCCTCCACACGCGCCATCAGATCCCGCCCATAAAACTGGAACGCGTCTGCAGTCAGTGCAGGCGCGTTCCGGTTTTTGGTGCTGAAAGTGATGGGGCGTTGGGCTGGCGAGTTCGACGGCGGGCGCCGGCTTAGCCCTTCAGCTCGCCGTCCAGCAACGCCCGCAGCTCCTGGAAATGCCGCTCGGTGGCCTCAGGGTGGAAGGCCGACGTGTCCGCCATGGTGTAGCCGTGGGGGGCGCCTGTGTAGATTTCGTTGGATGCCTCGAGCCCCGCGTCCTTGAGCGTTTCGCCAAGGCGGGCGACGGCGGCGGGGGCCATGCTGGGGTCGTGGTCGGCGTGGCCGAAGACGAACCGCGCCTTCGCATTAGCAAGGCCCAGGTGCGGGCTGTCCGGATCGTCCGTGACAAGGCCGCCGGCGTGGAAGCCGCCGCAGGCTGCCACCACGTCGGGGTGGGAGGTGGCAGTGCGGACGGCGAGCCGGGCGCCCATGCAGTAACCGGTGGTGCCGATGGGACCCGGCGCCACGTCGTCGAGCCCCCGCAGCGCGGAAACCCAGGCGTCAATGTCCGGCAGCGCCTTGTCAGAGGTCAGGCGGCCAACGCGCGGGAAGGCGGCCTTGCCCGCGGCTTCCCGGCCTTCCTGGGTGGACATGTCGACGGGAGGGGCCAGCTCGGCCGCCTTGCCTTCACGGTAGAAAACGTTCGGTGCCAGCACCACGTAACCCCAGTCGGCGATGCGCTGCGCCATCTCCTGGATGCGGGGGCGCAGGCCGAACGCGTCCATGTAGAGGATGACGCCGGGAAAAGGGCCGGTTCCGGTGGACGGGCGGGCTACAAGGGCTTCTGCGGTGCCGTCTGCGGCAGGGATCTCGAGGGACATGGGGACACCCTACCGGACCCCGCTGGACGTCCCGTCAGGAGTAGTAACGGCCCAAGGTATCGGCCTTGAAGTCGAAGAACGTCCCCGACTCGATGGCCAACCGTGCGTCGTCCACCATCTTCACCACGAACCGCTCGTTGTGGATGGAGATCAGGGTGGCGGAGACCATCTCCTTGGCCTTATAGAGGTGGTGGATGTACGCCCTGGAATAGTTGGCGCAGGCGTAGCAGTCGCAGCCTTCCTGCAGCGGACCGAAATCGCGCTTGTACTTGGCACCCGAGAGGTTGAACCGGCCGTACGGGGTGTAGAAGGCCGAGTTGCGGGCAACCCGGGTGGGGGAGACACAATCGAACGTATCAGCGCCGTTTTCGATGGCAGTGAAGATGTCGTCCGGCTCGGAAATGCCCAGCAGGTGGCGCGGCTTGTCCTCCGGCAACTCTTCGTTGCACCAGCGGACGATAGTGCCCAGGTTCTCCTTCTCCAGCGCCCCGCCAATGCCGAACCCGTCGAACGGCATGGCGGCCAAATCGCGGCAGGCCTTCCGGCGCAGGTCCTCGTATTGGGCGCCCTGGATCACGCCGAACAACGCCTGGTAGGGCTTCCCGGCCCGCGATTCAGTCAGGCGGAAGTGCTCCTCGATGCACCGCTCCGCCCACAACCGGGTGCGTTCCAGCGATTCCTCCTGGTACCGGCGGGAATTTTGCAGCGTGGTCAGCTCGTCGAACGCGAACATTATGTCGGCGCCGATCCGGTGCTGGACCTGCATGGATATCTCGGGGGAGAACCGGTGCCGGTCCCCGTTCAGGTGGGACTTGAACCAAACGCCGTCGTCATCGATGTGCGCCAGCCGCTCCTTGCCGGGGGCCACGGCGTCATCCGGTCCGGACGCGTCCACGGACTTCATGTCGATGACCTTCTTGAACCCGGAGCCCAGGCTCATCACCTGGAATCCGCCGGAGTCCGTGAACGTGGGACCGGGCCAGTTCATGAAGGCTCCCAGGCCGCCGGCTTCGTCCAGGATGTCCGGGCCGGGCTGCAGGTACAGGTGGTACGCGTTGGCCAGCAGCGCCTGGGCGCCCAGGTCCGCCATGGACTCCGGGAGCACGGCCTTGACTGTGGCTTTGGTTCCGACGGCGATGAATGCCGGAGTCTGGATCTCACCGTGCGGGGTGGCGATGGTGCCGGTGCGGCCCAGGAACTCCCCGCCGTTGTCGGCCAGCCGGGCGTCCGTGGGCGGGCATGAGTCTGCCAGGCGCGTGCCTACCGTGAAGGAAAACTGGGACCGGGTTTCAGGCAGGGCGAAGGCAGGGTTGGCTGGCACCGTACAAGTCTGCCAGCAATCCAGGCGGCCCTAACAAACCAGCAGGCGGCGTTCAGCTTGCCGGTTCCGAGGACGGATAGTTCCCGGACCGCCATGAATCCCAGGCGGACCGGATGGCCTCGAAGGCGCCGGCGCCCAGGTCGTAGGTGGACGCAATGACTAGCGACCCTTCACCCTCGGCGCGCACATCCTTGATGGCCGGGTGGTCGGCCACCACCAGCAGTCCTTCGCCGTGCTCCGCATAGTTGTGCACCGTAAGTCCCACCTGGTGGCTCGTCCGATACCAGACCTTGCCGCTGATCTCCTCGCCGGTATCCAGGGTCACCTGGTACGGCTCGCCGGGGGCAGGAAGATCGGCGAGGCCCAGCTTCTCGATCGCGGAGCCTTCGCCCTCGGTCAGGTGCAGGAACAGGGTGTGCCGCTTGCCGTGCGGGTGCCGTTCCAGGGCGAAGCGGAGCTGCTGCAGGAAGGTCAGCCAGCCCTGGGTGATGTCCTCGTCCCACGCGGCCCACTCGGAGTCGTGGTCCACGGCTCCGCGGGTCACGCTGACCTGTGTCCCGCCGGCCACCGGATGCAGGTCAAAGGTGTCCCCGCCGTGGACGGTCAGGCTGGTGTGGTCCGCGGATTCCTCCACGTCGCTGGAAAAGTAGATCTCCTTGATCTCTGATTCCAGGTCCTCGGCCTGCCATCCGTGCCACTGCGCCACCTTGGACGGCTCACGCAGCATGGTCCAGACCTGCGGAGCGTCGGCGTTGATCACTACGCTGAGATTGTTCGTCATAGCCCCGAATGTACGCCCCGGACGGGGGCCCGGGTAGGGGTCATTTCCCCGCCCCAAAGATCATCCCGGGGTCAGGAACGGACGGCCTCCAGTTCGTTGCTGATGCGCCGCTCCAGCTCCGACATCCCAATGGTTTCCGAGCCGCCATGGGCCCGCAGGAAGAGCAGGGATTCCAGCCGCAGCAGCCGCCATTCACGCTCGGCGTCATGGTTGGAGTTGTCGATGGAGCGGAAGATTTCCTTGTCATACAGGTTGGGTTCGTTCAGCGAGCGCTGCCGCACCTTGGCCGCCATCCTCGCCTTGAACGGATCCGTTTCCTGGTTTTCCGGGGTGCGGATCAGTTTCTCGTAGACCCCGGCGCGTTCGTCCTGGCCGTCCTGCCGGCAAATGTAGCTGGCCAACGCCAGTGCTGCTTCAATGGAGCTCCACCGGCCCGGGTTTCCGTCGTAGGGCAGCACAGTGATCAGGTCTGCCACGGACAGCGCGCCCTCGGCGTCCTTGAGCGTGACGAACAGTTCGTGGGCGAGGTCGCTGAGGTCCTTCAGGCAGCTTCCGGACTTGAAATTGACGCCCTTGGACAGCCGGTCGGCCAGGAGCAGGACGCCCTCGGCATCCGCGTGCGCCTCAGCGGCCGCTTCCACGACGGATTCGGGGGTGCCGTCCGACACCGGGATGAGCGCGAGTTCCTCTTCGCTGGGCCCGCTCACCGCGGGCGGTACCGGGGGCAGGGGAGGTACGACGACGGCGGGTGTCACCACGACGGGACCGGTTCCGACGCCGGGCTGCTCCTGCAGGCCACCGCCGGGTGCACCGGCTTCCACAGGTGGTGTGGCCTCCGGAAGGGCGGCCGGCAACGGAAGCTGCGTGACGTCGTCGTGCGTTCCGTCCACGACGGTGACCATGGTGCCGATGGCGACCCTCAGGGTTCCGCCGCCGGAGAGGCTGGCCAGCACCAGTGCAGGGGAGCCGAAGTCGTCGTGCTCAAGCTCCACCTGGTCGATTTCGGCGGTGCGCCGGCCGTCGGGGAGGAGGATGTGGCTGCCGGTGGTCAGAGATCCAGCCTGCTGTTCACGGTGGTGCCTGGCGGCTGGTGATTCGGTCATGGGAGTCCTTAAGTTCTCTTGCGGTCCGCCCTACAGTCTACAAAGGCGGGCACCCAAAACCGGGGACCCCCACGTCCCGGCGGGGTGGTTAGAAGCCCACCCCCGCGAATGCCAGGGCCTGCCGGATGAGCCCGCCGCGGCCGCCGGAAAACTCCATCTGGACGCCCGGGCTGAGGACTTCCTCCGGGGTCATCCACGTCAGTTCCAGGGCGTCCTGGCGGGGCTCGCACTCGCCCGTCACTGGGATGACGTAGGCCAGGGACACGGCGTGTTGCCGCTCGTCGGTGAAGCCGGTCTGGGACGGGGCGGGGAAGTATTCGGCAACCGTGAACGGGACGGGGCTGAGGGGGAGTTGCGGGAACGCCAGGGGGCCCAAGTCCTTTTCCATGTGCCGGAGGAGGGCGGCGCGGATGGTTTCGCGGTAGATGACGCGGCCGGACACCAGGGAGCGAACCATGGTTCCATCCGCGTCCGCCTGCAGCAGCGTGCCCACTTCATTGACGTACCCCAGCGGGTCCAGCCGGACCGGAACGGCCTCCACGTACACCATTGGCAGCCGCCCCCGCGCCTCAAAGAGGTCTTCTTCGGAGAGCCAGCCGGGATTCGGGTCAGGTGTGCGCACGTTCATGCTTAAGTTCTACCCCATGGGGCGCCGCTGGGAGATCCACACCGTGGCGGGCGCGTTGGGGCTGCCGGCGTCCGGATTGGCCACGTGGAGGGTGCTGCCAAAAGCCTCCTCGGTCACGCTGGCTGGGAACCCGGCAGCGGTGAGGCGCTCCTGCAACGGTTCCAGGCCGCCGTCGTACTCAAACCCCAAGCCGGACCGCGATGGTCCGGACGCCGACCGGACCAGGAGGACGCCGCCGTTCTTGGCCGTGAAGTCGGCCGTTTCGTCATTGTCCGGGACGGGGCGGGGCCGGGCGCCGACATGCAGCAGGGTGCGGACGGCCCCCTCGGGGTCCGGGGTGTACCAGACCGCGACGACGGCCAGGGCGGGATCGGCGTCGGCACACTGCGCAGTGTGGGAGGCCTTGTCAGCCAGGAAGCTGAAGCCGTCCGGCGCGCTGATCCGGCAGGCGTCGCCGTGGTCCGCGCTGACCAGCTCGGCCGGCCGAGGCCCATCCTCCTGTGGCTCCTCCCGGGAGCCCTCTTCAAGCGCCGACAGGTTGGTGCGGCGGGCGAACTCGGCCACGTCGCCCACCTCCACGCCAAACACCGTCCGGCCGTCCTGCGCCGAACCCGCCTCCGCGCCATGCAGCGCAAGGCGGCCTGACGCCGAGTCGAAAACCTGCCACCCGCCGTCGTCCTCTGTCTGGACCATCCCCAGCGCGGTGAGGAGCTGCTTCCAGGCCCCGGTGCGGGACGTGAAATGGACGGGACGGACTCGGAGCATGGCGTTGTCCTTGGTGTGGAGGGACGGCGGTCTGTAGGGCCATGATGCCACCTGGAGCCTCAACGCACATGGGGCTTGTGGCCCGTGATCGTCCGGGCAGAATTGGGCCATGGCCGTTGAACTCGAGGAACTGCTGGTGCCTGATGCCGCTGCCTGGCGAGCCTGGCTGGAAAAGAACGCTGCTACTCGTCCCGGCGTCTGGCTTGTCCTCTCCAAAAAGGGCGGAACGGTGACCGGCCTTGACTACCAGGCAGCCGTGGACGAGGCACTGTGCTTTGGCTGGATTGACGGCCAGGGCCGGCGCCGGGACGGGGAAACGATGTTCGTGCGCATGACGCCACGGCGCCCCAGGAGCATTTGGTCCGCCAGGAACGTGGGACACATTGCCCGGCTGGAAGCGGAAGGGAAAATGACCGGCGCCGGCAGGGCGGCAGTGGAGGCAGCAAAGGCCAATGGGCGCTGGGACGCAGCCTACGGGGGCCAGGCGGACGTGGAGGTCCCGGCAGACCTGGCGGCGGCGGTCGCTGCGGACCCCGCGGCGCAGGCGACGTTCGATGTCCTCACCAAGACCAACCTGTTCTCCCTTGTCTACCGCACCAATTCGGCGAAGCAGCCGGCAACCCGGGAGCGGCGGATACGGGAGTTCGTGGCGATGCTGGCGCGAGGGGAAACGCCGTATCCGCAAAAGAGGCGCCCCGCAGGCCTGGACCAGGAAACTGCTCCATGACGTGCCGGGTTGGGAGCCGCGGGCCGGGCGGGTAGAATTGACGGTTCACTTGCGCTGGTGCCGTTCCCCGACCTCGGGGGACGGCACTTGTGCGTTCAGCAACGGATTGACGCCGCCATGCCTCCACGCTTTCCCGATACCCTGACTGCCGCACTGCCGCGCCGCCCCTTCCTCTGGGTGGCGGCTGCCCTGGCCGTGCTGGCGGTGGCGGTCTCGCTGGTGCTGGCGGGCAACCTCCGGCAGGGCGACGGCCCGGCCGGCCCGGCACAGGGCACCGCGGAGGCCGGTGCCCGGGCCACCACGCCGTCGACCGCTGACGCGCCGTCGCCTGATGGCCCGGGCTATCGGCCCGCCTACCATCTCACACCGGACGGGCGCTGGATGAACGATCCCCAGCGGCCGTTCTTCCTGGACGGAGTCTGGCACTACTACTACCTCTACAACGCCGATTACCCGGAGGGGAACGGCACCGAGTGGTTCCACGCCACCAGCACGGACCTGGTGCACTGGAAGAACGAGGGTGTGGCCATTCCCAAGTTCCGCAACGGCCTGGGCGACGTCGAGACCGGGTCCGCCGTGGTGGACGCGGAGGGCACCGCCGGGTTCGGCAAGGGAGCCGTCATCGCGGTCCTCACCCAGCAGCACGACGGCGTCCAGCGCCAGTCCCTGTTCTACTCCACCGACAACGGCTACAGCTTCCAAAGCTACGGACAGAACCCCGTGATGGAGAATCCCGGTGCCAGGGACTGGCGGGACCCCCGCATCGTGCGGGATGAGGCAAACAACCAGTGGCTGATGCTGCTGGCCGAGGAGCACAAGATCGGCTTCTACACGTCCAGGGACCTAAAACAGTGGTCCTACGTTTCCGGGTTTCAGCAGGACGGGCTGGGCACCCTGGAGTGCCCCGACTTCTTCCAGATGGACGTCGACGGCGACCCCGCCAAGCGCACCTGGGTCCTGGCCGCCAGCGCCAACGGCTCGGCCGAGGGCCGCACCACTGGCCTGGCGTACTGGACCGGCAGCTTTGACGGCAAGGCCTTCACGCCGGACGGCGGCCACCAGTGGCTCGACGGCGGCACGGATTTCTACGCGGCGGTCACCTGGGATGACCCGCGGCTGTCCGACGGGCAGCGCAAGGCGTCCCGGCATGCGATTGGCTGGATGAACAACTGGGCCTACGCCCGTCAGCTGCCCACTGAGGGCTGGTTCGGCGCGGCGTCCCTGGTGCGGGACATCCGGCTGGCGTCCGACGGCGGGCGGCCCGCTCTGAAGTCCACGCCCACCCCCGCGCTGCAGTCGCTGGAAGGGGAATCGTCCAAGGTACCGGGCGGCGGGCTGTCTGGCGGGAGGGCATTGCCGGTACCGGACAACGGTGCGTTCAAGGCCGACGTCGAACTCGAAAAGCCTGCCGATCGCACCGGCGAGGCGCGGCTGCTCCTGCAGAGCGGGGGTACCACCTACGCAACAGTCGGCTACGACTTCAGGTCCGGCCGGGCGTTCGTGCTCCGGGACGGCGACGCCGCAGCAACCGGCGCGGCCCTTGGCGGTGAGCCGAAGGTGGACGGGGCTTACCGGCAGGCACGTTCCGTGGACGTGCAGCCCGGCGGGGACACCGTCCGCCTCACCGTGTACGTGGACCGGTCCTCCGTGGAGGTCTTCGTGGACGGACACACGCTGACCTCCCTGGTGTTCCCGCCTGCCGGGCATCGGGAGGCGCGGCTGGCCGCGGACGGTCCGGTCATGCTCAAGGGCGCGACCATCACGCCGCTCGCCGGCATCCGCTAAAGCGTTGGGGGCGTGCCGGCGCGAGGGTATGTGACGCTTACCGACGCCGCCGCTTCCAGCGTCATCCACGCCTGGAGTTGGGTTGCGAGTTCCACCGATGCGCCCGGTGGGTACGTTATGGCCGCAGGCTGGGCCGCGTGCATGGAGAAGATGCTTTTACCCGCCTTCCGGGCGCCCGCTTCGCCGCTGAGTACCAGGCGGCGCCCGGACCAGAACGCCTCCGCCGTGTCCGTCACCAGGCGTGCAGCAGAAGCCCGGGTGCGTTCCGGGAGCCTGGTATCCGCTGCCGCGAGTGCCAGGTAGCGGCACAGGATCCCGGTGAAGAGGCCGCCGTCGCCCGTGCCCTCGCAGCGGAGTATGGTCCCCGGCGCTCCGCTTCCAGCGTGCACCGTCAACAGCCGTTGCACGGCGTCCACCAGCACTACTACCCGGGCCAGGTTCGCCTCCCCGCCTACTTCGAGGAGCGCACGCAGCACGGGTCCCTGGTTGTAGGTGTACAGGGCCCGCTCGATCACCACGTCGCCGGCCTGGTTCAGGCGCGCACCGTCCAGGTACAGCCCCTGCTCCGGGTCGAAGAGGGTGGCGTCCAGCCAGGCCAGGAGCGCCTGCGCCCGGTCGCGCCGGCCGGTGCGGGCATAAAACAGGGCCACCGGAGCCGTGGCGGGGGTGTTCTTGAAGTCCCGTTTCTTGTTCCAGAACGTGCCGCCGCCCAGATCGTCGGTGCAGGCGGCGTCGAACTGCAGCGCCAGGGATGCGCGGACCGCAGCGTTGCGGCGGCGCCCCGGGCGCCGCGTCTCCTCTGCCAGCCTGTCCAGCCGGAGGGTTGCCAGCGCCAGCCACGCCATGTCGTCGTAGTAGCTGTTCACGAACGTGAGGGCGTTGCGCAGCCTGATTCCGGTGACCAGCCGGGAGGCAAGGTGCCCGGCACTGGGGCGGTCCGGACCGTTGAACCGGGCTGCGGGGGTGGCTCCGCTGCCAAGCTCCCGCCAGCCGGTGTCCACCAGGCAGTCCACGTAGTGCGCCTGCCACCAGTAGTGCCAGGGCAGGACCAAACCGGCGGCGGGCCGGGCGCGCCGGAGCGCCGCGAGCCACTTTCCCGGCAGCTGGGCCACTGCTTCTGCATCCTGCCCTGCGGGAGGCGCACCCTGTCCAGGGGGACGTTTCCCTTGCCACAGCACGGCGCCCAGGTGTGTTCCCGGCAGGAACACAAGTTTCCGGCCGAACAGTGCGGTTACGGACTGTGCGGCGTGGTCCGCCCTGTCCTGCCAGGTGGTCAGTGGAGTGCCGGTGGACGTCATGCCGTCCACCCTAACCGGGTGCCGCTGACAGGCGTGGGGCCGAAGGCGCGGCACCGTGCAGGTTCCCCTTATTTCAGTTAACATTCATTAACTGTTGGTCGAGGCCGCGCCGCGGCATGGGGACACGCATCAAGGAGGATGTATGGAGATCAAAGGCAGCGTCGCACTGGTGACAGGCGGCGCCTCAGGACTGGGCGCGGCCACCGCACGGAAGTTGTTCGACGGCGGCGCCTCGGTGGTGCTGGTTGACCTGCCTTCCTCCGACGGGCAGGCAGTGGCGGGCGAACTCAACGGCCGTGCCGAAGCCGGCCAGTCCGCCGTCTTCGCCCCCGCCGACGTAACCAGCGAGACCGATGTAAGGGCCGCCGTCGGAACCGCCACGGGCCTGGGGCCGCTGCGCATCGTGGTGAACTGCGCCGGGATCGCCACCCCCGGCAAGGTGCTGGGACGCGACGGCGTGCTGCCCCTGGATACGTTCCGCCGCGTCATCCAGGTCAACCTGATCGGGACTTTCAATGTCCTGCGGCTGGCGGCCGAAGCCATGGTGTCCACCGAGCCCGCTGCCACACCGCTGGGCGGCCCTGAACGCGGCGTCATCATCAATACGGCCTCCGTGGCGGCCTTCGACGGCCAGATCGGCCAGCCCGCATACTCCGCCTCGAAGGGGGCCGTGGCCGCCATGACGCTGCCCATCGCCCGTGAGCTGGCGCGCTCACTGGTCCGCGTGGTCACCATCGCGCCAGGCATTTTCGAGACGCCCATGATGGCCGGACTGCCGCAGGAGGCACAGGACTCGCTTGGTGCGCAGGTGCCGCACCCGTCCCGGCTGGGCAAACCCGAGGAGTATGCCAACCTGGTGGCACACATCGTGGACAACGCCATGCTGAACGGCGAAACCATCCGCCTCGACGGCGCCATCCGGATGGGGCCGAAATGAGCGCTCCGGACCTGTCGCAGCTGCCGGCGGCGGACTTTTTCGCCGTCGAATCGATGCTGGGCCAGAACGAACGGAACAAGCTCGCCGAACTCCGGGACTTCCTTGCCGCGGAGGTGGCCCCGTATGCCGCGGACTGGTGGAACAAGGCTGAATTCCCTGCCCACATCCTGCCCAAGCTGGCCGCACTGGAGCTGAGCACGCCGGTCCACCGCGGCTACAGCCACCTCTTCGCCGGGCTGGTCATCGCGGAGATAACCCGGGTGGACACATCCCTCGCCACATTCTTCCTGGTCCACCACGATCTCTTCGTCGAGTCCCTGCACACCTTCGGCACGGACGACCAGAAACAGCGGCTGCTCGCCGACGCCTCGGAGCTGCGCACCACCGGCGCGTTCGCCCTCACCGAGCCGCTGCATGGATCGGATGTCGCCGGCGGCATGGAGACACGGGCCCGGCGGATCTCGTCCAGCACCGGGGAAACGGACGACGGCGGCGACACCTGGGTGCTCAACGGTGCCAAACGGTGGATCGGCAACGGGACGTTCTGCGACTACATGCTGGTGTGGGCCCGGGACGAGGCGGACGGCTCCGTGCGCGGCTTCATCGTGGACGCCACGCTGCCGGGCGTCAGCCGGAGCAAAATCGAGAACAAGATCGCGCTGCGCACCGTCCAGAACGCAGACATCACCTTCAAGGACGTTCGTGTCCGTGAAGCGGACCGGTTTGGCGGGATCAACAGCTTCGAGGACACCAAGGAACTGCTCCGCAGCTCACGGATCATGGTGGCCTGGCAGGCTGTGGGCCAGCAACTGGGGGCGTTCGATGTCGCCCGCCAATACGCCGTGGAGCGCCACCAGTTCGGCCGCCCGCTGGCACATTTCCAGCTGATCCAGCAGCAGCTGGTGACCATGCTGGGCAACGCGGTGGCCAGCATGGCCATGATGGCCGGGCTCGCCAGGCTGCAGGAGCACGGCGCCGCCGACATGCCGCAGGTGGCCCTGGCCAAGTCCTACCTCAGCGCCCGGATGCGGGAAACCGTGGCGCTGGGCCGCTCCATCCTGGGCGGGAACGGCATCGTGACGGATTACCGGATGGCCAAGATCTTCGCCGACGCCGAGGCCATCTACACCTATGAGGGCTCGTTCGAGGTGAACTCCCTGATCGTGGGCCGCGCCATCACCGGGATATCAGCCATTTCCTAAGCTTCCCAGGCGCTAGGCGGGGTAGGGCTCTTTCTCGCCGGCCTCTACCCGGACATCCAGGCTGTTGTTCTTCACCGGCATGGGGCAGGTGCCGTAGGGGGTGAAGGCGCTTGGGTAGTTGATGGCGCGGTTGAAGTCCAGGACCACAGAGCCATCCGGGCGCGGTTTGGGGAGCGAGAGTTTGCGCCAGTCATCGGTGGTGTCGCCGTTGGTCTCGTCGTGGAAGGTAATGGTCAGGGCGCCCAGTTTCTCCTCCTCCGCCTGCAGCCGGAACTCGTGAGTGCTTCCGGGGAGGCGGAACACCACTTCGCCCACGCTGCGGTGCACGCCGTCCACCAGCGGGTTCGCGGTACCGATCGGCACGTCCACCGGCTCCGGATAGGCCTCAAACCGGCCCGTCACTTCCCAGTCCGGGTTGTAGGGGTAGGTGGGAACGCCGTCGAAGCCGGTGACAACCGGTGACGCAGCGTCCCGGGTGCGGATGGCGTAGCGGCCGCCGCGCATGGCCAGTTCCACCACCACCTGGTCCCCATCCGGGCCGCCGAACTGCACCCACATCAGCGATTCCTCATCCGCCAAGGCAGCGGACACGGTGCCGTCCACCTTTTCGCCCGTTGCCACCAGCGTGAGCCCGTCGGACGGGGCTGCGGTGAGGAACGCCGTCGTGCCTGTTGCGTCCGTGGACCACAGGCCCGGGGCAAGCTCGACGGCGGCAGGTGAGTCCGCAAGCCACTGGAAGGAGGTGAGGGTCAGCCAGCCGTGCCGGGCTGCGAGGGCCTTGTCCCGATTGGCGCGGAAGCGCTGCCAGCGCTCAACTTTGGCGGCTGTGGTGGTCATGGTTCCTTCCGGTTGCGTTGTGCCCACGCTACAACCGCCACCGGGGTGTGTTCATTCCGCCCGGGCCCGACATCTTTTGAGACGGATTCGGTACTGCACGGCACCGGGGGTAGCATCTTTAGCTAGTAACGTGGCTCACAGTATCCAGCGCAGTGTACGAGCCAAGTCCGAACCCCTCGAAAGATTGTTTCAATGGCTCACACTGCAACACCTCCCGAAACCGATCTTGCCTCCGAACTGCGTGCGGATGTCCGGCGCGTCTCCACCCTGCTGGGCGAGTCCCTGGTCCGTCAACACGGTCCGGAACTCCTTGACCTTGTAGAGCAGGTCCGGCTCCTGACGAAGGAATCCAAGGAAGCTGCCCGTGGTGGCGCCCATGCCACGGGCCCCTGGAGCGCGCACGACGTCGTTGCCCAGGTCCGCGAACTCCTCGGCTCCCTGCCCATCGAGCAGGCAACCGACCTGGTGCGTGCCTTTGCGTTCTATTTCCACCTCGCCAACGCCGCCGAACAGGTCCACCGCGTCCGCGGCCTGCGCACCCGCGCCGAGAAGGACGGCTGGCTGGCCAAGACCGTGGCGGACATCGCCGCCCAGGCCGGCCCGGACGTGCTGCAGGAAGTGGTCAACGGCCTGGATGTCCGCCCCATTTTCACCGCGCACCCCACCGAAGCTTCCCGCCGGTCGGTCCTGGACAAGATCCGCAAGCTTTCCGATGTCCTGTCCCAGCCGTCGGCCGAGGGATCCACGGCGCGGCGTCGCCAGGACCGGCAGCTGGCTGAAATCATCGACCAGATGTGGCAGACCGATGAGCTGCGGCAGGTCCGGCCCACCCCCGTGGACGAGGCCCGGAACGCCATCTACTACCTGGGCGGCATCCTCACCGACGCCATGCCGCAAATGCTGTCCGAGCTTTCAGAGCTGCTGGGCGAGCACGGCGTCACCCTGGCCTCCAAGGACGCGCCCATCCGGTTCGGCTCCTGGATCGGCGGCGACCGCGACGGCAACCCGAACGTCACCGCCGCCGTGACGCGGGAAATCCTGCAGATCCAGAACCAGAACGCCATCCGGATCAGCATCGGAATGATCGACGAGCTGATCTCCATCCTGTCCAACTCCACCGCCCTCGCCGGTGCGGACGAGTCGCTTCTGAAGTCCATTGACGAAGACCTCAAGAAGCTGCCCGGCCTGGACAAGCGGGTCCTGGAGCTGAACGCGCAGGAGCCCTACCGGCTGAAGCTCACCTGCATCAAGGCAAAGCTCATCAACACCGGCAAGCGGGTTGCGGTGAACTCCAACCACGAGCATGGCCGCGACTACAGCGGGACCGACGAACTCCTGGCGGACCTGCACCTGCTGGAACTCTCGCTCCGCAACCACTCCGCAGCACTGGCCGCGGACGGCTCCCTGGCCCGGGTGCGGCGCGCCATCGCATCGTTCGGCCTGCACCTCGCCACCCTGGACATCCGCGAACACGCAGACCACCACCACGATGCCGTGGGCCAGCTGATGGACCGGATCGGCGGTCCGGGACTGCGCTACGCCGAGCTGAGCCGCCGGGAACGTTTCGAGGTGCTCGGCTCCGAGCTCGCCTCCCGCCGTCCGCTGTCCGGCCACCCGATCAAGCTCGACGGCGCCGCGGACGGCACGTACGACGTCTTCCGTGAAATCCGCCGGGCGCTGCGCATGTACGGCCCCGATGTCATCGAGACCTACATCATCTCCATGACCCGCGGCGCCGACGACGTGCTCGCGGCGGCCGTGCTGGCCCGCGAAGCCGGCCTCATCAACCTGTTCGGCGACAAGCCCTACGCCAAGCTCGGGTTCGCGCCGCTGCTGGAGACGGTGGAGGAGCTCCGTGCCTCCGCCGAGATCATTGACCAGCTGCTGTCCGATCCCTCCTACCGCGAACTGGTGCGGCTGCGCGGGGACGTACAGGAAGTCATGCTGGGCTACTCGGACTCCAACAAGGAATCCGGCGTGATGACCAGCCAGTGGGAGATCCACAAGACCCAGCGCAAGCTCCGCGACGTTGCCGCCAAGCACGGCGTGCGCGTCCGGCTCTTCCACGGCCGCGGCGGGTCCGTGGGCCGCGGCGGCGGGCCCACCTACGACGCCATCCTGGCCCAGCCCAACGGCGTCCTGGAAGGCGAGATCAAATTCACCGAGCAGGGCGAGGTCATCTCGGACAAGTACTCCCTGCCCGAGCTGGCCCGGGAAAACCTGGAGCTGTCGCTGGCCGCGGTGCTCCAGGGGTCGGCCCTGCACCGGGACCCGCGGACCTCCGAGGACCAGCGCGAGCGCTACGGCCACGTCATGGAGGCCATCTCCGATGCCGCCTTCGACCGGTACCGGAAGCTGATCGACCACCCGGACCTGCCCGCCTACTTCATGGCCTCCACCCCGGTGGAGCAGCTCGGTTCACTGAACATCGGCTCGCGCCCGTCCAAGCGACCCGACTCGGGGGCGGGACTGGGTGGCCTGCGCGCCATCCCCTGGGTGTTCGGCTGGACCCAGTCCCGCCAAATCGTGCCAGGCTGGTTCGGCGTCGGCTCAGGCCTCAAGGCAGCCCGCGAGGCCGGACACTCCGCCCAGCTGGTGGAAATGATGGACCACTGGCACTTCTTCCGCTCCGTGCTGTCCAACGTGGAAATGACCCTGGCCAAGACGGACATGGACATCGCCGGCTACTACGTGTCCACCCTGGTCCCCGAGGAGCTGCACCACCTGTTCCGCACCATCCGGGAAGAGTATGAACTCACGGTGGCCGAGGTCCGCAAGCTCACCGGCGAGAACATCCTCCTGGACGCGCAGCCAACTTTGAAGCGCTCCCTGGAGATCCGGGACCAGTACCTGGACCCCATCAGCTACCTGCAGGTCGAACTCCTTCGCCGCATCCGCACTGAAGCCGGCATCAGCGGCGCGGAAATCGACGAACGCCTCCAGCGCGCCATGCTCATCACCGTGAACGGGGTGGCGGCCGGCCTCCGCAACACCGGCTAATTCATCCTGTTGCCCTATCACTTATGGTCCCTAACAGGCGCTGTTAGGGACCATAAGTGATGGCGCATCGCGGTTTGGATAGGGTTGGGGGCATGCCTTCGTTCCAGACCCGCCTCAAGATCACCGGGCTGCGGCCGGGCAATCCGCCGGAAGCCGTCATGGACACTGCGGTGGAGGTGTTGGGCACCCGGCACCACGTGGAGGCGCACCAGCTCCAGATCGCCGGCGGCGTGCCGCAGCTGAACCTGCGCTTCCTCGTCGAAGCCAGCGAGTACAGCGGTGAGAACCGGCAGGCGGTGGAATCGGCAGCAATGATGCGCGACGCCGTCGAGCGCGTTGCGCTGACGGGTACCCTCAGCGTGCTGCGGCGCAGCCGCGGCAAGTGGCTGCCAATCTAACCTGCGTCCGGGATGGGCTCATCCTCCACCGGGGAGCGGTCGCCGCGGCGCCGGGTGACAAGGACGCCCACCACCGCGCCGATCACAAGCCCCACGGCCACGCCGATCAGGGAGCTGGCCCAGAACGGCAACTTGGTGGTCGAGCCTGTGAAGTAGCCCAGCCCCACCAGCCAGCACGCCCACAGCACAGCCCCCAGCCCGGCGCACAAGCTGAAGCCGGGCACGGAGACGTTGGCGATGCCGGACGCCGCCGAGGTGGCAAGCCGGCCACCGGGAATGAAACGGGCGCCGATGATTGTCCCATAGGTGGACGAGCGTCCCGCCTTGGCCAGGGCCGCATGGATCCCGGCGTGGACCCGGCGTCCCCACTTCCAACGGTCCAGGACATGGCTCAGCCGCCGACGGAACAGGTGGAAAACCACCATGTCGCCCAGCCAGGACGCCAGGGCCGCGAGCACCAGCACAAGGAAGACGTTGGCCTTGCCGTCCGCGGAGAGCGCGCCGCCGGTAATCACCACCATTTCGGACGGGATGGGCGGGAAGATGGCGTCGCCGATGACCAGCGGGATGACCCAGAAATAGAGGGCCACCCCCCAGCTGTCAACGCTGCCGAAGTCCATTGCCACAAGGTACCGCACTTGGGAAACTGGCGGCATGCGGATCACGGTTCTGCACGGTGACATTACGCAGCGGCGGGTGGATGCGGTAGTAAACGCCGCAAACGCGTCGCTGCTTGGTGGCGGGGGAGTGGACGGGGCGCTGCACAGGGCCGCCGGGCCGGAGCTGCTGGCTGCGTGCCGGGAGCTGCGCACCACCGGGCTGCCGCACGGACTCCAGACGGGGGCGGCGGTGGCAACACCCGCTTTCGGGCTGCCGGCCCGCTGGGTGATCCATACGGTGGGCCCCAATCGCCATGCGGGACAGACCAACCGCGCGCTCCTGGTGTCCTGTTTCAGCGAAAGCCTGCGGCTGGCCGACAGTCTGGGCGCGCAGGATGTGGCCTTTCCCGCGGTGGGCGGCGGGGCCTACGGGTGGAGTGCCATGCATGTGGCGCAGGCAGCGCTCGACGCCGTGACGGGCTTCCGGGTCTCGCATCCGGCCAGCGGGCTGGAGCTGGTGGAGTTCGTGCTGCATACCGCAGAGATGGAGGCAGTGTTCAGGGACGTGCTCGGTCCGCTTCGCTGAGTTCCAGGCTGCTGCGGTACTCCACGGGCTTTCCCGAAATCGGGTCGATGAACCGGATGCCCCGGGCCAGCAGCTGGAGCGGTTTGCCATAGTCGTCCGGGGCTTTGTCCAGCAGGTCAGGGTAAAAGGCGTCGTTCACGATTCCCAGGCCCAGCGAGGCCATGTGGACCCGCAGCTGGTGGGTCTTGCCGGTATGGGGTTCCAGCCGGTACCTGGCGAGGCGCTGCCCCGCACCCCCGGCGCCGGTGTCGATTGCACCGGTACCGTTGGCACCTGCCGGTGCGCCGCCGTCGAACGTTTCCAGCCGCTCAATCCTGGTTTCCGCGTTCGGCTCACCGTCCACCACCTCGGCCAGCAGATAGCTGCGGGACTTGGTCATCCGGTTCCGGACCACAACGGGAAAGTCGACGGCGGGGTATCCCGGCGCAGGCTCGGCGGCTGAGACGCATTCGTATTCCTTCTGCACCTGCCGCTTCTCGAACAGGACCTGGTACTTGCCGCGCGTCTGCGGGTTGGTGGACAAGAGCAGTACCCCGGCGGTCATGCGGTCCAGCCGGTGCATGGGGATCAGGTCCGGCAGGTCCAGCTGCTTCCGCAGGCGCACCAGGGCCGATTCCTGGATGTACGTTCCGCCCGGCGTTGTGGGCAGGAAATGCGGTTTGTCCACCACCAGCAGGTGCTCATCCCGGTGCAGGATGCGGAGCTCGACCGGCAGCCGGGTCTCCGCCGGCAGTGTGCGGTAGTACCAGATGAAGGTGTGCTCCTGCAGCGGAGTGCTGCGGTCAAGGGGGATGCCGCCCTCGCCAACGATCTCGCCGGCGTCGAACCTGTCCTCGATGCCTTGCGGATCAATGTGGCCCCAGCGGTGCATCATGTAGTCCATCGCGGTGTCCCACGGCCCCTCATCCGGAAGCCGCAGCCGGGTGGCGTTGACGCCGTCGCGGACGGGGAGGGGGGATTGCATCACCGGTCCATTCTACCGGCGCTGCATCGGGCGCCTCCCGTCAGCGGGAACCGGCGCTGACCGACGATAAAAAAGTTCTTGACAATAAAAGTTGTCGGTATGCAGACTGGAAGCATGCAGGACATCGCAGTGATCGAGGACCCGGCCGCCGCTGAGGTAACGCTGGACCCCATCCGCACCCGGATCCTGCGCGAGCTGGTCCAGCCGGCTTCGGCCACACAGCTGGCCGTGCGCGTCGGCCTGCCGCGGCAGAAGGTCAACTACCACCTCAAGGCGCTGGAGCGGCACGGGCTGGTGGAACTCGTGGAAGAGCGGCGCAAGGGCAATGTGACCGAACGGGTCCTGCAGGCCACGGCGGCCTCCTACCTCATATCACCTGCAGCGCTGGCGGCAGTGTCCCCCGACCCGCGGCGGTTCGCGGACCGGTTCTCGGCCTTTTGGCTGCTGGCGCTCGCGGGCCGGATGGTCCAGGAGGTGGGCAAGCTCATCGCCGGCGCCGCCGCTGCCCGGCAGAAGCTGGCCACCTTCGCCATCGACGGCGACATCACCTTCCGCACGGCCGCCGACCGGGCCGCGTTCGCCGAGGAGCTCGGCGTGGAAATCACCCGGCTGGTGGACAAATACCACGACGGCGTCCCGTCCGCAGGCGCGCGGCGGCACCGGCTCGTGGTGGCGCTGCATCCGGCCCTCAAGGAAACCAGCGCCCCCACGGCAACCAAGGAATCAGCACCAGGCAAGGAGCAGGACACATGAGCGACAAGCGAAACTTTGAGATCGTCTACGACACCGAGCTGCCCGGCACTCCGGAGCGGGTATGGGAGGCCGTGACCAACGGAACGCCCGCCTGGATGTTCCCCACTGACCAGTGGCCGGCCGTCAGGACGGTGGAGGAGTACCCCACCCACCTGGTGTCGCGGATGGAGGGGCCGGACGGCTGGTTCAACCAGTTGGAGCACGTCCTGGAGCCGTTGGACGGCGGCCGCGCCCGGCTCCACTACGTCCACAGCGGGATCTTCGCGGACAACTGGGACCAGCAATACGCCGGCGCCAGCCGCCACACCGCGTTCTACCTGCACACCCTGGGCCAATACCTGAAGTACTTTGACGGCCGGCCTGTGGTGTTCACCGACGTCCAGGCTCCTGCCGCTTCCCAGGCTCCGGACGGTTTCACGCGGCTGCGGGAGGCGCTGGGTGCCGGCTCTGCCGGTGAGGGTGCCACGGTTGATGTGGAGCTCGACGGCGTGGGGCGGCTGACGGGCGTCGTGGACTTCTCGAACGGGCACTTCCTGGGGCTGCGCACCGCGGACGCGTTGTACCGGTTCTTCGGCCGCAACGCTTTCGGTGCTCCCGTGGGCATGACGGTGCACGATTTCAGCGGCTCCGGGGACTCCGAAACCACGGCCAAGGCCTGGGGCGGCTTCCTGGAGCGCGTGTACGCGTAGGTTTCCCTTCCCGTTTCGCGCCCCACTCGCCGGAACGCTGCGGGCCCGCCGTATTTTTCCGGCGGGTACGGACCGTTCCGGCGTTTTCGGGGTTTCCGGTGGCGGCCGGTCAGGCGATGGCGACGGCGGGCGCCCGGGTCAGTGAGCGCCGGAGCTGGGGTGCGGCGTCCAGCTTGTCCTGGGCCGCCCGGAGTGCCAGGACCGCCGTCTCCAGCTTGTCCGGCGGGAGGGTGAAGGGCAGCCGCAGGTTGCGTTCGAACGCCCCGCCAATCCCGAACCGGGGTCCGGCCGCAAGCCTGATGCCGAAGTCCGGCGCCAGCACGGTCAGCGCCGTACTGATGGGACCGGGGAGCCGGCACCATACGGAAAGACCGCCGGCGGGCTGCGTGGTCGCCCATGTGGGCAGATGCTCGGCCAAAAGACTGAGCAGGACTGACCGGTTGCCGCGCAGCCTGCTGAGCAGAGCGGGAAGTGGTTCCTCCCAGGCCCGGACCAGATGGGCTGCGGCCAGCTGCTCCATGACGGGTCCGCCCAGGTCCAGGGTGGTGCGCGCAGCGGCAAACCTCTGGATCATGGACTCCGAAGCCCGGATCCAGCCGGTGCGCAGGCCGCCCCAATGCGACTTGCTCAGCGATCCGATGGACACCACGGAACTGCTGAAGCCAGCCAGTGGAGTGGTGGCAACGCCGTCGAGGTTGAGGTCGCGGAGAGTCTCGTCCGCCACCAGGACGGTTCCGGCCGCGGCGGCAGCCCGGGCCAGCCGCCGGCGCTGGGCGTCAGGCATGATCATGCCCGTGGGGTTGTGGAAATCCGGAACCATGTAGGCGAGCCTGGGCTGCTGCTGGGCCAGTGCGGACTCCACCGCGGGCAGGTCCCAGCCCGAATCGGTGAAGGGCACCGGAACGGGGCGGCACCTTGCAGCACGGACCGCGTCCAGTGCGTGGGGGTAGCTGGGGTGTTCCACCAGGACCCGGTCCTGCCGGTCCGTCAGCGTGCGGATGATGATGGTCAGCGCATGCTGGGCACCGGAGGTCACCATAATCTGTTCCGGCTGCGTTGGTACCCCGGCGGCTGAATACCGGTCCGCGATCGCCTGGCGCAACGGCGGCAGCCCCAGGGCGTCGTAGCCAAACCCCGGCAGGAGGGCCGGGAGTTCGGTCAGGGCGGAGGCAAAGGCCCGGTGCACCACCTCGCCACTGGCGGGGAGCGCCGAGTAGGCGAGGTCGATGAGTCCGCCGGGTGCGGAGAGGCCTGGTGCTGCGGGGGACCCGGCGCCCGATGGCTGGGGGCCGAACAGCGCGGGGCCGAACGGGGTCAGTTGCGGGATGCGGGTCCTGCCGCGGCTGCCCTGGCCGCTGCTCAGGAAGCCCTGGTCCCGCAGGCTGGAGTACGCCCCGGTTACGGTGGTCCGGCTGACCCCCAGCGCGGTGCACAGGGAACGCTCGCTGGGCAGTGCCGTATCCAGCGGGATGCGGCCGTCGAGGATGAGGAGCCGCACCACGTCGGCCAGTTCCCGGTAAGCAGCCCCGGTTCCGCTGTTCCAGGGGCCAAGGAGGCGTGACAAAGCGAGGGCGGTAAGACTGGTGGCCATGTAGCCAGTATTTCAGACTGGATATGCAATTGGATGCCAGTTGGCTGGAAGCATGGTTGCATGATGATCCGCAGACTGATCCAGCTCTTCACCGGCCTCGCTATGTACGGCATCTCCCTGGCCATGTTCATCCGCGCCGGCCTGGGCCTGGATCCGTGGGACGTCTTCCACCAGGGACTGGCCAACCGGTCCGGGCTGAGCATCGGCCTGGTGGTCATCATCGTGAGTTTCCTGGTGTTGCTGCTCTGGATCCCCCTGCGGCAGATGCCTGGCTTCGGAACCCTCTGCAACGCCATCCTGGTGGGGGTCTTCGCGGACGTCGGACTGGCACTGCTCCCGCCGGTGTCCCACCTGGCCCTGCAGATTGTGCTCCTCGCGGGCGCAGTGCTGGTAAATGCCGTCGCCTCGGCCTGCTACATCGGCGCCGGCTTTGGACCCGGCGCCCGCGACGGGCTGATGACCGGCCTGGCCCGGCGCACGGGATGGTCGGTCAGGTTGTCGCGCACGCTCATCGAGGTGACGGTCCTGGCCGCCGGCTGGCTGCTGGGAGGATCGGTGGGCGTGGGAACGGTGGTCTACGCTGTGGCGATCGGCCCCCTGGTACACATCCTGCTGCCGCGCTTCATGGTGCAGGCTGCAGCTCAGAAGACCACAAACGAGTCCGCTCCCGCCACGTGCTAAGGCACATGCATCCCGGATCTCAGGACGGCGCCGGCTGGCATTTCGGGCAGAAGTAGATGTCCCGTTCCTCCTCGCCGTTCGGCTTGCCCAGCAGCCCGCGCTGGATGGGAGTGCCGCATTTCAGGCATGGCTGGCGTTCCCTGCCGTAGACCCAGTAGCCCGGCCGGCCTGCCATCCTGCCTACCGGCATGCCCCGTGCGTTGAGGATGGTGACGCGGCGTCCCGGACCAAGGTTGACCTCCAGGAGTTGCTTGGCGTCTGTCATCATGGTCCTGACGTCAGCGACCCCGGACACCGGGGTTGCGGGATGGACGCCGGACAGGAAGCACGCTTCGCAGCGGTAGATGTTGCCGATGCCGGCGAGGTTCCGCTGGTCCAGCAGCGCCACGCCCACCGGGACCTCGGGGTTGGCCCTGACGCGCCGTTCCGCCTCGTCCAGATCCCAGTCCGGGCCCAAAAGGTCCGGGCCAAGGAAGCCGACGATTGAGTCTTCGTTGGCTGTTGCCACCACTTCCACAATGCCAAGGGAAAAGCCGACGGCGTCAGCAGCGGCCGTGCGCAGCACGCACCGGGCGGTGAAGCCCGGCTTGCGCCATCGGCCGCCGGGCGGGTACACCTGCCAGGTGCCCTCCATCTTCAGGTGCGAGTGGATGGTCAGTCGTTTGTCCTCCGGGCTGACCACCCGCATGAGCAGGTGCTTGCCCCGGGGGACTACCTCGGCCACGGTCCACCCGGCCAGGTTCAGCGTGGCAAACCGGGGCACCCTGAAATCGGAGGCAGTCAGGGTCTGCCCTGCCAAAGCCTCGTGCAGTTGGTGCGCAGCCCGCCAGACGGAATCACCCTCAGGCACGGATCCTCAGTCCCTTCGGGGTGGAGTAGGCGCCGGCTGAGCTGAGCGCTGCGGCCACAGGTGTGTCCAGGATGCCGTGCCCGTTGACCTTCTCCATGATCAGTTTGTCCACGGCCCCGCGGGTGACAACACCCACCAGTGCCGCCCCTGCCGCTGCCAGGACGGCTTCGTCATCACTGAAGGCCAGCAGCGTCTTTCCTCCGCGCTCCACGTAAAGGACCAGCGCGCCGTCCACCAGCACAACCAGCGCACCAGCTTTCCGCCCGGGCCGGTGGCCCGTACCGGCGTCGTCCTGCTGGGCGGGCCAAGGGAGGGCCGCCCCATAGGGGTTGGCGGGATCGGTTGCTGCCAGCGCGAGTGCCACCGGTTCGGCCTTCGCCAGCTGCGTGTCCTCTGAGTAGGAACGGAGCCGGTCCACGGTGGCGGGAACGGCGAACTGGGCGGCTCCAAGGTGCTCGATGAAGTACCCGCGGCGGCACCTTCCGGCTTCCTCCAACCGGGCCAGGACCTTGTACATGAGCCCGAAACCGCCCAGGATCTGCTCTGCCATGACCGAGCCCCTGGTGACCACGCCGTAACGGTCCAGCAGTAGTTCGGCGGTGGCGCGGGCGTGGATGGTGGGATCGAGCTCAGGTTCCGGAAGGGCGGACCAGCGTCCGGCCGCTGTGGGCGGCGTGGCCGCACCCTGCGTCCCGTACCGGCCGCCCGCGAGCCCGGGGGAGCCCATCAGCCCGGTGCCGTGGGAGCGGCCCAACCGGCTCAGCCGCGGTGCCCTGGCACGCGGCGCGCGGGCCACCTGCCGGTGCGCCGTGTGGCCGCCGGCAATCAGCGCCCGGACCGGCGCGAAGGTGTCCCCGGTGATCCTGCCGGCCCACGCGAGGTCCCACAGGGCAGTCACCACCTGCTGGTCGCTGAGTACCGAATCCATTCCGCCGGCCACTTCGGTCAGCTGACGGAAGAAATATCCGCCGCCGTTGTTCCGCAGGTGGTCAAGGAGCCGCTGGCCGGCGTCCTCCGGTTCGAACTCGGGCGACGGGTTAAGCGTCAGTTCCACCGAGTCGGCGAGGTGGAGGCTGATCCAGCCGTCGTTGCCGGGCAGTGCGCCGGCGCCGGACCAGAGAACCTCGCCGGCGGCCATGAGCTCATCCAGCATGGCGGCCTGGTAGTTGGATACCCGGGTGGCCAGCACCAGGGGCTCCCACGCCGAGGCGGGGACCGGGATACCGGAGAGCTGGTCGACCGCGGTGATGATGCCGTCCAGCCCCCGCAGCGACGGCTGGCCGCGGCCGCCGCCGGGAGTCCGGACGTGCTGCCATGCGGGCAGGAAGCGTCCGTAGGCGGCGGCGTCCACGGGTTCCACTTCCGCGCGAAGGGCGGCGAGGGAACGACGGCGGAGCTTGCGCAGCACCTCGGCGTCACACCATTCGCTGGCGATGGTGTGCGGAACATCAGATGCGGGGACCACGGCTGGGGACGCCAGCCCATCTGTTGGTTCTTCTTCGGCGGCCGGAGCTTCCGCGGCCAGGGCTTCGACGGGCTGGGCCTGAACGGGGTGCCCGGCTTCGTGCGGGCCCGGCTCCGCCAGCGCAGCATCGGCCGGTGTGGAATCCAGTGCTGGTGCCTCGGGCGGGGTGACGTGGGGCCGGAACTCGCCTTCCACCACGCGCCCGTCCGCCGCCAGGCGTTTCAGGGCGGTGCCCACCACCGCCACGCCAAGGCCCAGGCGGCCTGCCGCTTCCGCAGCAGTGAAGGGCCCGTGTGTACGTGCATACCGGGAGACGAGGTCGCCGAGGGGGTCCGCGACCGGTTCGATGAAGGCAAGAGGCACGCCCATGGGCAGTGGGACCCCGATGGCGTCGCGCAGCCTTGCTGCGTCCTCCACGGCGGCGAAGCGTTCCACTCCACCTATGTTGACCTTTATGGCGCGGTTGGCGCGCTGAAGGGAAGCCAGGTGGGCTGCCGCTTCCTCAACCGTGGCGCTGGCTGCGGTTTCGACGGGCTCAACCACCTTGGTGGCTTCGCTTTCCGCCCGCTCAATCACCGGGGTGCCCTCGAGCCGGGCTGCCGCTTCCTCCGGGGCGAGCGGTCCGAGCAGCCGCAGGAGGTCGGCAATGCCTTCCATTCCACGGGCCCGACGGTCCGGGGCAAGGCGCTGCAGCTCGCGTTCGGTGTCTTCGATGACCTTGGCGTCCAGGAGTTCGCGCAGCTCCACCCTGCCCAGCAGCTCGTTGAGGAGCGTGGAGTCCAGGGCCAGGGCGGCGGCGCGCCGTTCCGCGAGGGGGGAATCGCCCTCGTAGAGGAACTGGGCCACGTATCCGAACAAAAGGGATTTGGCGAACGGCGACGGCTGCTGGGTGGTGGTCTGCACGATCCGCAGTTCGCGACGCTCAACCGATGCGGCAATGTCCTTCAATGCGGGAAGATCGTAGACGTCCTGCAGGCATTCGCGAACCGTTTCCAGCACGATGGGGAATGTGGGGTACTTCCTGGCCACGTCCAGCAGCTGCGCCGACCGCTGCCGCTGCTGCCACAGTGGCTGGCGCTTGCCGGGTGTCTGCCGGGGCAGCAGGAGTGCGCGGGCGGCGCACTCCCGGAAACGCGAAGCGAACAGGGCGCTGCCGCCCACCTCGGCCGTGACAATCTGCTCCAGTTCCTCGGGATCGAAGAGGAACAGCTCGGCGCCCGGTGGTTCGTCCTCCATCATGGGCACCCGCAGCACGATGCCGTCGTCGGCCGCCATGGCCGAGCCGTCCAGCCCGTAGCGCTGGTGGAGCCGCTGCCCCACGGCGAGAGCCCATGGCGCGTGCACCGGCATGCCGAACGGGCTGTGCAGGATGACCCGCCAGTCGCCCAGTTCGTCGTGGAACCGCTCCACCACCAGCGTGGTGTCGCTGGGCACCACTTCCGTGGCCTGCTTCTGCTCGGTGAGGTACTGGATGAGGTTGTTGGCGGCGAAGTCGTCCAGGCCGCTGGCCTTGCAGCGCTCGGTGGCCGGCCCGGCGTCGGACGCCGAGAGTTCACGGACGAACGCACCCAGTGCGCGGCCCAGGTCCACCGGGCGCCCCAGTGAATCGCCCTTCCAGAAGGGCAGCTTGCCGGGCTGGCCGAACGCGGGGGATACCAGGACGCGGTCGTGGGTGATGTCCTCGATCTTCCAGCTGGTGGCACCGAGGGCAAAGACGTCGCCCACCCGGGATTCGTAAACCATTTCCTCATCGAGCTCGCCAACCCGGCGGCCGCCCTTGGGCGCACGCGGCGGCTTTCCGTCCTCGGACGGTGAGGCAGAACCTTCCTGTTCGGTGCCGATGATGTACACGCCGAACAGGCCGCGGTCCGGGATGGTCCCGCCGGACGTGACTGCCAGGCGCTGGGCTCCGGGCCTGCCCTCGATGGTGCCCGCATTGCGGTCCCAGATGATCCGGGGCCTCAGCTCGGCGAATTCGTCGGACGGGTACCGTCCCGCCAGCAGGTCAAGGGTGGCTTCAAAGGCCGAGCGGGGGAGTGACGCAAACGGCGCCGAGCGCCGGACGGTACTGAACCATTCCTCCACGTCAATGCTGCCCAGCGCGGTTGCCGCGACGGTCTGCTGGGCCAGGATGTCCAGCGGATTGGCAGGAATACTGAGCCTCTCGATCTTGCCGTCCAGCATCCGCTCCACGGTGATGGCGGTGTGGACCAGGTCTGCCCGGTGTTTGGGGAAGAGGACGCCCTGGGAGACTTCACCCACCTGGTGACCGGCCCGGCCCACCCGCTGCAGCCCGCTGGCCACGGACGGCGGCGATTCCACCTGCACCACCAGGTCAACGGCGCCCATGTCGATGCCCAGTTCCAGTGAGGACGTGGCCACCACGCACCGCAGCCGGCCGGACTTGAGGTCGTCCTCGATGAGGGCGCGCTGGTCCTTGGACACTGAACCGTGGTGGGCGCGGGCCAGCACGGGGTCAGCCCCGGCTGAGCTTCCCGCCTGGGCCATCATGTGTGCGGGCGTGGCGGTTGAGGAGGGAACGCCCGACGCCGGTCCCCCCGGCGTGCCTGCCCCACCCGGCTGCCCTTCCGGGGCGTGGTCATCCCAGCCGCCGCCCACGGCAACCAGTTGGCGTTCGGCGTAGATCTCGTTGAGCCGGGCGGTTAGGCGTTCGGCCAGCCGGCGGGAATTCGCGAACACAATGGTGGACTGGTTGGCCAGCACCAGGTCAACGATCTTCTCTTCCACATGGGGCCAGATGGACGCCTGCGGCTGGAGCCCGGATGCCGGGCCGGAGTCGAAGGCACCGGCACCGGCCTGCAGGTCCGACATGTCCTCCACCGGCACGGATACCGTGAGGTCCCAGTTCTTCCTTGCCGGGGGCGCCACGATCTCCACGGGGGCCGAACCGGCAAGGAACTGGGCCACGAGTTCCTTGGGCTCCACCGTGGCGGAAAGACCGATGCGCTGTGCGGGTTTGGGCAGCAGGGCATCCAGCCGTTCGAGGGAGACGGCGAGGTGCGCCCCGCGCTTGGTCCCGGCCACGGCATGGACCTCGTCGATGATGATGGTATCCACCTCGGTGAGGGTCTCGCGCGCCTTCGAGGTCAGCATGAGGAACAGCGACTCGGGGGTGGTGATGAGGATGTCCGGAGGGCTGCTGAGGAGGGTGCGCCGATCTGCGGCGGGAGTATCGCCGGACCGGACACCAACGGTAATGAGCGGTGCGGGAAGTCCCAGCCGCTTGGCCGTTTGCGTGATGCCGATCAGGGGTGCCCGCAGGTTCCGTTCCACGTCCACGCCCAGGGCCTTCAGGGGTGAAATGTAGAGGACGCGGGTCTTCCTCTTGGGCGCCCGGATGCGCTTGCCTTTGGCCGGCGCAGTGTCAGCGGATTCCGGTGCTTTCGGCGCGGACGCCAGGAGCCGGTCCAGGGCCCAGAGGAAGGCTGCGAGCGTCTTTCCTGAACCGGTGGGGGCTACCACCAGCGCATGCGAACCCGAGGAGATGGCGTTCCAGGCCCCTGCCTGCGCAGGCGTTGGCTCGGAAAATGCCCCCAGGAACCATTCCCGGGTGGGCCGGCTGAACCGGCCCATGGGCGCGGCCGCGCCGGAAGCAGCACTGCCGGCAGGACCCTGTT
Source organism: Pseudarthrobacter enclensis (assembly GCF_030811655.1). GTDB lineage: Bacteria > Actinomycetota > Actinomycetes > Actinomycetales > Micrococcaceae > Arthrobacter > Arthrobacter enclensis_A. The sequence continues at coordinate 4,638 of NZ_JAUSRE010000009.1, read as the reverse complement.
CCTGGTTCATGCCTCCATCATGCACCAAGGCACCGACACCCTCTCCTACAGGGGCTCCACGTTCCGCCGGAAGCCGAATTCGGCCGAAACCGGGCGTACTCCATGCCGCAGGCTTCCGGGCTGGATGAGGCTTGCCCAGTCAGCTCGAACCTCCGGCAGGTCCCTGGTGGCCGGACTTCCGAGCAACTTGCCCTCATTGGTGGACCGGGAGCTGTGCAGCGCCAACAGAACTGAAGGCGGCCCGGCTTAACAGCCGGGCCGCCTTGAGTCCTTGAGGAGTGGGTGCCTTATGTTACGAGGGCTGGAACGCTCCGATGGAGAGCAGGGCGATGTCCGCGTTGCTGCAGGCCGTGGTGGGCTGCGGAATGAACAGCGAGTCCGTGTCCTCCGGCGGGTAGATCCGGTATCCGGCGGCATCCACGGGTGAGCAACCCTGGTAGTTACGTGCCTGCGTGTAGCGCAGCACCGCTGTGCCGGTCTGGCCAGGGGCCAGCAGGACATCCACCACGCCCGCGGATTCATCCCGTGTGGCGGGTGCGCCGATTGGGGCGCCGGCGGCGTCCGCCACCAGCGAGACGCCGGGGAAGCCCCGAAGGATGCAGGGCTCGGTGCCGCTGTTGGTGAGGTTCAGCTTCATGTAGACGCTGCCCGCCGCGCCGCCGCCGGATGGGTCGGTGGCTGCGGTGAGCCCGGCTGCTTTGCACAGCCCTGGTGCGCCGGCCGCCGTGGTGCCCGGGGCAGGCGAGGCCGGGGTGGACGTGGCTGGCGCCGGAGACGTTGGCGCCGGCGTGGACGCCGATGCCGAGGCGGAGGCGGAGGGGCTGGCCTGGCCGCCGGGCGAGGACGTGGTCTGGGACTGCGGCTGGCTCGGACCGCACGCGGTGAGCATCAGCGCTGCTGCCGCAGCCGCCGTCGTCATAACGAAACCCTGGCAAATTTTGTGAGACCTCATGGCATTACCTTCGCTGTACCCGTTGCCCGCGTCAACGACGCCACATGCAATGGCAGCAATTTGATGCCCGGATCGTGATGATCCGGGCATCAAAAGTGGGGCACGGGATTCCGATGGCTCCTCAGTCCGTCTCCGGACCGGTGCAGTAGTGGCAATCCTCCGGGCAGTCGGTCATGCCGGCACCCCTGCCAGTTCGAAGCCGTCTGCGACATGGAACATGCGCCGGGCACCGGCGGCAGCGGTCACCCACACCACGTCGCCGTCCTCCGTCCTGGCGTCCACCAGGCCGCCGAAGACATTGCGTCCGTTGATCCTGATCTCCACTGCGTCGCCGATGTCGACGGCGTCCCAGCGGAGGGGGCTGTTGGCAGGGGGTCTTGCGCGGTTCGTCGTTGAAGTCACGGTTAGTCCTTTGAAAGGGGCCTGTCCGGAGCGGCCCTTGCAGCTCCGGTGCTGCCATCAAACAGGTGGGCCAGGGGTCGGCTCAATGGCGGAATGGCCACGGGTGCGGATGATTCTTTGTGCAGCGCTCCAGTGGGGGCCGGTGACGCTGCTGAGGGGCAGGGTTAGACTGCCTGCGTACGTGTTGGCGATCGAAGGAGAAGTTCATGGACTACACCGGAAGCCAGTCGGAAAAGGCGGTCCCCGCCGGCGAACTGGGACGCAGCCACATAGGGCAGACCATCAGCTTCCAGCCCAACGAATTTACCGTGGTCTTCGGCAAGCTTGCCGGCATTGCCCGGACTGAGGCCATGGTCTACCTGTCCCTGACGGGGGTGGGGAACGGCACGCACCTCAAGGATGAGTACGACCTTCCGGTGACCCATGAGGTCTACGTTCCGGTGGACGTCATTTCCAACGCCGAGTCCACCATCAAGGACTTGTTCGGCAAGGTCCAGGAAAACCTCCGCGGGGGAGTCCACAAGGGTCCAGACCGAACCGACCAGGTGTAGCGGACAAGCCAAACGGGAAGGCCGGCACATCCGTGCCGGTCTTCCCGTTTGTGCTAGTACGCCTTGACCCGCTGCTCCACCACGAGGTGGATGAGCGCAAACACGCCGTCGCCGTCGATGGCCGCCAGCGCGGCATCCAGGGCAGCGGGCACGTCACTGTCCGCTGTGACGGTGATTCCGAAACCGCCGAAAGCCCTGGCCATCAACGCAAAATCCGGGTTCTTCAACTGCGTTCCGGAGACGCGCTGCGGGTAGTGCCTCTCCTGGTGTGTCCGGATGGTGCCGTACTCCTGGTTGTCCATGACCACCACCAGGGGCGTTGCACCATACTGGGCGGCGGTGGCGAGTTCCTGCCCGTTCATGAGGAATTCGCCGTCCCCCGCGATGGTCACCACGCGGCGTCTGGGCTCGGCCAGCGATGCGGCGATCGCGGACGGCACCGAGTACCCCATGGAGCCGTTGCGGGCGCTGATCATGGAGGCGTAGCGGCGGGTGGGGAAATACCGGTGTGCCCAGTTGGTGTGTTCGCCCGCCCCGAACGTGACCATCGCATCCCCGGGGAGACGCGGCACGAGGTTGGCCATCAGGGTGTCCATCCTCGCCGGGCCGGGAGCGGGCTCGGCCGGAGGGAGCGCCGCGAAGCTTTCCTGCTCGGCCCGCATCCTTGCCGTCCAGGCCTTCCACTCCTCCTTGACCGGCAGGTCGATGTCCTCAAGGCCGCGGACGAAGGCGTCCGGTTTGGCCAGGATCTGCCGTGACACCGGCCCCGACCGCCCGCGCAGCGACGGGTCCACCGTGACCAGGAAGTTCTTCTTGCTCCAGTCCTGCCGGCACACGAACCCGTCGGTGATCACATCTCCGGGCACCGTCCCGACAAACACCAGGAGGTCCGTCTCCTCAAGGAGGTCATACGTGGGCCTGGGCCGGCCGTATCCGATGGGACCCACGTAGGACGGCGAGTCGAAGGACACCGTCCCCTGCGTGCGCCATTCGGCCGCGGCCGGGATGTGGTGCCGCTCCAGCCAGGCCGTGAGCTGTTCTGCCGCCTCCTGCGTCCAGTCGTTGCCGCCCGTGACGAAGAGCGGCTTGCTGGATTCGGCCAGGGCAGCCTTCAGTGCCGCGGAATCGGTGCCGCTCATGCCGCCTGCCGCCACCGGTATTGCGGGGTGCAGTGCGGGACTGATCCGCTGCCGGATGACGTCCTCGGGCAGGCCGACAACCACGGGGCCGGGCCGTCCGCTCATCGCGGCGAACATGGCTTCGGCCACGATTTCGGAGGCGCGTTCCGGATGGTCCAGGACCATGACGCGCTTGGCACCGGTATCGAACCAGGACTTGATGTCGAATTCCTGGAACGCCTCCCGGTCCCGGTGGGCAAACGGGATCAGGCCCACGAAGAGCAGCATGGGGGTGGAGTCCTGCCAGGCGGTATGGAGTCCCACATGCGCGTTCGCGGCGCCGGGCCCCCGGGTGACCATTGCGACGCCCGGGCGCTGCTGCATCTTGCCGTCCGCCTCCGCCATGTATGCGGCCCCGCCCTCATGCCGGCACACGATGGTTTCGATGTCGGACTGGTGCAGGCCGTCCAGCACGTCGAGGAAGCTCTCGCCGGGAACCACGTAGGTGCGCTCCACGCCGTGGGCCACCAGCGAATCGACAATGACGTGCCCGGCGGATTTCAGGGCGGGTACCACGGGGTCCCGGTGGCCGACGACGGCGGCGGGCTGGGTAGGGGATGCGGTCAGGGTGGGCTGCGGTTCTGGTGTCATGGTCTTTCTTAGCTCGGAGGGTGGCGGAAGAGGCTGGTCAGGAGATGGGCGTCCGGTTGGCGATCACGGGTGCTTTTCCGGTGAAGCCTTCGCGGGTTTCGGCGATTTCGCGGATGCGGTGGCGGCAGGCGTACCAGCCGATGACCATGAGGATGGAGGCGATGGCGGTGACGAGCATGGTCAGGGGTGAGTCGATGAAGACCATGACGAGGACGCCGATGAGGAAGAGCAGGGAGAGGTAGCCGGTGTAGGGGGCGCCGAACATGCGGAAGGAGGGTCGTTCGACCCAGCCTTTGTCGGCCCAGCGTTTGAGTTGGATCTGGCAGAGCACGATGGTGGCCCAGGTCATGATGATGCCGACGGAGGCGATGTTCAGCACGATTTCGAAGGCGTCGGCGGGGACGAGGTAGTTCAGCGGGACGCCGAGGAGGGAGACGACGGCGGTGATGGCGATGCCGCCGTAGGGGACGCCTGCTTTGTTCATGCGGGAGGCGAATTTGGGGGCGGAGCCGTTGACGGACATGGAGCGCAGGATCCGGCCGGTGGAGTAGAGCCCGGCGTTCAGGGAGGACAGGGCTGCGGTGAGGACGACGAGGTTCATGATGACGTCCACGCCCTGGACGCCGATGGAGCCGAAGAACGTCACGAAGGGGCTGACGCCTTTTTGGTAGGAGGTGAAGGGCAGCAGCAGGGCCAGCAGGATGACGGAGCCGACGTAGAACACGGCGATGCGGAAGACCACGGAGTTGATGGCCTTGGGCATGATTTTTTCGGGGTTTTCGGTTTCGCCGGCGGCGGTGCCGACCAGTTCGATGGAGGCGTAGGCGAACAGGACGCCCTGCATGAGGATGATCATGGGCAGCAGGCCGTTGGGGAAGATCCCGCCGTTGTCGGAGAGCAGGCTGATGCCGACCTGCTGGCCGGAGACGGGGGTGCCGAAGATGACGAAGTAGGTGCCGATGAT
>NZ_JAUSRE010000008.1 GCF_030811655.1 Pseudarthrobacter enclensis | reverse complement strand
GGGGGGGGGGCCGCCCCCCCCCCCCCCCCCCGGTGGGTGGGGGCGCGGCCCCCCCGGCGGGGCCCCGGCCCCCCGCCCCCCGGGGGGGGGGCCCCCCCCCCCCCCCCCCCCCCCCCCCCGCCGCCGTCGTGCGCTTCGGGGCGGTCCTACTCCCCGACGCCTGCTGCGCGTTCCGCGGCTTCGACCACGTTGGTCATCAGCAGCGCCACCGTCATGGGGCCCACGCCGCCCGGGTTGGGCGAGATCCAGCCGGCGACCTCGGCGGCCGCGGGATCGATGTCACCGTAGACGCGGCTCTTGCCCGTCTCCGGATCGGTCTCACGGGTCACTCCCACATCCAGCAGTGCTGCGCCCGGCTTGACGTCGGCGGCCTTGACGATGTGCTTCACACCCGCCGCGCCCACGATCACGTCCGCCTGCCGGAGCAGCTCCGACAGGTTTTTGGTCCCGGTATGGGTCAGGGTCACGGTGGCGTTGACGTCCCGCCGCGTGAGCAGCAGCCCGATGGAACGGCCGATGGTCACGCCCCGTCCGACCACCACGACGTGCTTGCCGGCAAGGCTGTAGCCGTTGCGCTCGAGGAGTTCGATGACTCCCCGGGGAGTGCAGGGCAGCGGCGTGGTGATCTTGTTGTTGACGTTCAGCACCAGCCGGCCGAGGTTGGTGGGGTGCAGGCCGTCGGCGTCCTTGGCGGGGTCGATCCGTTCCAGGATGGCGTCCGTGTCCAGATGCTTGGGAAGCGGCAGCTGGACGATGTAGCCGTGGCAGGCGGGGTCCGCATTGAGTTCGTCAATGAGGGCCTCCACCTGTTCCTGGGTGGCGTCGGCCGGCAGCTCGCGCTGGATGGAGTTCATCCCGATCTGCACTGACTGCTTGTGCTTCATGGAGACGTACAGCTGCGAGGCGGGGTCGGCGCCCACCAGCACAGTGGCGATGCCGGGAGTGACGCCCTTGGCCTTGAGTGCGGCCACGCGTTCGGTCAGCTCGGCCTTGATGGCTGCGGCGGTGGCCTTGCCGTCGAGGATCTGTGCGGTTGTGGTTTCAGTCATCGGTTACCACTGCTCGTGCTGCGGGTAGAGCGGGAAGTCTGCTGCCAGCTTGTCCACGCGGGCCTGCAGTGCTTCGACGTCGGCGCTGTTGCCTGCCTTGAGGGCGGTGGCGATGATCTCGGCAACCTCGGTGAACTCGGTGGCGCCGAAGCCGCGGGTGGCCAGGGCAGGCGTGCCGATGCGCAGGCCGGAGGTGACCATCGGCGGGCGGGGGTCGAACGGAACGGCGTTGCGGTTCACGGTGATGCCCACGGAGTGCAGGAGGTCCTCGGCCTGCTGGCCGTCCAGCTGTGAGTTGCGGAGGTCGACGAGGACCAGGTGGACGTCCGTGCCGCCGGTGAGGACGGAGACGCCGGCCTCGGCAACGTCCGCCTGGTTCAGGCGGTCGGCGATGATCTTTGCACCCTCGAGGACGCGTTCCTGGCGTTCCTTGAATTCCTGGGTTCCGGCGATCTTGAAGGCTACGGCCTTGGCGGCGATGACGTGCATCAGCGGGCCGCCCTGCTGGCCGGGGAAGACGTTGGAGTTCAGCTTCTTGCCGTACTGTTCCTTGGCCAGGATGACGCCGGAACGGGGGCCTGCCAGGGTCTTGTGCACGGTGGAGGTGACGACGTCGGAGTGCGGCACCGGGCTCGGGTGCAGTCCGGCGGCAACCAGGCCGGCGAAGTGCGCCATGTCGGTCCACAGCAGCGCGCCCACTTCATCGGCGATGGAGCGGAAGGCCGCGAAGTCCAGGTGGCGGGGGTAGGCGGACCAGCCGGCGATGATCACCTGGGGCTTTTCCTTGATGGCCTGCTCGCGGAGCTTGTCCATGTCCACCCGGAAGGTGTCTTCCTCCACCTGGTAGGCCGCAACTTCGTAGAGCTTGCCGGAGAAGTTAAGCTTCATGCCGTGGGTCAGGTGGCCGCCATGGGCCAGGGACAGGCCAAGGATCTTGTCGCCGGGGGTGATCATGGCGGAGAGCGCCGCGGCGTTGGCCTGGGCACCGGAGTGCGGCTGGACGTTGGCGAACTCGGCGCCGAACAGTGCCTTGACCCGGTCGATGGCCAGCTGCTCTGCGACGTCGACGTATTCGCAGCCGCCGTAGTAGCGGCGGCCCGGGTAGCCCTCGGCGTACTTGTTGGTGAGGACCGAGCCCTGGGCCTCCATCACGGCGCGCGGGGCGAAGTTCTCGGAGGCAATCATTTCCAGGGTGCCGCGCTGGCGGCCAAGCTCCTGCTCGAGGACTTTGGCGATTTCGGGGTCGAGCTCGGCCAGCGGCTGGTTGCTGACGGCTGTGGTTGAGGTGGCTGTAGTAGTCACGAAGAACTCCTGGCTAGGGATACGGGCACTGCTTAGGTCAGGCTACCGGCTGGCGCGCTTTCCTACCGTGTTGATGACAGGGTATGGAAGCACGGCATGGCACTGCTGCGCTGACGCGGGGTGCAGCCCCAATTCCGGCAAGACATGACCCTCGGCCCAGGCGTACGATCCGTGGTCTTCGTGATTGCCGCTCCCTGGTGGTTAGCCACCCAACGCCAGTTGCGACCGTTCCAGCCTACCAAAAGCGGGGCCTGCGGCGCGGGTAGGCTATTACGCGTGAATGAACAGCTGCTGAACCAAGCGTACGTCGTAACCCTGTCCTGCCCGGACCGTCCCGGAATTGTCCACGCCGTGGCCGGAGCACTGCTGGTGGCAGGCTGCAACATCACCGATTCGCAGCAGTACGGCAGCCCCACGACCGGGAACTTCTTCATGCGCGTGGAGGTGACCACCGCCGCTGCCAAGTCCGAGCTACGCGCAGCGCTGGAGCCCGTGGCGGAGGCCTTCTCGATGCAGTGGAGCCTGGATACCGTCGGCGATAAGGTCCGCACCCTGGTGATGTGCAGCACCTCGGCCCACTGCCTCAATGACCTGCTCTTCCAGCAGCGCTCCGGAACCCTTCCCATCGAGATCCCCGCCATCGTGTCCAACCACCGCGACCTGGCCGGGCTGGCAGAGTTCTACGGCATTCCGTTCCACTACATCCCGGTGACCAAAGACACCAAGGAGCAGGCGGAGGACAAGCTGCGCGCGCTTATTGCCGAGCACGGCATCGAGCTGACCGTCCTGGCCCGGTACATGCAGATCCTCTCGGACGAACTGTGCACCGATCTCACGGGCAAGGCCATCAACATCCACCATTCGTTCCTGCCGTCCTTCAAGGGCGCCAAACCGTACCACCAGGCCCATGCCCGCGGCGTGAAGCTGATCGGCGCCACCGCCCACTACGTCACCGCTGCCCTGGACGAGGGGCCGATCATCGAGCAGGAAGTCATCCGGGTGGACCACGCCCGCACCGCCGAGCAGTTCGTCCAGATGGGCCGCGACGTGGAGGGCCGCACACTGGTCCAGGCCGTGCAGTGGCATGCCGAGCACCGCGTGCTGCTGGACGGCAACCGGACGGTGGTCTTCAACTAAGCCCCTCCCCCTGCGGCGGCAGCCGCAACAGACCAGTCGCAATCCACACGGATGCCGGCGCCGCCAGGGGTGGCTTAGGGTGAAGCCATGGCTCCTCTTTACCCTTTCGCCGGCAACTCCCCGGCCGTCCATGAATCCGCATTCGTGGCCCCGTCTGCCTCGATCATCGGCAATGCCAGCCTGGGCCCGGATTCCAGCGCCTTCTACGGCGTCTCCGTCCGGGCCGACACCGCGGCCATTACCGTAGGCGCCGGCAGCAACCTGCAGGACAACGTGGTGCTGCACGCCGACCCCGGTTTCCCCTGCACGGTGGGCGAGCGCGTCAGTGTGGGGCACGCCGCCGTCGTGCACGGCTGCACGGTGGAGGACGACTGCCTGATCGGCATGGGCGCCACCGTGCTCAACGGCGCAGTGATCGGCGCCGGCTCGCTGGTGGCGGCCGGCGCCGTCGTGCTCGAAGGAACGGTGGTTCCGCCGCGCTCACTGGTGGCGGGGGTTCCCGCCAAGGTGCGCCGCGAACTCACCGAAGAGGAGTTCGACGGCGTCCGCGCCAATGCGGAGCGCTACGTGGAGCTCGCGGCGCAACACCGCGAGCTCCACGCCTGACTTAGTCCAGGCTGATCGGGCCGAACTCGTCCAGCAGGTCACCCGGGCCGGGGTTGCCCGGCGCGGATGACCCGCCCAGGTGCTGCACCACGCCCCACACGGCGTTCAGCCCTGTGGTCACAGCGCCCTCGGCCCAGCCTGCGGTGAAAGAAACGTCGTCGCCGGCCAGGAAGATGCCGCGCTGGGACTCGGGCAGTTTGTCCTGCTTGAAGTGCGTGAACAGCCGCTGCTGGTAGCGGTAGTGCCCGGGCAGGTTGGCTTTGAAGGCGCCCATGAAGTTCGGATCCGCCTCCCACGACACGGTAATCGGCTGGCCCACGATGTGGCCGGCGATATCCACGCCAGGGTAGATCTGTTCGAGCGAGTGCAGCATCAGTTCCACTCGTTCGTCCGCATCCAGGGCCAGCCACTTCAGGGCGTCATCGTTCCAGGTGTAGGACAGCAGGATGACGGCGGGCTGGTCCGGGCCGTTGTCCAGCAGGTACGTGGCGCGGTTCAACCTGTCCGTCAGGGTCATGGACAGGACCTCGTTGCCGGTTTCGGGGTCGATGTCTTTCCAAAACGGCCGGTCCACCATCACGAAAGTCTTGGAGGACTGCATGTAGTGGGATTTCTCCATGGCGGTCCACAGTTCGGCGGGGAAGAGTGCCTCCTCTGTGTGGATCCGGGTGGACAGCAGCCATGACTGGCAGGTGGTCACCACGGCCGGGTAGCTGGCCTCGCGGCCCCAGCGTTCACGCACCCGCAGGTTTCCGTCCGGGTCCCGGCTGATCTTTCCGACCGCGCCCCGGGGCGAGCCGGAGTGCAGCGAGGCCAGGGAGGTGCCGGCGGGCCAGTGGACCATGTCCGACGGCGCGTGCTGCCACAGTGCCTCGGGCAGCCGCTGCGCTCCCCCGCGGATGAGCCGGTGCTGGTCGTCCGCGTCGGTGTACACCACGCGGAGGATTTCGAGGATGGAGTTGGGGAAGTCTGTGTCCCAGCCGCCGGTGCCGAACCCCACCTGGCCGAAGGCTTCCCGGTGCGCGAACCCTGCCTTCTTAAAGGACTTGCTGGCCGCGATGAAACCGTAAAAGGTCTGCTCGTCCATCAGCGGGAGCAGTTCGTTCCATAGTTCCTTGATGCGGGCCATGTCCCGCGCCTTGATGGCCTCCTGCATCTCCACGAATTTTGCACCGTCGTTAACCGCGGCCTTCCAGGCGTCCGCCACCTCGCGGAAGAACGGCGGAAGGTCGCCCGGCTTTTCGGCATAGTGTTTCCTGCCGGCCAGCTCGATCACGGTGCTGGAGGTGGCCTCGGCAAGCGGGTTGGGGAAGTCCTGGGTCTCCAGGCCCAGCAGGTCCACGTAATGGTAGAACGCCTTGCCCGAGACCGGGAACCGCATTCCGCCCAGGTCCGCCACCACACCGGGCGCTGCGGGGAAGGCTGCCGTGCGGAGGCGGCCACCGATCTGGTCGGCCTCGTAGACGACAGGGCGGAGCCCGAGTTTCATCAGTTCGTAGGCGGTGACCAGGCCGGAGAGCCCGGCGCCGATCACGGCCACTTCCGTGCCGTACAGTTCCGGTGGGACCGAGCCCAGGCCCTCCGGGTGGGCCAGGTAGTGGTCGTAGCTGAACGGGAAGTCGGGGTTCAGCATGGTGATGGGGGCTGCCTCCCCGCCGGTGCCGCGTCCGGCTGCGTCCGCGGGCGGCGTGGAGGTGCTGGAGGGGTCGAACGCGGGCAGTTCGGTGGCGATGGTCATGGTTGTTCTGCTTTCACAGGTTCCTGGCGTGGTGCCATGGTGGTCAGTTCACGGTAGTCGGGCTCGCTCAGCGCCGCTACCTTGGAGTTCCGGCGTCCGTAGCCGAAGTAGATGGCGATACCCACGAGCATCCAGGCCCCGAAGACAGCCCAGGTATCAGCACCGAGGTTGGCCATCAGGTAGGAGCACATGAGGGTGCCCAGCACAGGGGTAATGGGGTACAGCGGCACGCGGAAGCTGCGCTTCAGGTCGGGGCGGTTGCGGCGCAGGTAGATGACGGCGATGTTGACCAGGGCGAACGCGAACAGAGTCCCAATGCTGGTGGCGTCGGCCAGGGCGCCGAGCGGCACCAGGCCCGCGGTGAGGGCGACGGCGGTGCCCACAATCAGGGTTCCGGCGGCCGGGGTGCCGGTGCGGGGAGAAACGTGTCCGAAGACCTTGGGCACCAGGCCGTCCCGGGACATCGACAGGAGGATGCGGGTCTGGCCATAGAGGACGGTGAGCACGATGCTGGCAATGGCCAGGACGGCGCCGGCGGAAAAGACCAGGGCAATCCAGGGCTGGCCGGTGAGCTCCTCAAGGATCTGGACCAGGGCGGCCTCGGTGCCGTCGAACCAGCCCCACGGGCGGGCGCCGATGGCAGCCACAGCGACCAGGACGTAGATACTGGTGACGATCACCATCGACAGCAGGATGGCACGCGGGAGGTCGCGTTTGGGATTCCGGGCCTCTTCGCCTGCGGTGGAGGCGGCATCGAACCCGATGTAGGAGAAGAACACCCGCGATGCCGCGGCGGATACGCCTGCGGCGCCCATGGGCATCAACGGCTCGAAGTTCCCGGCATTGAAGGCGGTGAAGGCAACGGCACAGAAGAACAGCAGGATGCCGACCTTGATGATCACGATGGACGTGTTGATCCAGGCGCTTTCGCGGGCGCCGCGGACCAGCAGGACCATGGCCAGCACCACGATGGCCACCGCCGGGATGTTCACCACCCCTCCGTCACCGGGCGGCTGGGACATGGCATCGGGCGGCACCTGTCCGAAGGCGGCCAGCGCCTCGTTGACGTACTGGCCGGCCCCCACGGCTACCGCGGCGACGGAAACCGCGTATTCAAGGACCAGGCACCAGCCGCAAATCCATGCCGTCCCTTCGCCCATGGTGGCGTAGGAGTAGGAGTAGCTCGAACCCGCTACCGGGACGAGCGCGGCCATTTCCGCGTACGACACCGCCGAGAGCAGTGCGGCCAGGCCGGCAATGACGAAGGAGATCCAGATGGCAGGGCCGGCGAGTGGAACCGACTCCCCAAGGATCACCAAAATGCCTGTTCCAAGGGTGGCGCCCACGCTGATCATGGTCAGGTGGAGGACGCCGAAGCTGCGCACCAGTCCGCCGCCCTCGCCGCTGCCGGCTTCGCTGGCCATCTGGCTGATTGGTTTACGCCGCAGCAGCTGCGCTCCGAGGCCGGGCAGTTGGCCCCGGGACGGATTGGCTGCCGGGTCAGTGGTTGTTGACTCAGTGGTTGTTTCGGTGGTCACAGGCACAGTCACCGTTGACGTCCCTTCAGAGTAGTTGGCGGTTTCCCCTCACCAAGGTTGGCATGTGAGCCAACTCTCAGGCTGGTGCAAAATGACTTATAGTCAACCAGCATGAGACTTTATGCACATAATTGGCTGACGGTTGCAGCGGGGCCCCGGGGACACCGCCATGTCCTCTGAAGCCGCCGGGAGGCTGAGCTTTGTCACCCTCCAGCAGTTCCTGGACCAACTTCCTCCGGTCCTGAAGATGCTTCACGACGGTGGCAGCGGCGGCCGGCTGCTGCGCTGGGTGGAGCCCAGTGAACTGGAGGACCCCACCCCCTACCTTCCGGAGGGTGAGTTCCTGCTCACCGCCGGCCTCCCGTTCCTTGGAGACGGCGGTTCTCCCACCCGCGTGGACGCCTACGTACGGCGCCTGGTGGAGGCCAAGGTTGCTGCGCTTGGCTTTGGCATCAGGCCCTACTTCGACGCCGTCCCCGGTGTGGTGCAGGACGCCTGCCGCCGGCACAACCTCACCCTGTTCGAGGTGCCGGAGTCGCTTCCGTTCGCCGCTATCGGCCTCGAATTCTCCCAACTGCTGGAGACCGACAACGCCAGGGTTTTCCGCCAGCTGGCCGAGACCAACCGGCAGCTTATGCGGGCCGTCCTTTCCCCCCGGCCAGAGCATGAACTGCTGGCGGCGCTGGTCCAGCGCGTGCCGGTCTGGGCGGTGATGGTGGGCGCGGACGGCCGGATCCGGGCCCGCGGTGCCAGCGCCGGCGGCAGCACCGCCGTCGAACTTTCCCTCCTGGAACCCATGCTGGAACGGCTGCTGACCGGACGCGGCCCGCGCGTGGAAATGGACGGCTTCGACCAGCCGGGCTCTGCGCTTGTTGTTGGCCACCCGCTGCGCAGCACCAAGGACGCAAACCTTGGCGCCCTGATCCTGGGCTCCGACGTTCCCTTGAGCCCGGCACAGAACAACGTGGTCCAGACCGCCGTCGGCCTGCTTGAACTGCTGCTGCGGCAACGCACCAGCGGGTCATTGGCGCCCAGCCAGCTTGCCACCGCAATCCTGCTGCACCCCGAAAGCCTTCGTACCGGCGGAACCAGGCAGCTCAACGGGCTCAAGGACCTGCTGGCACAAAGCCTGTCCTCCACGCGGTCCGCGCCCATGCGGGTGGTACAGGGCATCAACGTGGAAGCTCCCGGCTGGCCCGCCGGCGACAGCCCAGTGAGGGAGCTGCTCCAATGGCGGCGCATGTTTGATTCAAAGCTGGTGGAGATCACGGACTACGGATTCGCCGCCGTGACCCGGCTGAAGGTGGACGACGCGTTGCTTGCCGACGTGGAGAAGCTCGGGTGGCGCCTGGTGGTCAGTGAACCCACCGAGCTCACCGCCCTTCCGGCCGCCTACCAGCGCGCCACGTCACTGCGCAGCCAGGTCCAGAGAAGTGGCCGCAGCATCCGCGCGGACGAGGTGTCCTGGTCCGTGACCGGGCTGCTGGGCCGGGAGGCCGGGAGCCTCCTGGCCGGTCGGCTGCTGGGACCGGTCCTGGCGCTGGAACCGGACCGGCGGGACCCGCTGCTGGCTGTCCTCCGCGGGTGGCTCGGCGAGAACGGCAGCTGGGATGGCTCCGCCAAAACGCTGGGTCTGCACCGGAACAGCGTGCGGCGCCAGATCGGTGTGCTCGGCGAGCTGCTGGGCATGGACCTGAACCGGGCACAGGTGCGGGCGGAGCTGTGGATTGCACTGCAGTACGTGGAGGAAGTGACTGCGGCCGATTAGGGGCCGTTTCTAGGGGCGTCCCCTTCCCGCCGGGCCGATATCGCGCGGAAGCCCGGCCTCCCAGGCGGCATACAGTTCCGGGCGGCGCTCCCGCAGGTACGGCACTTCCTCCCGGGCTGCACGCACGGCCTCGGCGCCCACCTGCGCGAACAGCAGTTCCGGGCCTTCCCCCCCGCCCGCGAGGAGCGTGCCGTCCGGTCCCGCGACCACGCTGCCGCCACCGAACGTGTACATGTCCTCATTCCCGCAGTGGTTGGCATAGGCCACGTTCAGCTGGCTCTCCAGGGCCCGGGCACGGACCAGCACTTGCGGCACCGCGTCGAAGCCGGCGGACAGGGCAGTTGGCACCAAAAGCAGCTCGGCCCCCCGCGCAGCCGCAGCGCGGGCGGCTTCGGGGAACTCGATGTCGTAGCAGATCAGCAGGGAGGTGCGGATGCCCTTGATGGTGACGACGGCGGGAGGTTCCGCGGCCGCCTCGAAGGCCTCCCGTTCTTCGCGGCCGAAGAGGTGGACCTTGGCGTAGCCCAGGAGTTCGGCGCCTGTGGCATCCACGAGTGTGGCCGAGATGTGCCAGGGAGCGCCCTCCGTGGACGCCTCCGTTTTGGCGTGTGCCAGGGCAGGCAGGCTGTAGACGAGGGCTATCCCGTTTCGGCGGGCAATCCCGGCCAGGCGGGCACGGATGGCGGGGAGGGCTGCGGGATCCAGTTCCTCCCGCAGCCTCAGCGGGGCGTATCCCACGGGAAACAGCTCCGGCGTCAGGAGGAGGTCGGCGCCTGCCTGGGCGGCCCGTTGGGCGGCCTCCTCCAGGGTCCGAAGATTGGCCTCCACATCCATAACCACGGCGTTGGCCTGCAGGACGGACAGCAGCATCGTTACCACCTTCTGTATGCCGCTCCAGGGAAATGCAGGGGCGGTATCTTCTCGCCTCCAGCCTAGCCAGCACCACGCGCAGACCAGCGGGGCGTTTGGACCCGGGTCCCGGCGCTCCGGGACGGAATGCACGGGGCCGTCGAACGGACCGGGCTGTCTCATGTTCTACGGGCGGAGGAACAGTAATGCGTTAACTTCTTGACTACAAGAGCCGCGATAGGGCAATGTTCTTAGCATGTCCGCAACCCCGCGCTCAACGAGGAGCAAGCCCAAGAATCCCGGGTCGCAGTCAGCCCTGCGGCAGCTGAACCAGCAGCGGATTATCGAGACGCTGATGGGCGGTCCGTCAACACAGGCGGAACTCGCCCGGCAAACCGGACTGTCCACGGCAACGGTCTCGAACATCGTGAAAATCATGCTCGATTCCGGGCTGGCGTCCACCGAACCCATTACCAGTTCCGGCCGCCGCGCCTTGAATGTCCGGCTGAACAGCAATGGCGCGGTGGCGGTCGGGATCGACTTCGGCCGGCGCCACCTGCGGGTAGTCCTGGCATCGCTCAGCTACCACGTCATTGCCGAGGAATCGGTCATGCTCCCCCTGGGCCACCAGGCTGATAACGGCATCCAGGCGGCCGTGGGCCTGCTGGAGAAACTGCTGCGCGAAAGCGGCGTGGATCGCTCCTCCGTGGTGGGCGCCGGCGTCGGAATTCCAGGTCCCATCGACCGGCGGACCGGGACGGTGGCCCAGGGGGCCATCCTTCCCGAATGGGTAGGCATCAACATCCTCCAGCATCTTGAGGAAACCTTGAGAATCCCCGTCTTTGTTGACAACGACGCCAATTTGGGCGCCTGGTCGGAGGTGACATGGGGGCAGCACTCGGGGGTCAGCAACCTGATGTTCATGAAGATCGGATCGGGCATCGGTGCCGGCTTGATCCTCAATGGCGCCCCCTATTACGGCAACGTTGGAATCACCGGCGAAATCGGCCATGCCACCATCCACGAACAGGGACTGGTGTGCCGCTGCGGCAATCGCGGCTGCCTGGAGACCATCGCGTCCACCACCACCATGATCGAACTCCTGAGCCGCGGCGAGGACCCTCCGCTGACGCCCGCGGACATTGTCCGCAAGGCCCTCAACCGCGACTCCGCCACATTGCGCGTAGTGGACGATGCGGGGCTGGCGGTAGGCCGCGCACTGGGCAACGTAGCCAACCTGATCAACCCCGAGGTCATAGTCGTGGGCGGGCCCCTGGCCGGCCTTGGCGACATCTTGCTCGACCCCATCCGGAGGGGCCTGATCCGCCATGCCGTGCCCGTGATTGGGGAAACCACCATCCTGACCATGTCCTCGCTGGGAGACCGGGCGGAGGCCCTCGGCGCCGCGGCTTTGGTCTTCCAGCACGCCGGCATCCGAAAGCCCTAGACCATTTCGTTATCCAGCAATTGCGTTAAAGACTTGACGACAATAGCTGTGATCCAGTTTACTTTTGGTTCAGACGGCCCTGCGCTTTGCCGGCCGGACAAAGAAGTCATCGCATTGGAGGGTTAGGGCTCATGACGTCCCAGACCACGCATACGGAGCCGATCATTCTCGAGATGCGGTCCATCACCAAAGAGTTCCCCGGGGTTAAAGCCCTATCGAACGTGAGCCTGCGGGTTAAGGCCGGCGAAATCCACGCCATCTGCGGCGAAAACGGCGCCGGCAAGTCCACCCTCATGAAGGTCCTGTCCGGCGTCTACCCGTACGGAAGCTACGACGGCGACATCGTCTACCAGGG
Organism: Pseudarthrobacter enclensis; assembly: GCF_030811655.1. Lineage (GTDB taxonomy): Bacteria > Actinomycetota > Actinomycetes > Actinomycetales > Micrococcaceae > Arthrobacter > Arthrobacter enclensis_A. The sequence continues at coordinate 190,752 of NZ_JAUSRE010000008.1, read as the reverse complement.
GCAGATCCAGCACTTCCGGGACATCAGGGCCAGCGAACACGCCGGCATCGTGATCATCCACCAGGAACTCGCGCTGATCCCCGAACTGTCCATCATGGAAAACATCTTCCTGGGCAACGAACCCACCAAGCGCGGCGTGATCGACTGGGCTGAAGCCCGCCTGCGGTCCCTGGACCTGCTGGCGCGCGTGGGCCTGCGTGATGACCCCGACACCCCCATCAAGGAAATCGGCGTCGGGAAGCAGCAGCTGGTGGAAATCGCCAAGGCGCTGAACAAGTCCGTGAAGATCCTTATTTTGGACGAGCCCACGGCAGCGCTGAACGAGTCGGACTCCCAGCACCTGCTGGACCTGATGCTGGGCCTGAAGGCCAAAGGCATCACCTCGATCATCATTTCCCACAAGCTCAACGAGATCGAGCAGATCGCCGACTCGATCACCATCATCCGTGACGGCCAGTCGATCGAGACCCTCGACGTCAAGGCAGACGGTGTTGACGAGGACCGGATCATCAAGGGCATGGTGGGACGCACCCTTGAGTCCCGGTTCCCGGAACACACGCCCAAGATTGGGGAAGTGTTTTTCGAGGTCAAAGACTGGACCGTGGGCCACCCGGCCATCCAGGACCGTCTGGTCTGTAAGGGTTCGAGCTTCTTCGTCCGCCGTGGCGAGATCGTTGGATTCGCGGGCCTGATGGGCGCGGGCCGCACCGAGCTGGCCAGGTCCGTCTTCGGCCGGTCCTACGGCCGGTTCATCAGCGGTCACATCTACAAGGACGGCCACGAAGTGGTCCTCAAGAACGTCCGCCAGGCCATTGATGCCGGGCTGGGCTACGTCACGGAGGACCGCAAGTCGCTGGGCCTGAACCTCCTTGACGACATCAAGACCACCACGGTGTCCGCGAACCTGCGGAAGATTACCCGCCACCTCGTGGTGGACGAGAACCAGGAATTCACCGTTGCGGAACAGTACCGCAAGTCCCTCCGGACCAAGACGCCCTCCGTTGAGGAAGGGGTGGCCAAGCTTTCCGGCGGGAACCAGCAGAAAGTGGTGCTGGCCAAGTGGATGTTCACCGACCCCGACCTGCTGATCCTGGATGAACCCACCCGTGGTATCGACGTGGGTGCCAAGTATGAGATCTACGGCATCATCCAGCAGCTCGCGAACCAGGGCAAGGGAGTCATCGTCATCTCCTCGGAGCTCCCCGAACTCCTGGGCCTCTCCGACCGTATCTACACCATCTTCGAAGGCGCCATCACCGGTGTCCTGAACAAAGACGAGGCCAGCCAGGAAAGCCTGATGAAGCTGATGACCTCCGCACGTAAAGCCGCCGCCTGACCCTCTGGACCACTCCAGACCTTCCGGACACAAGGACTGAAACAATGAACGCGCTCAAGAAGCTCTTTGGTGGCAATACCCGCCAATTCGGCATGATCTTTGCCCTGGTGGCGTTGATTATCTTCTTCCAGATAGCCACTGAAGGCCGGACGCTGACCCCCGGCAACGTGATCAACCTCTTCAACGGCAACTCCTACATCCTCATCCTGGCCATTGGCATGGTGCTGGTGATCATCGCAGGCCATATCGACCTTTCCGTCGGTTCAGTGGCGGCCTTCGTCGGCGTCACCGTTGCGATAGCCATCCGTGACTGGGGCATCCCCTGGTACCTCGGCGTCCTCCTGGGCCTCCTCCTCGGCGCGCTCATTGGCGCCTGGCAGGGGTGGTGGACCGCCTATGTGGGCATTCCAGCCTTCATCGTGACCCTGGCCGGAATGCTCCTGTTCCGCGGCTTCAACCAGTTCGTGGGCAAGTCCAACACCATTCCCGTGCCACAGGATTTCCAGTACCTGGGCTCCGGTTACCTGCCTGAGATCGGTCCCAATACGTCCTACAACAACCTCACGGTGCTGATCGGCCTTGCAGCCGTGGCCTACGTCATCTTCAGTGAAGTCCGCCGGCGCCGGACAGCCAAGGCCCTGGGCGCCGAGGTTCCCGAAACCTGGGTGGTCGTCCTGAAGCTGGTCCTGATCTGCGCCGCCATCCTGTACGCCACAGACCTCTTCGCCACCGGCCGTCCCGGAACGTCCTTCCCCATCCCCGGCCTGATCCTCGCGGTCCTGGTCCTGATCTACGGATTCATTTCATCCAAGACCGTTGTGGGGCGCCATATCTACGCTGTGGGTGGCAACCGCCATGCGGCCGAACTCTCCGGTGTCCAGTCCAAGAAGGTCAACTTCCTGGTGATGATGAACATGTCCATCCTGGCTGGCCTCGCCGGCATGATCTTCGTGGGCCGCTCCACCGCTTCCGGCCCGTTCGACGGCGTCGGCTGGGAACTCGACGCCATTGCTGCAGTCTTCATTGGCGGCGCAGCCGTGACCGGCGGCGTGGGCACCGTGATCGGATCCATCATCGGTGGCCTGGTCATGGCGGTCCTGAACAACGGACTCCAGCTCCTCGGCGTCGGCGCCGACCTGACCCAGATCATCAAGGGCCTGGTGCTCCTGATCGCTGTCGCCTTCGATGTCTACAACAAGTCGCAGGGCAAGACGTCCATCATTGGCATGCTGACCAGGAACTTCAACCGCTCCTCCGGCGGTGGCCCGAGCAACCCGCTCCAACCCGACGAGACCACCTCCACCAAGGAAGCGATCGCCAGGGAAGCCTGAGCCCCGCATCCTGATCGAGTTATCCAACACAAAGAAAAGAGAACCCTAACAATGCGAATGTTTGGTAAAACAGGAAAGGCTGCGGCAGTTGCTGCGATTGCGGCCCTGGCCCTGACGGGTTGCGGCCGCGCTGACAATTCCGGCAGCGGATCAAGCAGCGGCGCCAGCGGCTTTCCCCAGAACTCCGACATCGGCGTCGCGCTTCCCCAGAAGACCAGCGAGAACTGGGTCCTCGCGGAGAAGCTGTTCAACGATGGGCTCAACGGAGCCGGTTTCAAGGCCGACGTCCAGTTCGCCAACGGCGGCGTTTCGGAGCAGCAGAACCAGATCAGCGCCATGATCACCAAGGGTGCGAAGGTCATCATCGTGGGTGCCATCGACGGCGCCCAGTTGGGCACGCAGTTGAAGCAGGCCAAGGACTCCGGGGCCACGGTCATCGCCTACGACCGGCTGTTGCTCAACACTCCGGATGTGGACTACTACGTGGCGTACGACAACTACAAAGTTGGTGTGCTGCAGGGCCAGGCGCTCCTGGACGGCCTGAAGTCCAAGAAGCCGAACGGCCCCTACAACATCGAGCTCTTCGCCGGCTCCCCCGATGATGCCAACGCCAAGGTGTTCTTCGACGGCGCCATGAGTGTCCTGCAGCCGAAGATCGACGACAAGACCCTCAACGTGGTTTCCGGCCAGAAGTCGTTCGAACAGGCCGTCACCCAGGGCTGGAAGGCCGAGAACGCCCAGAAGCGTATGGATACCCTGCTGGCCGGCAGCTACACCAGTGCCTCACTGGACGGCGTGCTGTCCCCGAACGACACCTTGGCCCGTGCCATCCTGACCTCGGTCAAGGCGGCCGGCAAGCCCTTGCCGATCGTTACCGGACAGGACTCCGAGGTTGAATCGGTCAAGTCCATCCTTGCCGGTGAGCAGTACTCCACCATCAACAAGGACACCCGCAAGCTCGTGGAGCACGCAATCACCATGGTCAAGGATCTCCAGGCCGGCAAGACGCCTGAGATCAACGACGACAAGTCATACAACAACAAGGTGAAGACCGTTCCGGCCTACCTCCTGCCCCCGGTCATCGTGACCAAGGACAACGTGAAGACGGCCTACGTCGACGATCCCATCCTCGGCCCGATCACCAAGTAACACCTTGTAATACCCGCCGGATACAACCGACAACAGGAAAGCCCGGCCCCTTCACGGAGGGGCCGGGCTTTCCGTATCTGGGCACAGCAGCCCGTTGTCCAGCCGCGCAGCACCCGGGGATTCGAGGGCCGCGCTGCGGCCCTGTGACAGGATTGCAGCTATGACTGCCCCCATCGCCACACCGTGGCTTTCCAGCCAGCCCAGCCAGGACCCCCGGTCCGCCACCGGAGCGCCGCTGCGCTGGGGAATCATTGCCACGGGCGGCATTGCCCGCGCTGTCTCGCAGGACCTGGCGCTGCTTGAAGACGCCGAGCTCTACGCGGTCAGTTCGCGGGCGCAGGACACGGCGGACGCGTTCGCGGTCGCCTACGATTTTGCCAAGGCCTACGGTGACGACGGCAACGTCCCCGGGTACCAGCGGCTGCTCGCCGACGATGCCGTGGACGTCGTCTACGTGGCCACGCCGCACGCCCAGCACCACGAGATGGTCCTCGCCGCCCTCAACGCCGGCAAGCACGTGCTCTGCGAGAAGGCTTTCACCATCAACGCGCGGGAAGCGTCAGAGCTCATCGACCTGGCCCGGAGCCGAAAGCTCTTCCTGATGGAGGCGGTGTGGAGTAGGTTCCTGCCCTCAATGCAGCGCGCTTTCGAGATCGCCGCTTCCGGCGAACTGGGAGACATCCACTGGGTCACCGCAGACCTGGGGTTCCCGGCGCCCTACTCCCCCACCGCCCGGCTCTGGGCCCGGAGCGACGGCGGGGGCGCCCTGCTGGATCTCTCCGTCTACCCGCTCCTGTGGGCGCTCGGCACCCTCGGCTTTCCACAAACAGTCAGCGCAACAGGCGTTGTCAACGACGATGGCGTGGACGCACAAAACGCCATGACCCTGGGCTACGACCACGCTGCCCAGGTCCAGCTCACCTCCTCTCTGCTGGCACACGGACCGCGGACCGCAACAGTGGCTGGGAGCCGCGGCTTCCTGCAGAGCATAGGTTCCATCAACAACCCCCGCGAACTCCTGATCGCCAAAGGGTGGGAGGACCGCCGGACGGAAACCTTCGACGTCGTCGGCAAGGGGTATGCCTACGAACTGCGCGAGGTGATGCGGTGCGTCCAGCAGGGGCTGACCGAAAGCCCAGTCATGCCGCTGGAGGACACTTTGAACACCATGCGCCTTTTTGACGGTGTCCGGGCCCAGCTCGGGGTGACCTACCCCAACGACAGGCGTTAGGCGCGGCGGAAAACCACGACGGCGGTTTTGCCACTTTTGGGGTGGGTCACCGCATTTCGAGGTGCCGTTGCCGTTGACGCTTTTCATACCTGTCGGCACGCTTTGTAAAATCCCTTGAGCAACATCTGGACTTCCGGTAATAAGCAGTCTTACGATTTAGGCAGCATCGATTGCGCCGGTCACTGGGGGGTGGTACGCATGGCTCGTAAGAGTTCGCCATGGCGTGCCCTGCGCCCGGCGCTCCTGGCGGGGGCTGCGGCGATTACCTGGCTGACCCTGTCATCCGCCGCTGCCTCTGCCGATACCGGCCAGGACTCCCCGCCCCTTCCCGGCGGTGTCACCAATTCGGTTTCGTCCTTGACCCAGGATCTTTCAGGTGCGGTGTCACCGGCTCCTGCCGGCTTCCCGGCCGGAACCGCTGCAGGCCCGGGGGTGCTGCAACCTGTTGCAGCGCCCGTCTCGGGCCTGGCAGACAACCTCATCGCGTCAGTTCCCGCGCTCAACCTAGTGGTTCCTGCGGGATCTGTTTCCTCGGTATCCGCTCCCCTTGCAGGCGCCGTCGACGACGTCTCGGCAGGTGTTGCGCAGGGTGTTGTTGCCCCTGCCGTCGAAGCCGTTCCCGTACTCGACCCGGTGCTGCAGCCGGTTTCTGATCTTCTGACCGGTTCCGCTCCGCTGCCCGTTGCGGTTCCTGATGCGCCAATTGAGGTTGTGCCCACGCAACTTCCCGTTGCAGCAAACCTGGATTCGGCAGATGCCGGCCCGTCAGCCCCGGAAGCCGCCGCGGACATTGCCATGGCGGCCGCGGAGCCGGACGAGGCTGCGGCAGTCTTGACTGCCGCGGCGCCTGCCGGCAGCAACGCAGGCCACGAGCGGAGCGATCCGGTCGCCTCGGGGGACGTCCTGCACTTTAACATAGCCGCGGCCTCTGCTCCCGTGGAGCCGCCATTGACCGGGGGTCCGGTTCCCCTCCCCGGACAGGCCCCCGCGGCCCCCGGATCCGGCACGGGCAGCAGCGGGTCGTCCGGCAGTCCGTCCGGTGCCGCAGCATGGCTGAGCCCTTTCGACCTTGGTCTTGATCGCCCCGGCGTCATACCCGTCGGCGACTCTTCCCAGCACCTCCCTGCACCGGTGTCATTCGACCCCGGTTCTTCTCCTGACTAGTTGAGGCCACCTGCCCCTTCCGGCAGCACGTGGCTATACGGGCAGCTGACCTGCGCCCGGACAACATCAATTTCTCAGGAGAACCATCATGAACTGCACCCTTCGCAGGGGGCTGCTTAGCACCCTCTTTGCCGGCGGCCTTCTGGCCTTCGGCTGTGCCGCGGCAAACGCCGCAGACACCACCAGCGGGACGGACCTTTCCGCTTCCGCCCTCATCTCGGCAGCGGCACCCGCCGAGTCGACGTCGTTGGGCCTGCTGGGCGGCCCAACGACGGCCGGTTCAACTGGTGTCGCTGCCGCAGCCGACGTCAACCTCGGCCTCGGCAGCACCACCACCAACACCACCACCACCGGGACCGGTACCACGGACGGAACGACGGCGGACCTCGCCGCAGCCGTAAACCTCGGGACCGGCGGGGTCACCACCAACCCCACCACCACCGGCACCACCGACCCGGCCGCCGCAGCCGACGTCAACCTCGGCCTCGGCGGCGCAACCACCGGGACCGGAACCACGGACGGAACGACGGCGGACCTCGCCGCAGCCGTAAACCTCGGGACCGGCGGGGTCACCACCGACCCCGCAACCACCGACCCGGCCGCCACAGCCGACGTCAACCTCGGCCTCGGCCTCGGCAGCACCACCACCACCGGGACCGGAACCACGGACGCAACCACGGCAGACCTCGCCGCCACCGTAAACCTCGGGACCGGCGGGGTCACCACCGGGACCGCAACCACCGACCCGGCCGCCACAGCCGACGTCAACCTCGGCCTCGGGGGCACCACCACCGGGACCGGAACCACGGACGCAACGACGGCAGCCCTCGCCGCAACCGTAGACCTTGGCGCCGGGTTGGGCAGCGGAACTGCGGGGAACGGAGCTCTTGATCCCGCGGTCGATCTAGGCATCAACGTGGGCATCGGAGCCGGCGCCGACACCAGCACCGGCACACCGGGCACCAACACGCCAGGCACCACGGACCCCGGTACCGCGACCCCGGGTGACGGCATGATCGGAGACGCCGGCACCCTTGACCCGGGCGCCGTCGATTTGGGCACCACGGACCCGGGGCCTGGCGACACTGCCGGCACCGGGAGCGGGACGACCGCCGGCAATGATCAGACGGGCATGATTGGCGATGCCGGGACGGCAGGGATGGGTGATTTCCCGGCAGCACCGGCCGGTTCGAGGGCTGTCAGCGGAGCCATCACCCCCGTAACAGCATCGGGCAACACCACGGCCAGCGGTCATTCGTCTCTTGCCACCACGGGGGCTGCCCACACCGGCCTCGCCAAGACGGGGTGGGACGGCACCCTGGTCCCTGTGGCCCTGTTGCTCCTGGCTGCCGGACTGCTGGTGCTCCGCAAGCGCAAGGTGTCCTAGAAGCCCCATTCCGGAACGGGAGAACAGCCCGCAAATGTGCGCCTGAAGCGGGCCGCCCTGCGGGCTGGAGAAAGGAGGACGGCAGCCCCGAAACGAAACAACCATACAAAACATGTCGTCAGCACACATGTCCTTGTAGCCAATGGTCCGGCGGCGAAAGTGTTTGGAATCGCCGCCGGACCGTCGGCGTGTCGCACGCGAAAGCCTAGGTCAATCGCTGGTTCCGGTGTCCCGCCCGTATAATTTGAGGTACGACAGTGCCGCAGAGCACCGGGAGGAACGGTCATGGTGGCGGAATCGCCTAGCTCCATCAAGAATGAAGTTGTCGGCGGTCGCTACCGTTTGGGTGACGTCATCGGACGCGGCGGAATGTCCTCCGTGTACTGCGCCCGCGATGAGAATCTGGGCCGCGATGTGGCCCTGAAGCTGTTCGCTCCCCAGGCTCCGGATGCCGAGGAACTGAAACGGCAGGAAGCCGAGATCCGGCTCCTCGCCACCCTGAACCACCCCGGACTGGTAACGCTTTTCGACGCCGGCATTGATGACCGGATACCGGACGAGCCGCGCCCGTTCCTGACCATGGAGCTGGTGGAGGGCCAGGACCTCCGCGGCCGCATACGGCACAGCCGGGTGCCCCTTGAAGAACTTGCCGTCATTGGTGCCGGGATCGCCGATGCTCTGGCCTATGTGCACGGCCTCGGCATCATCCACCGCGACATCAAACCGGGCAACATCCTCCTGGTCCAGATCCGTCCGGGCGAGCCGCTGCGACCCAAGCTCACGGATTTCGGCATCGCCAGGATCGTCGATTCCACCCGGCTGACGGCAACGGGAACCATGGTGGGGACCGCTGCCTACCTCAGCCCGGAACAGGCCCTCGGCAAGCCGCTGTCTTCGGCCACAGACATCTACTCCTTGGGCCTGGTGCTGCTGGAATGCATCAAGGGCACCGTGGAGTATCCCGGCAGCGCGGTGGAATCCGCCGTGGCCCGGCTCCACCGCGCCCCGGAGATTCCCGACGACGTTCCCTCCGAATGGGCGGATCTCATCCGTTCCATGACAGCCATTGAGCCGCTGGAGCGGCCCAATGCTGTGGACATTGAGACTGCCCTGCGCCAGGCTTTGGTTTCCCCAGCATCAACGCCGGGAGAACTGGCTCCTGAATCCACCCGGGTCCTGCCGGCGATGCCTTTCCACCCTCCCACCATCACTGCCGAAGAATCAGTGGATGAAGTGCGTGAGGCTGCCGAAGCCACGGGGGCGATGGTTCCCGGATCCCCTGCCGGGGTATCCGACCGGAAGGCGGCCGCAGCTGCTGCCCCGCCCCCTGCTTCGACGGCCACAGCCGCTTCGCCCGCGGCCACGGCCGCTAAGAAGCCCCGACTTCCATGGAGCCGGCGGGTCTGGCTGGCTGTTGTCATCGGTGTCCTGGTAATTGCCGCAGGCGCCGCAGCGGTGATGATGAGCGTCTCCGCGCGGCCCGCAGACGTGGTGCCCTACCCCACGGTGACAGGCGTTTTGGGCGACCACCTGCAGGAGCTTCAGAAGAGCGTGGAGCCGTGACCCTTTCAGCGGGTCGCGGCGGCCGCGTCCTCACTGGGTGCCTCGCGTTTGTGGCGGCGGCCAGCGTCCTCAGCGGATGCGCCCCGAGCAACAGCGGGCTGCAGCGCGAAGCCGCCACGCAACTCCAGGCGCGGGTGCTGGAAGTGACCGCGGCGGCCTCCCAGAACGACCCCGCCACCGCACTGAAGGCCCTGGAAGGGCTCGAGACGGACCTGTCGGCGGCGCAGTCAAAGGGCCAGGTCTCCGAGGAACGGCGCCGCAGCATCACCACTGTGGCCACCGCTGTCCGTGCTGACCTGAACGATATCCTCGCCGCCCAGCAGGCTGCCCCAAAGGCCGCCCAAGACGCCTCCAACGCCGCAGGCCAACCGACGCAAGGCACAGCCCCCACGCCGCAAGCTCCTGTGTCCCAGGCAGCTCCTGCCCCGGCACCGGGCAACGCCGGGGACACTGGGAAGAACAACAGCGACAAGGGCAAAGGCAAGAACTGACCCCGGGCGGACAGAACCAAATACTAAAGAAGCGGTGCTCCGGTCTTGGACCGGAGCACCGCTTCTTTTATGTCAAAGCTGCCGCAGCAGCCCGTCGCTAGCTCAGGCTGGCGATGACCTTGTTAAGCGTGGCGGAAGGACGCATCACGGACGAAGCCTTGGCGTCGTCCGGGCGGTAGTAGCCTCCGATGTCCACCGGAGAGCCCTGCACCTCGGCCAGCTCGCCCACAATCGTTTCCTCCTTAGCGGAAAGCTCGCCGGCGACCGAGCTGAACGCGGCGGCCAGGTCGGCGTCGTCGGTCTGCTTGGCCAGTTCCTCGGCCCAGTAGCGGGCCAGGTAGTAGTGGCTGCCACGGTTGTCCAGCTCGCCGGCGCGGCGGCTAGGGGACTTGTTCTCCAGCAGGAACGTGCCGGTGGCCCGGTCCAGGGTGTCGGCCAGCACCTGGGCGCGGGCGTTGCCGGTGGTGGTAGCCAGGTGCTCGAAGCTGACGGCCAGGGCCAGGAATTCACCCAGGCTGTCCCAGCGCAGGTGGTTTTCCTTCAGCAGCTGCTGGACGTGCTTGGGGGCGGAGCCGCCGGCGCCCGTCTCGAAGAGCCCGCCGCCGTTCATCAGCGGAACAACCGAGAGCATCTTGGCGCTGGTGCCCAGTTCCAGGATGGGGAACAGGTCCGTGAGGTAGTCGCGAAGCACGTTGCCGGTGACGGAGATGGTGTCCTCACCCTTGCGGATGCGCTCCAGGGTGAAAGCAATGGCCTTGACCGGGGACAGGATCTGGATGTCCAGGCCCTCCGTGTCGTGTTCCTTGAGGTACTCGTTGACCTTGGCGATGAGGTTGGCGTCGTGGGCGCGCTCCTCGTCGAGCCAGAAGACGGCGGGGGTCTGCGAGGCGCGGGCGCGGGTGACAGCCAGCTTGACCCAGTCGCGGATGGGGGCGTCCTTGGTCTGGCAGGCGCGCCAGATATCACCGGGGACGACGTCGTGTTCGATCAGGACGTTGCCTTTGCCGTCAACGACCTGGACCTTGCCGGCTTCCTGGATTTCGAACGTCTTGTCGTGGCTGCCGTATTCCTCGGCCGCCTGCGCCATGAGGCCCACGTTGGGGACGGTGCCCATGGTGGTGGGGTCGTAGGCGCCGTTGGCCCGGCAGTCATCGATGACAACCTGGTAGATGCCGGCGTAGGAGCTGTCCGGCAGGACGGCCAGAGTGTCGGCTTCCTTGCCGTCCGGGCCCCACATGTGGCCGGAGCTGCGGATCATCGCGGGCATGGAAGCGTCCACGATGACGTCGCTGGGAACGTTCAGGGTGGTGATGCCCTTGTCGGAATCCACCATGGCCAAAGCGGGGCCGTCTTCCAGGCCCTTCTTGATCAGGTTCTGGACACCTTCACGGACGTCCGAGGGCAGGTCCTCGAGGCTGCTGAGGATGGCTGCCAGGCCGTTGTTGGGGCTGATGCCGGCTGCGGCGAGCTGCTTGCCGTAGGTCTCGAACAGTTCGGAGAAATAGGCCTTGACCACGTGGCCAAAGATGATGGGGTCCGAGACCTTCATCATGGTGGCCTTCAGGTGTGCGGAGAACAGCACTCCTTCTTCCTTGGCGCGGGCCACCTGGGCCTTGAGGAATTCGTCCAGTGCGGCGGCGCGCATCACGGTGCCGTCGATGACCTCGCCGGCCAGGACAGGGAAAGCCTTCTTCAGGACCTTCACCGAGCCATCCTCGCGGACCAGCTGGATGGAGATGGTTCCTTCGGACTCGATGACCACGGACTTCTCGTTGGAGCGGAAGTCGTTCTGGCCCATAGTGGCCACGTTGGTCTTGGAGTCGGGGGTCCAGGCGCCCATGGAGTGTGGGTTCTGGCGGGCGTAGTTCTTGACGGACAGGGGTGCGCGGCGGTCCGAGTTGCCTTCACGCAGGACCGGGTTCACGGCGGAGCCCTTGATCTTGTCGTAGCGCGAGCGGATGGCGGTTTCCTCATCGGAAGACGGGTTGTCCGGGTAATCCGGCAGCGCGTAGCCCTGGCCCTGCAGCTCTGCAATGGCCGCCTTCAGCTGCGGGATGGAGGCGCTGATGTTGGGCAGCTTGATGATGTTGGCTTCCGGCGTCTTCGCCAGCTCACCGAGTTCAGCAAGGGCGTCACCGATCTGCTGCTCGGGGGTCAGGTAGTCACCGAAGACGGCGATGATGCGGCCGGCGAGCGAAATGTCGCGGGTCTCCACCTCCACACCTGCTGTCGAAGCGAAGGCCTCGATGATCGGCAGGAACGAATAGGTAGCCAGCATCGGCGCTTCGTCGGTGTGGGTGTAGATAATCTTGGACATGCGCGGGCGTCTCCCTGTGGGTCGGCTTGGTTGTGAAAAATTCGGTCTATTTCACCATGTACAACTTACCCGAGGACGACGGTTCGAACCTTAACGGGCCTCCCGCGTTACCGCGCTTGAGAGCCGGATTACAGCGATAGAGAAGTCCGACGGCGCCCCGGGGCACCCGGGTGCCCGGACCCGCCGTCGTCACCGACCCGCGCAAGGACACGCCGGAAGGGACTTAAGGCCGTTTCTGGTATCTCATTACTGTGTACAAACTTGCCGGGTAACGATAAATTCGCTGAGTCACTCCCGATCCCGGGCCCAACCCCGTTCAGACAGGACAACAATGACACGCACAAGGTCTCTGGCCTCCGGCCTCCTCACTCTCTCGGCCGCCGCCGCACTTGCGCTCGTTTCGGCTGGTGGGGCCTCGGCCGCGGCGGCCCCGTCCGACGGGAAGGCCACCCCGTCCATCGCCAGCGTCGCAGTGGACGCCAGCGGCGCAGCAGACTATTGGACTCCTGAGCGCATGCAGGCTGCAGTGCCTGGCGACACGCTGGCCGGCAAGGCGCTGGAACGCGGCAACCGCTCAAACCCTCTTCTCGTGGAAAAGGGCAAGGCCACAACCACCAAGGGGACCAAGGGCAAGCCCAGGATCGCACAGAGTGAAAGCCCCGTTTCACACATCGGCAAGGTCTTCTTCACCATGGGTACCACCAACTATGTGTGCTCCGGCAACGCTGTCACCTCGGGTAACCACAGCACCGTAGCCACCGCCGGGCACTGCGTGAATGAGAGCGGCGCGTATGCCACCAATTTCGTCTTCGTGCCGGCGTACGACAACGGCGCGGCGCCGTACGGCAAGTGGACCGCCAAGGCTTTGTATGCCCCCACCGAGTGGGTATCCAACGGCGACATGACCTACGACACCGGCTTCGCCGTGGTCAACCCGGACAGCAAGGGCGAGCTGCTCACTGACGTCGTTGGCGGTTCCGGCACTGCCTTCAACCAAGCCTATGGGCTGACTTACAAGGCCTACGGCTACCCGCAGGCCTCACCGTTCGACGGCACGTCCCTGTGGAGCTGCACCGGCAAAGCCACGAAGGACACCAACAATCCCCAGTTCGGCACGCAGGGCATCCCCTGCGACATGACCGGCGGTTCCTCGGGCGGTCCCTGGTTCATCCAGACGGACTCCACCACCGGCTCCGATGGCCTGCAGAATTCCATCAACAGCTACGGCTACAACGGCTCAGCCGTGATGTACGGCCCGTACTGGGGCGCGACCATCCAGAAGGCCTTCAACCTTGCAGCAGCCTCCTAAACCGCAGCCCGACGAGGGTTCCGTGAGCCACACAGACCTGAACCAGTCCCCCGAAGAAGTCCTCGAGTACTGGACGGAAGAGCGGATGGCGGAAGCCAAGCCCCGGGAAATTCGTCTCCCCCAGCCGGAACCCCCTGAGGACCAGGACTAAGCAAGCACAACGACGACGGCGCCCGTCCCCTGCACAGGGGACGGGCGCCGTCGGCTGTTTGGACTTTCAGTGGAAGAAGTGCCGGGCACCCGTGAAGTACATGGTGATGCCGGCCGCGTTGGCGGCGGCGATGACTTCCTCATCGCGCACGGAGCCGCCGGGCTGGACGACGGCGCGGACGCCGGCGTTGATCAGGATCTGAAGGCCGTCGGCGAACGGGAAGAACGCGTCCGAAGCTGCCACGGCACCGCGGGCACGCTCGGGTGCGCCGCTCGTGTCGGCGTTGGAGGCACCGCCGGCACCTTCGACGTCGGACTCTACCGTCACGCCAAGGGTGTTGGCCCGCTCCACAGCCAGCCGGCAGGAATCCAGGCGGTTGACCTGGCCCATGCCGATACCGACCGCGGCACCGTTCTCTGCAAGGAGGATGGCGTTGGACTTCGCGGCCCGGCACGCGGTCCAGGCGAAGGCGAGGTCCGCGAGGGTCTTCTCATCCGCGGCCTCGCCCGCGGCGAGGGTCCAGTTGGCGGGGTTGTCGCCGTCGGCGTCCACCTTGTCGGTGACCTGGACCAGCATGCCGCCGGAGACCTGGCGGAACTCTGTGGGGTAGCGCCCGTAGCCCTCGGGCAGGGCCAGGAGGCGGATGTTCTTCTTCTTGGAGAGGATTTCCACGGCCTCGGGCTCGAAGCCGGGGGCGATGACAACCTCGGTGAAGATGTCCTTGACGGTGTTGGCCATGCCGGCGGTTACCGTGCGGTTGGCAGCGATGACGCCGCCGAACGCGGAAACGGGATCGCACGCGTGGGCCTTTGCGTGGGCATCAGCGATGGGGTCGGCGGCATCGGCGGAACCCACGGCAACGCCGCAGGGGTTGGCGTGCTTGATGATGGCGACGGCGGGTTCGCTGAAGTCGTAGGCGGCGCGAAGGGCAGCGTCGGCGTCAACGAAGTTGTTGTAGCTCATGGCCTTGCCGTGCAGCTGGTCTGCCTGGGCAATGCCCACCGGCGCAGTCTTGTCCACATACAGCGCAGCCTGCTGGTGCGGGTTCTCGCCGTAGCGCAGGACCTCGGAGCGTTCCAGGGACAGGCCGGCGTAGGCGGGCCAGTCGATGACGCCGTCGCCGTCCTCGTCCAGGAACTGGTTTGCGGTCCAGGTGGCCACGGCGTTGTCGTAGGCAGCGGTGTGCGCGAAGGCCTTGGCGGCGAGGCGGCGCCGGGTCTTCAGGTCGAAGCCGCCTGCTGCGGCAGCCTCCACGACCTGGCCGTAGAAGGACGGGTCCACCACAATGGCGACGGCGGCGTGGTTCTTGGCTGCCGACCGCACCATGGCGGGGCCTCCAATATCGATCTGTTCCACCACATCGTCCTGCGCGGCACCGGACTTGACGGTCTCCACGAACGGGTAGAGATTTACCACCACCAGGTCGAAGGCCTCAATGTCCATGCTGGCCAGGGTCTCCATGTGCGCCGGAACGCGCCGGTCGGCCAGGATGCCTCCGTGGACGCGCGGGTGGAGGGTCTTGACGCGGCCGTCCAGCATCTCGGGCGAACCGGTGACTTCCTCCACCTCCTGCACGGGGATGCCTGCGGCGGCAATCTTCTTGGCAGTGGAACCGGTGGACACGAGCTTCACGCCCGCTGCATGCAGGCCCTTGGCGAGATCCTCCAGGCCGGTCTTGTCGTAAACCGAGATCAGGGCCCGGCGGATGGGTACACGGTCAATGGATACGCGCTCATGCTGCGTGAAGCTCACAAATGTCTCCGTCTTATCTCGCGGACCACGGCCGCGGTTGGTGGGGATACGGCCAGTTTATCGCGAAGGGCGCGGTTGCCCCGTGCGTCCTCCGGAGTGTGAACGCGGCGGGGCCCGGCTAGAGTTTCAACAGGAGGCGGCGATGAACACTTACACCACTGTGCCCAGCGGCGAACAGGTGGTCCAGGAACTTCCCTGGCGATGGAAAGTCCAGGGCAGGATTTTTCTGGTGGGGGGCCTTGGCTTCATGTTCGACGCCTGGGATGTGACACTCAACGGCATCCTGATTCCCCTCCTGTCCAAGCACTGGTCCCTCTCCGCCGGCGAGGCCGCCTGGGTGGGAACATCCAACCTCATCGGCATGGCCCTGGGTGCCTTTATTTGGGGAACCATCGCGGACACAGTGGGTCGCCGGAAGGCCTTCACCGCAACCCTGCTGCTGTTCTCGGTGTTCACCGTGCTGGGCGCGTTCTCCCCTGACTTCATCTGGTTCTGCGTCTTCCGGTTCCTGGCCGGCTTCGGACTGGGCGGCTGCATCCCCGTGGATTACGCACTGGTGGGCGAGTTCACGCCGCGGAAACAGCGCGGCAGGGTGCTGACGGCGATGGATGGCTGGTGGCCGGTGGGCGCCGCCCTCGCCGGGTTCGTCTCGGCCGGACTGGTGGCCCTCTCGGGCGACTGGCGGCTGACCCTGCTGGTGATGGTGCTGCCCGCGCTCCTGGTCTTCTGGGTCCGGCGCAGCGTGCCGGAGTCTCCGCTGTTCCTCATCCGCAAGGGCCGGCGGGAGGAAGCGGCCCGGATCATTGACGGGCTGGCGGAAGCCACAGGGGCGGAGGCACGGGCCTACAGCCTCCCCGACGCCAGGGACGTGCCGCGGCTCTCGGCCGGCAGCGCCTGGACCCAGCTGCGCTCGGTCTGGCAGTTCAACTGGAGAATCACCGCCACGGCCTGGGCCCTCTTCTTCAGCATCCTGTTGGTGTACTACCTGTCCCTGACGTGGATGCCGCGGATCCTGATCGGCGCGGGATTCGCCGAGTACAAAGCCTTCGTCACCACGGCGTCCATGGCCGCCGTCGGATTCCTGGGAGTAGTGGTGGCGGCACTCCTGGTGGAGCGGGTTGGCCGCAAGTGGATCCTGGCAATCACGGGGCCGCTGTCTGCGCTGATCCTGGTGATCGTGGCGTTCGTAGTGGACATCCCCACGGCCGCGGTGTTCTGGCTGCTGGTGTTCGGGTTCGTGGTGCAGGTGGCCATCCCGGTCCTGTACGCCTACGTGTCCGAGCTGTACCCCACGGAATTGCGCGGGACCGGGTTCGGCTGGGCCTCAACGTTCTCCCGCCTGGGCGCAGGCTTTGGGCCGCTGGTCTTCGCTAATTACTTCTGGCCCGAGCTCGGCCTGGCCACTTCATTCACCCTGGCCGGTGCGCTGGTCCTGGCGTCCGTGCTGTGGATGGCGTTCTTCTCCCCCGAGACACGCCGGCGCCGGCTGCAGTAGCCTTCGTCCACTGCGACTCGCTGATCCATTTTGGACGCGCACGTTCCCTTTCGCGCACCTTATTTAGGGCGCGCAAAGTAATACGCCCCCTGGAAGTGAGGATGCGCGTGGCAAAGGGGCGCTAGGCGGCGGAGTACGCGGGGTCTGCGGCCAACGCGGCCAGCGTGGACACCAGGAGCCGTCGCTCCACCACCTTGATGCGTTCGTGCAGGGTTTCCTCGGTGTCGGTGTCCCCGATGGCCACGGCTTCCTGGGCAATGATGGGTCCTGTGTCAACGCCGGCGTCGGCCCAGTGCACGGTGCAGCCGGTGACCTTCACCCCGTACGCCATCGCGTCCCGCACACCGTGGGCTCCGGGGAAGGCCGGGAGCAGGGCGGGGTGGGTGTTGAGGTACTTGCCGTTGAACGCCCCGATGAAGTCCGGGCTGACGATCCGCATGAACCCGGAGGACACCACCACGTCGGGCCGGTAGGCGGCCACGGCCTCGGTGAGCGCGGCGTTCCAGTCGGCGCGGTCCGGATAGGCCCTGAAGTCCACCACAAAGGTGGGGATGCCGGCGGCGGCCGACCGTTCCACGCCGTAGGTTCCCTGGCGGTCGGCGCCCACGGCCGCGATCTCAACATCCAGCTCCCCTGCCTTGACGGCGTCGATGACTGCCTGGAGATTGGACCCGGTTCCGGAAACGAGGACGACGATACGCATTGGTCCAGCTTAGGTGCAGGCTCGCGTACGCTGGAAACCATGAACAGCGAACCGGGCCGGAGCGGGCAGCAGCAGCTGAAGCCCCCGCTCAGCGACGCGGCGAAGGCCTCCCTGGCCAAGACCCACGCACTGTTCCGGACGTTCGTGGTCTCGGTCCTTGGTTCGTTCTTCGTGTACCAGCTGGACGTCGGTTATCTGTGGCTGACAGCGCTGCTTACCGCAGCGAGCCTGGTCCTGGGAGCGGTCCTCCTGGTGCGGGCCACCCGGTTGAAGGAATCCAAGCTGATTCTCGTGGGCACCATTTCCGGCCTGGTGGTGGCCGCGGTCATGGTGCTGCTGATCGTCACCACAATGGTCCTGTTCGACCAGGTGCGCGACTACCAGGCCTGCCTGGGACGGGCGCTGACGGACCGGGCCTCCCATGCCTGCATGGTGCAGTTCCAGAACGTCCTGCCCACGAAGGTCCGCTAGCCGCGGAGTGGTCCCTAATGGACCAGTTCCCCGTGCCGTTCCGAGCCTGCTGTTTTCTCCCGTTCCAGCCATGGTCCCGCTGCGTAACCGATCATGACGCCGACACCCACCTCTGCGGCCACCCAGAGTCCAGTCCACAGGGGGTCGGGGCCGATGTCGGTCAGGCGCCCGAGGCCGGCTGATCCCCTGGCGATCCATGCCAGGCAGGCCGTCAGCAGGCCCGCCGCCACCCCCACGAGCGCAGCGAGCACCAGGGTGGAGAGGGTTGCCGTGAACCAACGGGCATGCACCTTGATGGCGAGCCACTCGTCGAAGTGGTTCTCACCCTCCCGGAGGAACCACCAGCCTGCCATGACCCCTGCAAGCACCGGAACGATCAGGGCGACGAACGCGTAGCCCAGGGGTCCCGAGGGGATGGCCGCCAGGACAGGAATGGACGGGAGCGGCCCGACGGCGGTGGCCAGCGGACCGACCTGGGAACCGGCCCCCATCGCAAAACCAGCCCCGGACGTCCACGCCAGGGCAAAGACCACCAGGTTGGGCAGGAAGCCCAGCTGCGCGATGGTGAGGGCGGCGCCTCCCACGGGTCCGGCTCCGAGCGCCTCGTAGACGGAGACCACGAGGTTCCAGTGGATGAACAGGTCCACGGCCAGCAAAGCTGCGGCGAGGGTCAGCGCCGAAACCGCCGCCACGAATCCTGCTTTCACGGCCGATGCCAAATACGAGCCGGCCCAGCGCGAATGCTGGCTGGTGCGGGAGATCCAGTCCACGGCGTCGACGCCGATGAGCCGGCTCCAGGAGCCTGCTTCCCGCCGGGCGCCAACCACCATGCCCAGCCCGTATGGAATCAGGGGAACCAGCATGGCGTACCAGAGATTGATGGCGACGTCGGCAGTGCGGCAAACGAAGCCGGTAGCGACGCCGAAGGCCGCGTAAACCGCCCACGAACCGAGCAACGCCTGCCATAACTGGTCCGTGTAGGAGGCACGGGCGAGCCGGCGGCCGGCACGCCATGCGAGAAGGAACGGGATCAGGGTGAGGCCCAGGGGAATCAGGCTCAGGACGCCCGAGCCGCCATGGCTCGCAGTGGCGGGCCCTGCCCCCGAAAGCCCAAGCGGCACGCCATGGACCAGGAGCCAGGACTGGCCGGCCAGCCGGGCGAGCACCTCGAACTGCCCGTTCTGGAAACCGGCGGTGGCCCACACGGCAACGATGGGCGCCACCACCACCAGCGCGGAGATGACGGCCGCCTGCGCCGTTTCAAGGGCCCCCTGCAGCCACAAGGGCATGGGAAGGCCACGGTCTCCGGTCTGATCAGCGCGCAGTTTCATCGTGTTCCATGGTGTCACGGAGGGTGCGCCGCGCCCGCGAACGACAGGCTCCGCGGCCGTACTGATCGCAATCGAACGCCCGGCCCGTCGGCGCTTTTTCCTGGGGCCGGCCGTAAAATTGGTAGAAGCCAACACCCGCCGCCCCGCCGAGGGGGTACCGCGATTTCTGCTGGCCGCCGGCCGCCCGGCGCCAGCGAAGGCCCGGATTGCCGTAAGCCGGGAAAACAGGAGCCGCGAATGAGAGATGAACCGTAAGTTCTGAAGATATTCGTCCTACTGGCTGGTGCAGCCGCCGCTTCCAGCGCGGCTGCACCAGCGTCTTTAAACGCGACGGCGCCGGGAGCCTCCAAGTAGGCTCCCGGCGCCGTTCACCGTGTCGGGGGTGCTGATCCAGTCAGCCTGCCCGCCGGCGGGGGTGAATCCCTGCCGGATCAGCGGCGGGTGTCGCCGTCCGTTTCGATGTTTTCCTTGCGGACGTCCTCGTTGACCGTGACGTCGTCCCTGACAACGTTCTTGTCCAGGCGGACCCGCTCCACCGGAACGGCCTCCTTCTCCACCACGGGGCGCTCCTCGTGCAGGACCACCTCATGCTCTTCCTCGCTGATGGCGGGCCCGTCGAGGGCCGAGCCGCGGTTGGCGTCCGTGATCGGTTCGCGCTCGATCCGGACTTCTTCACGTTCCACGGGAATGGTCTTGGTGACATTCTCCGTGGTGACATACTTCCGCAGGCGCGCCCGGCCGGTGGCTTCGCGCTCCTTGCCAACGTGCAGCTGCTCCTCGGAGCGCGTCATGGCATCGTCCGTCGTGGGGCCGGACGTATCGTGCCCCACTGCCCCGCGGGCCTCGGTGTCGCGGTCGTAGGTATCGCGTCCTGCACCAATACCGGCAGTAGGCGTCCCCGCGTTCAGGTCGGCGTCGCCCTGAAGGTCCACGTCGCCGGCAGTGCCGGACTGGGCTTCACTGTAGGTGCGTGCGCCACGGTCGTAGTACGTGTACAGCCGGTCCTCTTCCTCAGGGCTGAGGTGGCCGTCCGCATCCACGCGGGGGGCGTCCTTGACATGTTCCTTGGAGAACGGAACCACCAGGTCCTCGCCCTGGTTGTGGGCGCCCTCGACGGGGACGAAGGATTCAGAGGTGCCGAAAAGGCCCGTCTTGACGGTGACCCATGTGGGCTCACCCGTGTCATCGTCTGCGTACAGCTGTCCAATCGAACCGATCTTGGTGCCGTCGGAACCGACAACGTTGCCGCCCTTGGTGAGCAGGTTTTCAAGGTTTTCCCTGTTAAGCATGACGTCTCCTTGGATTGTCTTTGCACTGGGGGCCAGCAGTGGATATTCCGGACCGGGGCAATCTCCCGACATCCGGCCTCCGCCCCGGCTGCTTGAGGCTCTGCGCTGACTGCCCCACTACCGTAAGCATGCTTAGCATCAAATGCCAAGCCTACTTAGTAATTTTCTTTGGGGAGAGTGAGCAGTTGTTCATCCGGCCTTTTCCTCCGGGTAACGCTTCCTCCCCCGCCATTTCAGGGAAAGCGCCCACGGTTGAGGGGTGAGGATCGCAATCGTTGCAGAATCTTTTTTGCCGTTGATGAACGGCGTCACCCATTCCATCCTGCGGGTCCTGGACCACCTTCAGGAGCGCGGCGACGAGGTGCTTGTCATCGCCCCTTCGGCCCATGACGGCGAGGCGGCCGCCCAGGTGAAGGGAGCGGAGGTTCACAGGCTTCCGGCCGTTCCGCTGGCCGGCTACACGAACGTGCGGGTGGCACTGGGAGGTGTGTACCGGGTCAAGCGAATCCTTGCCGAGTACGCACCTGACGTGGTGCATCTTGCCTCGCCGTTCGTCCTGGGCTGGCGGGCCGCCCAGGCTGCGGACCAGCTGGGCATTCCCACAGTAGCGGTCTACCAAACCGAGGTTCCCAGCTACGCTGCACGGTACGGGGTCCCCTTCCTGGAAAACTGGGCGTGGACGCGGGTGGAGAACATCCATCTGCTGGCCACGCGCACGCTGGTGCCCTCAACGTTCGCGCTGAACCAGTTGCGCGGCAGGGGCATACCCAGGGTGCGGATGTGGCGCCGGGGCGTGGACACGGCGCGGTTCTCGCCGGAAAAGCGCGACGCCGGCTGGCGGGCCACGGTGGCCCCCAATGGTGAACGGATCATCGGCTACGTGGGCAGGCTCGCCGTAGAAAAGCAGGTGGAGGACCTTGCCGCCCTCACCGGCATCCCCAACACAAAGCTGGTGGTTGTCGGCGATGGGCCCCAGCACGCGATCCTCAGGGACGCACTCCCGGGCGCCCTGTTCACCGGGTTCCTCGGCGGCGACGACCTGGCCCGGGCCATGGCGTCCTTCGATTTGTTCGTCCATCCCGGCGAGTTCGAAACCTTCTGCCAGACCATCCAGGAGGCCATGGCATCAGGGGTGCCGGTGGTGGCCACGGGGCGCGGCGGCCCCCTCGACCTGGTGGAAAATTCGCGGACCGGATGGCTCTACGAGCCCGGGGACTTGTCCGCGATGCGTTCCCGCGTCCAGGACCTGGTGGGTGACGACGCCAAGCGCCGGGCATTCGCGGCGGCAGCGCACGCCTCAGTGCAGGGCAGGACATGGCCGGCGCTCTGCGCTGACCTGGTCCAGCACTACCAGGACGCCGTCGCGGCCGTTCCCGCGGTGGCCTGCCCAACCAGCCGCAAGGGGGCACAGCTGTGAAAATTTCCGTGATCGGCTGCGGCTACCTGGGCGCTGTCCACGCTGCAACGCTGGCCTCCATGGGCCACACAGTGGTTGGAGTCGACGTGGACCCGGGCAAGGTGCAGCACCTGGCAGGGGGCGTAGCGCCCTTCCACGAGCCCGGCCTTGACGAACTCCTCCGGGACGGCAGGGCCAGCGGCAGGCTGCGGTTCTCCACCAACCCTGCGGACGCCAGGGACGCGCAGGTACATTTCCTGTGCGTGGGGACCCCGCAGGGAAAGACTTCCGACGCCGCAGACCTCACCTACCTGGTCTCCGCCACCCAAGCGCTGCTTCCGCACCTGGCCGCGGGCGCCGTCGTCGTCGGTAAATCAACGGTGCCAGTAGGCACCGTGGAAATGCTCCGCGGCGAACTGGCCACCCGGCCGGACGTGCTGCTCGGCTGGAACCCTGAATTCCTGCGGCAGGGCACCGCGGTGAAGGACTCGCTGGTGCCGGACCGGCTGGTGTATGGCGTGGAAGGCGGCCGGCCCGCAGCCTTCCACCCGGCCACCGGCGCAGCGCTGGGGGTGACGGCTGCGCTGGATGCGGTTTATGGACCGCTGCTCGCCGCCGGCATCCCGCGGCTGGTGTGCAGCTTCGCCACGGCAGAGCTCATCAAGTCCGCCGCCAACGCGTACCTCGCCACCAAGGTCAGCTTCATCAATGCAGTCGCCGGCCTGTGCGACGCGGCCGGCGCCGACGTCACAGAACTCAGTGAGGCCATGGGGCTGGACCCAAGGATCGGCAGCCGCTACCTCCACGCAGGGCTTGGTTTCGGCGGCGGCTGCCTGCCCAAAGACATCCGCAGCTTCCGGGCGCAGGCTGCCACGCTGGGCATATCCGCCGTGGAGGACTGGATGGGCCTGGTGGATGCGGTGAACGTTGGCCAGCGCATGCGCACGGTCGGCCTGGCTGCGCAACTGTGCGGCGGGTCCGTGGCCGGGCGTGCGGTCACCGTCCTGGGCGCGGCCTTCAAACCCGACACCGACGACATCCGGGACTCCCCTGCCCTGGATGTCGCGGACCGGCTGGCCGCCGCCGGGGCCCATGTCACCGTCACCGACCCCAAGGCCGTGAACAATGCGTGGCTGCGCCATCCCGGCCTCCGCTTCGAGTCTTCCACGCAGAAGGCGCTCCAGGACGCTGAGTTGGTGCTGCTGTTAACCGAATGGGACGAGTACCGCCACCTGTGCCCGGCCACGGCAGGGCAGCTGGTGCGGCGGCGGGTGGTCCTGGACGCGAGGAATGTGCTGGATGCCGCTGCCTGGCAGGAAGAGGGCTGGGTGGTGCGCGGCCTGGGAACCGCGGCCACTTCGGGCGGCCTGACGGCAGCGGCGGCCCGCTGACGCCCGGCCCCGTGCAGCGGGGACGGGTTCCGGACCTACCCCAGGAGTCCCAGTTCGGCGAAGGCCGCCGCAACGCCGTTGCCGGCTGGCGGGGCGGTGACCCGGTCCGCCACGGCAAGCACAGCGGGATGGCCGCCTTCCACCGCGATGCCGACGCCAGCGTACTCAAGCATTTCGATGTCGTTGGCGCTGTCACCGATGGCCACGATGTCCGCGCGGTCCAGGCCCAGGCGTTCTTCCACCACTCGGATGCCCACCGCCTTGTGGATGCCCGCCATGAAAATCTCCCCCGCGCGCTCGCCCAGGGCGGACAGTGAACTGGGGATCAGTCCAACTTCCGGGCCAAAGTCGTCCATCACCCGGCCCAGCGGCACAGGAGAATCGAAGCAGGAGATCTTTGCGTACGAGGTTGACCGCAGGTCGTCGCTGTACCGCATCGGTCCCAGGATGTCCTCGAGCGGATCCACGTCCGTGCTGAGAATCCCGTCATGCTGCGGGCGCCCGGCGAAGATGGGACCAAGCACTTCCCTGAGCCGCCGGTCCACCCCGGTGCGTCCGTACAGGGCCTCCGGGGCTTCCAGGATGTAGGCGGCGTTGTGGGCATCCAGGGCCGCCACAATGCGCGCTGCCAGTTCCGGCTCGAAACGTGCATCTTTGAGGATCTCGCCGTGGACCTCCACCCGGGCGCCGGCGCCCGTGACAGTGCCGTCAAAGCCGGCCTCCAGGATGTGGCCGGGAACCATGGCCAGCGGCCGGCCCGTGCAGACAAAGACGAGGTGGCCAAGCCGCCGGGCGGTACGCACGGCATCCACGTGGGCTTCGGGGGCGAGTCCGTGGTCGGCGTAGGTCCCGTCAATGTCAAGGAAGATGGCACGGGACCTGGCGGTGCGGCTGGGCATTCCTGTGCTCCTTGGGTTTGCTGCAGAGGTTGCCATCATACGGGCGAAGTGCATATTGGTGACGGAAAGTGACAGCCATCCTGTGATATTCAAAGTCTTGCAGAATAGTAAGCCTGCTGATTGAATGATGGAACCGGAAATGGGGACCCGGCACAACTGACTGACAAGGAGTGGCAACATGGGCATTATCGGATTTCTCATTTTGGGCCTGATTGCTGGAGCCATTGCAAAGGCCATCCTGCCGGGGCGCCAAGGCGGCGGCTGGGTAGTGACCATGGTCCTGGGCGTTGTCGGGGCCATCCTGGGCGGCTGGATCGGATCGCTGATCTTCGGCGGCGGCCTGGCAGAGTTCTTCGACCTCAGGACCTGGCTGTTGGCAATCCTTGGCTCCATCATCGTCCTGCTGATCTACGGCGCCGTCACGAACCGCAGCGGCCGCAGGGTATAGCCGCTCCACGAATAAAATCATCAGTAAGAAGCGCCGGGCTCCAGATGGGAGGACGGCGCTTTTTACGTTAAGCATCCACAAGGCCTGTTTGCCGTTCCGCATTCATGCCCAATTGATGCCATCGCCGTTTATGATGGCGAAGGGGTGGTGCAATGACCGGTTTTCTGGAGCATGGCAACAATGTGGCATTACAGAGTTTTGGGGTGGTCCTGGACGCCAGCCCGGACGCGCTGCTCGCGTTGACCGCTGACGGCACCGTCCTGGCAGCGAACGCTGCAGCAGCCAGGCTCTTCGGTTTGCAGCGGGATGCCTTTACCGGCCTGGACCACCGGCTCCTGATCGCCGAGGGATTCCGCGAAGAGGTGGGCCAACTGCTGCAGGAGGTCCTCAGGCAGCCGGAAGCTTCTCCGCCACCGCGTGAGGTTCAGGGGCTGCGGAGGGACGGAACCGAGTTCCCGCTGGAAGTGGCCGCCGCCCTCCTCCCCCGGACAGGCGTGGCCTGGGCGCCGGATTCCCATACGGCCCAAGCGGACCCGCCCGGTGCCCGCTTGGTGCTGTCTGCCCGCGGAACAGCCCACCGCAAGGCCGCCGACGCCAACCTCCGTGAGGCCATGTCACTGCTGACGGCCACCCTGGAATCAACTGCGGACGGCATCCTGGTGATAGGCACCGACGGCCGCGTGGCCGGCTTCAATGAACAATTCCTCTCCATGTGGCGGCTTCCACCTGACGTCATGGAGGCGGACAGTGAGGAGCCTGCGCTGCGGCTGGTCATGGAGCAGGTGGCCGACCCTGAATCCTTCACGGCCCGGCTGGGCGAAGTCCAGGGTGATCCAGCAGCCGAAAGCCACGACGTGGTGGAGCTCAACGACGGCCGTACCTTCGAGCGTTACTCCCGGCCTCAGCGGGTGGGCACCAGGATCGTTGGCAGGGTGTGGAGCTTCCGCGATGTCACGCCCAGGAGGAGAGCGCAGGAACAGGCGCACCGGGCCATGATGGACCTTGCGGTGCAGGCTGAAAAACTGCGCGCCATGGCCTTCCAGGACCCCCTGACCGGACTCGCCAACAGGGCTGTCTTCAATGACGCCCTGTCGGAGGCTCTGCAGGAACCGCGGCTGAAGACGGTGGATGTCCTGCTCCTGGACCTGGATGACTTCAAGGAAGTCAATGACATCCTGGGCCACCAGGCCGGCGATGACATGCTGATTGAAGTGGCACGCCGGCTCCGCGGCTGCGTCCCCACTGCAGACGTGGTGGCACGGCTGGGCGGCGACGAGTTCGTGGTGCTGCTGACCGCCTGCCCGGACGCCGACGCGATCGCGGCCTGTATTGTCCGCTGCCTGCATGTGCCCGTGACCATCAACGGCACGGTCCAGCGTCCCAGCCTGAGCCTTGGCGTGGCCTCGCTCGGCCAGGACAGCATGGGCCCCTCCGAACTGCTGCGGCACGCGGACATCGCGATGTACGCCGCCAAAGCTGCCGGCAAGAACCGCTTCCTGCGGTTCCATCCGGACATGATGCAGGCGCTGGTGCAGCGTACGCACATGGAAAGCGGGCTGCAGCTCGCCGTCTCCCGCAACGAAATTGCCGTCGACTTCCAGCCGATCGTTTCGCACCGCATGGGGCAGGTGGTCCAGTTTGAAGCGCTGGCCAGGTGGGACCGCGGTGGCGAACGGGTGCCGCCGTCGATCTTCATCCCCCTTGCCGAACGCACCGGGCTGATCGGCGAGATCGGCACCGAAGTGATGGCCGTCGGGATGGTGCAGCTGGCGGGGTGGCTCAACGAGGATCCCTCACGGTCCCTGGCAGTGAACGTCTCCGGCGTCCAGCTCCAGGAACCGGAATTCGCCGGTACCGTCCTGCGGCTGGCCGAAGCCAGCGGCGTGGCGCCCTACCAGCTGGTCCTTGAGGTGACCGAGAGCGTGTTCTTCGACGACGACTGCAGCCTGATCCAGCAGCTGAGCACCTTGCGGGACGCGGGGGCCCGGGTAGCGCTGGACGATTTCGGCACCGGCTACTCCTCGCTGGGCCGGCTGCAGGACCTCCCGGTGGACACGGTCAAAATCGACAGGACATTCGTGTCGATGGTCCGGACCGGCAACGAGCGCCTGCCCATCCTCAGCTCCATGATCAACATGGCCCACAGCCTGGGCCTCACCGTCACGGCCGAGGGAATCGAGACGGCGGCACAGGCGGACTATCTCGCGGCCCTGGAGTGCGACTCCCTGCAGGGCTACCTGTTTTCTCTGCCGGAGCCTGGCGAACGGCTTGGCCACGCCCTCCACCACGCCGAAGAGGCGCTCAACGCCTTGAAGGGGCGGTAGCAGGAAGACCGGGAGAGGGGTCCGGTACTAGGCTGCCTTGCGGCCAGGCCGCGGCGTCTTTGCAGGCGCGGACGATGGGGATGCGGGCTGGGAAGCACCCGCAGAAGGTCCGCCCTGCCCAGATGTGTGAGGGACGGAATCCGACGGCGCCGCATCACGCGGCGGCGTGGCAGCAGGTTCGGCACTGGTGCCCTGGACAGTGCTGGCTTCCTGGACAGTGACGCTTTCCTGGATGGGGGCGGCTGCCTCGACGGCGGAGCTTGCGGGGCTGTGTGCGGCAGCACGGTTGCGGCGCCAGCGGCGCAGCAGGTCCGCGGCGGCCAGCAACCCGGCGATGGGGGTCAGCACGGCGGCGGCGTAGACGAACAGCAGCCAGGTGAGGGTGGTCAGCGGCGGCTGGTTGTTGTTGAGCAGGGACAGTCCGCCCAGCATGCCTACCGCCCAGAACAGCAGCACGCCAGTCAGTACGGCGCCGGCAGGGAAATACTGGTTGGTCACGACTTTTTTCAGGGTTTCCATGCACTTCCTCCTGCCTGGCCGGGGGACGGCAATAAAGCCGTTCAAAGACCAGTATGGGGCCCTGCCGGGACGAAACCGGGCAAGGCAACACGGCGAGTGATGAAGCTAACGCGACCACCCGCCGTCGTACGCCTTACTGGCCGGAAAGGAAACCCAAAAGCCTTCCCGGATGGCACCGGGCCCAATACCGTAAGGCCTGTCCGCTCAAACTTTTGGAGGCTCCATGCGCAACGTCACTGCCGGCCTGTTCCACTCCGTGGACGGAGTGGTGTCCGAACCGTTCAAGTTCCAGTTCGACAGCTTCGACGACGAACTCGGCGCGGGGCTTGCGCGGATGATGAACACGGTGGACACCGTGGTGCTGGGCCGTGTCAGCTATCAGGAATGGGCAAGCTACTGGCCGAACGCCTCCGCAGACCAGGACTTTGCAGCCTTCATCAACCCGGTGGAAAAGTTCGTCGCCTCGCGCACCCTGAGCGGGCCGCTGGAGTGGCGGAATTCACAGTTGATGGATGCGCCGTTGGAGGAGTTCGTAGGGCGCCTGAAGGAGCGCGAGGGTGGGGAAATTGCGGTGTGTGGAAGCATCTCGGTGGTGCGGCAGCTGCTGTTCGCCGGCCTGCTGGACTCGCTGCAGCTGATGACCCATCCGGTCATCGCGGGGACCGGCCGCCGCTTGTTTGAAGACGGCGACCCATTGACCCGTCTGGTGCTGCAGGACCAGAAGACCACCAGCAAGGGCAACGTCCTGAGCACTTACGGGGTACGGGCGTAGGCTCAGGCAGCCAGCTGTGCGCCGAACAGTTCGCCGGCAAGCGTGGCCAGGTGGTCGGGGATGTCCGCCTCCGCACCGTGTTCGCCGCGGCCCAGGAACACCGCGGTGCCACGGATCCCGTCAAGGTCCAGGCCGCATTCATGCATCATCTGCCCGGCGCGGAAGTTTACCGGGAGGAGCATCGTGACGCTTTCCGCGTTCAGGTAGACATGCCAGTCGCCGCGGATCACCGACTCCAGAGGGCCGCCCACGAGAGCTTCCAGAGCGTGGGGATCCGGGTCCACCTGCCCAATGCGGATGGGCTCCGAATTGGCGGCCGGTACTACAAGTGCTGTGTAAGTTCTGCTGTCCATCGTTCTCTTCTCCATAGCTTTTAACACCTATGGAGAGCCCGGTGTTCCCGGCTGCTATGCATGTGCGGCCAAGTGCGCGATGTCCCGCGGCGTGGTCCGGCAGCAGCCGCCCACGATGCGGGCACCCAGTGCCAGCCATTCCCCGGCACTGCCGGCAAGGCTTGAAGGGGCTGCGGTCCGGACCTCGTTCCACGTCTTGGTGGTTGGGTCGTAGCTCTCCCCCGAATTGGGATACGCCACCAGCGGTTTGTCCGTGTGCCTGCGCAGGACAGCGAGCGCCGGTCCCACCAGATTAAGCGGCACGCAGTTCACCCCCACCGCCGCGACGTGGGCCTGTCCGTCCACCAGCTGCGCCACGTTGGCCAGCGGTGTCCCGTCGCTGATGTGGCCGCCGTCGCGCAGTGAAAAGGAGAACCAGGTGTCGACGCCGGATGCCCGGCCGAGCTCCATCAGCGCCTTCGCTTCGGCGAAGGAAGGCAGCGTCTCGAAGGCGAGGAAGTCCGCCCCGGCATCAACCAGCGCTGCTATGCGGGGGGCATGGAAGTCCTCGAACTCCCCCGGGGTGAGGGCGTAGTCCCCCCTGTACTCGGAACCGTCTGCGAGATAGGCGCCATACGGGCCAACGGAGCCGCCAACCAGCAGGGGCCCGGCGTCCGGATGGTCCGCCAGGTACTCCTGCCTTGCCTCATCCGCCAGCCTGGCGGACAGCGCGACCAGCCCCAGGGCTTCCTCCCGGCCCAAACCCCGCGCGGCGAAACCCTGGGGCGTGGCCTGGTAGCTGGCCGTGGTGGCGATGTCCGCGCCGGCAGCAAAGTAATCCCGGTGTACCTGCCGGATCAGTGCGGGTTTTTCGAGGAGGACCTTGGCGGACCACAGGGAGTCGTTCAGGTCGCAGCCGCGGGCTTCCAGCTCCGTGGCAAGGGCCCCGTCGGAGACCAGCGCCGCCCGGCGAGCGATGAGACCGGACAGGGATTCACGGTGGGTCATGGTGGCTCCCGGGGATCGACAGTAAGTTCTTGATGTTCATTATATGCAATTTTGCATGCTTGTAATGAATATCACTGTATGCCACTATGACAGTCAACTACCCGTCACCATAGGAGGACCGCACGTGAGTGTGCAGCTGAATACCGTCCGCAAACTTCGCGTGCACTGGCCCATCAGCGCGGAAACTTTCACCCGCATCGCCACCGGGGAAGCCTCGGCGCTGCAACTGGATCCGGGCGTCGCCGAACTGCTGAACACCGTTGAGCAGTTCCAGGACCTTGGCGACTTTGGGAACTATAAACACGTCTTCGAGTCGGGGCTCGGGCTGGAAGGGTTTACCTGCGGCGACGGCGCCGCACCAACTCTCGGCAGGGTTGGGGAAAAGACCGTTTCACCCACCTTTGTCTTCACCACCTACTTCGACGCAGCCACGGAGAACGCCGTGGTGGAACAATTCCTGCAGGAGTTGGTGGACATCCACCCATGGGAACTGCCCGTCATCGAAGTCACGGGGCCACTGACCGTTACCGGTGGCCTGAACAGCAAGGCGCACTCCGGGGCGGCGGCATCATGATCGACACCGCCACAGGCCTTTGGCCCATGCTGAAGTCCGCCCTGAGTGGGAAGACCTTCATCGACCTCACCCATGCCTTCCATCCCGGCCAGCCGCATTTTCCTGCCTTTCCGGATGAACAGCGGGAGACCCTTTTCGACCTGGAAAAAGGTGACGGCTTCACTGCCCACCGGTATTCCATCGTCGGCCAATGGGGAACCCACGTGGATCCCCCGTCCCACTTCATCCGCGGCGGCCGCACCCTGGATCAAATCCCGGTGCAGGACATGATCCTGCCCCTGGCGGTCCTCGACATTACCCACCGCGTTGACACCGACCCGGACTCCACCCCGGCCTTGGCGGATATCCGGGCATGGGAGGACCGTAACGGGAGAATTCCGGAGGGCTCCTTCGTGGCGCTGAGGACAGGGTGGAGCCGGCGCTGGCCGGACAGTGCCGCCATGGCCAACCGGGATGGGGACGGAGTCAGCCATACTCCCGGCTGGTCCCGGGAAGTGCTCTCCTTCCTTATCGAGGAGCGGGCAATTTCAGCCATCGGCCACGAGCAAACGGACACGGACCCGGGTGCAGCTACGTCCAAGGGAGACTTCGGCCTTGAGACCTACATCCTTGCGCAGGACCGCTGGCAGATTGAACTTCTGGCCGACCTCACCGGCGTTCCGGAAGCAGGCGCGGTAATCGTTGCAAGCTGGGCCAAACCACGTGAAGGAAGCGGGTTTCCCGCACGCGCGTTTGCCATCTGCTGACCGAAGGGACAGTCATCTAGACTCGGACCATGTCGAGGACTTCAAGCATGGGACGGGGACTTTCAGCAGTCCTGGCTGCCGGGGAGCGCCATGCACGGGGCCTCCCCGGCGGCACTGTGGCAGAGATCGCCACCGACCTTGGAAGGGACCGCAGCCAGGTTTCCCGCAGCCTGCGGACAGCAGAGCAGGAAGGGTTCCTGCGGCGCACCCCGCAGCGGACGTTCGCCCTTGACTGGAGCCTCCTGACCGACGCGCACCTGCTGACGCGGCGCCGCCTGCACACCGACGGAATGCTGGCCCTGGAGCAGCTCTCGGACGAAACAGACGAAGGATGCTTCCTTGGCATCCTCAGTGGGGACAGCACGGTGACGGTGGGCGAAAGCATCCCGGCAAGCAGCAAAATGGTGGGTTCCTGGCTCGGTCGGCCCTACCCCGCGTACTGCAGCGACGCCGGGCAGGCCCTGTTCTGGGAGGCGTCGGACATGGAGATACGCAAAGTATTCGCCAAAGTCCCTTTTCAGCGGCACGGCCCGAACACGCCCACCGACGTAGAGGATTTCCTGTCGCGGCTGGACGCCGCCCGGACGCGCGGCTACTCAATCGTCGACGAGGAAGCGGAACCGGGCCTCTATTCGCTGGCTGTTCCCGTCCGGGACTTCAGAGGCGAAGTAGTGGCTGCGCTGCAGGTTGTCGGCCTGAAGAGCCGGCTTGAACCGCTGACTGATCACCATGCCCGCGCCTTGGTGGCGCGCGGGAAGTGGCTTGAAGCCATGCTGGGCTGCCCCGCCGCGAACAACTAGCAG
Organism: Pseudarthrobacter enclensis; assembly: GCF_030811655.1. Taxonomy (GTDB): domain Bacteria; phylum Actinomycetota; class Actinomycetes; order Actinomycetales; family Micrococcaceae; genus Arthrobacter; species Arthrobacter enclensis_A. Next base: position 159,070 of record NZ_JAUSRE010000008.1, on the reverse strand, counting down.
AAGGCGCCGCCTTTCAGCACGTCATGCTCCCCCGCCGGCACGCGCAGAGCCCAGCCTGGTGGCAGCCTGATGAAGAGCGTCTGCGAGTTCGCCGGCACGGGAAGCCACCTCCGCGCTGCTGCCCAGGACGCTGAGCGAAGCCAGGATGCCGTCCTGCGCCTCACGGATGGGCACCGCCACTTCGACGATGCTGTGTTCGAACTCCTCCACGGCAGCAACGAAACCCTGCTTTTTGTCCCGGACCATCAACTCCCATACGTCCTGGGTGGAATGGGCAGCCCGGGGCCCGCCCACCCCGACGAAATTCACGTCGGAAAGCAGCACCTCGACGGCGTGCTGCTTATGGTCCCACAGCAGGGCCCGCCCGGCTCCCGTGCACCAGACAGGCGTCACCATGCCTGGCTGCACAAAGCTGCCGGCCCGGGAATCGTTGCTGGATGCCAGCAGGAGAATTACCCGGAATCCATCCCGGACCGAGACCCGGGCCCGCAGCCCCGTGGCAGCCACCAGCGCCTCCAATTCCGCTCCGGCGTCGCGCAGCCACCCGGTATTCAGCGTTGCCGCAAGAGCGAAGAAGCCGCTTCCCACCCGGAACGGGCCACGTTCCCGGCGCTCCAGGAGGCGCAGGTCGCAAAGCTCCTGCGTCAGGCGCGATACCCGGCTTTGATCCATGTCCAACTCGGCGGCCAGCTGGGAGACGCCCAGGAGCTGCTTGCCGGCCTTTTCCCGGTCAACCACCACGCGCACAATCCGCAGTCCCTGCGCCAGCGACGACGCCTCAGGGGAGGTATCCACCCTTGATGCTCCTTCCGACCGGCAACCAGCCTATCTTCACACGGACAACTCTCCGGGCAAGCAGGGACAACCCGGTCGATACACGGCTGTGGCCCGGCGCCGGCGGCCCCGCCGCCTGCACCAGGCCACAGATGTGCGTGTGGTTCTACGCTGCCGGCACGTGAGTGCGCGCCCTGCGTCCATACCTGAAGTGGAAGTAGACGTAGCAGGCTGCAACGAAGGGAATCCCGAAGTAGAGGGCCGCTACCTGGGTGGGGTCAAGTGCGATGCCCACAAGGGAGACCAGGCAAAGCGTAAAGGCCAGGATGGGCACCAGGGGGAAGAACGGGGCGCGGTAGGAAAGCCCGGCCACGTCCCCTCCATTCCTGACGAATGACCGCCGGTGGAAGAAATGCGAGGCGGCAATGGACATCCATACCCCCACGACGGCGAAGCCCGCCACCGATACCAGGGCGAGGTACACCGTCTCCGGAGCGACCACGCTGCTGATGAGTGAGGCCAGCCCTCCAAGCATGCTTACCGAGAGGGCGATCATGGGGATACCCCGCCGTGTCAGCTTCTTCAGGGCCTGGGGCGCATGGCCTTCATCGGCGAGTGAGTAGAGCATTCTGGCGCACGAGAACAATCCGCTGTTGCCGGCCGAAAGCAGCGCCGTGATGATGACGAAGTTCATGATGTCAGCGGCGAAAGGAAGACCGGTGGCCGTAAAGACCGTCACGAACGGGCTCTCGTCGAGTCCCACCTCCTGATAGGGGATGGTCGCGGCAATAACGGCAATGGCACCGACAAAGAACACGAGAAGGCGGATGACGGTGCTCCGCATTGCCTTGGGGATGCTGGTGGCGGGATCTTTGGTCTCCCCTGCAGCCACACCGATGAGTTCGGAGCCGGAAAAGGCGTAGAAGACAGCGAGCGCCGTCACCAGAACGCCGGTGAATCCGTTCGGAAACAGTCCGCCGTCCGTGTTGAAGTTTTCAAAGAGGAACGGGTGGTTGCCGGTTTCACTCAGCGGGTGGAAGCCCAGGAGGGCTGCACCGCCCAGGACGATGAGCGCGATGATGGCACCGACCTTGACGATGGCAAACCAGAACTCCGACTCGCCAAAGAACCTGGATGACACCGCGTTCAGGCCGAACAGCGTGGCCGCGAATACGAGGCACCAGACCCAGACGTCCACCCCGGGGAACCAGCGCTGCATGAGCAGGCCAGAGGCAGTGAATTCCGAGCCGATGGCAACCGCCCAGCACAACCAGTACAGCCACGCGGTGGTAAAACCCGTGGCTGGGCCGATGGAACGGGCGGCGTAGATGTGGAACGCACCCGACACTGGATAAGCAATGGCCAGCTCCCCCAGGCAGGCCATCACCAGGTAGACCACAAAGGCGCCCACCAGGTAGGCGATGACTGCCCCAAGGGGGCCGGCCTGGGAGATGGTGTAGCCGGAGCTGAGGAACAGGCCTGAACCGATCACGCCGCCCATGGCGATCATGACGAGGTGCCGCGGCCCCATGGAGCGGCGAAGCCCTGATTCCGCCGAAAGGGATGCACCCCTCTCTGGCCTGAGCGGGACGGGGGTAGAAGTTTCCAAGAGATGCCTCCAGTGGGGGGATGGTCGGAAGGACGGCCGCAGTTCGGCTGCCGTGTCCAGGAAGAGCTAGAGCGCGTCGACAGTGACGAAAGTAACACAAACGCCGCTTTTTAGTCATCAAAATCATACGAGGATGCCAATGTTGCACGTTTACTACGGTTACCTCTTATGTCGATGTGCCGGTGGAATGGTCGTTTCGCCTGCCGGGCAGTGCGTTTGGACATGGGGTCACGGACAGCCGGCGGGGCCACGATTGGAGCATCCCATCACCAAAACGAAGGAACACCATGACCACTTACGACATTGCGCTGATCGGTTTCGGTGGCGTCAACAGGACACTCGCCGAACTGATCGCAACCAGGGGCGGCGAACTCCGCCGTGATCTTGGCTTCGGTCTCCGGGTTGTTGCCATCACGGACCTTCGGCTTGGTTCACTGGTGCGCGGCGAAGGCATCGACCTCGAAAAGGCCCTGCGGCTCGTGCCGGGTGCGGCGACGTTCCGGGACCACGGGGGTTCCGCAGAGGCGGACAACGAACGCATCATCCGGACGTGCCCGGCGGACATCATCTGCGAGGCGACGTTCACCAACCCCACAGACGGCGAACCGGCAGCCTCACATGTCCGCTGGGCCCTTGACTCAGGCAAGAGCGTTTGCACGACCAACAAGGGTCCCGTTGCGCTGCACGGCGCAGAACTCAAGGCCATGGCCCGGCAGAACGGACTGCATTTCGAATTCGAAGGTGCCGTGATGAGCGGGACCCCAGTCCTCCGCTTCGCAAAGCGGCTGTTTCCAGGCCTTTCCCTGCACGGGTTTGAAGGCATCCTCAACGGCACCAGCAACTACGTTCTGGGCAGGATGGAAGACGGCCTCAGCTTCGACGAAGCGGTCCGGGAAGCCCAGCAACGGGGTTACGCCGAGGCGGATCCCACTGCCGACATCGATGGCTACGACGTCCAGCTCAAAGTCCTGATCCTGGCAAATGAACTGCTGGGCGCGAACTTGACGCTTGCGGACGTGAAGCGTGAAGGCATTTCAGCGCTGACCCCCGGCGACCTCAGGCAGGCAGGGAGCGAAGGCCGGCGGTGGAAGCTGGTCGGCTCCGCCCGGCGGAATCCGGACGGCACGGTAACTGCGCAAGTCGCCCCGGCCGCGCTGCCCCTGGACCACGGGCTGGCGGGGGTTTCCGGGGCCAACAACGCGGTGTCATTCAGTACCGATCTCCTTGGGGCGGTAACGGTTGCCGGCCCCGGGGCAGGGCGGATGGAGACGGCATATGCCCTGCTGTCGGACATTATTGCCATGCACGAGGCACGGAGCCGGGAGACGGCCAATGCGTGAATCGACTCTGCTACCCCTTGACCAGGTACTGCCCGCCTTCCGCGAGGTGCTGAGTCCCTACGATGGCCGGGTGGTTGGCGCGGTTCCCCTGTCATCGCCCGGGGCGGTGGACCGGATCGTGGCCAGGGCCCGGTCCGGAGCGGCGCAGGCGCGGGCCCTCTCGCGGCATGCCAGGGGAAAAGTCCTCGATGACGCCGCCGCGATGATCGACGGGCAGCGCGAGGACTTTGCGAAGACCATTACGGCGGAAAGCGGGAAAACCATCCGGCAGGCGCGCAAAGAAGTCCTTCGGGCGGTGAACACGTTGAGGTTGTCCGGGGCCGAGGCACGGAGGAACGCCGGCGAGACAATCCCGTTTGACTCCTATCAGGGCTCTGAAGACCGCACCGGCTGGTTCACGCGCGAACCCTTGGGGATAATCGCGGCCATTACGCCGTACAACGATCCCCTGAACCTTGTGGCCCACAAGGTGGGCCCCGCCATCGCCGGAGGAAACGCTGTCATCCTCAAGCCATCGGCGCTGACACCGTTGTCCGCGCAGATGCTGGCAGACGTCCTCGCCAAGGCCGGCCTGCCCGGCGGAGTCCTTACGGTGGTCCATGGGGACAGGGAGGTTGCGGAGGCGATCGTCAGGAACCCCGCGATCCGCATGGTGTCCTTCACGGGCGGGTTCTCCACGGGCGAAGCCATCGCCCGGACGGCCGGGCTCAAGAAGCTTTCCATGGATCTTGGCGGCAATGCGCCGGTCATCGTCATGGATGACGCGGACCTCGGTGCCGCCGTTGAGGCGTGCGTCTCCGGAGCGTTTTGGGCCGCCGGCCAGAACTGCGTTGGAGTGCAGCGCATCCTCGTGGCCGACTCCGTCTATGGCGAGTTCCGCCGTCGTTTCCTGCGGGAGACGGCACAGTTGCGGGCCGGCGACCCTGCTGGGGAAACCACCGACGTCGGTCCCATGATCACTGCGGGCGCCGTGGACCACCTCGCAGCCAAAATCGATGCGGCCGTTGCTTCCGGGGCGGAGGTCATCGCCGGCAACATCCGGGAAGACAACGTGCTTCACCCCACGGTCCTGGAAAACGTGCCCGAGGGCAGCAGCCTGTGGACGGAGGAAGTGTTCGGGCCGGTGGTAATGCTCCAGCCGTTCGCAACCTTCGACGAGGCTGTGGCATTGGCGAACGCCGTCGACTTCAGCCTGCACGCCGGAATCTTCACCAGTTCCATTAATACGGCGCTGAAGGCGGCCGGCAGCATCGACGCCGGCGGGATCATGATCAACGATTCCTCGGATTACCGGTTTGACGGAATGCCGTTTGGCGGATCCAAATACGGCAGCATGGGCCGCGAAGGAGTCAGGTTCGCCTACGAGGAGATGACCCAGCCCAAAGTTGTCTGCATCAAACACCAGGAGGGAAGGGGCCAGCCTCTTTCCCCCTGATCCCCAGCGACCGGGAGGATGCGGAGCGTGAAGGCGCGGTCCTACGTCGGCATCAGCGGTGCAGCCCGGCGCACGTAGTTGGACAGCGTCATCGCCGTAACGGTGTCCGCGACGCCGGGGGTGGCTGCTATTTGTTCCCAGATTTCCTGGATGCGTTCCAGGGAGCGGGCTTCCACCCGGACCAGCAGGTCGAAGTCACCGCTGACCACGTCACACAGGACCACTTCAGGGATTGCCTGCAGTACGGCAATAACGTCCGCTCCGCGCACCCTGTCCTTCCGGTAAACCATCAGGAATGCCGAGACGAGACCCTGCCCGGGCGCGCCCGCCACCACCGTATAGCCCTGGATGTACCCCTGCCGTTCCATCCGGTCGATCCGCTGCCGCACGGCATTCCGGGACAGCAGCACCTTCGCTGCAAGCTCCGCGTGGCTGATCCGCGCGTTGCGCGTCAGTTCGGCCAGGATGCCCTGGTCGATCCGGTCAAGACTCGCCCGATCCATGTCCACCCTTCACCGCATGACTTCCCAACAGCAGACAAGAGTCGGCCCGGCTCCAGAACGAAAGCACAAAGAGATGATACTTCGGCACCAGCCCGTCCAAAGCAGCGGGGCGGCAGCCAGCTGCGTGCTGTTCGACATGGACGGCACCCTCCTGGATTCGGCAGCGGGCGTGACAGCCAGCGCCGCGCAGGCCCTTGCAGCCGTGGGGGCACCCGTCCCGCAGGAGGAACTGCTCCGGCTGGTGGGGCCGCCCATGCTTGAATCCTTCAGGGAGCGCCTGGACAGGGACGAGGTCCGTTCCCGGCTGGCGCTGAAGCATTACCGCAGGCTCTACGCGGAGCAGGGGGCGCAGCAATCAGCGCCGTACGCGGGGATTCGGGAATTGCTGGAGCAGCTGCGTTTTGCCGGTGTGCCGATGGCGGTGGCCACATCGAAAGCGGAGGACCAGGCGCTCCTGATGGCCCGCCGCTTTGGCCTGGACCATTATTTCGTCAGGATCTGCGGTGCGTCGGACCAGGACCGGAGATGGACCAAGGCGGATGTGATTGCCGAGTTGCTGGACAGGCTGGCCGCGGCGGCCGTGGACGTGTCCCGTCCGCTCATGGTGGGAGACCGGAGCTTCGACGTCCAAGGAGCCGCCGCCCACGGAATTCCCGCCGTCTTCGCGGGGTGGGGCTACGGTGTCGCGGAGGAAGAAGCCGGGGACGCCTTCGTGGCATCCTCGCCAGCCGCAGTCCTTCCGGCCGTCCTGGGCTAGCGGCCCCCCGGCAAGGTTCCTTCAAGGCGCGACGACGGCGCTCCCCACGGTGCCGTCGTCGTACCTTTGCACCCCGGCCGGGAAGGCGACCGGGTAAACTTATGCAGTCATGCACTGTTCCTACTTTGATGCCGGCACCTGCCGCTCCTGCACGCAGATGGGCCGGCCCTACGGCGAACAGCTGGTTGGCAAACAGGCGCACTGCCAGGCTCTCCTCGCCGAACACCAGGAACTCGAGTGGTTGCCGCCCGTGGCCAGCCAGGAGTCCGGCTTCCGCAACAAGGCCAAGATGGTGGTCGGCGGGACGGCGCACAACCCCACGATCGGAATCCTCGACGCCGACGGGCACGGCGTGGACCTGCGCAAGTGCGGCGTCTGCTCCCCCGGCCTGCGGGCCGTCTTCCCCGTGCTGGCCAACTACATCCGCCGCCTGCGCCTGACCCCCTACGACGTCCCGCGCCGCACCGGTGAACTCAAGCACGTCATCATCACGGAATCCCCGGACGGCGCGATCATGCTCCGCCTGGTCCTCCGGTCCGAGCAGACACTGCCGCGGATACGGAAACACCTGCCGGACCTCCTGGCCGACCTGCCGCAGGTCGAAGTGGTCTCCGTCAACCTGCTCCCCGAGCACAAGGCGGTCCTCGAAGGCGAGCGCGAGATCCTGCTGACGGAGCAGTCCACCCTGGAGATGCGGGTCAATGACATCAACCTGCACCTCCGCCCGCAGAGCTTCTTCCAGACCAACACCGACATGGCCGCGGCCCTGTACCGGCAGGGACGCGAGTGGGTCAACGAGCTGGCGCCGGCCTCCGTGTGGGACCTGTACTGCGGCGTGGGCGGATTTGCCCTCCACAGCGCCGCCCCGTCCCGCACGGTCACCGGCATCGAAACCAGCAGCGAGGCGATCGTCTCGGCCCGGCTCAGCAGCGCCGAAGCAGGACTGGAGGGGATGGAGTTCCACGCCGGCGACGCCACCGACTTTGCCCTCGCGGCGGACCAATCGCCGGACTTGGTGATCGTGAACCCGCCCCGGCGCGGCATCGGCCGGGAGCTGTGCGGCTGGCTGGAATCCTCCGATGTGCAGCACGTGGTGTACTCCAGCTGCAACGCCCAGTCGCTGGCCCGCGATCTGGCCGCACTCCCCTCTTTCACCCCGAAGCGGGCCCGGGTCCTGGACATGTTCCCGCAGACCACGCATTACGAGGTGATGGTACTGCTGGAACGTGCCGCCTGAGGCTTACCCCACCCGCACGCGTTCGACGGCTGCCGCGGCGGCTTCCCGCCCTTCGGCCCGGAGGCCGGCGGCCACCCCTGCTGCGTCGGCATCGGAGCGGTTCTGGCTCAGTTTCTCCTTGGCCTCGACGCGGGTGATCACCAGCTCAACTCCCACAATGGCGCGCAACTGGCCCGCGATGAACTTGTCCGGGGCATCCTCCACGGCCCACGGATGCTCGCGGCCGCCCTCGTGCAGCCCGGTCAGGTGGCGGACGTGCCGTGCCAGCCAGCCGGCGTCGTCATGGATCGTGAGTTTCCCATACACGTGCAGGGTGCTGTAGTTCCACGTCGGCACCACTCGGCCGTGCGCGGCCTTGGACGCGTACCACGACGGCGAGATGTAGTCGTCGGGGCCCTGGATGACGGCGAGCGCCTCCCCGGTTGCCGGGCTGGACCACTGCGGGTTGTTCCGTGCCATGTGCGCCTGCAGCGCACCGTACTCCCCCACGTCCCGGCTGAAGGCGAAGGGCAGCAGCGTTGCCAGCAGGCCGGCGTCGGTCATGGTCACCAGGTTGGCCGCGCCTGGGCGGGCCAGGAGGTCCTGGATGGCGTCGGGACCGGCGGCGAAGTGGGCGGGGATGTACATGGGAATCCTTTCGGTGCTTCAGGGGGCGGGTGTGAGCCGGACCCGGACGGCCGCGGCTGCGAAGACGATGACGGCAAGGGCACCGATGACGGTGGTCCACGTGAGTGCTTCGCCCAGCAGCAGCGCTGCCCAGGCAATGCTCATTACCGGCTGCAGGAGCTGGATCTGGCTCACGTGCGCCATGGGGCCCAGGGCCAGGCCGCGGTACCAGGCAAAAAAGCCAAGGAACATGCTGACCACGGCGAGGTAGCCGAAGGCGGCCCACTGGACGGGAGAGGCCGACGGCGGCTGGTCCAGGAGGGAGAGCACTGCCAGGACCAGCATGGCCGGCGAGGCAAGGACCAGGGCCCAGGCGATGGTCTGCCAGGAGCCAAGTTCACGGGCCAGCAGGCCGCCTTCCGCGTATCCGACGGCGGCGCAGGCCACGGCGCCGAGCAGCAGGAGGTCCGCCCATTGCAGGTGCCCCGCCCCGCCGGACTGCAGGAAGGCAAACCCGACTGCCGCCAGCGAGCCCAGGAATGTCACGGCCCAGAAGAGAGCTGGCGGCCGTTCACCGGTGCGCAGGACGGCCACGGTGGCAGTGGCTGCCGGCAGGAGGGCGATGACCACGGCTCCGTGGCCCGCCGGCACAGCGGTCAACGCGTAGGACGTGAGCAGCGGAAAGCCGGCGACGACGCCGCCGGCCGCAAGCGCCAGCCGCGCCCAGGTGCGGGGCTGGGGCAGCCGTTGGCGGGTGAGAGCGAGCGACGCGGCGGCCAGGACGGCGGCCACCACGGCCCGGCCCGAGCCGATGAACAGCGGAGGCATCCCCGCCACGGCCACGCGGGTGAAGGGGACGGTGAAGGAGAAAGCTGCCACGCCCAGGAGGCCCCACCAGATGCCGGTACCCGCACGGGGCAGTATCACTGGGCCGTTCGCCAGGGTAGCGCTACTATGTTCTTTCATGAATAACGATAGCAGCTCCCGGATCACCGCGGCCCTGCGGCAGTGGATCGCCGGAGCTGCGCCGGGCGCGAAGCTGCCGTCGACCCGCTCCCTGGTGGCCGAGCACCAGGCGAGCCCCGTGACGGTCCAGAAAGCACTGCAGGCGCTGGCCGCTCAGGGTTTGATCGACAGCAGGCCAGGAGTCGGGACGTTCGTCAGTGCCGTCCGCACGGCCCGCCCGTCGGACTATGGCTGGCAAACAGCGGCGCTGCGCTCGCCGTCCTCTCCGCTCCCGTCGTCGTCGGGCACCATGCGCAACGTTCCCGGCGACGCCATCTGGTTCCATTCCGGCTACCCGGACCGGGAGCTGTTGCCCGAACGGCTGGTCCGGTCGGCCCTCGCCCGCGCCGCCCGCGGGGATGCCGCCCTGTCCCGGCCTCCCGCGGCCGGAATGCCGGAACTGCAGCAATGGTTTGCCCGGGAACTGGGATTGGCCACCCCCCTGGGAGTGACGCCGCCGACGCCGAACGACGTGATCATCCTGCCTGGCAGCCAAAGCGGGCTCAGCTCCATTTTCCGCGCACTGGTGGGGGCCGGGCAGCCGATGCTCATCGAATCGCCGTCGTACTGGGGCGCCATCCTGGCCGCCGCCCAGACCGGGGTGCTGCTGGTCCCCGTGCCCACAGGGCCGGACGGGCCGGACCCTGCCGACGTTGACCGTGCCTTCGCCGAGACCGGAGCACGGGCGTTCTACATCCAGCCCAACTATTCAAACCCTACGGGTGCGCAGTGGGCGCGTGACAGGGGCGACGAAATCCTGGACGCGGCCCGCCGGCACGGTGCTTTTTTGGTGGAGGACGACTGGGCCCACGATTTCGGCATCACCTCGGACCCCATACCCCTGGCAACCCGGGACGACTCGGGCCACGTGGTGTACATCCGGTCGCTGACCAAGAGCGTCTCCACCGCCGTCCGCATCGCCGCCGCGGTGGTGCGCGGACCGGCACGCGAACGCATCCTGGCCCACCGCGCCGCCGAATCGATGTACGTCAGCGGGCTCCTGCAGGCCGCCGCCCTGGACGTAGTGACGCAGCCCGGCTGGCAGACCCACCTGCGCAGCCTCCGCCAGCAGCTCCAGTCGCGCCGGGACCTGCTGGTCACCAGCGTCCGGGAACACGTGCCGCAGGCACACCTCGGCAACCTGCCCAAAGGCGGGCTGAACCTGTGGCTGCGCCTGCCGGACACCACGGACCTGCCGCGGCTGGTGCGTGATTGCGAAGACGCGGGAGTGATCATCGCCGCCGGAACGGAGTGGTTCCCGGCCGAAGCCGCCGGCGCCTTCATCCGCCTCAACTACTCCGGCCCCAACCCGGCGGCCTACCCGGAGGGTGCACGCATCATCGGTGAAGCCCTGGCGCGGAACAGCGGATAGGGAGACCGGCGCGGCCGCCGCGCCCCAACCGGACAATCCCGCGACAGCGGCAGTTCACCGGGGGGCCATGCCCGGTTAAGTACCCATTAGTAACTTGGGAACTCCTGTTGAGACCCCAACCTTAAGAGGCCCCCTCCATGAGCTCCAAGCCATCCCGACGCGCCCTCATTGTGGCGGCGTCCCTGATAGTCGCTGCCTGCGCCGCCGCCGGTACCGCCGCAGCACAGGCCACCGTCCCGGAGCAGGCCCCCGGCCCCGCCGCCGCAACCCACCATGAAACGAACACCGACCTGGCCGACGCGTTCGACTCCGTCACCCGAACCACGGCCTGGCAGCAGACGTCCAAGCTGAAGCTGAACTTCCCCACCTACCACACCGAGGGAATCGCCTACAGCCAGGACCACATCTTCCTCTCGGCCGTCCAGATCCTCGAACCGACCGTCAAATACCCCACGCCCCAGGACGGCTACGACCGCACCCCGGGCAAGGGCATCGGCCACCTGTTCGTCATGGACAAGGGCGGGAACCTGCAAAAGGACATCATCCTTGGCGAAGGCGACATGTACCATCCGGGCGGCATCGACTTCGACGGCACCAACGTCTGGGTACCGGTGGCCCAGTACCGGCCAGACAGCAGCGCCATCATCTACAAGGTGGATGCGCAGACCCTGGACGTCCACAAGCAGTTCGAGGTCAAGGACCACTTCGGCGGAATCGTCCTGGACAAGCAGACCGGCCACCTGGTGGGGAACACCTGGGGCTCGCGGCGGTTCGCCGAGTGGGACCTCCAGGGCAAACAACTGTCCACGTGGGAGAACCCGAACTACTTCATCGACTACCAGGACTGCCAGTACGTTCCCAACGCCAGGATGCTCTGCGGCGGGGTTACCAACCTTCCGCAGACCCCGCCTGCCGGCGGCACGGCGGCCACCTACGAACTGGGCGGCATGGCGATGATCGACCTGAAGTCGCACCAGGTGACCCGTGAGGTCCCCTTCCAGAAATGGTCAACGGCCGGCCACGCGGCCACCCGCAACCCGTTCAAAATGACCGCCGACGGCGGCCACCTCACCATGACGGTGGCCCCGGACAACGGCGACGAAGGCAACGGCACCGAAATCCTCACGTACCAGGCCGACGTCACCCCGGCCCACTAGCACTTCCCCCACCCTGCCGCGGACAGCGGCCGGGAACCCCCAGGAATGATTGGATACCCCATGCCTTACCCGGCACCAAGATTCACCAGGAAAAGCGTCACTGCCGCCACCGGCGCGGCTGCCCTGGCGGCTTCAGCACTGACGGCCGGGCTGGTCGGCTTCAGCGCCGCACCCGCCACCGCCGGCACCCATGACCAGACGGCGACGCCGATCAAGCATGTCGTAGTGCTCTTCCAGGAAAACGTGTCGTTCGACCACTACTTCGCCACCTACCCCAAGGCAGCCAACACTGCCGGTGAGACCCAGCAGGGCTCCGGCGCCGCCGCGGCCGCGTTCACCGCGGCGGAGGACACCCCCAAGGACATCAACACCCTGGCTAATGCCGGGCTGCTGGCACCGAACAACCCCAATTCCGTCCAGCCTGCACGGCTCTCCCCGATGCAGGCAGTCACCTGCGACCAGGACCACGGCTACAAGGCCGAACAGAACGCCTACAACGGCGGGGCGATGGACAAGTTCGTCCAGTTCACCAGCCGTGACGCCTGTGGCGCCAACCAGTACGGACGCCCGGGCCTGACCATGGATTACTACGACGGAAACACGGTCACCGGCATCTGGAACTACGCCCAGAACTACGCCATGAGCGACAACCACTTCAGCACCGTCTTCGGCCCGTCCACCCCCGGCGCGCTGAACCTGATCTCGGGCCAGACCCACGGCGTCAAGGAGTACAACGCCGCAGGGCAGCCCGTGGCCACGCCGGCCACGGGATCGAGCGCCGTCCGCCAGCCTGACGCCAACGGCGTGGGCACGGTCATCAACGACCCCGACCCGGTCTACGACGACTGCTCCAACAGCAGCCACGCCAAGGCCAACAACCTCGCCGGGATGACCGGCAAGAACATCGGCGACCTGCTCAATGCGCAGGGGACGTCATGGGGCTGGTTCCAGGGCGGCTTCGCACCCACAACCCCCGCCACCAGCAGCACGCCGGCATCATGCCTGGCCGGCCACACCAACGCCGCCGGCGCTTCCGTGGTGGACTACTCCCCGCACCACCAGCCCTTCCAGTACTACGCCTCCACCGCCAACCCGCACCACCTCCCGCCGGCATCGGATGCGGAAATCGGCCACAACGGCCAGGCCAACCACCAGTACGACCTCACCGATTTCAGCAAGGTTGTGGACAGCGACAACATGCCCGCCGTTTCCTTCCTGAAGGCCTCGGAATTCCAGGACGGCCACGCTGCGTACTCGGATCCCGTGGACGAACAGAACTTCGTCACCAAGACCATCAACCAGATCCAGCAGTCCAAGAACTGGGACAACACCGCCGTCGTGCTCGCGTATGACGACTCCGACGGCTGGTACGACCACGTCGCCGCCCAGCCGAAGAACGCCTCCACGGGCACGGACGACGCCGCATGGTGCCTGAACGCCGCAGCAAAGGGCGTCCCGGTAGCAGGGGGCTACGCTGACCGTTGCGGCCCCGGCCCCCGCCAGCCGCTGGTAGTCATCTCCCCGTTCGCGAAGAAGAACTTCGTGGACCACACCGAAACCGACCAGGCCTCCATCCTGCGGTTCATCGAGGACAACTGGCACACCGGCACCATCGGCGACTCCTCAGCCGACGCCACTGCAGGGTCCATGAATGCCATGTTCAACTTCCACCACGAACGCAACGACAAGGTCCTGCTCAACGAACAGACCGGCGCCGTCGCATCCATCAGCCACAACGGGAACATCCAGGGCAACGAATCGGAGCCCGCCAGCCGGTAACCCGTCCAGCGCCTCAACACCAGGGCCGGGCCGCGACTTCGCGGCCCGGCCCCTGTTGTTTGCAGACCACGACGGCGTGCGCCGTGAGTAACGCGGCGGTCAGGCAGAAGCCTTGACCAGTTCCTCGCTCTTCTCCCACAGTCCGCGCGCCAGCCCGGCGTCATACGCCTGGGCGCTGGCCTTGGCCAACGCGCGCTTGGCGTAGTAGGCACCGGAGATCCAGTCCGTCCCGGCGGTGCCGTTGATGAGCCAGAGCATGGTGTCCGCCCCCTGGTCCGGGCTGAGCATGAAACGGTTCAGCAGCGTGGTGTACACGTGCCGGAACGGGCTTGAAGACTCCGCCGCGAAGTTGGTGCGGACCACGCCCGGGTGGAATGCCGCCGTCGTGATCCCCTTGTCGTGGAACCGGCGGTGCAGCTCGGAGGTGAACAGGATGTTGGCCAGCTTGCCCGTCCCGTAGGCCCGGTTGGTGCTGTAGCCGTGCTCGGCCGTGAGGTCGAAGAGGTCCAGCTTGCCGAAGTTGTTGGCGGCGCTGGACGTGTTGATCACCTTGGCGCTGCTGGCAGTGAGGGTGTCCATCAGCAACGTGGTGAGCAGGAACGGGGCCAGGTGGTTGACCTGGAAGGTCGATTCGTTCCCGTCCACCGTGAGGGTCCGTTTGCCCATGATGCCGCCGGCGTTGTTGGCCAGCACGTCGATGCGCGGGTACTTGGCCTTCAGTGTGTCGGCGAGTTCGCGGACCTGTGCCAGGTCGGCAAAGTCTGCGAGGTAGTGGTCCGCGCCGATCTGCCCGGCGAGGGCGCTGGTCTTCTGGGCGGACCGGCCAACGACCACCACCTGCTCCCCCGCCCTGGCCAGGGTTCGTGCGGCTGCCGCTCCGATGCCGTCGCTGGCGCCGGTGATCACAATGGTGCGAGGAGTCAAGGGGTGTCCTTTGCTGGGTGCCGTTCCGCGCACAGTAGCACGCGCAGGAAACAACGACGGCGCGGCGCCGCCTGTTCCCTGCAGACGCCCAGGTTGGCCGGGGCCAGGGTTTCTCCGCGACCGTGGGCACCGCGATAGCCTCCCCTAGACTCGTAAAGTCCTACTTATTCACTTTTTTGGTGTCATACGTCATACTTATTGGAGCCCGCCACCAGCACCGTTGGCGGTTGCACTCCAACCGAGGAAGCCTCATGCAATCCCTTCTCCTTCCCGCCGCCGCAGAGCCTTGGAACGGGCACGACACCCAACTGGTCGTCGTCGCCGCCATCGGCATCGCGCTGATCGTTTTCCTGATCGTCAAACTCAAGCTCCACCCGTTCCTGTCGCTGGTCCTCGGATCCGCATTCGTGGGCCTCGCGTCCGGGGTTGAACTTGGGAAGGTCATCAGCAACTTCGAAGATGGTGTCGGTGGCACCCTGAAAGAAGTAGGCCTGCTGATCGCGCTCGGCGCCATGCTGGGCAAGCTCCTGGCTGATTCCGGCGGCGCCAACCGGGTGGTGGACACCCTGCTGGGCAAGGTCTCCCCGAAAGTCCTGCCGTGGGCCATGGCGCTGGTCGCCGCCATCATCGGTTTGCCGATGTTCTTTGAGATCGGCCTCGTCCTGCTGCTGCCGGTCATCGTCCTGGTGTCCCAGCGCTCGGGCCGGAAGCTGATGCGGGTAGCCATTCCGGCCCTCGCAGGCCTCTCAGTCCTGCATGGCCTGGTCCCGCCGCACCCCGGTCCGCTGGTGGCCATCGCCAGCCTGAACGCCCCGCTGGGCATCACACTTGCCCTTGGACTCCTGATCGCCATTCCCACCGTCATCATCTGCGGCCCGCTGTTCGCCATCTACGCTGCCCGCTGGGTCCCCGTGGACGCCCCGAAGGTAGCCGGCGGCATCGATACCGAACACACCCAGGCCGATCCTGACGTCAAGCGCCAGCCGACATTCCTCGTGACCCTGCTGACCATCGTCTTCCCCGTGGTGCTGATGCTCCTCAAGACCGTGGTGGACATCGTTGACCCCAACTCCAAGAACCCCAGCGCGGCCCGCGTCTTCTTCGACTTCATCGGTGAACCCCTGGTGGCCATGACCCTCGCAGTCCTGCTTGCCCTCGTGACCTTCGGCTACGCCGTCGGCTTCACGGGCGCCAAGATAGGCACCAAGATCGGCGCATCCGTTGGCCCCATCGCGGCCGTGATCCTGATTGTGGGCGCTGGCGGTGGATTCAAGCAGACCCTCATCGGAGCCGGAGTCGGTGATGCCGTTGCCAAGTGGGCCACCGGAGCCAACATCTCCGTCCTGGTCCTGGGCTTCCTCATCGCGGTCGCCATCAGGCTCGCAACCGGTTCAGCCACCGTGGCTACGGTGACGGCGGCAGGCATCGTTGCGCCGCTGGCGTCCAGCCTCTCCCCCGGCCACGCCGGCCTGCTGGTCCTCGCCGTCGGCGCCGGTTCCCTGTTCCTCTCCCACGTGAACGATGCCGGTTTCTGGCTGGTCAAGGAACTCTTTGGCCTGACCGTAGGCCAGACATTCAAAACCTGGTCAGTCATGGAGACCCTCATCTCCGTGGTCGGTTTCGCGCTGGTCATGGTCCTCTCAGTGGTGGTCCCCTGATGGAGGTCGCACCCACCCCGGAGTCTGTCCAGCAGCCGGTCCTGGTCATCATGGGTGTGTCCGGCTCGGGCAAGTCCACGGTGGCGGGCATCCTTGCCGGCCAGCTCGGCTGGGACCTGGAGGAAGGCGACGACCTGCACCCGGCGGAAAATGTGGAGAAGATGGCTGCCGGGATCCCTCTGACCGACGACGACCGCTGGCCGTGGCTGGACACCATCGCCTCGTGGATCATCGAACACACGATGGCCGGCATCCCGGGCATCATTACCTGCTCCGCGCTGAAGAAGATCTACCGGGACCGGCTCCGCGAAAAGAACGTCGTGTTCGTGCACCTGTCAGGCTCCAAGGAACAGATAGGCCGCCGGCTGACGGCACGCATGGACCACTACATGCCTGCTTCCCTGCTGGACTCGCAGATCGCCACGTTGGAGCCGCCGGGCCCGGATGAGAACACCATCGTGGTGGATGTGGGGCGGACCCCCGCCGAGGAAGCCGCCGAGGTGGTCAGCCGCCTTGGCCTCGCTCCGGCTTCCGGTTCAAGCGCGCTGGGCCACCCCCACCCGGGCCGGTCGTCCGCGCCGGCGCAGTCTGGGGATCTGGCCGCTTCCTAGGCCTGTCCGCCCCAGGAGGTGGAACCGCCACCGCGCCCGGCTGGAGCGAACGCTCCGGCCGGGCGCGTTGATTTGGTTAATCTACGACTTTCACCTGGCCCGTCATGCCCATGTAGTCATGGAGTGCGCAGATGTAGTCGAATGTTCCCGTCGCCTGGAACGTCACGGTGAAAGAGCCGCCGGGAGGAATGATTCCCGAACTGAGGTCGCCGCCCGTGAAATTCGACGGCGAGCCGGACGGTGCGAAGACATTCGCCGGTTCAGTACCAAAAGTGACGGTGTGCGGAGCGCCCATGCCGGAGTTGGTGAACACCACCGACTCGCCGCGGTGCACCGTCACGCTGGGACGGACGAAGCGCATGACCATTGCCACCCCGTCGTCACCGCCGGCCATCACTTTGTGGTTGGTGGCCTGCTTAGCCAGTGAGGCGTCCAGTTTGTGACCGTCCCGGAGGATGGACCGCTCCTGCGCCCTGGATGACTTGTCGTAGTCGGCCTGGCTGTACGGGTAGTGGGTGCCCTGCTCGCGGACATGCACCATCCCCTTCATCATCATGCCGTGGACCAGGCAGTAGTAGGTAAAGTCACCTTCCCGCGGGAACGTCAGGGTGTAGCTGCTGGCAACAGGGAAACCGGGAACGTCAACGTTGGCCAGGAGGCCTGAGTTGTAATACGAATGCCTGTCGTAGCTGCTTCCCCCTCGCTTCAGCAATTCATCGGCGTTTCCCGGGTTGAACGGCTGTGTGGACTCCAGCGACTGGCCGGCTGCAAGGAATGTCACGGTATGGATTTCAGCGGCATTCGCCTGCCACTCAATGGTGTCGTGCTCGTTGATGAAAATCTCTGATGGAAGGAAAGCCATACCCTGGATTTCCTGGTCGCGGGATTCTGACCCCACCTGCACCTCCCAGGTGCGGGGTCCCCAGCCGCTTGCTGCCGCAGGACCCGCTGACGCCAATGACGCCAGGACTGCAACAGCACATGCCACAATAAATGCGAGTTTGTCGGATCTCGATTTGATGCCCCGATGATGCTTCATAGCAATGCCTTCTTGAACGGCCATCGGCGAGGTGCCGATATATGGCTGCAGCCGATTCAACCCACTGCTCTTGGACCGGACCGGCCACGATTCTTCGGAGTGAAGGTGCCGGCTGCCGGTGCCGGGAAGGGCTGGCAGCCGGTGCCGGCAGGAACTGCCGGACCTGCACCCCCCAACTGGTGCCGCGCTGATCCAAATGATTACTCACGCCCCAGCAGGCGTCGGGTTGGCACGCTGGAAGCGTACGCACCTAACAGATTGCTCCTTCGACGGTGTTTTGTCGAGGTACCGGAATTTGCCTGGTCGCAGGCCGCGCAGACGGCGTCCCGTCATGACCGTCCTTGCCAGCCATAACCGTTGCACCGCAACCCCGCTTACTGCGGTCAAGGCCCGCTTTTGCGGCATAAAAAAGCAGGCCCTGCCGAAAAATCGGCAGGGCCTGCTTTCGAGAAACCTAACGGTCCCGGAACTCTATGGAATTAGAGAGCCTGGATGTTGGTGGCCTGGGGACCCTTGGGGCCCTGCTCGGTGTCGAAGGAAACCTTCTGGTTCTCTTCGAGGGAGCGGAAGCCGTTGGAGTTGATCGCGGAGTAGTGCGCGAAAACGTCCTGTGAGGAGTCGTCCGGGGAGATGAAGCCGAAGCCCTTTTCAGCGTTAAACCATTTGACGGTACCAGTAGCCATTATTTTGTCCTTCGTGAAGGTGGAGGGAATGTCCCGACTTTCGGGCCCTCCGGCGTGGGGTGTTCAAAAACCGCTACTTCAGAAGAACACGGACTTTCGACCGCGCGTACTGCCTGAACTACCAACTGCATAAACACAACAACAGGTTCCACACTACAGGAGATTCGGCGCACACCTAATCGCTTCCCTGTTCAGGCCCCTGTCAGGCCTGGGCATGGTCATCCAGTGCAGTGCTGTAGCGGGTGAACCCGGGCCGGAGCCGGACGGAGCGGTTGCCCACCACCGCAATGTCCTCCCACAGCACCAGGAAGGATCCGCGATGCCGCCACCGGAGGATCCGGGCAATCATGCGGGGCCGGGTGAGGCCGTTCCGCTCGTAGCCCATGAACGAGGAAGCGCTGTGCGGGCCGACCACCAGCCCCAGCAGCCGAGGCTCGGCCATCAGCTGGTGCGGCGTGCCGTCCAGCACGAACCGGACGTCGGCTACGCGGCCCAGCCGGCCGCCGTCGGCATCCAGCACGGGCGTGCCCAGCAGGTCACCGAGGATCATGGCTGCCTCCCGGAATACGCGCGATGATCTTGTCCCGGACCCATCGCTCCACCCAGCTGGCGTCCAGGGGCTCACCCTTGACCCCAAGCCGCACCACCACGCCCACCTCCGCCACGTCCTTCCACGGGATGCGGATCAGCCGGGACGACGGCGGCCTGCCGCCGAAGATGCGCGTGCCCAGCACCGACCCGGTCAGCAGCGCGGTGATCACCGGGGCGGGAGACCCCGGCGCAATCTCCACGTCCAAGGCAGGCCCGCTCACCTCAAGGTCGTCCACGGTGGTGACCGGGACGCCGTCGTGATCCAAAACCTGGCGGTCCATCAGGTGCAGCTGGGCATCGAGGATGCGCCCTCCCACCTTCGGGGCCCTGGGCAGCGGGGCGGACGCGGACGTCATGAGCCTGCTCCTGTCACGATCATCAGGGGAATGGCGGCGATGGAGGCCACCAGGATGATCACCAGGAAGACCATGCCCAGCACGTTCACGACGCGCCCGTTTACGTGCTCGCCCATGTACTGGGGATCGTTGGCCACGATCAGGATGGGCAGGTAGGTCAGGGGAAGGGCGATCGCGGAAAACACCACCGAGTATTCGGTCACCAAAACGGGGTCGACGCCGGTGGCCAGGACAGCCATGCCCACCAGCAGGCACACAATCATGGACAGGTGGAAGCGGGCGGCCTGGGCGGGACGGCGGAACTTGCCCCAGGACCAGCCAAAGAACTGCGCCAGGGTGTACCCGCTGGAAAGGGTGGTTTCCAGCGCTGCCCCGAAGGTTGCCGCCACCATGCCCACCAGGACGAATGCCAGCCCGAGCTTGCCGGCACCCTCGGCCACGGGCAGGACCACCTGGGACAGCGAGGTCACCGAAACCCCTGCCGGGAGGAGGACGATGGCGGCGCACACTGCGATGGAGACGGACAGCAGCCCGCCCAGGGGGAAGCCCACCAGGACGTTGATCCGGGACTGGGCGAGGTCCTTCACGCTCCACTTTTCCTCCACAGCGCCGGAGGAAAAGAAGAAGACTTCGTACGGTGTCATCGCGGCCCCAAACAGGGCGATCGCGTAGTAACTGTAGCTCCAGAACGTTTCCTGTTGCGGCACCGTGGGCGCCAGCTGCCCCGCGAGTGCCCCCCAGTCCGGCTTGAGCAGGAACACTGCCACGGCGAAGATGACCAGCGTCAGCCCCAGCAGGCCGGTGACGTTTTCCATGATGGAGAACCGGACGCGCCAAATCACTAGCCACACCGCCACCGCCGCCACGGGAATCCACAGCAGGTAGTCGACGCTGCTGGCCAGTTGCAGCGACAGGGCGATACCCCCGATTTCCGCGGTCACGGTCATCAGGTTGATCAGGAACGATGCTGCAAGGTTGGCCAGCCCTGCCCGTGCGCCCAGCCGTTCACGGATCACCTCGAAGGTGGCACGGCCGGACACCGCGGCCACGCGGCCGGACATGTTGGCGAACAGGCAGATCCCCACGACGCCGACGGCCACCACCCACACCAGGGACAGGCCAAAGCGGGAACCCACCACGGCATTGGTCACCAGGTCCCCGATGTCCACGAACCCGCCGATGGCGGTGAGGATCCCAAGCGCGACGCCGAGCAGCCGCTTCACTTTGATCCCACCTTGTCTTCGAGCTGCTTGAGGGCGTCCTGTGCGCCGGCGAGGGCCTTGTCACCGTCGGGGAGCGAGGGGTTGCCGCCGTCGTTCGTTGCCAGTGCGGCCCGCGCCGTGGCGAAACCCGCGGCGCACTGGTCCAGCACGTCCAGCGCCTGCTTTTGGGTATCGCGGTCCTCCGGGGTGGCCGGCGAGAGCTTCAGGACCGTGCTCCGGCTGGTCTGGATCTCCTTGAGCTCATCGTCAAGGGTTGTGGAGGTAGCGGCGCGCGTCAGCTTGCCGTCCATGTCCTGGCGGAGGGCGATCCGGGCAGTGGCGACGGCGGAGGAGCTGTCCTTGACGGCAGTGGACACCGAGTGGCTGGTGCCGCCGCTGCAGGCAGTGAGCAGGACGAGTCCGGCGAGGGCCATGCCGCCATACAGACGCTTCCGGCAGGACCGGGCGCGCCATCCGGCCGCCCGGGCACGGGCTGCGTTGACCAGCACCCTTGCCTCCAGCCCCCGGGAAAGCCCCGGATCCACGGAATTCGCCCTCTGCAGGCAGCCTAAGGATTTAGTTGCCTACGGTCAGGTATAACACCCGCCGGCGAAGTTTGTCCTGTTCAAATGCCGATCAATTGCCGGTTGTGCCCGGCCTCCCGGGTCCCCTATCCGCCGCTGTCAAAGAGGCATATCCTGCATCCAGATCTGCGGAACAACCGTGCCACCGGGAGATGAAGCGATGGAGATGCCCAAGGCAACCCAGGAAGAAAAAGAGCGGTTCCGCCGCGTGGTCCCGGACCATCCGGACGCAGTGGTGAAACCGATGTTCGGGAACTTGGGCGCGTTCGTCAACGGCAACATGTTCGCGGGCCTGTTCGGTTCCACCATCGGTGTGAAGCTCTCCCCTGAGGACAGGGAGTTGCTGGAGTCGTCCGAGCGGACCGTGCCCTTCGGCCCGGCGGACCGGCCCATGGGCGGGTACACCGGGCTGCCGGACGTATGGAATGAAGAGGGCGACGGCGATGACGCCCGGGCGCGGGCCTGGGCCGGCAAGGCGTTGGATTATGTCGGCTCGCTGCCCGGCAAAGCGCCTAAGGCACCCCGGGCCGCGAAACCCGCCACCCGCAGGGCTGACGGCGGCAGCGGAAGGTAGCGGCATGGAACCGTACCGCGTCATCCTGCTGCCGGGCAGCGTGCTCCCGGCCGGGCCCGCTTACGGCAGGCTCCTGGAGGTTCTGGGACCGGCCGTGGACGCGGTGGCGAAGGACCTGGAGCTCTACGCCACGGACGCACCCCCGCCGGGCTGGAGCCTGAACACCGAGGTGGACGGCGTGCTCCGCGAGGCCGACCTGCGCGGCTGGGACACCTTCCACCTGCTCGGCTACTCCGGCGGCGGCGCCGCTGCCCTGGCACTCACCGCAAGGCACCCGGAGCGGCTCAAGAGCCTGGCCCTGCTGGAGCCGGCCTGGGCGGGAAACTGGGACTGGAGTCCTGCGCACACCAGGCTCTGGCAGCGCTATGGGGAGCTGGCTGCGCTGCCGCCTGATCAGTTCCTGCCCGCCTTCACCAGGCTGCAGGTGAAGCCCGACGCCGTCCTGCCGCCTCCACCGCCTGGCCCTCCACCGTCGTGGATGGCGAAACGCCCCGCCGGGATCAGCGCCTTCCTGCAGGCGTTCACTACGTATGACCTGGACCCGAACAGCCTGGCGGTCTTCACGAAACCCGTGCTGTTCGTGCTGGGCGGCATGAGCAGCCCGGATGAGCAGGCGGACAACGCGGCGCGGCTCTCCCGTGTCTTCCCCGATTTCCGGCTTGAAGTCTTCCCGGAGCGCCACCACTTCGATCCCCCGCACCGGGCGGAACCCGAGCGCGTCGCCACGCTGCTGCGGGAGCACTGGGGCCGGGCGGACGGGGCTTCCTAGCTGCGGCTGGGACTTTCTCCTCTGGTTCCGCCCCCGTCCGGGGACTGCACTGGAACTGCCGGCGCGGGAACCCGCGCGCGGCAGAACGGAGCGAGAACATGAGCAGGAACATCCTTCAAAGCACTGTGATCAAGGCCCCCGTGGATACGGTGTTCACCTTCCTCAGCGACCCGACGAACTGGATGAAGGCGTTCCCGGGAGACAGCGACGTCACCCAGCTGGACATCAAGCCCGACGGCGTGGGCACCTCTGCGCGGTGGTCCGCCAAGACGTGGGGCATACCCATGCACGTCACGCATGAATACCGGGACGTTGTGCCCAACAAGCGCATTGTCTCCAAGGCATCCGTGGGGCCGGTCATCACGTTCTCCCTGGAGCCGGTCAATGGCAGCGGCACGGAGCTGACGGTGGAGTCCGCCCTGGAAATTGGTGCGCCCGTGGTCCGGGTCCCCGTCCAGGCACTGTTCGTCCGGCTGACCGAAGACGACATCCAGGGCATGGTGGCCAACGTCAAGAGCCTGGTGGAGACCGGAAAGAAGGCGGTTCCGGAATCAAGCGACGCCGGGTTCAGCCAGACCCTGACGTGGCGGGACAGCATCATGATCGCCGCGCCCGTGGATGTGGTGTTTGACATGGTGAAGGATCCACGGGTCTGGCTGGGTCCCAATGTTGAGATTTCGGAGCTCAAGACCACCCCCGAGGGTGTGGGGACCACCTTCCGGGCGGCGTGGACAGTCCTTGGCATACCGCTCAGGACCACCCACGAATACACCGAGTACGTACCGAACAGGCACTTCACCTCCAAAGCTGCCCTGGGTCCTGTCTTCAAAGTGGAGGTGACGCCCGAAGACAGCGGAACCCGGCTCAGCATGCGGTCCGATGTGGTCCCCCGGAACATGGCGGAGGCCGCCGTTGACGCGCTGGCCATCAAGATGTCGGAGCGCAGCCAGGCAGAGGAGCTGGCCGGCATCAAGGCAAGAGCGGAAGCCCAGGCCGGGGCACGGTGAACCGCCCTCCGCACCGCAGGATTTGACGGCCCTAAGCTTGGTGGATGGACACCGCCACTGACGCCCGGCACTCCTTCGGCTCCCGTGCAAAGCATGCGGTGCGGACGCTTACCCCCGGCTACTTCGCCCTCACCATGGCCAGCGGCATCATCTCCGTGGGACTTGAACTGGAAGGATTCCATACCCTCTCACTGGCCCTCCTGGCGGTGTGTGCGCTCTCCTACCTGGTGATACTGGCGCTCAGCGTGCTCCGCCTGGCCCGATTCCCGGCGGACATGCGCGGCGACTTCCTGGATCCGGGCCGGGCCTTCGGCTTTTTCACGTTCATCGCCGGGACGAACGTGCTGGGCACGCGCCTTGGCATGGCGGGATGGCAAGGCACGACGGCGGCACTCCTGGTGGTTGCGGTGCTTGCCTGGGTGGTGCTCGGCTACGTCGTGCCCTGGACAGCCGTGCTGGGCAGGTCCGAGCGGCCAGTGGTGAAGGACGCCAACGGGTCGTGGTTCATCTGGTGCGTGGCAAGCCAGTCCGTGGCGGTCGCGGCCGCGTCCATCGAGCCGCTGGCCGTACCGGACTGGCGAGCGGCGCTGGCCCTGGTCGCCGTCGTTGCCTGGTCGGTGGGGCTGATCCTGTACGCCGCCGTGGGGATCTTCGTCTCGCTGCGGCTGATGACCTACCCCATCCGGCCGCAGGACCTGCGCCCGGCCTACTTTGTGGCCATGGGCGCCATGGCCATCAGCGTCCTGGCGGGGGCCCGGATCGTGGAGATGGCCGGAGCGCCCATGGTGGATGCGACGCGCGGTCTTGTGGCCGGCGCCTCGGTGGTGTTCTGGTCGTTCGCCTCATGGCTTTTCCCCGTGCTCCTGGCCGCCGGCTGGTGGCGGCACCTGGTCCACCGGGTGCCGTTGGCTTACGAGCCGGGCCTGTGGAGCGTCATTTTTCCCCTGGGCATGTACGCCGTGGCGGGCATCTACCTTGGCCGCGCCGACCAGCTCCCGCTGGTGGCTGCCATTGGCCGCGCGGAACTGTGGCTGGCCGTTGCCGCGTTCCTGGCCACCCTGGGCGGCATGCTGTGGCACCTGTGGGCCACGCTGCTTGCACCGACCCGGCCGTGAACTGGCCCGTAAGGGTTCAGCCTGCCTTGGGCCCTGCGCCGTGGGCCCTTTGGCGTCCGTCCCGGTGGGCGAGGTAGGCGTAGACCATGAGGGCGATGCCGGCCAGGATCATCACCGCGGGGAAGGCGAAATCCACGGGGATAAGCACGGCCATGGCCTGCAGCACGAAGATCAGGCCCATGACGGCAAGGATGCCCGCAGGAATCAACGGCCATCTCATCCGTTCCGTCTGGCTGCTGGCCTCATCAACGCGCACCGGGATCAGGGAAAGCACGCCGAAGGTGGCCGCCAGGCCCAGGAAGAGGACGGCGGCCGTTGGCGTGCCCTGCAGTGCCTGCGGCAGGGCCACAATGACCGCCAGGGTGACCATGACGCCGGACGGGATCAGGGCCCACCAGTTCCCGGGCTCCCGCAGGAACACGGCCGCGAAACCGGCACCCATGAACAGGAACAGGAGCGCTGCACCCCAGGTGCCGGCCGTGAGCTGGGTGGCTGTGATGACGGCGGCCAGGCCCAGGAACACGGACCCGGGGATGGCCGCCCACCAGTTCTCCCGGCGCCGGACGAACAGCGACAGGAACAACACGCCAACGGCCGCGAAGATCAGGGGCGCCACGAATGCTGCCGTGTCCGTCACGCCCATCCTGTCCAGCAGCAACAGCACGCCGAGCGCAATGAGGATGACTCCTGTGATGATGCTTGCGTTTGCCGATTTCACCCTGTGCCTCCCGGGTCCGGCACGCGGCCGTACGCCGCGCTTCCTTCGTTCAGGCTAGGACCGGCCCCCTGCCGGAAACAGGGCATAAAGCCCCCCGCCTTCCACCTGCCCGCAGCCAACAAACCAGTAAGGGACCAGGCCCGAGACAGGACCTTTAGCCCTATAGCAGGGTTCAGGATGCTTGGCATGCTTGTAAAAGCGCCACCGGGTCCTCAAGCAGCGAGGCCGGAAGGCAATCCCCCGAAGACCCCAGCGACAATCCGTGCGGTGGCGGCAAAGAGGTCGCCCCGCCGCCGCGCAAGCGCACCCTGCACGCTGGCTGGAATTTGAAAGGACCGGCATGTCCGCTGACATCCTCACGTTCCGTCCCGTTCCCGTGCCCCGGGCCGAAGCCGCACGCCGGAGGGCGATGCTCCTTCACCCGTCCAATTTCAAATCCGCAGTGTCCACCCGAACCCAAGCGGGCAGGAAGGCACAGGAACTCCGCACCCGTTTCGACTGCCTCTATGAAGACCTCACGGGCAGGGGGTTGCCGGCAAACGAGGCCCGGACGGAAGTAGCGCGCATCGCAGCCCGCGAAGTGTGGGACGGCTTTGCCGCCGAACTGCGGAACCACCGGACGGCCGGACGGCAGTTGGACGCCAACATCCTTGCTGTCGCCTTGACCTCCATCCAGTGCGTGACCCGGGCACTGCCGCGCCATCCAGGGGACCTGGAGTACGCCGGCCGCGCAGTGGGAACCGCCCGGCGCCGCCTCCAGTACAACGGCGGGCTCCTGCACCGCCTCCATCCGCACCGCAACCCGGCCTTCGAGGACGCCGTGGCCACCTTCGAGTCGCTGGAAGACTTCCTCCTCCGCCCCCAGCCGAAGGCGGCCTGATCCCGAAGTGGATAGCACCATGGCAACCCTGGAAGAGTACAAGGCTGTGAACAGCGGGAACGGGCCGTCCAACAGGCAGGCCGTTGCCCCGGAACTTGGTGATGGAGGCTGCAATGCCATTTCCAGGGACACCGGCCCAGAGGTGGGCCGCTGGAGCTCGTGGGAGGCCGCCAGCGTTGCGCTGAACCAACTCCAGCAGCTTGGCGGCAAGTACGAGTACCGGCTGGAGGAGTCACACCAATGGGTCAAGGGTCCGGACCGCACCACCAAATGCCCGGTGTGCGGCGCCAGGCGTGACCTTCCGGCTTCCGGCGGTACAGCCTTGGGAGGCGGTACAACCTTGGGAATTGAGTGGCCGTAAGTGCCGAATGATTTACTGGAGTTCCTTTCGAACGGGGCGGCGGCACGCAGAGGCAGCCGGGGAGGGCATCGATTCGATGAGAGCGTCTTCATGGATACACCAGCAGCACCCCTGGATGAGGCCAGATCCCCTGCCCAGCCCATCCGCGTCTTCATCCTGAACGACCACAAAATGGTCCGGCAGGGCCTTGGCGACCTGCTTGAACACCATGGCTTCGAGATCGTCGGCGACAGCGGATCAGCCGCGGAAGCCATCCACCTGATCCACGTCCTGCAGCCGGACATCGCGGTCCTGGACGACAGGCTGCCGGACGGAACGGGCATTGAGGTGTGCCGCGAGCTGCGCTCCGCAGCCCCCGACGTGAAATGCCTGATCCTGACCAGTTGGGATGAGCAGCATGCCGTGCGGGCAGCAGTGTTGGCAGGGGCGTCAGGGTACGTGATCAAGCGGGTCGGAGACCATAACGAACTGCTCAACTGCATTCGCAGCGCCGCCGCGGGGATTCCGACAATCGGGGCCGGAGTCAGGGAAAGAGTGGCCGGGAACCTCCATGCAACAGCTTCGGCGCCCTGGTTAAGATCCATGACGCCGACGGAGCGCACGGTGCTGGCCCTCATGGCGCGGGGTATGACAAACCACCAGATCGGCCAGGAACTGCTGTTGACCGACGCCGCCATTGCCGCCTGCGTGTCCTCCGTGCTCCAAAATCTGGGCTTCCGCCGGCGCGGCCAGCTGCTTCCTGCTCCCATCCCGCGGGCGTGGGAGCTGCTGCACTGAGAAACTGCGGTACTAAGAAACTGGGCCGTCAATCCGGGAGGGGCACTGTCCAGTTGACGCTGGTGCCTTCCCCGGGGGTGCTGTCGATGCTGCAGGATCCGCCAAGGGCGGCCGCCCGGTTCTTCATATTGTCCAGGCCGCTGACCCGTTGGGGGTCCCTGAAACCACACCCGTGATCGCGGACAGTGAGGACCACCTCGCCCTCCTGGGCAGCGAGGACAACCTGGATGTCCTGGGATCCTGAATGCCTGACGGCGTTGCTGACGCTTTCATGAAGCACACTCAGCAACTGCTCGGCCACCTCATCGCCCACGGCGTCATCAACCGGGCCGGAGAGTTGGATCCTGGGGAGGAAGCCGGCAGCGTTGGCAGCTTCCTGGACGGCGCGCAGGACGCGGCCGCTGAGCAGCTCCCGGTCGGGTTCCCGGGCCTGCAGGGAGTAGATGGTGTCCCGTAGCTGATGGATGCAGTCGTCCAACTCCGCGGTGATCCCGGCAATGCGGCGCTCATGCGCAATGGGGTCGGAGGTGTAGCGCCGCAGGCCCTGGATGCTCAGTCCTGCAGCGAAGAGCCGCTGGATCACCAGGTCATGCAGGTCCGCGGCGATCCTTTCCCGGTCGATGAAGAGGGCATGCTCTTCCCGTAACTGGTTCGCCTTCAGCAGGTCCAGCGTCAGGCCTATCCGGGAGGCGAACACCGCGCTCTGTTCAACGTCCACATCCGTGTAGCGCGCTGCCCCGGCAGCCCGGGCCAGGATCAACACACTTTGGCGCTGGCCGTCGCTGTCACTTCCCAAGGCCGCCACCAGGACCGGCCCGAGCTTCTCCGCGGACGCCGCGTCAAACACCTGCAGCGGGTCCGTCAGTGCCGCCGACTCCCCGGTGGCGAGCACCCGGACCAACACTTCCCCGGCCGGCAGCTCCTGACCCGCGGGAATTGATTGAACCCCCAGTGCGGTACGGCACCGAAGGCTCCCGTCCCCGGCGACGGAGGCAATCAGCGACAACGCCGAGACTGACGCATGCAGTGCCCGGTCCACAATCATTTCCAGGTTGTCCGTATCGGAGCCTGGCCGGGCCTTCAGCCGGTCGCTGACCTCCATTCCCGCTTCCAGCCACCGTTGTCGGCTGTTGCTGTCCTCGTAGAGCCTGGCGTTCTGGATGGCGACGCCGGCAGCGGAGGCCAGGGCTACTGCCAGGTCCTCGTCCTCGGCCGTGAAATCCTGGCCGTCGATCTTCTCCGTCAGGTACAGGTTCCCAAAGACCTCATCCCGGACCCGCACCGGAACGCCCAGGGAGGTCTTCATCGGCGGACGGTTGGTCGGGAATCCGACGGAGACGGCATGCTCACCCAGGTCATGAAGGGTTAACGGCCTGGGCTCCTGGATCAGCTGGTCCAACACGTCATGGCCTGTGGGAAGGTCACCGATGACACGGGTACCGTCTTCATCGATGCCAACCGTGATGAAATGGCTGAGCTGCTGGTCGTCCCCGATCACGCCCAATGCCCCGTACCGCGCCCCCACCAGCTCGCAGGCGGACTGCACCACCCGGTCAAGCACTGCCTCCAGGCTCAGGTCCTCCGTGAGGGAAACAACCGCCCCGAGCAGGCCTTCGACATGTTCCTGGGTCCGGACGAGTTCATCTGCCCTGTCTACAAATTCCCGCAAAAGTTCGCGGGTCCGACGCCTGATTGGTTCACGCCACATGAAAAACGCTCCAAAGATCGAACGCATTCAGGGCGAACTGCATCACCTTTGAATACATTTTGACGAGCCCCCAGCGTCCCTACCCTCCATGCTAACAACCCCCGGGGGCCGACGCCTTAACGATTACGGCACAGGTCTTCCCTGCCTTGACCGCCGCCTCCTGCCGGCCGGCCCACCCGCCGGCAGCCTAACCGCGGGAATTTTGACGGGGGCGCTGAAGCGGTAGGCCCGACGGGAGATATGGTGGGTGGCCTGCCGCCGCCGGATTGGCGGGGGCGGGGCGGGCAGCTGCTGGGCGTCACGGGCGAAGAACCACTGCTTGGCGAGTTCCACCAGCACCAGGTAGACCACTACCATGGCCAGAAGTGCCAGGAAGAACGGCACGGGCAGGGGGTCGAAGCCCAGCACGTTGGCCAGGGGCGACAGCGGCAGGAACACCCCCAGGGCCACCACGCCAAGGGACGCTGCGAGCAGTCCCGCGGACGGCCGGCTGCGCAGGAACGGAACGCGCCGGGTGCGGATGGCGAAGATGATCAGTGTCTGGGTGGCGATGGATTCGATAAACCAGCCCGCCCGGAACTCACCCGGCGCTGCCGAGAACACGAACAACATCAGGGCGAACGTGGCGAAGTCGAAGAGTGAGCTGATGGGACCGAACAGCAGCATGAACCGGCGGATGAACGCGATGTTCCAGTGCGAGGGCGCCCGCAGCTGCTCCTGGTCCACACGGTCTCCCGGGATGGCAAGCTGGCCGGAATCATAGAGCAGGTTGTTGAGCAGGATCTGGCCAGGGAGCATGGGCAGGAAGCTCAGCACCACGGAAGCGGTGGCGGCGCTGAACATGTTGCCGAAGTTGCTGGACGTGCCCATCAACACGTATTTGATGGTGTTGGCGAAGATCCGCCGGCCCTCCATGACGCCGTCCGCCAGCACGCCGAGGTCCTTGTCCAAAAGGACGACGTCGGCGGCGTCCTTGGCAACGTCCGTTGCCGTGTCCACGGATATGCCGATGTCCGCCTTGTGCAGTGCCAAGGCGTCGTTGACTCCGTCGCCCATGAAGCCCACCGATCCGCCGCTGAGGCGCAACAGGGCGATGATGCGTGCTTTTTGTTCGGGCGAGACGCGGGCGAAGATGGTGGCCGTCCGGGCGGCGGCGGCCAGGTCGGCGTCGGACATTCCTTCAACTTGCGCCCCGGTGAGGGTGCCAGCGGAGTCCACGTCAAGGTCGGCGCAAACCTTCTCTGCCACCTTGGCGTTGTCACCCGTGGCGATCTTCATCGAGATCCCCAGGGCTTCAAGCCGGTCCAGCGACTGCCTCGCATTGGCCTTGGGCCGGTCCAGGAACACGAGGAACCCGGCCAGGGTGAGGCCCCGCTCGTCGGCGGGGGTGAGTCTGTCCAGCCCGGCAGCCGGCCGGGTAGCAACGGCTACCACCCGTGAGCCGGCATCAAACTGCTCGTCCAGCAGCGCCTGAACGAAAGGTGGGGTGGGCCCGCACAGGGCCAGGACGTCCTCCGGTGCACCTTTGGTAATGATCCGGGAGGGGCCACCGGCTTCGCGGACCAGGACGCTGGTGCGCCGGCGCTGGTGGTCGAAGCCGATCAGGTCCACGCGCTCGTACCGGGCCGGTTCAAAACCGGCCGCCCCGGGACTGTCCCACAGCGCGGTGTCCAGCGCGTTCTGCCCTGCGGAGGAGGCCTTTGCCTCCGCGTAGTCCGTCTCCGTGGCCAGCAGCCCCAGGGTGCGCAGGCCGTCGTCGGACAGGCCCGGTTCAACGGGAAGTGCGCGGGTGAAGCTGATCCTTCCTTCCGTGAGGGTGCCGGTCTTGTCCGTGACCAGGATGTCCATGTCCCCCAGGTCCTCGATGCAGACCAGCCGTTTAACCAGCACTTTCCGCTTGGCCAGCTGCCGGGTGCCGGTGGCCAGGGAGGTGCTGACGACGGCGGGAAGCAGCTGCGGCGTGATGCCCACCGCAATGGCCAGGGAGAACAGCAGAGACTCGATGAGCGGGCGCTGGAGCAGCAGATTTGCCACGAAGATCAGCGTCGTAAGCACCACGGCCACCTGCAGCAGCAGGAACGAGAACCGTTTGAGGCCCAGCTGGAACTCGGTCTGCGGCTGCCGCTCGCCCAGGCCCAGGGCGATCCGGCCGAATTCTGCACGGGCGCCGGTGGCCACCACCACGCCGGTGCAGCCGCCGGACTGGACCACGGTGCCCATGAAGGCGCACGAGGTTAGGTCGGCCAGTGCCCCGCCGGCGGGCACCGGTGCGGGGTCCTTGGCGGCGGCCTGCGACTCCCCCGTGAGGATGCTTTCGTCGCAGAGCAGATTGTTGGTGGTGAGGAGGCGGATATCCGCCGGGATGATGGCGCCCAGGGAAAGATGGACGACGTCGCCCGGCACCAGCGCGGTGACATCCACTTCCCTTGTGGCTCCGCCGCGCAGCACCACGGCGCGGTGGGTGACGCGGTCATGCAGCGCTTCAGAGGCCCGTTCGGCGCGGAACTCATTGGTGAAACCCAGTCCCACACTGACCAGCAGGATCACGCCGATGACAATCGAGTTGGTGGCATCGCCAAGGAACAGCGATAGTCCCGCGGTGACGAGCAGGAGGATGAGGATGGGACTGGCGAACTGCCGTCCCAGCACGGCCCAGGCGTTCGCGCGGTGCGTGCGTACGGCGTTGGGGCCCAGCTGCTCCAGCCTGATGGCCGCTTCATCCTGAGCCAGGCCGTCAGGCCCGGAACCCAGCCGCGCGAGGGTTTGGTCAGCCGTCAGGCTGGCGGCCTCAGTGATGGGGACTTGGAGGCTGCTGCGCTCCTGGACGTTCAGGTCTGTCATGCCGGATCCATTCGTGTTCCCGGGGGTCCTGGACTGGTGGCCGTGCCCAGGATGTGGGCGAGGGAAGGGTTCAGCCGCTGGACGGCGAAGCCGAACCGCTCGTTGTCCTGCACACTGAAACCTGCCGCGGTGATGGCGGCAAGCGTATCCCGGTTCAGGTGGCAGCCGCCCATGAACCGCCCCCACACCGGGGTCACCACGTCTTCCACCTTCGCCAGCACTGGATGGGCGGACCGGACGTGCTCGTAATAGGCAAGGGTTCCGCCGGGGCGCAGGACCCGCCGGATCTCCGCGAGCACCGCGGCCTGGTCCTCGACGCTGCAGAGGACAAGGCTGGCCACCACGGCGTCAACGCTGCCGGTCTCAGCGGGGATGTGTTCCCCGGCGGCGGCCACAACGGTCACGGGGACACTTGCGGCGGCCGCCTGTTCCCGGGCCACGCCCCGCAGGTAGTCATCCGGTTCCAGGGCCAGGACGTGGGTGACCGCCGGCGGGTACAGCGGGAAGGAGGATCCCGTACCCGCTCCGATTTCGATCACTGATCCGTGCAGGCCCATCAGGACGCGGCGGCGGTGCGCAGCGGCGCCGCGCCGGTCAATGGTCCCCACGGCGCGCGCAAACGCACGGGCGAACAGCGGGTGTTGCAGGCGCTCCGTCCCGTCCCTGCCCGTCATCCGGCTGCGTCTTCCCGGTCCCCCGGGTGGTGCATCCGCATCATTTGAGGCTGAGCACCTCGTCAATCGGGCGGCCGTTCACGAACACCTGCGCGCTGGTGGCGCCCGACGCGCTCATGGCCGTGTACTCCAGCTGCGCCTTGGCCCGCGGGATGTCGCAAACGCCGCCCAGCATGAACTGCCCGGACAGCCAGATGGTGATGGTGCTGCCGTCCAGTTCGCCGCCCAGGTACGTGAGGCTGGACTGGTACAGCACATTGATCAGCCCGGACATGCCGATGTCGCGGTTCTTGTTGGCGAGCAGGGTGTTAATGCTCGGTCCCACCTGGTCGGTGAAGGTGACCGGGGCCGTGGTGGTGGCCACCAGGCTGTCACCGCAGCCGATTTTCGGCCCCGAGACGCCGTTGTCCCCGACTGCCAGGTAGTAAATGGTCAGCGGGGCAGTCTGTTCAGGGAGGCCTGTGGGAGTCGATTCCTGGGTTGGCGGTGGGCTGGCGGGGGCGGACGACGGCGGCGCGGCAGGCGTGGTGGTGGGCGCGGCTGAGGTGCCCGACGGCGAAGTGGTGGTCGCCGTGGTGGTGGGAGTCGCCGTCGCACTGGGGCTGGCGCTGCCGGCCGTGGCGCTTGCCGATGCGGTGGCGGACGTGTTGGTGGGGGACGGACTGGGCGGGCCGAAACAGCCGGTGAGCATCATCAGGCCGCTGAGCCCGAGAACGCTGAAAACGGTACGCCTGGGCCTGGTCATCGTGCTCCCCCTTGAATGTGGGCCAGCCGTTGCGGGCCCACATTCAAGCTACGCCTGAGGGTTGCGCGGGAACAGGGACCAAAGACCGCCCTTCACCAGACCGAGTCGCCGCGCATGACAGCGTCGCTGCCGCCGTCGATATAGACAATCTGCCCGCACAGATGCGTGTTCTCCACACTGTTGAGCCAGGCCAGCAGGCGGGCAACGACGATGGCGTCGGCGATGCCGTTCAGCGGCATGGGGACCTGTTTCAGCAGGGCCGTCCGGGCCTCCTCCGTGGCGGTCAGTTCGGCCGTCATGGGGGTGGCGATGACGCCGGGCGCGACGGCGTTCAGCGGGATTCCCGCACCGGCCCAGGCTTCCGTGGCAGCCTGGCGGCGGACCCACCGGGAGAGTGCCAGCTTGCTGGAACAGTAGATGAGGCCGCCAGTGGTGGGTTCCTTGGCCAGGACTTCGGCGCGGGCCATGGCCCCGGCCTCGTCGCCGGTGGTCAGTTGCGCCACAAGCTCGTCGTCGGTGGCAAACAGGGCCGCCATGGACGAAACCACCACGGCACGCGGGGCGTCCGAGTCCTTCAGGAGGGGCCGGAGTCCTTCAAGGGTTGCGACGGCGCCGAAGAAGTTCACAGCTGCAGTGGCCGCGATTGGGAAATCGAGGCCGGCCACCGCGTAGATGGCATCGATCCTGCCGCCGCTGACCTTCCGCACCGCGTCCACCAGGCTGGAGCGTCCTTCCGCGGTGGAGAGGTCGGCCACCACCTCGGTGTCGTGAAGGTCCGCCCCGATGACGCGTTCACCCCGCTGCTCGAGCAGTTCCTTGGTTGCCTTGCCGATGCCGGAGGCGGCGCCGGTGATGACGGAGGTGCGGGGCATGGCGCCTTCTTTCCCTGGCTGGTTAAGGTCCGGCGCCTACTCTGCCCCGCAGGAGGGCGCGGGGGCCAGAGTCCAAAGGCCCACGTGCGGCCCCCGGATTCCCCGGCTGGCCGCGGGCCCCGTTTTCGGGAACCCGGGGATAGGGGTTTATCCGGGGCCGCGAATAGGGGGTACCGGGGCCGCGAATAGGGGGGCCGCGGGCGAATAAGTCCAATCACTTGCCGGTTGCCTGGTTCAGACCTATCCTGTGACCTTCAGGGGTTCCGTCGTGTCTGGGGCGGCGGGCAAGGACCCCAAGACAAGTAAATCGGTCTGAGCGACATCAGCACCCAGGAGCCCGCCATGAAGATTGCTGCCATCCCTGGTCGGTTACGGCAGGCACTGGTCCTGGCCCTGATAGCAGCCCTGGCCCCGCTCGGGTGGGCACCTGCGGCCTCGGCAGATCCTGTCTACGGCAGGCAAAGCATCTCCTATTCCGGCGTCGCCAACCCGCCGACGTCGGACAAGCCGCAGAGCAAGCTGTGGTGGAACGACGGCTCCTGGTGGGCGGACATGTGGACCAGCGGCAGCGGCTGGAGCATCTACCGGCTGGACCGCCCCACCGCCACCTGGGTGAATACGGGCGTAGTCAATGACAGCCGCAGCAGCACCCTGGCGGACACCATGTGGGACGGCAGCCACCTGTACATCGCATCGCATGTGGTCACCGTGTCCACCGATGCCAGCCCCAAGGACTCCGTTTCAGGACAGCCCGCCTACCTTTACCGGTACAGCTACTCCGGCGGCAAGTACACACTGGACGCCGGCTTCCCAACGGTCATCACGAACAACAGCAGTGAGTCCATGACCATCGACGAGGACAGCACCGGCGCCATCTGGTCCACGTGGACGCAGGTGTCCGGCAACAGCACCAGCGGCTACACCAACACCGTCTATGTCAACGACTCCGCGGCCGGCGGCACCAGCTGGGCCACACCGTTCGTCATCCCGGTCTCCAATCCGCATCCCGCCCCCGATGACATCTCCGCCGTCGTGTCCTTCGCCAAGAACAAGATCGGCGTGATGTGGAGCGACCAGCTCACGGGCTCGGTCTGGTGGGCCACCCGCACCGACGGGACCTCCCCCACCGCGTCATCGTCGTGGAACTTCCAGCCCGCCATCCAGGGCAAAGGGCAGGCCGATGACCACATGAACCTCAAGTCGCTGCAGTCCGATACCACCGGCCGGGTGTTCGCCGCCGTTAAGACCAGCCTCAACGACATTTCCTCTGACACCACGCTGCCGCAGCTCCTGCTCCTCGTGTTCAAGCCGGGCACGGGGGCCTTTACGCAGTCGACGATCTCGACGGTTGGTGACTGCGTCAGCAGGCCGCAGATTGTGCTGGACACCACGAACAACCTTGTCCACGCGTTCCAGACGGCTCCGGCCACGTCCGTCAGCAGCTGCGCATACTCCGGGGTTGCAGGCAGTATCTACGAGAAAACAGCGTCAATGGACAACCCGTCCTTCGGCAGCGGCCGCGGGACCCCGGTCATCCAGAGCGCCTCGTCATCCAACATGAACGACGTGACCACCACCAAGCAGGGTGTGAACAGCTCCACCGGGATCGTAGTCATGGCCAGCGACAACGTCGCGAAAACCTACTGGTACTCTGACCGGTCCCTGGGCACGGCCACCACGGCACCGGTAGCGTCCTTCACGGCCTCCCCCACCTCCGGGACCGCGCCGCTGAACGTCAACTTCACCGACACGTCCACCGGCTCACCCACCTCCTGGGCCTGGGACTTCGGCGACGGCGGGACGTCCACCGCCCAGAACCCGTCCCACAGCTACGCGGCGGCAGGAACCTACACCGCCAAGCTCACCGCCACCAACAGCGCCGGGTCCAGCTCCGCGAACACCACCATTACGGTCGGCACGGCCACCACGACCAGCGGCATCAGCGCCGTCGGATCTTCAACCACCTACTCGGGAACGGCGGTGACAGGGGTCTCCATCAGCGCCCCCGCCGGAACCGCGGCCGGTGATGTGCTGGTTGCCGCCATCACCGTGGACACCAACCCGGGCATGGCGTCCGTCCCGGCCGGCTGGACCGCGATGGTGAACGGGCTGTCCATCAACAGCAGCTCCACCTCCGGGGCCAGGGTCTACGTGTACTACCACGTTGTGGGCTCGTCCGATCCTGCCAGCTATGCCTGGACCCTGAGCGCGGCCGCTAAGTGGGGCGGCGGCATCACCGGCTACCGGGGCGTGAACAACACCACGCCGCTGGATGCCCAGGTGGTGACGGCCGTGGATGCCTCATACAGCGCCACCAGCATCACCGCCCCCAGCACCACTACCGCCACCAACGGCGCCATGGTGATCGGCGGCGTGGGCTGCGACTGCGCCTCGCCCATGGTGTCCGCGCCGCCAAGCGGCTGGACCCAGCAGTGGCAGGCGGCAGGGGGCCAGATCGCTGAACTCGCCGACAAGGTCCAGGCAACAGCAGGCGCAACCGGAACGGCCACCTGGACCCTGAGCGCACAACGCGCAGTGGCCGCGTGGCAGGCGGCCCTGAAGCCGGCGGGCTAGTTTGCCGGCCGGCCGGCCAGGGCAACCGCCTTAGCCGGCCGGCTGACAGCGGCAGACGGATTACTTGACGGCGCTGCCGGCGTTGACGCGGCCGTAAGCCCAGTAGGTGCCGGTGCCGGCAACCTTGTCCGCGGTGGACTCGATGTCGGCCCGGACGGAGGCGTTCGTGGCACCGGAATGCGAGCTCCAGGCGAGCGCGGCGGCCCCTGCCACGATCGCTGAGGACATGGAGCTTCCGTTGCCCACGTCGTAGCCCTGAGAGCGGTTGTTCTGGGTGGCCAGGACGAACGGGTGGTTGGGGAAGGTGGAGTAGACGTTCACTCCGGGGGCCGCGACGTCCACCCAGCTGGCGCCGTAGGTGGAGAAGCTGGCCTTCAGGTCGTTGTTGTCGGTGGCGCCAACGGCGATGACGTTGGCATAGGCGCCGGGGTAGATCTTGGTCTGGTTGCCGCCGTTGCCCGCGGCGGCCACCAGCACCACGCCCTTGTTCCAGGCGTTGTTGACCGCGGTCTCCAAGGTCCGGGACGCCCGCACGCCAAGGCTCATGTTGATAACCTTGGCCCCGTTGCTGACCGCCCAGTTGATGCCGTTGGCCAGGGCGGAGCTGGACCCGACGCCGTTGTCGTCAAGGACTTTGCCGGCCAGTATGGTGCAGCCCGGGCACACGCCGGCGACGCCGATGGTGTTGTTGACCGTAGCTGCAACGTTGCCGGCCACGTGGGTGCCGTGGCCGTAGTAGTCCTCGGCCACGGGGTCGCCGGCCTTGGTGGCCGAGCTGCTGAAGTTGGCGCGCGCCACCACTTTGGGCGCGATGTCCGGGTTGTCGCTGGCGACGCCGGAATCCAGCACGGCGACTTTGATGCCGCTGCCGGTAGTGGTGTTCCAAGCTTCCACCGCGTCCACGTCGGCGTCCGGGGTCCCTGCGGGAACGGTGATGTCGCCTGCGGTGTTGGTGAAGGATTGGCCATCGTTCTGCAGCGCGTATTGGCGCGGGAAGTACTGGTCCGAGGTGGCGGCTCCCACGGGCTGGTCCGCCTCGGCGTACTCGACGGCGGGATCCCGGCTGAGCGCGTCGATGATCCGGCTTTCGCTGCCGGCCGGCACACTGACCAGCGTGGCCCCGGTGCCTCCGACGTCGGAGCCCTGGCTGAGGCTGTACCGATGCAGGCCGCCGACGGCAGCACCGGCGTCGCGGAATTTGACCAGGATGTGTGCCGAGGTGGCCGGCGCCCCTCCCGCTGCATTGGCGGGAAGGGCGAACGGGACGGGCCCAAGGACCATGAGTGCTGACGTAAGACAGGCGAGGATGATTCTTTTCATGCGGGCTATCTATGCCACACCGGGCACCATCCGGGTAGGGGTAAATGCCCTAAATGCGCGCGGCCCTGCTACTTCTTCTTAGTGACCTTGATGTCGATGTCCAGGCCATGGTGCCAGCTGATGTGGATGGAGACGCTGGTGGTGCGGGCAATGGCCCCGCCGGTGACCTGGCCTTCGTCCTGCCCGGGTCCCACTTCGATGTCCAGGTCGGTCCGCACCTCGCGCAGCGCGGCCCTGACCAGTTCGTTGTTCTGGGTGTGGATCCCCTCGGCAAACTTGGCCGCCGCGGATGGGTTGGCGGCGAGGGAGGACATGGCGCTGATCATTGGCAGCAGCACCCGCCGCGCATCCTCGGCCCCGGCCAATTCCCTCGCCGAGACGTGCCCCGCCCCGGAGGCTGCGTCGCCGCCGTTGCCCGCTTGTTCTGATTCCATGGCTTTTTTCCTTTGAACAGGCCATCCGCCACCATGGCGGGTGGTGGCTGAATTTTGGACCAGGCGCGGGAAGGAATCAACGCTTGCGTACGACGGCGGGAGGCCGGCTTTTGTAAGCCAGGCACCCGGGACGCGTTGCTAGTTCTCGTCCAGTTCGCCCCGGACAAGGCGCCACGTGACTTCGGTGAGGAGTTCGACGCCCCGCAGCGCGTCGTCGTCGTGCGTGTACTCAGCCTCGTTGTGCGAGATGCCTTCCACGCTGGGGACGAAGAGCATCACGGTGGGGACCACGTCCTTCATGTTGGTCGAATCGTGCCCGGCGACGGTCATCACGTCAGCATGGGTATAGCCCAGGCTGTCCGCGCTGGCCCTGCCTAGTGCTGCTCCCTGGGGCTGGTAGGACACCACTCCCCAGTTGTGCGTCAGGTCCAGGCTGATGTCCGTGCGGGAGTCGGCCTCGGCGTCGATGATCCGCTTGGCGAGCCGCTCCATGGCCAAGCCAAGCACGGATTCGTCCGGGGAGCGCAGGTCCAGGTTCATCAGCACCTGCCGGGCGATGGTGACCGGCGAGTTCGGCAGGACATACAGCTCGGAGACCGAGGTATGCAGCAGCCCGGGCTCGAATTCGGCAGCCAGTTCACGCGCCGCGGAGATCACCAGCGCGGCCCCGAAGAGGGCGTCGCGGCGGTCCTCCATGCGGGTTGCGCCTGTGTGCGACTGCGCTCCGTCCACCGTCACCCGATACTTGCTGGCGGCCCAGGTGCTGTCCACGATGCCCACCTGGGTGCCACTCTCCTCCAGGTTCCGGCCCTGCTCGATGTGGATCTCGGCGTAGCGGGCGACCTGGGCGAGGACTGGCGCGTCCCCGTCCGGGGCAGCATGTCCTGCAGCCAGGGCCTGGGCTACGGTCGTCCCCGCGGGATCAATGGTGGCGAGGGCGTCTTCCAACTGCAACTTCCCGGTGAAGACGCCGCTGCCCATCATGCTGGGCGCGAAGCGGCTGCCTTCCTCGTTGAACCAGTTCACAACGGCCAGGTTATAGGCGGGCTCGAGCTTGCCGGCCCGGGCTTCCGCCGCAACGCGGGCGCCCGCGTGGGCTGCTGCGAGCACCCCGTAGGCCCCGTCATACCGGCCGGCCAGCGGCTGGGAATCCAGGTGCGAACCCACCAGCACGTAGGGGGCGCCGGGGACCAGTTCCACGGTGCCGAACTGGTTGCCTGCCTCATCCACTGTTTCGGTGTAGCCGTGCTCGGCCAGCCATTGGCTGAACCAGGCCCGGGTGGCGTGGTCGTTTGGGGTTCCGGCCTGGCGGTCCACGCCGCCGCCGGGCGTGGCGCCGAAGCCCGACATCGTGGCGAAGTCCGCGAGGAACTGGGGGTCGGTGGTGCTCATGGGGTTTCCTTTCCTGTCAGTGCCGGCTCAAGGTCCGCGAGGCGGGCCGGCGCTGGTAGATTTTCTGCGCCGAAGCGGATGTGGCCGCCCACCATGGTGGCCAGCACGCGCGTGGCTGAAATGTTTGAGGGCTCGACGGCGGTTGGATCTTGGTCGAGGAACACCAGGTCGGCCAGGTACCCCGGTGCCAGGCGCCCCTTGATGTGTCCGGTTCCGGTGGCCGCGGCCGACCCCGTGGTGTAGGCGGCCAGCGCCTCCACCGCGGTGATCCTTTCGTCCGGCCCGTAGACCTCGCCCGACGGCGTCAGCCGTTCCACGAAGGACTGCATGACATCAAGGGGCCGACCGTTGGAGACAGGGCGGTCCGAGCTTCCCGGCAGCGTGACGCCGCGCTCCAGCAGGCTCTTGCCGGGATAGGACCAGGGGGTGCGCTTGGGCCCCAACAGGCGGGCCATGCCGTCTCCGAACTCGGTGATGAAGTGTGGCTGCGGGACCAGCACGATGCCGGCGGCGGCGATCCGGTCCAGCTGGTCGGGGCGGACCACCCCGCCGTGCTCGATCCGGTTGGGCTGTGCATTGAGCCCGAAGTTTTCCTGGGCCTCGGTGATGATGTCGATGGCATGGTCAACGGCGCGGTCACCAATGGCGTGCATCGCGATTGCCCAGCCGGCACGGTAGGCGGCGAGCGCTGATTCGCGCAGCTGGTCGGCGTCCATTTGCAGGTAGCCGTGGTTGTGGGTGCACCCCACATAGTCCTCGGTCATGTAGGCCGTACTGCCCAGGAGCGAACCGTCGCTGAAGATCTTCACCGGGCCCACGCGCAGCCAGTCGTCGCCCAGTCCGGTGCGGATCCCGGCGTCAAGGCTCCGGGACTCGGGGTCATCGGCGTGCCCGGGCATCTCGTGGAGGGCATCCATGACCAGCATGGGCTGCATCCTGACGCTGAGCAGTCCCTTGTCGCGCGCGTTCAGGTAGGCCGCGAACTCGCGGGGCGAATAGCCGATCCAGCCGCCGGCGATGCCCGCATCCGTAACGCTGGTGAGCCCTTCAGAAAGGTAGTGCGACGTTGCCAGATCCAGCGCCCGCTCAATGGTTTCCAGCGGATACGGAAGCAGGATGTCCTGGACCAGCCGCATAGCGTTTTCTTCCAGCAGCCCGGTCGGAAGGCCGTCATCGCCAATGACCACAGCACCGCCGTCGATCGGGGCAGTGAGATCGGCCCGGTCGGCGACGAGCTCCAGCGCTACGCCGTTGAGCGTGCAGGCGTGGCCCGACGAGTGCTTGATCCACACAGGGCGTCCCCCGGCCGCCGTATCCAGCCGGTGGCGGTCCGGTTGCCGGCCGCCGAACAGCAGCGGACTGAAGCCGGATGCCACCACCCATTCGTCGGCAGCCTTTCCGGCTGCAGCGTTGGCGATGATGTCGTACAGCTCGTCCAGGTTTGCCGCCACTCCCGCGTTGGCCTCCATCAGCCCGAGCCCGAACCACACGCTGTGCGCGTGGACATCGTTGAATCCGGGGACGATCACGGTCCCGGCGGCGTCGATGGTCTGGAGGGCATGGCCGGCCAAGGCAGGGTCGGGATCCACGTCGAGAATCTTGCCGTCATGGATGAGCAGGCTCGTCGCCGTGGGCCGGGAGGCATCCTGGGTCAGTATGTGGGCGTTGCGGATCAGGAGATCGACGGGCATTAATCCTCTTTGATAGGCCTCCGGATGGCAACGGAGGGTTCAGGGCAGGGGCCTGGAAGTGTGGCTTCGCTCCATTCAACTCTGTAAATTTGCTGCTCTCAATGGACATCGAACGCGGCATTAGCGCACTAACTTAGGCTTTTGCATAAAATGGTCCCCATGACAGTCCGCGACAACACTGCCGCCCGCCCCTCCGGCCCGGTGATCAGGGAGTTCAATCCGGGCCGGCCCATGGAGCCGGAATGGACCGAACTGCTGGAGAGCCTGTGGAAGGAGCGCTCCCGGCTGGTGGATGACTTCCTGGAACGCTTCTCCGCGATTTCCTACGGCGAGGCGCTGGTGCCCAAGGATGATGTGTACCGGACCGCCGCGGACACCATGGACATGTTCCTGTATCAGATGGCCGGGCTGGAGCTCCCTCCGGACCTGCAGACCCTGCCCCGTGAGGTGGCTGGCCGCCGGGCACGTCAGGGCGTGCCCCTGGACGCGTTTCTTGAAGCGATCCGCAATGACTTCCGCGTTCTCTGGAAGGGACTGGAACGGGTGGCCCGCGACCAAGGGATCAGCGTCCTGGTGGCCAATATGGACCGGGTCCTGGACGCCGTGGAGGGCTATGTCAGCAGCATCCAGCAGGCCTATGCCGAGGAAGAGGCCCGGCTGGCCCGCAACAAACAGCTGTACCGCCAGCGCCTGCTGTCCCGGCTGTTCAACGCCGAAGCAGGCAGCTCCGGCGATACGCAGGACCTTGCCGCGGCGCTCGGGGTGGAGGCCGCCGGGACCTTTGAAGTGCTGGCAGTGACCTCCGACGCCGTGGCCCAGGCGCAGCGGCAGTTCGAGCCGGACCACCGCATATATATGTATGAGAACACCGGGGTCCTGTATGTCTTCCGCCAGCAGCGCAAGGGCCGCACGTGGCAGCAGGAAGGCCCGGGCTTCCCCGCCGGATACCTGCCCGACGTCGACGGGCTGGCTGCTGTTCCTGCCGCGGCCGCGTCGGCGCTCGTACTGGCGCAGCAGAATCCCCGTGGCGCCGGGCTGGCCACGATGGAGGATACGTGGATGGGCATTGCTGGCGGACTGCTGGAGCAGAAGTTCCCAGGCTTCTCCGCTCCCATCAAACAGGCCCTGGACAGGTGCACGCCCCTGGAACGCCAGCGCCTGCTGCAAGTGGCGCGCAGTTACGGGCGGACCGGCTCCATCAAGGAAACGGCGGAGGAACTCTTCTGCCACCGGAACACCGTTGTCAACCGCCTGCACAGCCTGCACGAGGTCATCGGCCTGGACCTGACTGTCCCGGCGGAGGCCGCCCGGGCCCTCGTCGCCCTCAGCCGGTACAGCGAGTTCACGGACTGATTTGTGAAGATGCCCAGCAGAAGGGCGAAAAGTGGGTGGATATTGTCATTGTTTAGGGCTTTATCACTCACCTAATGTCGAATAAACCACCGCAGCGTGCAGGCCATCGCCATTCGACCGCCGCGGGACCGGGATGCAAACTCAACCCGCTCGAAAGGGCCCACGCAGTGACGACCTCAAATTCAATCTCCCACACCGCCGGTGCTCCTCCGGTGATCTCCGGCAAGGACGCAGGGAAGATCGCCCGCGCAGCCTTCGTCGGGACCGCCTTGGAGTGGTACGACTACTACCTCTTCGGCACAGCAGCGGCGCTGGTTTTCAACCGGCTCTTCTTCACCAACATGGACCCCACCGCAGCACTGCTGGCCTCCTTTGCCACCTTCGGCGTCGGCTTCGCCGCTCGCCCCATCGGTGCCATGATCTTCGGCTACATCGGTGACCGCTATGGACGCCGTCCGGCGCTGCTGACCACCATCGTCATGATCGGGGCGGCCACGGCCCTCATCGGCCTGCTTCCCGACTTCGGCACAATCGGCCTGGCCGCACCCACCTTGCTTGCCGTGTTGCGCCTGGTCCAGGGCCTGGCAGTCGGCGGCGAATGGGGCGGCGCCGTGACCATGGCCGTCGAGCATGCACCCGTGGAAAAGCGTGGCCGGTATGCCGCCCTGGTCCAGGTAGGCTCGCCGGTCGCCACCTTGCTGGCCTCCGGCGCCTTCTCGCTGGTCCTGCTATTCCCGTCCGAATTCTTCGATGCCTGGGGCTGGCGCATCCCGTTCCTGCTGGCGTTCCCCATGCTGGGCATCGCGCTGTGGATCCGGCTCAAGGTGGAGGAATCCCCCATCTTCAAGGATCTGCTGGCCCAGGGCGAAACGTCGAAGGTTCCGGCCTTCGAGGTCTTCCGCCACGCCGGCGGCCGCCTGCTCATCGCCGTGCTCGCAGCACTGCTCGGCGTCGGCGGTTTCTACATGATCACCACTTTCGCGGTGAGCTATGGCTCCAACACCCTGAAGGTGGACCGGAATGTCATGGTCAACGCAACGCTGGTTGCCGCAGTGGCCCAGATCGGCGTCACCTTCGTCATGGGCCGACTGGCCGAGAAGAT
Organism: Pseudarthrobacter enclensis; assembly: GCF_030811655.1. Classification (GTDB taxonomy): domain Bacteria; phylum Actinomycetota; class Actinomycetes; order Actinomycetales; family Micrococcaceae; genus Arthrobacter; species Arthrobacter enclensis_A. The sequence goes on along the minus strand of NZ_JAUSRE010000008.1, from coordinate 114,941 downwards.
CGGTCCGGGCAAGGTGACCATGTGGGGCGGCATCGTCAGCGCGGTCATGGCGTTCCCACTCTTCGCGATGATCGACACCAAGTCCCCGGTGATGATTATCCTGGCCATCACGGTGGGCATCATGCTCATCGCAGTGGCCTACGCCGTCAACGGCGCCCTGCTCACCGAGCTGTTCCCGCCGAAGCTTCGCTACTCCGGCGTGGCCCTGGGCTACAACATCGCCGGCGCCACCAGCGGCTTCATGCCCCTGCTGGCCACCGCCATGCTGGGCGTCTCCGGCAACCAGTCGTGGGGTGCGGCCCTGATCCTGGCCATCATCTCGCTGCTTACCGCCGTCGGCGGGTTCTTCGGCGAGCGCCTGCGCGTCCAGGACAAGCAGCTCGTTACCAGCAGCTAGGACGGACGGCGACCGCCGGTAACCCGCTGCACTATCGACAATCACCCAAGGGGAGCCGTCCGGCGGACGGCTCCCCTTCCCGTTAGGAGAACACATGCTCAGTGACGATCAAAGCCGGCGCATCCTGGATGCGGTGGACGCCGCCTTCGACGCCCAACTTGCCTTCACCCAGGACCTGGTCAAGCACCCGTCCCTGCGCACGCGGGAGGGCACCGCGCAGGACCTCATCTACGGGGCCATGGAGGGCCGCGGCCTGGAGATGGACCGGTGGGAACTGGACGCCGAAGAGCTGTCCGCCCATCACGGCTTCGGGCCGGTAACGGTGTCCTATGAAGGGGTGACCAATGTCGTGGGCACGTACCGTCCGGCCGAAGAGCGGGGTCGGTCCCTCATCCTCAACGGCCACATCGACGTGGTGCCCGAGGGCCCGGCCGAGGCGTGGTCCCGATCCCCCTGGGACGCACCCATCATCGATGGGTGGCTGTACGGCCGCGGTGCCGGCGATATGAAAGCAGGCCTGGCGGCAAACCTCTTCGCGTTCGACGCCGTCCGTAGCGCCGGGTTTGAGCCGGCGGGCCGCATCCACTTCCAGTCCGTCGTGGAGGAGGAGTGCACGGGCAACGGCTCCCTTTCAGCCCTGATGCGCGGGTACCGTGCCGACGCGGTAATCATCCCCGAGCCCGAGGAGGACATGCTGGTGCGCGCCAACGTGGGCGTGCTGTGGTTCAAGGTCCGCGTCACCGGCAACCCGACGCATCCCCGGGAGATGGGCGCCGGCTTCAACGCCATCGATGCCGCATACACGGCCATTTCCGCGCTGCGCGAGGTGGAGGAGAAGTGGAACGCGGACCGCGGACAGCACCGGTACTTCGAAGACCTGGACCACCCCATCAACTTCAACTTCGGCGGGATCGCAGGCGGGGACTGGCCCTCCAGCGTCCCGGCCTGGTGCGAGTTCGATGTGCGGGCGGCAATCTACCCCGGTATCAGCGCCGAGCAGGCCTGGCACGAACTCCAGGAGTGCCTCGAGTCCCTGGGCCGCGGACCGGAGTCGATCACCGCCGTCGGCGTGAAGACCGGTTTCTTTTCCGAGGGCTACGTGCTGGAGCCCGGGACGGACGCCGAGGCCATGCTGCAGCGGACGCACGCACAGGTGTTCGGCCGCGAGTTGGAGAGCTTCACAACGCCGGGCTACCTGGACGGCCGCGTCTTCGCCCTCTACGCCGATACGCCGCCGCTGGTCTACGGCCCCATCTCGGAGTCGATCCACGGGTTCGACGAGCGAGTCTCGGTCGAATCGATCCGCCGGATCACCAAGAGCATCGCCCTGTTCATCGCCGACTGGTGCGGGGTCGACGAGCAGCCTGGAACCCCGGTGCCAGCGCAGTAAACCACGACGGCGGGAGGCCGGCTTGTGGGCCGGCCACCCGCCGTCGTACTGCTTCAAGATGCTAGAAGCAGACGGGCTGGAAGGCCGGGTCCGCGGGACCGGATGGCTGGGCCAGGGCGTTGCCTACGAGCTGGTGCACCACGGGGTCGTTGGGCGTCTGGTCATGCTCGATGACGTCGGCCGGGCACTTGTCCTGGATGGTGATGTTGGTGACCTGCCGCGCCGAACCGTTCAGGAACTGGCTGTTGTACGGGATGACCACCTCGTCGTGGGTGGTGGAGATGACCGTGTAGGACGGGCCAGCCACCGTATCGCCGATGGAGTTGAGCTCCTGCATGAAGGGCGACCCGGCCTGCTGGTCGGCGCAGGCGGCACAGCCGGCGGCGGTGTAGTCGGGCGTGGGCACCAGGTCCGGCGGCGGGAGGATCACGCCTTCGGTGCCGTGGTTGGACGGCGCGATGCCCACGAGCTGGTGGACGTACTTTGCCCCGCCCAGGAAGCCCATGTAGTACCGGGGCATCATGCCGCCCTGGCTGTGGCCCACCAAGTCCACCTGCTTGGCTCCGGTGGCGGAGCGGACGGCATCAACGAACGGCGCGAGTTGCGCGGCGGAATCCTTGACCGGAGCCGTGGCATAGACGCCGTTCGTTTCGCCGTAGTTGAGGGCGAAGACGCAATAGCCCTCGCTTTTAAGGTACGGCGAGAGGGTGGACCAGTTCTTGTCCATGCTCTCGAAGGTCCCCGGAACCAGGACCACGGGGTAGGGATGTTCTGCTGATGGTTTGCAGGACCAGTCATTGGCACCCGGCGGGGAGACATCGACGGCCTGGGCGGGGGTTGAAACCAGGGATGTGGCAAGGACGGCGGCTGCCGCAACGGACAGGGCCCGGGTAAGGAATGACATGGAAACCTCTTTGTTCGTCTGTCTATGGTGTGGCCGGCACTGATGGTTTTGGGGGATCCATCAGGGCTGGCCGGGGTTTTCCATGCTGGCAGCGCTGCTGCTCCTGCGCAGCAGAAGTGCACGGATGTGCGGCCAAAAAGGGCTGTCCAAGAGGAGGTGGATGTTGCTCCGGCACCCCGTCAAATCGGGCTTTGTTACTGGTCAGTAGCTAGAGAGCGTACGCCGGCCTGCGCACGGGCGGTCTGCCGCGGTCTGCACGAACGTGCAGACCTGTGGGCTGTCAGGCCAGGAGCCAACGCTTCCAGCGTGGCTGCTCGGGTTCCGGCGTCGGTTCGGGCTCCGGCTCCTCGCCCAACGCCTGCGCGGCCTGGACAATGTCGTCAGCGGTGAGCGTCATGACGGCCTCACGGTCCAGCGCGTCCAGGCTTTGTTCCTCGTCAAGCGACAGCCGCAGCGCCTGGCGGTTGAGCGCCTGCTCGAAGAGGGTGCGGGCGAACCGCGCATTGCCGGAGTCCTCGCCGGCATGGAGCCCGGTGAAGATGCGGCGCAGCATCTGGTCCGCGTCCGGCTCCAGCCTGTACTCGTGCTGGGCCAGCATCTGGTGGAAGATCGTCTGGAGCGCATCGACGGAGTAGTCAGGGAAGGTGATCTCGCGGGCGAACCGGGAGCGCAGGCCTGGGTTGGAGAGCAGGAAGGCCTCCATCAGCCGCGGGTACCCCGCCACGATCACCACCAGGCGGTGGCGGTGGTCCTCCATCCGCTTCAGCAGGACCTCGATCGCCTCGGGGCCGAAATCCATCCGGCCATCCTCCGGGGCCAGCGCGTACGCCTCATCGATGAACAGGACACCGTCCAGCGCGCGCCGGATCACCCGGTCCGTCTTGATGGCGGTCTGGCCAACGTACTGCCCCACCAGGCCCGAACGGTCCACCTCCACCAGGTGGCCTTTCTGCAACAGACCCACGGCGCGGTACATCTCGGCCAGGAGCCGCGCCACGGTGGTTTTGCCCGTGCCGGGGTTTCCGAGGAACACCAGATGCTGTGAGGTGGCCACTTCCGGCAGTCCGTGGGCCTTGCGGCGCGCCTGGACCTGGAGCAGTGCCACGAGGGCCCGTACCTGCTCCTTCACGGTGTCCAGTCCCACCAGTGCGTCGAGCTCGGCCTGCAGCTCAGACAGGGGCCGGGCCGGCCCGGGCCGGGCACCCATGAGATCGCCGACTACTTCATCGACGCGTTCCGAACCGGGCAGCTTGAGCTGATCGGCCAGGTGGCCGATCGTTTCGCGCAGGTCATCGAGCGGGTTGCGGCCGAGAGCCATGCCTCCACTGTAGACCCCGGCTCCCGCGCACGGCGGACTCAGCGCCACAAGTATCAGGGCCGATACCGCCGGAAGAGTGCCGGATAGCCGTCCCCTTCCGGCGTCCTGGCACCGTTCCGGCGATTCGGGCGGGGGCGGGGCGGCCGGGGGTCACAGGGAGGCCCCGCCGCAGATCACGTAGTTTTGGCCCGTGATCGACTTGCCGTGCGGGCCCAGCAGGAAGGCGGCCAGGGCGGCCACGTCCTCCGGGTCCACCAGGGCGCCCAGGGCCGGCAGCTTCACGGGGGTGGCGGCACGGCCGGGATCGTTCAGCATCGGGGTGTCGGTGGGCCCCGGGGAGAGCACGTTGACCGTGATCCCCCGCGGCGCGAGCTCTTGCGCCCAGGTCCGGCCCAGCCCCATCAGCGCGGCCTTCGTCGCGGCATAGTGGCTCTTGCCCGGCATCCCCGTGGAGGTGCGGCTGCCCAGCAGGACGATCCGGCCGCCGTCGGGCATGGCCGGCACCAACGCGTTGGCCAGCGCGGACGCCGCGGCCACGTGGACGGTGAACATGCCGGACAAAGCAGCGGGGTCAAGGGAACCAAGGTGGGCAGTCCGCTGGAACCCGGCGGCGTGCACCAGGGCATCGGCCGGAGCCAGCCCGGAAACCAGCGAAGCCAGGGACTCCGGCTGGGCGAGATCGGCCTGCAGCCACTCGAACTTGCCCTCCAGGGCAGACTCGGTGCGGCTCAGCCCTGTCACGCGCCAGCCGTCGGCCAGCAGCCGCGCAGCGATGGCTTTGCCGATCCCGGAGCTGGTGCCGGTGACAACCGCATGTTTGGTCATGCGTCCCCGCCCGGCGTGGTGCTGCCGTCGTACGCCCACTGCGGGTCCACCCGGACGAATTTGATGGCCTGCCGGAAGTACGTGTACGCGATGTTCAGTGCGCCGTCCGGGCCCTGGTGGATGGACGGGTAGGAGTATTCGCGGTTCAGCCCGTCGCGGGAGTTGTTGGACAGGCAGTAGCCGTCCCCCACGTCCAGGTTCCGGCGGATGGGCCACGAACGGCCGGAATCCTCGGAAATGGCCAGGGTCATCGGCGAGCGCGGCGTGCCCCAGAAGGCGCGCTTGACGCCGTCGTCCTCCGGGAAAGCCGTAGCGTCCGGTTCGGCGACCTGCCCCTGTTCGTCGGCCAGGCCGTCGTCGTCAATCTCGTCGTACAGCGAGAGCCGCCGCGCGGTGCCCTCCCCGGCGCGGCTGTGGTTGTACACCAGGGCCAGGCGGCCGTCCGTCAAAGCAACAAACTGGATGGAGGAGTTGTTGTTGGGCAGCTCGGTGGGGACGGGCTCGCTCCAGGTCGAGCCGTCGTCGGTGGAGCGGGATTCGTAGATGGAGTCGGCCCAGCGGCTGCGGAAGAGGGCCAGCAGCGAGCCGTCGGCCACGGGCTGGATGTTCATGTGGACGCAGCCCAGGCTGCCCGGCAGGACGTGCTCGGTCCAGGTGGCGCCTGCGTCGTCGGAGATCATCACGGCGCTGTCATCGCTGTTGCCCACCCACTTCTCCCCCGGCGTGGTGATGCAGCGGAAGATCGGGATGATGAGCCGCCCGGACGGGAGAACCACTGGCAGTTGGCGGACGAACACGCCGCCGGTCTCGTTGGCCGGGAAGAGGGTCTCCACCTCACCCCAGGTGCGGCCGCTGTCCAGGGAAATACGACGGCGGACCTCGGCCGTGTCCTGGTTGCCCGCCTTCTGCGCGGTGTACAGCAGCCAGAGTGCGCCGTCCGTGTTGGTGAAGAGGATGGGGTTCTGCTCGGAGCGGGTGGAGTCGTTCGAGAGTTGCTCCGGGGCGGACCACTGGCTGCTGCCCGGCTCGAGGGTGGAGAACCAGATGGAGATATCCGGCACGCCTTCCTGGGTGCCGCCGAACCAGACGCAGCCCAGCCGGCCGTCCGGGAGGGTGAGCAGGTTGGCCGCGTGGCTCTGCACGGTGGGCGCGGGCAGGTAGGCGAAGTCGGCGCCGTCGGCCCTCTTGACCGCGCCGTCCGGGGTGATGGTGCTGTAGCTGTCGGTGGTGATGGTCATGGTTATTGGTCCTTGGAAGTGGCGGCGTCGAGATGGGACTTGGCGATCTGTTCCAGGTGCGTCAGGTCCGAGGCGACGGTGGTGAACGTGTACCCCTGCTTCAGGCGCTGCGCCGCGACGGTCCCGGCCGCGGTGTGGATGCCGGCGGCGATGCCAGCTGACGCGGCAGCCTCGGCGATGGTCTCCAGGGCGGCGTTGAATTCGGTTTCGACGGCGGGATCCCCGGGGAACGCCCCGCCCACCGCAATACAAAGGTCGGAGGGCCCCACGTAGATGCCGTCCAGGCCGGGGGTAGCGCAGATTTCCTTGACGTTGGCCAGCCCCTCGGGGGTTTCGATCATGGCGAACACCATGGTGGCGGCGTTGGCCTCGGCGGGCACCGGGCCGATCCGCAGGGCCGAGCGCATGGGGCCGTAGGAGCGGCCGCCCAGCGGCGGGTACTTGGCGGCGGCCACGGCCGCGGCGGCGTCCTGGGCGTTGTTGACCAACGGGACAATGACGCCCACGGCACCGGCGTCGAGCGCCTTGCCGATGGCGGTGAAGTCGTTGGCCTCCACGCGGACCATGCCGACGGCGGTGTGCCCGGCATCGATGGCCATCAGCCCGTTGAGGACCCCGGAGTAGCCGAGCAGGCCATGCTGCGCGTCCAGGGCGACGTAGTCGTAGCCGAGCCGGCCGATGCGTTCGGTGGCCACGGGCGCGTCCAGCACCGCCCAGTAGCCCACCGCCTGCTCACGGGCGCGGATCTTGCGGGCGAATTCGAGGGCCAGGTCGGAAGTCATCAGGGTCCTTCAGGTGATCGGTTCAGGTAACGGGTAAGGGATCAGCGGTTGTAGGCGGGCATTGGCCCGCGCAGCGACGTGCCGACGGCGTCGCAGGCGTCCACGACGTCGGCCGGCAGCGGACCGTTGGCCACGGCGGCGATGTTGGCGCGCAGCTGTTCCACCTTGGACCCGCCCAGCAGCATGGACCCCACGCCGTCCCGGTAGGCAAGCCAGCGCAGGGACAGCTCAGCCAGGGAAACCCCGGCACCGGCGGCGATGCTGGACAGTTCGGCGATGGCGTCGAACAGCTGCTTGTCCCAGTACCGCTGCGTGTACATGGCGGCGAGCTTGGAATCGCCGTAGCGGCCCTCGGTGGGCTTGGCGTCGAAGCTGTGCTTGCCGGTGAGCAGGCCGCCGCCCAGCGGGTTGTAGACCGTGGTGTGCACGTTGTGGGTGGCCGCGAACTCGAGATATTCCTCCTCCAGCCGCCGGGCCACCAGGTTGTAGAGCTGCTGTGCGACGACGGGCCGCGGCGCCCCCACTTCACGCGCCGTGTGGATGACGTCGGCGATCTGCCAGGCGGCGAAGTTGGAAACGCCCAGCGCACCGATCTTCCCTTCTTCAACCAGCGAGGCCACGGTGGACAGCGTCTCGGCAAGCGGGGTGGCCCGGTCCGGCTGGTGCAGGTAGAACAGGTCGATGCTGTCCACGCCCAGCCGGCGCAGGCTGCCCTCCACGCTGGCCCGCAGTCCGGCCGCTGACAGCGGCGCATTGGAGCCGTGGTCCGCGTGCGGCATGCCGGCCTTGGACGCCAGGATGACGCCGTCGCGCTTCGCCTTTAAAAGCCGGGAGAGCATCTCCTCGGTGACCCCGCCCACGTAGGCGTTGGCGGTGTCGATGGTGGTGATGCCGGCGTCGAGCGCTTCCTCCACCATCCGGGCGGCGGTGGCCTCATCCGCAGTGTCGCCGAACGTCATGGTTCCCAGGACAAGCCGGGAGATGGGAAGTTTCAGGCCGTCCACCTGGGTGCCTTCGGGCTGGGTGCTCATGCGTTGATTCCTCGTGGTTGCGTCATTGCTTCTCGTAGAAACAGTAGGGGTCGAGCCGGCCTGGGAAAGATCGGTCCGGCTGACGTGGAGCCCGCGGGCCCCTCATCATGCTTTGTTGTGCCCATCACTTTGCCACCTTTGCGCAAACCACGCAACCCTCTAGCGCGAATCGCGCAGTTGTGTCATGATGATTGGAGTTTGCACCACTTGTCCGGGTGCAGCCACCTACAAGCGGGAGGAGCAACGTGGCTTCCATATTTGTGCAGGCCGACGATTTCTCCGGCGCCGCCGAGGTTGGCTACTGCTTTGTGGAACATGGCCTGTCCACGCAGGTCCTGCTGGGAGCAGGTAAGGACGCGGGAACGCACGACGGCGGCACCTCCTCGAGTGGGTTCGCCAGCGACGTGGTGGTCACCGATACGCACTCCCGCGGCCTTTCCGAAGCCGCGGCCGAGGCGCTGGTGAAGGACGCTTTCTCCGGTCCTGAAGCCTCCGTTGCGCAGGCGCTGTTCAAGAAGATCGACTCCCTGTGGAGGGGCAACCTCAGTGCCGAGATTTCCGCGCTGACCAGCCTGGGTTTGCACGCTGTGGTTGCCGGCGCCCTCCCGCAGCTGCAGCGTTCCGTGGCGGGTGGCCGGCCGCTGGTGCACGGCACTCCCCTGGCGGAGACGGAGCTGTGGCAGGCAGAGGTTAAGGCCCCGCCAGCCGATGTTCCATCCCTGCTCCGACCGGAGGACCCGGCATCGGTTAGGACAGTAACCCTGGCGGGAGTCCGGTCCAGCTCGTTCAGCGCAAAGCTCGCCGGGCTCCTGGACTCCGACCAGCCGCAACTGGTGGTCACCGACGGTGAAACGGTGCAGGACCTGGAGCACGTGGTGGCCGCACTGCTGAAGATGGATTTCCATGCAGGCGGCCGCCGCATCGTCCTGGTGGGAACCGGTGGAGCGGCTGATGTCCTCGCCCGGCGGCTGACGACCCAATTTGCGCGAAATACGCAAAACGCGGCAGCGGCTGAGCTTATCGGCACAGAACCACAGGAAGCGGGACGGCCCGTCCTCGCCGTCGTCGGCTCCGCATCCAGAACCGCGCAGGCGCAGCTGTCCCAGCTCGAAGCCAACGGCTTCAGGGTGGTCCGGCTGGACCCGCTCCCGGCCGAATCCAAGGGTGCCTACGCTTCCCAACTGGCCCGGGTCACGGGTGATTTGAGGGCGGGAGCCTGCGTAGCTCTCGGCTTGGCGGTGCAGAACGTGGTCCCGTCCGCCTCCGCCCGCATCGTGCAGGCGCTCTCCGCGTTCGCGGCCGAGGCAGCGAAAGCGGCTCCTGCCGACCTGATCCTTACCGGCGGCGAGACGGCCCGGGAAGTCCTGGACGCCGTCGGCCGCTCCAGCCTGGTGCCGCTCGCGGCGGTGCAGCACGGGGCCGTGCTGATCCGTGCCGACGACGGGACGCTGGTGGGCACCAAGCCCGGCAGCTTCGGCGACGACCTGGCCCTCCTGCAGCTGTATGACGAAATCCGGAAGCACCGCGGCCAGTCCGCGGGAGCTTCCCCCAACACCTTTCCCCGCAAGACTTCCGAAGAACCTGGAGCAGCAATGACTGACGAAACAATGAACAACCAGCCCCTGCCTTACGTCGCCGTCACCATGGGCGACGGAGCCGGCATCGGCCCCGAGGTGATCGTGCCGGCGGTGCTGGATGCTGGCATCCTGGCCGAGTGCCGGCCCGTGGTGATCGGCGACGCGCTGCGGCTGCGCCAGGCCGCGGAGGTACTGGGCATCCAGGTGGACATCCGGGCCATCGAGGACGTGGAGGACGCGGAGTTCACGCGGGGCCGCGTCAACGTGATCGACCTGGCGCTGCTGCCGGCGGACCTGGCATGGGGGCAGCTCTCCCCCGTGGCCGGGCACGCCGCGTACGAATACATCCGGGTGGCCAGCGAGCTGGCCATGGCCGGAAAGGTGCAGGCCATCTGCACGGCGCCGCTGAACAAGGAAGCGCTGCACGCCGCCGGGCACATCTTCCCCGGGCACACAGAGCTGCTGGCCTCGCTGACGGGCACGGAGGAAGTGTCCATGATGCTTTCCACGCCAAAGATCCGGGTGATCCACGTGACCACGCACATCGGGCTCATGGACGCCATCCGCAAGATCAACCCTGACCTGGTGGAGCGGACCATCCGCCGCGGCCACGAGGCGCTGGTGCGGGCCGGCATCCCCAACCCGAAGATCGGCGTGTGCGCCATCAACCCGCACGCCGGCGAGAACGGCCTGTTCGGGCGGGGCGAGGAAGCAGAGAAGATCGAGCCGGGCGTGAAGGCTGCGCAGGCGGACGGGATCAACGCGGTGGGCCCGCTCCCCGCGGACACCCTCTTCTTCCTGGCCGGCCGCGGCGACTACGACCTGGTGGTGGCCATGTACCACGACCAGGGCCACGGGCCGGTCAAGGTCCTGGGCATCGAGGCCGGCGTGAACATCACGGTGGGCCTGCCGGTGATCCGCACGTCCGTGGACCACGGCACCGCGTTCGATATCGCCGGCAAGGCAATCGCCGATTCCCGTTCCATGGTGGAAGCGCTGCACCAGGCCGCGGAAATGGCCACCCGCCCGGCCATGGCCGTGTAGCTGCCGGGATTCCGTGGTCGCCGGAACTAGCATGGGTAGCACTGCCACCGCCATGCCCACGGGAAGGAGACCGGGAATGCTCAGCGCAAACGCGCGGCGCGAGGAGATCTACCACCTTGCCGTGACCACCGGCCTTGCCTCCGTGGAGGAACTCTCCGCCAAATTCGAGGTGACCGCGTCCACCATCCGCCGCGACCTGGCGCTGCTGAACAACCAGGGCCGGCTGGCCCGCACCTACGGCGGGGCCATGGCCCTGGGCGCGCACCCGGAGGCCTCGCTGCGGCAGCGCACCGGCGAGGCGTTCGAGCAGAAGCAGGCGATCGCCCGCTGGGCGGCGTCGGTCATCCAGCCCGGGGAAAGCATCCTGCTCGACGCCGGCTCCACGGCAGGTGCCCTTGCCCACGAACTGCGCGGGTTTGGCCGGTTGTCCATTACGACGCCGGGCATCAACACCCTGCAGGAGCTGGCCGACTGCGAGGGCATCGAGGTGGACTGCCTGGGCGGCCGGCTGCGTGGCGTGTCCCAGAGTTTCGTCGGGCCGCTGGCCGAGGCCGCGCTGGAGCGGATGAGCTTCGACAGGGTGTTCCTGGGCGCCGATGCCGTCTCCGCCGAGGACGGCATCTGCGAAGCAGACCACGCGCAGACGCGCCTCAAGGAGCTCATGGCCCGCCGGGGCCGTTCCGTTTACGTTTTGGCGGACTCCTCCAAGCTCGGGCTCCGGCCCTTCCACGCCTGGGTCCAGTTGCCTTTACCGTGGACCCTGGTGACAGACGACGGCGCCGACCCCAGGCAGGTGCAGGCGTTCCAAAGCCGCGGGGTAACGGTGGAAATCGTCGCTGCTTCAGCACGCTGATCGAATCCAGCTAGGCCCCCGCCCGGTAACAACCTCCGGTCCCCACGGGCAAGCTCCCTGGCCCTTCCCGGTCCCCGCGCTGATAACGAATCCAGCCCGCCGCCATGGCGGTTTGTGCGCACCATGCCGCCTTCGCCTCCTCGTCATTCTGCGCGTAATGCGCATGAGTGGACCATTTCCCCCTCCTTGTCGAGCCAAATCCCGGCACTTGGCCCACATCATGCGCGAACTTAGCGAAAGTACTAGCGCGTTTCACGCACATGTGTCATGCTTACTTGTGACGCACCTCTCCCGCCGAGGCTCGGAGCTCCTCCAGCAACAGGCGCCTCCCCTACACCGCAGTAGAAGGAACAGCAATGTCCAACGTCATAACCCCCACGCCAGAGCAGCGAGCCAAGTGGGTCCGCCGCGCCATCATCGCCGGAGTCGTCGGCACCACCATCGAGTGGTACGACTTCGTCCTGTTCGGCACGGCGTCCGCACTCGTTTTCAACACCCTCTTCTTCCCGAAGATGGACCCGTTGATTGGCACCGCTGCCGCCCTCACCACAACGGCCATCGGCTACTTCTTCCGCCCGCTTGGAGGCTTCGTCTTCGGCGCGCTCGGCGACCGACTGGGACGGAAGAACGTCCTCGCCGCGACCCTCGTCCTCATGGGCACGTCCACGGCGCTCATCGGCTTGCTTCCCACCTACACCCAGGTAGGCATCTGGGCCCCGATCCTGATGCTCCTCCTCCGCATCCTGCAAGGGATCGGCGCGGGTGCGGAGTTCGGAGGTGCCCAGGTCATGGTGTCCGAGCATGCCAGCAAGAAGCGGCAGGGCCTCTTCACCAGCCTCCCCGGTGCGGGCCTGGCGCTGGGCATCATGCTCGGAACCTCTTTCTACTCCCTTCTGGATTCCATGCCCAAGGACCAATTCATGGCGTACGGGTGGCGGCTTCCCTTCCTCGCCAGCGTCATCGGCATCGCGGTGGGCCTCTTCATCCGGATGCGGGTCGTCGAGTCCCCGGAGTTCATGGCCGTCACGCGGACCCAGGAAAAGCCCAAGAGCCCCGTCAAGGAAGTCTTCGCCTCCCACACGCGCAACTGGTTTGTGGCCATGTTCGCCTGCTTCGCCGAGAATGCGACCACCAACCTCGTCAAGACCTTCGTCCTGGCCTACGCGGCAACCTTCCTCCACCTCGACAAGAGCGTCGGGCTCAACGGCCTCTTCGTCGCCTCCTTCGTAAGTCTTTTCACCTACCCGCTCTTCGGATGGCTGGGCGACCGCCTCGGCATCGGCCGCGTCTACATCGGCTCAGCGATTGCAGTCGCGCTGTTCATCTTCCCGATGTTCTGGATGATCGACACCAAGTCGGTCCCGGTCGTGATCATCGCCATCGTCATCATCTACGCGATCGCCGTGCGCGGCATGTCCGCGACGCAGGGCGCCTACCTGGCCAACCTGTTCCCGGCCCATATCCGCTTCACCGGCCTTGCCTCTTCCCGCGAAGTGGGCAGCGCGATCTCCGGAGGCATTGGCCCCGTCCTCGCCACCCTCCTGCTGGCCGCGACCAACTCGTACTGGCCTGTGGCCCTCTACATGATCAGCCAGGCGATCATCACCATCGTGGCCGTCTGGATCGGACCGAGCAAGCAATCCAAGACGCAGATCCAGGAAGACGAGCAGTCCCGCCACGCCATCGCGTAGGAACCCGCGGCCACTGTCACGGGCTGCCAGGCACAACGTACAAGCGCCCTCCTGACCCCGGAGCCCCACCGGCCCCTCGGTCAGGAGGGCTGCGCACTGTCCACTGATGAGTGGGCCATCTTGGGAAACCCCGCCAACGAAGGCCTGTCAGCTGGTCGAAGACTGCCGTTTCCGGCTGGGGCCCGGTGGGCACGCTGCTCCTACAGTGATTTCATCCATCAATGAAGCGGAGAAACCCATGCACGCCGTGCTCGAATACACCTACGCCGACAACTACCTCGAGTCCCGCGGACAATACCGCGCAGACCACCTCAAGGCGGGGTGGGAGGCAGTGGAACGCGGCGAGCTTCTGCTCGGCGGGGCTATTGGCGAAGGACCCTTCAAAGGCTTGCTGATCTTCGCCGGCGAGAACCCACTTGAGGCCGCCAAAGCCTTTGCAGCCGCAGACCCCTACGTCCTCAACGGTGTCGTCACGTCCTGGACCGCCAGCCTGTGGACCACGGTGCTCGGCAACGGGGCGGCCACACCGGTCCGTCCCTAACGCCACCGAACGGCAGTGCGTGGCCGTGCCTTTGTTGCCTGCAGTCTTCCCCGAAGGCCGCGCCTGCCCGGTCGGCCCAGGCAGAGCGGCCTTGGCTGCGGCCAACGCGTGGGTGCCGACGCCGTCGGCGATCCGTCCTCCCACCCGGATTTGGCACAGCTGGGCCACTACCTGGCGCGGACTGCCCCAACCGCAGGCGCGGGGTGGGTATCCCGTTCAGGCGCGCAACGCCGTCGGACTTTCCGGACGTCCCGCGCATCCCCCGCGACGCCTGCCTCAAGGCGGGGCACTTCGCTGCGGACCATCCGTACATAGCTCGTTCCCGGCGAGGACGTCCTGCTGTGGGTGTTTACGCTGGAGCTCCAGTGCGCGCGACGGCGGTGATGCGGTCGAGTATCGACTCCAGGTCGCCCGACGCCGGTACCGTGAGGCCCGCTTCGTCTGGTCCAAGGGGTTCCAGCGCACTCAACTGGGAACCGAGGAGCAACGGCGGCATGAAGTGCCCGGGGCGTTGATTCAGTCGCTGTTGCAGGAGTGGCAGCTCCACGTCGAGTTGCACGAAGGCCGTATCCGGGGCCTTTGCCCTGATCGCATCCCGGTAGGCGCGCTTCAGCGCCAAGCAGGCCACGATGATTCCCTTCGGATGGGCTGCCCCGAGCTCGTCGCCGACGAGTGCCAGCCAAGGCCAGCGGTCCTCGTCCGTCAACGGGATGCCGGCAGCCATCTTGTCGATGTTGGCTCTGGGATGCAGCGAGTCCGAATCAATGAAATCGGCCCCCAGGCGCCGCGCCAGCGCCGCACCCACGGTTGACTTTCCCGCCCCGCAGACGCCCATGACGACTATGACGGGTTTCATCAAAGCGCGCCCTGCTGCTCGGTTCCGGCGGGCATCGACGTCAGCCTGGTGACCTCCACCGGCTTCTGCAGGAGACCCTCAAGCGAGGCGTTGAGGCGTGCGACGGCGGCCTGTCCAACTCGGAGGTGCTGGCCCAGAAGGGGCAGCGTTTCTTCGACCAGGATTTCGACGGCGGCGGCTCGGCGAAGAACCAGCTGAAGGACCTCAACTTCATCGCCGAGGCTGCCGGGAATTCCGGCCTGAAACTGCCCGTGGCAGCCTGCCTGCAAAAGGCCTTTGAGAAGATGGTCGCGGCCGGCGACGGCGGCCTGGACCACACCGGGATCTACCGGACCATCAGGGGTTAGTCCCGGCTTGAGCGGAGCCGCCGGGGCACCCGGCGCCGCGCCTGGCGGAGCAGTCGCAGTATGAGGGACGAATGACTCTAGCTACGGACTTCTGGCCGTGTTGGACTCCACCCGGGGAACCTACACAGGATCGAGGATTCCATGGCCAGGTGGCTAGTCACAGGCGCCGTATCAGTGGGCGCCGGAACGTACTTTGGCTGGGACGGCTTCACCATCCAGTCGGGAAACCTCATTGTGATCATCGTGATGATCATTCTGTTCTTCCTGGCCCTTGTCCTCCCGTTCCCCGGCGGGAAGGGGCGGAAATGAGAGCCCAGGCCAAGCCGGCGGACGGGTTCCCGGAGCCGGACAGCGACGCGCACACGTGGACCGGCAAGACCCGCAAATGGTTGCTGCGGAAGCTTCCTCCGGACAAGCTCCTTCCCGGGGACCAGCCAAGCTATGTCATGTCCTGGGCCTATGTCTTCGGCATGGGGGCTGTAGCTTCGCTGGTCTGGATCATCATGTCGGGGGTCGTGCTGGGACTGAACGGGCCCCAGTGGTATCACGTTTCCTCACTTGGCCGCTTCGTCAACAGCAGCCACTTGTGGAGCGTGGAACTGTTCTTCATCTTCTTGGTGGTGCACCTCTGGCTGAAGTTCTGGATGGCGGCCTGGCGCGGTGGCCGCGTGCTGACGTGGATCACCGGCATGCTCTCGTTCGTCGTTTCCATCGTGGCGGCCTTCACCGGGTATCTTCTCCAAACGAACTTCGATTCCCAGTGGATTGCCTTCGAAGCCAAGGACGCACTGAACTCCGTGGGCGTAGGCGCCTGGTTCAACGTGGCCAACGTCGGACAGATCTTCGTGTGGCATGTCACCTTGCTGCCCTTGGCAGTGGGTGCCGTGGTGGTCCTGCACGTCCTCCTGGTCCGGGTTCACGGCGTCGTGCCACCGCTGGAAGCTGCGGTGGGCGACGCCCAGCTGCGCGACAACGGCACGGAGTCCAGCAATCCTCGCGAGCCCGGCCAGCCGGTGGCGTCCGCCGCCCCCAGGACGTCAGCTGACCCCAAGGACGCAGCGCTGTGACGGGCCAGGTCAGCAGCACCTCATGGCGGAAGAGGGACGACGTTGCCGGCAGGCCGTGGACCGGCCGTGTCCGCGAATATGACCTCCTCAAGGAACTCACCATCGGCGTTGTGGTGGTTGGCCTGCTGGTGCTCGGTGTATCGGCATTCTTCGGTGCGCCTGATGAGCCCAGCGTCAGCCTCAAATCGTGGGCCGCCGCCGCCCCGGCGGACTTCGTCGCGACGGCGGCAAAGGAACTGGCCCGAACGTCCGACACCGCCGTTTACGGGCCGCCGTACAACTCCACTCCGGACGCGTCGCAAAAGATTGGCCCGGTGGACCTCCAAAGCCTCTCGGGCGTCCGGCTTCCTGTTGATACTGCCCAGGACTTCGTCATTGGCCCGCTGGAGTCGCTCCCATCGCCCCCGGCCGCCCTGGCTGACTGGACAACCGCCACTGACCAGCAACGCTCGGACTGGGCATCCGCGTATTCCGCTGCCCTCGCCGCGGCCCCCGATAACGACCCCGCCAAGGTAGCGGACGGCTCCTACGGCCCGGTCCCCGCGCTCACCGGCGCATTAACGGACATGGCGCGGCAAGGAACCTTGGACGGCGTGCTCCAGGGCGGCGGGAACTTCTACAACATGGACTACACCCGCAGCCTTCTGTTCCTCGGAGATGGCGGTTACTTCCCGGATCTTGCGGCAAGCCAGCACCTCTCCGGGGACCAGTGGGGAGTCATGAACGAGACCGGCGACACCCCTGGGCAGTCCTGGCTTTGGCTCTTCTCGCTCCTCTACCAGGTGGAACCGTTCAAGTCCTCGCCGAGCGTCGACGCCCTGGCCGTGGTGACGATGCTCGTGCTGACCGCGCTGCTGACGCTGCTGCCGTTCATCCCCGGCCTGAGGTCGATTCCGAGGAAGCTGCCAGTCCATCGCCTCATCTGGAAGGACTACTACCGGAACCGCTGACCTCGCCGACAGTGGCCAACGCTACTCGGCGATGTCCTCCGCCCACAGGTCCGGCCTGTCTGCCTGGAAGGTGCGCATCATGTCCACGCAGCGCTGATCGTCCAGGACCACCACCTCAACCCCGCGTGACCGCAGCAGGTCCAGCTCGCCGTCGAACGTCCGTGCCTCCCCCACCACCACGCGGGGGATCTTGAACTGGATGATGGTTCCGGCGCACATGGCACACGGGGCCAGGGTGGTGTAGAGCGTGGTGTCCCGGTAACTCCGCTGGCGGCCGGCAGCGCGCAGCGCGGACATCTCCCCGTGCGCGATCGGATCGGCGTTCTGGACCCGTTCGTTGTGGCCGCTGGCGAAGACCACGCCGCCCCGGGCGACCGCAGCCCCGATGGGGATGCCGCCTTCGGTAAGGCTCTTTTGGGCGGCCTGATAGGCGGCTTCGAAAGCGGGGAGGTCGGTGCGGTCCAGTTCCGGCGCGGCGGATTCAGGCTGCTCGTGGGTCATGGCGCCATTGTTGCACGCGGCTGATTCTGCGCGGGCGCGCCGTCGTCCTCGTAGTGGGTGGCACGGGCAAGGTCGCGACCGGCGATGTAGCCGAACGTCAGGGCAGGGCCAAGGTTGATCCCGCCGGCCGGGTAGTGTCCGCCCATGACCGAGGCCTGGTCATTGCCGGCCACGTAGAGGCCCTGAATGGGGTGCCCGTCAGTATCCAGGACGCGCGCCCGGGCATCGGCCGCCAGCCCCGCAAAGGTTCCGAAGGATCCCGGGACGATTTTCACCGCGTAGAAGGGCCCTTTTTCCAGGGGGCGCAGCGAGGGATTGGGGGTGTTCCCGGGGTCACCGCCGTATTTGTTGAACTCGGTGGCGCCGCGTTTGAAGTCGGGGTCGATCCCCCTGCGTGCGTTGTCGTTGAAGTCCGCAACGGTCCTGGCCAGGGCGTGCGGGTCGATGCCGCAGGCCACGGCGA
The DNA here is from genome assembly GCF_030811655.1 of Pseudarthrobacter enclensis. Classification (GTDB taxonomy): domain Bacteria; phylum Actinomycetota; class Actinomycetes; order Actinomycetales; family Micrococcaceae; genus Arthrobacter; species Arthrobacter enclensis_A. The sequence goes on along the minus strand of NZ_JAUSRE010000008.1, from coordinate 97,166 downwards.
GTTCTTCGATGGTCTTGCCCTTCTTCAGGTATCCGCTGCGCAGGTACGGGAACAGCGGCACCGGCAGCGGCTTGGCCATGCCCAGCGGGTACTTGCGCACGAACGCGGCGTCGGCGATCTGCCAGGCTTCCGCGGGTTCGCCCTCGGGGGTGGCAGCCAGCAGGCCTTCCACGTAGTCGTAGTAACCGTTGGCTTCGTTGACGAACCGCTTGCCGTCCCGCCGCACCCCGATGCTGCCGGGCTTGGCCCGGTCCATGATATGCGGGAAGGTGCCGATGCGTCCGTTCCGGTACGGGACCAATGAAACCGGGCACCACGCGGCCGGGGACGCCAGCCCGGTCTCGAAGCGGGCGCCCACCTCCTGGGCCATGGTGATGCCGTCCCCCGTGGTTTCCTTGGGCGCCAGGGTCCAGTGCTCCCGGCCGGTCGGGGTTTTGGGGAAAAGGGCTTTGCGACGGGAAACGTCATTGGGAAAGCCCCCGGCGGCCAGGACGACGCCGCGGGAGGCAGTGATCCGGAGTCCGCCTTGCGGGGAACTTACGACGGCGCCCGTCACCTTCCCGGACTCATCGGACAGCAGGTGCCGGGCCGGGGTGGAGACGCGGATGTTCACGCCCAGGTCGTCCGCCGATTTGAGCAGCCGACCGGTGAGCGCGGTGCCGTTGACCAGCTGCATGTTGCGCCGGTGGGCAAGGAGGTCCAGGAGATGGAATCCCACCCGCCACGCGGCGTGGAAGATCCCCCGGATGTCCCCCTGCGAGGCGGAGAGGAATTTGGCCAGGTCAGGGCCCGCCATGATGCCCATGCCCAGGAACGAGGTTTCGTAGAGCTGGTGGCGCATCCTGGCCCGGAGCGCGGGCTTGATCCGGCGTGCGTTGATCGGTTTTGGACCCACGGAGCGGTGCCCGGTTCCGGCCCCCGGGGTGTCACCGTAAATGTCCTTGATCTTGGATCCCGGCACGAACTGCAGGCTGGTCTTGTTGTGGAAGAAACCCACCATGTGGGGAACGGCTTCAAGGAACGCGTCCACCCGGTCTTCCTGGTAGTTCCGGCCGAGGCGGTGGCGGAGATAGGTCCGGAACAGTTCACGGTCTTCGTTGACGCCGGCGGCTTTGGCCAGCGGGTTTCCGGGCGTCCAGGCCCAGCCGCCGGACCAGGAGGTGGCACCGCCGCAGACGGCGGCTTTCTCGACGACGACGACTTTCAGTCCGTGGTAGGCGGCGGTCACGGCGGCGGACAGGCCGCCCGCTCCGGAACCAATCACCAGGACGTCGCAGTCCAGGTCCGGGAGCCGGGAAGGAGTTTGTGAAGGGGACATCATGCCAAAGCTTTCTTAGTGGAAGTAGGTGTCGGAGTCGAGGCGCGGCGGCGCACCGGTTTCGAGGGCGTCGATGGCGGCGAGCTGCGGTTGCGTCAGGGTGAAATTGAAGACGTCCAGGTTTTCGCGCTGGCGTTCCCGGTGTGCCGACTTGGGGATGGCGACGCGGCCGTGCTGGACATGCCACCGCAGGACGATCTGGGCCGGTGTCTTCCCAAGCTCCGTGGCCGGGCCACTGATGGCCGGGTGGCTGAGGAAGGTGCCGTTGCGGCCCAGCGGGCTGTAGGCAGCGGTCAGGATCCCCTGCCCGGCGTGCCAGCCAAGCTGTGTGGGTTGGCCGTGTTCGGGGTCCACCTGTATCTGGTTCAGGGGTACCCGCAGCCCCGCGGCCTGCACGCGCTGCAGGTGGGCGGGCTTGAAGTTGGAGACACCCCATGCGCGGATGCACCCGTCATCCATCAGCTGCTGGAGTCCCTCGCAGGCTTCCACGAACCGTTCCTGGGCGGGGTTGGGCCAGTGGATCAGGAACAGGTCTAGGTAGTCCGTGCCGAGCCGCCGGGTTGAACCCGCAAACGCTTCCCGGACGCCGGTCCGGCTGTGCCACCGGGTGTTGAATTTGGTGGTGAGGAACAGCTGGCCCCGGTCAATCCCGCTGCGGCGGATTCCTTCACCCACGGCTTCCTCGTTGCCGTAGTTCTCGGCGGTGTCGATGTGCCGGTAGCCGTTGGCGATGGCCTGCGAAACGGCTGCGGACGCATCCTCACCCATCATCGGCCAGGTCCCCAGGCCGATGATCGGGATCTGCACGCCCTGTACCAGCTCGGTGGAGGTTCCGGCTGCGGTGGTGGTGCTCATTGCACACCCGCCTTCGTGGGCGTCCCTGATTCGCGCAGCGCGTCGGCTTTCGCCAGCACCGCATCCACGCCGGCCTTGAGCCGCCGCGCCCACCCCAGCTCACCCAGTTCAGCGGCGCGCCGGTCCGACGGCGCCTCCGCACTGACTGGAAGGCCAGCCGAAAGTGCCCCCACCACCCCGGCAAGATCAAACCCGCCCTCGCCCGGGACCTCCCGTTCCGACCGGGATTCGGTGATGAGCGCGTCCCGGCTGGCCGGCCGGGCCACCGGGCCGTCACACAGTTGAAGCAACGGCACAAGGGCTGCGTGGGCGCGCAGCGCATCCCACTGGCCCTCGGCGCCGGCACCCACGAAGCGGTTGAAGTGCAGCGTGTCCACCACGATGTTGCAGCCGGCGCGGCGGGCGAGATCGGCTGCCTGGGCAATGGAGGCAACCGGCTGGTACGAGATGGCCTCCAGCGTGGGGGTGATGCCAAAATCGCGGCCGTCCTCGGTCATGGTCGACAACGTGGTGAGCAGCCGCCCGGCGTCGGGGTCCCCTCCTGCCACAGTGATGGAGCTGGCGCCCAGTGCCTGGCCGGCTTCCATCATCCGCAGCCAGGCGTCGCGCTGGTCGCTGCCGTCCAGCAGCAGGAATTCGATGTCCCGTACGATGACTCCGGTGTCCTGCATGCGCGCCAGGGTCTCTTTCAGCATCGGCGAGCCCGGCTGCAGGTCATAGGGCCGTTCCGTGGGCGTTACCGGGCGGACCCGCACGCCAACGAAGTCGAATCCCGCCTGGGCGGCGATGCCAACGAGGTCCGGCGGCGCGGTGTTGAGCAGGGAGAGTTGGGCCAGCCCGACGGGCCGGGGCGGGGTGTGCGTCATCGGGGTGCTCCATTCAAGCTGTAGTCCGTGCTGTTCATCGAGTCCGTGATGTCCATTGAGCCGATGGCCAGGCGGGCGGCGATCCTTTGCGCTGCGTCGTAGCCGCTCTTGACCGCGTTGGAGGCGATGGCCGGCGTCTGGTCCACCACGGTTCCGGCCAGGGTCACGGGCACTCCGGCCATCAGGCTCAGTTCCGCGTCGCGGGCCTCGGCTGCGACGGAGCCGTCAAGCGGAACCACGGAGCGCGAGACCAGCAGCGGTCCCGGCGCGTCCAGCCATTCCCCCTCGGGCGGGCAACCCGGGCCGGACACCCGGACCCGTGTTCCGTCGTACTCCTCGATGACGGTGTCCAGCCGGATCCGGACCATGGGGTTGGCCTGGAGCCGGGGAACGGCCAGGATCTTGGCCCTGCGGCCGGATTCCGGGGCGATCCCGTCTTGCGGCCCGACCAGCAGGACCGCCGTTCCCCTGGCGGCCAGGGTGTCGGCAACGCTCATGGCAACGGAATCGGCGCCCCAGATTGTCACGGCCTCGGGCATGGCGGCGCGGTCCACCGGTTCGGCGAGCACTTCCGGATGGCCGGCCAGCCAGTCCCGGATGTCCAGGACGTCCGCGGAGTCTGCGCCAAGGAAGCCGGCGCCGGGCCGGAGACCACCGGTGGCAAGCACGACGGCGTCTGCCGCGGTCTCGCGGACCAGGGCGTCCAGGCGGGTGGTATCCACGTGCGATCCCAGCTTAAGGTCGATACCCAGCCGGGCGTTTTCTGCGGTCGACCAGTCGGTGAAGCGGTGGAAGTCGGGCGTGGACTTCATCCGCTCCGCGAAGGCGAACTGGCCGCCCGGCCGCCCGCCGTCGTCGAACACTGTCACTTTCGCCCCTGCTTCGGCGAGTTCCCGGGCGGCGGTGAGGCCGGCGGGGCCGGCGCCCACAACCGCCACGCGGGCGCCCTCGCGGACGGCCGGCGTCGGGACCGGGACGCGGGAGCGGCCCACGGCAGGGTTGACGGTGCAGGTCACCTGGCCGAGGCCGAGGTTGTCGATGCAGACGTTGCAGGCGATGCAGGGGCGGTAGCGGTCGCCGCGGAGGACACCGCCCACAAAGGCCGGGTCGGCGTGGATGGCACGGGCGAGGCTGACGAAATCGCAGGTCCCGGCGGCGAGGACTTCTTCGATGATGGCCGGTGAGTTGAGCCGGCCGGCCATCCCCAGGGGGATTCCGAACTGGCGGTAGGCCTGGGCGTAGCCGGCGAGGATGCCGGGCTTCCACTCCCCCGACTGGACGATCCACTCACCCGCTTCGTAGCTGCCGGCCGAGATGTCCAGGAAGTCCAGCTTGTCCAGGTGGGCCTTGGCGGTGATGGCCACCTGCCCTCCGGCGGAAATACCGTTGGCGGGTCCCTCCAGCACGGAGACCCGCATGCCCACGATGGTGTCCGGAACTGCGGCCCGGACCGCGTCGATGACCCTGTTCATGAAGTACTCGGGCGCGCCAAACCGGTCCGTGCGGTGGTTGGAGATGGGTGACATGAACTGGTGGATCAGGTAGCCGTGGGCGCCGTGGAGGTTGATGACGTCGAAGCCGGCCTGTACCGCGCGACGGGCAGCCTGGGCGTAGGCTTCGACGAGCCCTTCGCACTCGTCGCTGGTGAGCTCGCGCGGAACTTCGCCGCCTGCCACCTCGCACGGTACTGGCGACGGCGCCACGTTCTTGAACCCGGACACGGCGGCCTGCGCGGTGCGGCCGCCATGGTTGAGTTCGACGGCGGCCAGCGCGCCTTCCGCGTGCAGCGCGTCCGTGAGTTTCCGCAGGCCCGGGATCATGGCGTCAGTGTGCAGGCCCAGCTGGTGGGTGCGGCCCTTGCCGTCGGCACGGACATAGGTGGCTTCCGTGGTGACCATGCCCAGGCCGGCTTTGGCCCGGGTCACGAGGTAGTCGATGTACTGCTCGGTGATGCGCCCGTCCGTGGTGCCGTAGTTGCGTTCCATCGGAGCGGAGGCAAGCCGGTTGCGGAGGGTCTTGGGGGTGCGGCCGTTGCGGCCCAGAGTCAGGGGGCGGGCGGCGTAGCGCGTGTTCTGTTCCATTGCTCTTCCTTAGCCCCCAACCTGTGCCAGGGGTTGTGCGCTTTCAGACAGCGGGGTGAAGCGGACCGGGCTGCCTGTCCGGGATGATTCGTAGACCGCCAGCAGGATCCGCAGCGCCTTGGTGGCATCGCGGCCGGTAATGGTCGGTTCGCCGCCGTCGCCCAGGGCCCGGACAAAGTCGCGGACCTGGGTGGTGTGGTGCGGGATGAGCTGGCCGTTGATGGTCGCCAGGGGGACGTTGGGTTCAGCGTCCCCGGGGTGGGCCGGCTCGGTGCTGACCTTCCCGGATACCGCCCACAGGTCCACGCGGCCGTCGCTGCCTTCCGGGAACTCGGTCAGCGACGCGGAGGCACCCGTCTCCCCCGTGATGCGGACCTGCACGCCCAGGCTTGGGGACACCGCCGTCGACGCTTCCAGCGTGGCCATGGCGCCGGAGGTGAAGGTGATGACGGCCGTCGCCGAATCCTCCACCTCGATGTGCTCACCGTGTTTGTAGGTGTTGATCCTGCCGTACACCTCGGCAACATCGCCCATGAACCACTGCAGCAGGTCGATGTAATGGATGGCCTGGGTCATCAGGACCCCGCCGCCGTCGTTCGCCCAGGTCCCGCGCCAGGCGTCCCGGGAGTAGTACTCCGGGTCGCGGTGCAGCATCACCGAGCACTGGCCCAGGATGGGCCGGCCCAGGGTCCCGTCGTCGATTGCGGCGCGGATACGCTGGGCTGCCGGCCAGAACCGCCGCTGGAAGAGGACACCCAGCTTTACTCCCGCTTCATCGCAGGCCTGCACCATGCGCTCCGCCGACGCCAGTTCGACGGCGATCGGCTTCTCGCAGAGCACGTGCACTCCCGCTGCGGCCGCCTGCAGCACCACCTCTTCATGGGTGGGGTGCGGCGTGCAGACGGAGACGATATCCAGATCCAGTGCCAGGAGCGCATCCACGGTGCCGGCGGCGTGGCGAATCCCCCACTCCCGTGCCGTGGCCTCCGCACGGTGGGGGTCGATGTCGCAGACGCCAACGACCTCGACGCCGTCGAGGGAACGGAAAGCGGTCAGGTGGTTGTGGGAGATCGCTCCGCATCCTGCGATTCCAACGCGCAGCGGGCGGGGGGTGGCGGGTGAGGGGGTGGTCATCGGCGACTGCCATCTTTCTGGTCGGAGTGGGAGGCGGAGACTGCCCGGTGGAACGCGGCCAGCATGTGGTCCGGGTCCGCGGGGATGCCCGTGAAGAGTTCGAATGCGGCGGCGGCCTGCCCCACCACCATCCGTCCGCCGTCCAGGACCGCGCAGCCCTTCTCCCGGGCGGCCGTGACCAGCGCGGTCTCGAGCGGACGGTAGATGACGTCCGCCACCCAGAGCCCCGGGTGCAGCAGGTGGGGATCCACCGGGGTTCCGGGATGGCCGGTCATGCCGATGGGCGTGGTGTTGACCAGGCCGTCCGCGGTACGGATGGTTCCGGCGATGGCATCGGTGCGGGCAGCCACCACCTCGCTGTTGGGAAAGTGGGGCGCCAGCCGGGCGGCGAGGCTTTCGGCCCGGTCAGCTTCGATGTCCGCGATCACCAGGTGGCCGGCACCGGCGTTGAGGAGGGCGTAGGCCACGGCCGCCCCGGCACCCCCGGCGCCGACCTGCACGACGGAGTTGATGGGCGCCGAGTGGAGGCCGGCGCGAAAGCCGCCGATGAAGCCGGTGTGGTCCGTATTGTGGCCCACTGCCCTGCCGCCGTGAAAGGTGATGGTGTTCACGGCGCCGAGGATGCGGGCATCGGGCGAGAGCTCGTCCAGGCCGTCCTGCACCAGCTGCTTGCTCGGGTGGGTGACGTTGAGCCCGTCGTATCCGAGCTCCGCTGCGCTCCTGACCAGCTCCGCGGACCGTCCGGGCTGGCCGCCCAGGGCGTCCAGGTCGATGATGCGGTAGGTGTAGGCCACGCCCAGCCTGTCCGCTTCCGCTTCATGCAGGCCGGGGGTGAGTGAGCCGGCGATGCCGGAACCCAGCAGCCCCACGACGAACCGGTGGTGGACGTCGGGTGTGCGCGGCTGGAGCGGCTGCGGACCCGCCAGGGCTTGCAGCATCACGCCTGGACCTTGTCTGCTGCCAGGGCCGACGGCGCGTGGTGCCGGGCGCCGGCCGCTTTCAGTCCCAGCAGCGGCGTGGGAGTCCTGGCCGTCTCGGGCGCGGTGAGCGCCGCGATCGCGGAGACGGCGCAGGCTGCCGCGGCGAAGATGGCGACCGGAACCCAGTTGGCCTTGTCGCCGCCGATCAGCAGTTCGGAGATCACGGGGGCGAAGCCCGCCAGGAGGAGGCCGAACATCAGGCTCACGGCCATTCCGGAGTAGCGGACCTTCACCGGGAACTGCTCCGGGAAGTAGGCGGGGTAGATGGCGTTGGTTGCGGTGTAGGCAAGGCCGATCAGGACGATTCCGGTGAGGAAGATCAGGGGTACGTTTGCGGCGGTCAGCGCCGCGAAGAAGACGAAGATCATGGCCATCTGCAGCACCAGTCCGGACACGAAGACAGGCTTGCGGCCGACCCGGTCGGAAAGGATGCCCGCCAGCGGGCCGATGCCCACGGCGGCGAGGTTGGCCACGGCGATCACGGTCAGCATCAGCCCCTTTTCCACGCCGACGACGGAGGTGGCGTAGCTGAGGGCGAAGACGTTGATGATGGTGTTGATGATGGTGAACAGCGACATTGCGGTGACGCGGAGGACAGTTACCCAGTGGTGCCGGAAGAGCGTGACCAGCGGTACCTTGACCACTTCATCGTGGGCCTTGACTTCCTTGAACACCGCGGGCTCTTCGAGGAGCCTGCGGAGCACGAACGCGATCACGGTGACCACGGCGCTGGCCAGGAACGGGATGCGCCAGCCCCAGGCCAGGAGCTGGTCCTCGGGCATGGAGGCCACGGGGATGAAGACAAGGGTGGAGAGCACGATGCCGAACATGATCCCGCTCATGGTCCAGCTGGTGTAGAAGGCGCGTTTCCTGTCGGGGGCGTGCTCGAGGGTCAGGGAGCTTGAGCCCGGCGATTCGCCGCCGGCGGAGAGCCCCTGGAGGAGCCGCAGCGCCACGATGAGGACTGGCGCCGTCATGCCGATCTGGTTGTAGGTGGGCAGGCAGCCGATCAGGAAGGTGGAGGCTCCCATCAGCAGGAGCGTGAGCAGGAGGACCTTCTTGCGGCCGAACTTGTCGCCCAGGTGCCCGCAGATGACGGCGCCCAGCGGGCGGGCGACGTACGCTACACCGACCGTGGCGAAGGACATCAGCATGGCGGACGGGCCGGGCGCGAAGAAGAGCTTTCCGAAGATCAGGGCTGCGGCCGAGCCGAAAATGAAAAAGTCGTAGTATTCGAGCGCGCTGCCCACGAATCCGGAGACGGCTGCGATCTTGGCGTTGTTCTTTGGGTGTGCTGGCACCGATGTCGACACTGACATGGTCTTCCCTTCATGGACTGGAACCGTTATGCAGGCAGTGCTTGCGCTGCAACCGGGTGGCCGCATGGGGCGGCTTCTCCATCCAGTGTGGGTGCCGTCACTTAGTTAGTCCACGACTAAATTGATCTAGCACTATGCTGCGATCGAACTATATTCGGTCAGCTGGCGACAGGCGGGAAGACCTCCTCAACGACGTCGAGCACGGCCTTCAACACGGCCGAATCGTTGTCGGCGGACCAGGCAATCGCGTGGTTCATGTAGTGGTGCGGAGCGTCCAGCGGCACGTAGGTTGCGCCGGAAGGGATGATGCTCGAGATTCCGCTGCTCATCAGCGTGACCCCGACCCCTGCGGCCACGAACGTCAGCACCATGTAGGGGTCCGACAACTCCTGGACGATGCGCGGCCGGAACCCCGCCGCCATGCAGGACGCCAGCAGCACTTCCGTCATGGAGGACGAGCCGTCCGTGGGCGGCGAAATGAAGTCGTCGCCCGCCAGGCTCTGCAACGGTATTGACTTCTCCCGGGCCAACGGATGGTCCAGCGGAAGCACGGCCCCGATTTCTTCCCGGGCAACAAGCCGGGCCACTACTGAGGGATCCGGGGATTCGGCAACGCCGACGAAGGCCAAGTCAAGGGTTCCGTTGGCAACGCTTGCCAACCCGTCCCTGGTGCGCACCCTGCTGGTGAGGTCCAATTCAATGTCAGGGTGGCGCCGCCGCACTGCCCGCGTGAGCGGCGGCAGCGTCAAATGGTTCACGGCCCCGGAAAATCCAATCAGGATCTTTCCGCGGACACCCTCCACTTCAGCCAGGGCAGCCTCGCGCGCCAGGCGCATGTCCTGGAGCACGCGGTAGGCCCGCGGAAGGAGGGCGTGGCCGGCCGATGTGAGCGCGACGCTCCTGGTGTTCCGCTCGAAAAGGCGCGTGCCCAGGTCGTTCTCGAGCTTCCGAATCGTCTGGCTCAACGGCGACTGCGAGGTATGGAGGCGGAGAGCTGCGCGGCCGAAGTGGAGTTCTTCGGCAACCGCGACGAAGGCTTCAAGCCACCGGATTTCGGTCATTCACGCGCCCCTTGCTGGCAGCCCGCGTGCAGCTGGCCGCCCGGATCCATGGGAATGCATCAAGTGCACTGAGATTATAGTAACGGGGCAACTAGGTTGAATCAGCGCTCAATCGGGCCAGGACCTCGGCCCACCGGGAGGCACATGGAACTGCGGCAGATTGAGGCATTCCTGGCGGTCGCCGAAGAGCTTCACTTCGGCCGGGCGGCCAGCCGCCTGCGCATGGCACAGTCACCGCTGAGCCAGACCATCAAGAAGCTGGAAAAAAGCCTGGGTGCGGAGCTGTTCGAGCGCAATACCCGGGCCGTTTCGCTGACCACGGCAGGACTGTCGTTCCTGCCCCACGCCCGGAAGATCCTCGAGGAGCTGGACCTCGCCCGGCGGGCCGCCACCGCTGACACGGGGACGGTTTACGGCCGCCTGGCCATCGGGTTCTCCGGCGCGCTCAACCACACCACGTTGCCGCCGCTGACCCGCGCCCTGCGGCAGCGCTATCCCGGCCTGGACCTGACCCTCAGCGGCGGGCTGTTGACGCAGGACGCCCTGGGCCATCTGCACAATGGCTCGATGGACCTGGCCTTCATCGGCCTGCCGGTGGACGCGCCGTCCCTTGCCACCAGGCGCATCGCGGTGGAACCGCTGGGAGCCACGGTCCCGGTGGACCACCCGCTGGCCGGGCGGTCCACAATCGCGTTGCGCGAACTGGCCGCGGACGGCTTCGTCACCATGCCCGAGGCCCAGGGTTCGACGCTGCGTGAGGCCATCCTTTCCGCGTGCACCGCTGCAGGATTCCGCACACGCGTGGCGCAGGAAGTCTCGGATCCCTACACGGCGCTGTCCCTGGTGGCCGGCGGCGTCGGGGTAAGCCTCATGCCAGAGTCGGTCGCCGGGATCATGCCCGGCGGCACGGTGTTCATTCCGCTCTCGGACAATGCGCCGCGGCTGGAATCCGGCATTGCCTGGAATCCTGCCCTCGTCTCCCCTGCCCTTAGGCTGGCGCTGCAGGTGGCCGAGGAAGTCCTCCCCACGCCCCCGGCCTAGAGCTCGGGCCGGACCCCAGGGACTCTTCTCACGCAGGGCCCTCGACTATGCAATTCCGGCACATAGTCCTTGATCGAATAAGTATTGGACTTGTCTCAATCGGGTCCGCACCATGGAATCACCCGGACCGGCCCGATAAGCCGGCACACCTCCCAACTCAATGAAGAGGAACTTCCATGGCCACTTTTGCCGTCACCTACTCCTACGCGAACGGGACCGCCGCTGCCCGCGACACGCACCGTCCCAACCACGTGGAGTTCCTCCAGTCGCAGTTCGACGGCGGCCGGCTCCTCAAGAGCGGCCCCTTCGGCCCGGACGAGGCACCTGGCGCGTTGTTGGTCATTGAAGGTGAGTCCAAGGCCGATGTTGAGGCCCTGATGGACCAGGACCCGTTCTTCCGGAACAACCTGGTCGAAGAACGCAGCATCCGGCAGTGGAACATCTTCTTCGGCGCGGACGGGAAGTAGGGAAAGATGCTGACCGCACGCACCATCGCCAAGGAAACCATCCGCTACGAGGAAGTGGCTGAGCCCTCCCTGGAAGCAGGCCATGCCCTGGTCCGGGTCCACCATGTCGCCCTCTGCGGGACGGACCTGCACATCTGGGAGGACGACTACCCCACCGAGCTGCCCATCGTGCAGGGCCACGAATTCTCCGGCGTCGTTGAGGCCATCGGGGACAACAGCGCCAACATCAGCGTCGGCGACCGGGTGGCCGTCAGCCCCGTGACGTACTGCGGACAATGCCAGCCGTGCAGGCTGGGCCGGCCCAACGTCTGCCGCAGCATCGGCTGCATCGGCTGCTATTCCGACGGCGCCCTGGTGGAACTGCTCAGCGTCCCCGTGGAAAAGCTGTGCCCTGTTCCCGACGGGCTGCCGCTGGAGATCGCCGCGATGGGGGAACCGGCGTCGATCGCCATGCAGGCCGTGAACCGCGGCCGGGCAACGGCCGGGGAAACTGCGCTTGTGCTGGGCAGCGGACCCATCGGACTGCTTGCCACCCTGTACCTGTCCGACCTGGGAGTGCAGGTCATTGCCGCCGACACGGAACCGGACCGTTTGGAGCTCGCCACTGCCTTCGGTGCCGCCGAGACCCTCCTGGTGGATCCCTCCAAACCCTTTCCCGACGCCGGGCAAAGCGCGCGGCTGGATGCCCTGACGGACGGCAGCGGCCCCATCCTGGTCATCGAGGCCACGGGCGTGCCGTCCTCGCTCGAAAACGCCATCCGGCTCGTGGCCAGCGCCGGTCGTATTGTCCAGGTGGGCATCTCGCCGCGCGCTGTCACGCTTTCCATGAAAGACATCCCCTTCAAGGAACTCGACATTCTGGGCAGCCGCAACAGCCTGAACCTGATTCCCGACGGTTTGGCACTGCTGGCCCGGCACCCCGGCCAGGCACGGGCGCTCATGACGCACCGCTTTGGCTTCAGGGAGCTGCCGCAGGCCTATGCGCTGATGGGCAACCGAACCGAAAAGGTGGGCAAGATCGTCATCGACATGCCCGCTGCGGAGGCTGCCGGAGCGGCCGCCCCTGCCCGGGAAGCGGTCACGGCATGAACTCCGTGACCACTCCAGTGGAGAATCTGGCCGACTCCTACGACGTGGTGGTGGCGGGCAGCGGTGCCGCGGGCCTGGTCGCAGCGGTACGCGCCGCGGACGCCGGCCTCAGCGTCCTGGTGGTCGAAAAGGCCCCGCAACTGGGCGGCACCACGGCAGCCGGCGGCGGCGTGATGTGGGCACCGAACAACCATCTGGCCCGGAAGGCGGGGTTCGCTGACAGCCATTCCGGCGCCGTCGCCTACCTCACCGAGGCGGGCCGGCACGTGCTGACGGATCAGGAAATCGAATGGTATGTCAGCACGGCCCCGCGCGCCGTCGAATATCTGGTCAACAACACCAGGGTGTCCATGACCCCCATCGCCCGGCCGGATTACCACATGGAGTGGGCGGGGGCCACTGATGGTGGCAGGGGCCTGGACAATGATGCGTTCGATCCCGCGGGCTATCCCGGCCTGGCGGAGCTGATCCGGCCATCCTCGTACTTCCCGCTGCTGACCATGACCGAACGCGATGAACTGAACGGCCGGGCGGCCGACCCCGCGCTCCTGGCGCGCCGGGCCGCCGCCGGCGTGCGGACCATGGGCGGGGCGTTGGTGGGCAGGCTGCTCGCGAGCGCACTGGACCGCGGCGTGCACATCGCCGCTTCGGCGCCGGTCCAGGACCTGCTCCCGCTCGGCAACGGGCCCGACGGCGGGTCCCGCAACGGCTGGAAGGTGACCATCGGCGCGGCCGGAGGCAGCAGGACGATGGAAGCGGCCGCCGTCGTCCTTGCCTCCGGCGGCTTCGAATGGAACCCACGCCTGCGGAAGGCATTCCTGCCTTTCCCCGTCACCCCCATCAGCGCACCCTCCAACGAGGGCGACGGGCTGGAACTGGGCCTCAAGGCTGGTGCCGCCGTGGCGGACATGACCGCGGTCTGGGGCGTGCCGGTCATCAGCACCCCGGCGCACCGGTACGACGGCGTCCAGTCCGGACGGATGGGCAACGTGGAAATGACGCTGCCCGGGTCCATCACGGTCAACGCCGCAGGGAAGCGTTTCGTCAACGAGGCCCTGAACTACCATGACGCCTCCCGGTTGTTCGCGTCCATCGACCCGCAGACCCTGGGCCAGCAGAACAACCCGGCCTGGCTCGTCTTCGACTCCACCTACATGGCGAAGTACCCGGTGGCCGGCTCCACCCCCGGGAAACCTGCGGACTGGATGGTGCAGGCTGACACGCTCCGGGAACTGGCGGGAAAGACCGGCATCGATCCGGCCGGGCTGGAACAGACTGTCGCCAGGTTCAATACGGACGCAGCGGCGGGCGTTGATACCGAGTTCCACCGCGGCTCCACCCCGCAGGACCGCTTCCTGGGCGACGCCGGAGTGGCCCCCAACCCCTGCCTGTCACCACTCGCCACGGGACCGTTCTTTGCGGTGCCGGTGTCGGCCGGGACCCTGGGCACCTCCGGCGGCCTGGACACCGACCTCGACGGGCGGGTTCTGGACCGCCACCGCCAGCCGGTCCCCCGGCTCTACGCCGCCGGCAACGTCTCCGCCAGCGTCTTCCGCAACAACTACCCGGGCGGGGGCGCGACCCTCGGCTCGGCGATCACCCGGGCCTTCGCCGTCGGCGAGCACCTGGCGCAAGCCCTTGCACCGCTGGCGGCGGCTGCCGCGTCCGGCCCCGCCAGAAGCAGGAGCTCCGATGACCCTCGGAAATGAAACGGCCCAGCCCTCGCCCGTTTGGCCCTGCCGCTTCCAGGGCCAGGTGGTCCTGGTGACCGGGGCGGCCGGAGGCCTGGGGTCCGCAGCAAGCGACCGCCTCCGGGCCGAGGGGGCAACGGTGGTCAACACCGACGCACTTGGCACGGGCAGCGGCGAGGCGCCCGGAGCGTCCCTGCGCCTGGACGTCACGCAACGCCAGGAGTGGGATGCAGTACTGGCCGGGGTGCTGACGCAGTACGGCCGCATCGACGGGGCGCTCTTCGCCCACGGAGTGCAGGGCCCTGAAACCGCGGTGCAGGACATGCCGTTTGCGGGTTGGTCGCGGACGTTCGCCATCAACCTGGACGGGTGCTTCCACGGCCTTGCCGCGCTGCTGCCCGTCATGCGGGCCGCGGGGTACGGCCGCATCGCCGTGCTGGCTTCCATCGCCGCGCGTGAGGGCAACGCCAACATGGCTGCGTATTCGGCGTCCAAGGCGGCCGTGGTGGCGCTGGTGAAGACGGCTGCCAAGGAGGCCGCACCGGACGGGGTGACGGTGAATTCGGTGGCGCCGTCGATGTTCCGGACTCGCCTCCTGGAGGACCTTTCGCCGGAGCGCAACACCGAGCTTCTCGCCAGGGTGCCGATGGGCAGGGCGGGTGAACCGGCGGAGTTCGCGTCGCTTGCCGCCTGGCTGCTGTCTCCGGAGGCGAGTTACACCACCGGGCAGGTGCTGGACCTCAGCGGCGGGCGGAACACGGCGTAGCCTTCGGCGGACAACAAAGGCCACGGCTGCTTCCCAGCCGTGGCCTTTCCAGGAGGAAAACGAGGACCGCTCAGTCTTGGAGCTTGCTGGCCATCACTTCGAATTCCTCCACAGCGACGATCTGGGTCCTGTCGGCCTGGCTGCTCTCCTCCCGGATCCTGGTGGCCGCCTGCCGGCTTGCCAGCATCGCGTCCTCCGTATCCCAGAGTGTGATGGAGAGGGCGTTGTCCGTCTCCGTTCCGTTCAGGTAGTAGACGCCTTTGCATCCCGGAAGCTGGAGAACGCTGTTGACGACGTCGTCAGTGGGGTTATCCCTGCGGGTATCGGGGCCGGTCTTGTAGGTGCTGATCCTGGCGAACATGGTCTTCCTCCCTGACGGTGTGGACGGAGCGGAAGAAGTCCGGCTCCTCCCACTAGTCAGGGCCTAGCACGCTGTGGCCCACAAGGGTCGAAAGTCAGGCCTTATTTGAGGACTCGGCGATCCGTTTGATCGCGGCGAGCGTCTTCGGGATGCCGTCCAAAGCCTGCTGGGTGCGCTCGGCGATTTGGACGTCAGCGTCAGCACGGTACTTGTCCTTGAACATGGCTATCCCCTCCGGCAGGAATTCCCAAGACTCGGTCAGCGTCGTCCCGGCGTCTGCCGGGGTCAGGGTGAAGCCCCAACGGACAAAGCGGCCACCCACCACCCAGGCGAACTCGCGGCCGCGCTCGGCAGCCACCACCTGCGACCGGGTCTCCCACGTCCGCCCCGGGATCTCGTTGCGGCCGGTGAACCAGGCGCCGGCCTGACCCGCGCTTGCCTGGTCGTCCCACCAGCACGACGTACAGACCGGGCTCCACTCACCGGTACGGGTGATGTCGGAGACCAGGTCGTAGAGCGTTTCGGCTGAGGCCTGGACGGTGACGGATTCCTGGTGTTGGCGGGTGTTTGTCTTCATCGATCCATCCTCTACGAACGTCATTTCTTCTGCCGCCGGCTGCCGCCGTGCCAGTCCTCCTGCTGACCGACAGTACCGGCATCGACGCCGAAGGCAGCAAGCTGCGGCTGCTCGCGCAGGCTTCGCTTGAGTTCGGCAAAACCGGGGAAGCGTGCCAGCCCCACCACGTGGTCCCACAGCTCGGCGGCCGACTCGTCGTCCGGCTGCCGGCTGATGACCGGACCGAAGAAGGCCACCCCGGCGGGCGGTTCAAAGTGGATGATGGGCGTGCCCACGTCCTTGCCCGTCAGCTCCAGCGCTTCATCCGTCTCCTGGCGGATCTCGCTGTCCCAGGAGTCGTCGTCGAGAGCGTCCGCCAGTGCCAGGGGCAAGTCTGCTTGGGCGAGGATCGGTTCCACGAACTCACGTGTCCCCCGCCGCTCACGGATTTCGCCCTCGGTGCGCTGTTCGGCCGGGTCCGGTGCGGTGTCAAAGATGTGCGAGCCGAACGCCTGGTACAGCCGGGCGATCGACTCGCGGCCGTGCTCCGCACGTGCCCGGGCCGCCACCCGCAGGAGCCGGAGCCCGGCGGTGTGCCCGGCCTCGTACTCCGGCGGGAAGTGCGCATCGTAGTCAACATTGGAGTTGATCAGACGCAATGAGATGAACCGCCAATCCACGGTGTAGTCGCGCTGGGCCTGCACCTGCCGCACCCATTTGCTGGTCATCCAGGCGAAGGGGCAGACCGGGTCAAAGTAGAAGTTGATGTCGGCATCCATCCGACCACCCTTGCACCTGATAGTGACCTGCGTCTATTCGACGCACTCAGACCTCTTTCACGCGGCCGAACGCGAAAGCTCAGCAAAAACTGGGCCAAGCCTGGGACACCGGCGTGCGTCAGAACTATACGATTTCCTGGGCGTCCGGGACCACGAACGCCGCGCGAACAAATATGGGGGAAGCAATGCCGGAACTCGGCCGCATCTACTGGACCAGGCAGGGCCTGCGTTTGGCGTACTCAGTGGTGATGATTTGGCTGGCTGTCGCGGTGATGACGGCTCTCACGGCAAAGGCACCACCGGTTTCCGGAGCGGGGCCATCCGTCGCGGGTGAGGTGTTGCGCGGCATGTTCGACCGCGCCGTCTCCGCAGCTGCGCTCCCCCTTGTGGTTGCAGCAGTGCTGGGCATCGCCGCAGCCGTGATCACCAGGCAGGATGTGCGACGCCGCGACCCGGTGCGCCGCTTCACCCGCCAGCAGCGCCGCGAAGGGATGGCCCGCGCTGGAGGCACGTGCGAGTTGGAAGCCGGTTTCGGGCGCCGCTGTGGCCGCCCGGCCGAGCATGGCGACCACTTCTACCCGTGGTCCAAGGGCGGCTCCACCAGCCTGCAGAACTTCGTCGCGGCCTGTGCCAGGTGCAACCGCGCCAAGCGTGCCAGGATCCCGTCACCGGGCCAGCAGCAACGGATGGAACGACGACGGCGTGAGTACCTGCCGCCGTCGTCCTCAGTCAGCGTGGGCGAACGGCAGCCGCTCCGCTAAGGCCGGCGGGCTGGCCGGCAGCGGGGTTGTCGAGCCAGTCGCGGACCTGGACGTCCACGCCCGGCACGGGATGTTCGGCGGCGTAGCGCGCCTGCTCGGCGGACAGCGTGACGCCGGTGACGCGGGCCCCGCGCGTCACCGTAGTGATCCGCCACCGCCGCGGCGTCCTGGGAGATATCGGGGACGATCACGCCCTGGCCCTACAACGGCGCTCCAGCGCGAAGGAAGGGGAAGGCCGACGGCGGCACTTGCCTCCCGCCGTCGGCCTTCCTCCCCGCAGGTATCAGACGAGAGGAGTAAGGGGAGTTACGGAGAAGGGTACGGCCAGCAGGGGCTGCACCCCGTTCACGAATTCCTTTACGTGGACTTCTTCGTTGTGGGCCTCGAGGTCTGTGTGGCGCACCCATCCCTCAATGAGGACGAACGTACCTGGCCTTTGATCGTCAGAGAAGACGGTGTATTCCAGGCATCCGGTGTCTTTTCGGCTCAAAGACTGCAGTCCAAGGAGTGCTTCATGAAGCGTTGCCTCGTGTCCTGCTTTTGCGGTGAACACGGGCATTAACCAGACTTGAGTTCCTTCTTGGCCGGCTGTTGTATGTGGCAATTCTTCATCCTCGGGTTCTCGGTACCTGCGGGAGGGGCGGACTGGTCGCCGCCCCTCCCGTTGGGTCATGCGTTGATTTGCGGAACCTCGACCCAGGATTCCTTTGCAGCGGACTCGACGATTGCGTCGTCGATGAGAGCCACCTGGTAGCCGTCGGCAAAATTCGGGCTTACGCTGCCGCCTTCTGCGATGGCCTTGAAGAAGTCGTAGGCCTCGATGATCTTTGTTTCGCCGTATCCGATGCCGAGGGCAGGGATAGGCCAGAGTGCTTCTCCGTAGGGGTGTGCGGGCCCGGTGTAAACGGTTCGGAATCCCCGGCGGTCGCCGGGGTCCGAAGCGAAGCAGACCTGCAGTTCGTCGCGCCGCTCGTAGTTGAACACGATGCTTCCTTCGGTTCCGTGGATTTCGAAGGTGATGAAGTTGTTCCTTCCGTGGGCGTTGCGTGTTGCTTCCACGGAACCCACCGCACCGTTGGCAAAGCGGATCATGGTCATGACTTCGTCGTCCACGTCGACCTGGCCCCGGGGGCCTTCCCCGCCCCGTACCGTGCCGAGCGCGTCAGCACCTCCGGTTTGGAGGGGCCGCTCCGGGATCCAGGTGGACATGAGGGCATTGACGGCGCTGAACTCGCCGACCAAGTACCTGGCCATGTCAATGACGTGCGTTGCGATGTCGCCGAGGGCGCCGGAACCTGCAATGGATTTCTGGAAACGCCAGGACAGCGGCGAGTTGGGGTCGGCGCTCCAGTCCTGCAGGTAGGTGCCACGGAAGTTGAGGATTTGTCCGATTGCCCCTTCCTCGATGTATTTCTTTGCCAAGGCAACTGCGGGGGTGCGCCGGTAGTTGAAGGCGACCATGTGGACGAGGTTCTTGTCTTTAACCGCGTCGTACATGGCCTTGGATTCTTCGCCGGTGCGCGCCAGCGGCTTTTCGCAGATGATGTGCTTGCCTGCTTCGGCGGCGGCGATGGCAATCTCGGCGTGGAGATGGTTGGGCGTGGCGATGTCTACGACGTGGATATCCGGATCGTCGATGATGCTGCGCCAGTCCGCGGTGGAGTTTTCGAACCCGAAGCGGCGGGCCGCTTCGGCGGCGAGATCCGGGTTGGCTTCAGCGATGACTTTGCGGACCGGCAGGGCCGGGGCAGGCCAGAAGAACATGGGCATGGCGGCATAGGCCAGCGAGTGGGCCTTGCCCATGAAGCCGCCTCCGATGAGGCCGACGTTGAGGTTCTGCATGTGAATCTTGTTCCTTCCGGAAGCCGGGGCAGTTGCCGTGTGGGGTCAGTCCCGGCGGTTGAATAATTGGTTAGAGGAGCTTTTCCAGGTACTTCTTGCTGAGGGCTGCGGCTTCCCGGGGGTCACCGTCGTAGTTGTCGAGTTCCACCATGAGCCAGCTGTCATATCCGCTTTCCTTGATTGCGGCGATGATGTCCGGGAAGTCGAGCTCGCCCTGTCCCAGTGGCAGGAAATTGAAGGGGTCCTTCTGGAAGTCCTTGAGGTGGACGTGCTGGATCCTGTCGGCGTACTTTCTGATGACTGCGGCCGGGTCTGCTCCGCCGGCCGCAAGGTGGGCGGTGTCCGGGCAGAAGCCGATCCGGGTGAGCGGCATGAGCCTGTCCAGTTCCTCCGGGCTTTCAACGATGGTGCTCAGGTGCGGGTGGTAGCTTGCCGACAGGCCGAAGCTCTCCGCGATGTCCGTGACGCTGTCCAGGGCCTCACCGAGGCGTTGGTAGTCCTGGTCAGTGGTTCCGGCGGCGCGGCGTGCCCCGCCACCCACCACGAGCCGTTCCGCTCCGAAGCTTGCGGCCAGTTCGGCGGCGCGGTGAATGCGGTGCATTTCGTCCGGAAGTATGTCGGCATAGATGAAGTTCGCCCCGGTATAGACGCTTGTTAGTTCGACTCCGGCGGTACCCAGGATTTCCTTGAGTTCTTCGGGCTTGTCCGCGTATTCCACGAGGTTGCCGTCAAACATTTCAACACCCTGGTAACCCACTGATGCGATGTCCTGGACTGCGTCCCGCATGGATCCGTGGGTCAGGTAGAAGAGGTCCTTCACACTGGTCACGCCTTGAGGGTGGCCGACGACGCCGCCCCAGGTGATGGAACAGTAACCGAGTTTCATTGCTTCTGCCTTTCAACTGTGGAGGAAGACTTGAGTAATTCGAGTGGGGCCTCAGTGCCGGGAACATCAACCCATGACCGTTGTGCAGCGGAGGTGACGACCGCCTCGGTAATGAGGGCTGCTCGCAGGCCGTCCCGGAACGTGGGCAGGCCTTCAGGTGTCTGCCCCTGGATAGCTGCGTATACGTCGGCGACGAATGAGTTGAAGCTGTCCTGGTATCCCTGGGGGTGGCCCGGTGGGAGTTTGGCGTACCGCCGACCGCCCGGGGTTGTCAGAGTTTGCGGGCCAACGGCGATGTCGGAGCTGGACCCGGTTCCGCCGACGTGCAGGGTGTCCGGCCGTTCCTGGTTGAAGCTGAATGACGCTTCGGTTCCGTCAAAAGAGAACCACAGGCGGTTTTTGCGGCCCGGGCTGACCTGGCTGACCACCAGGGATCCGGTGGCACCCTTGTCCGTCTCGAACAGGAGCGTGGCCCCGTCCTCGGTGGCAACGGAGGACACCCGGCCGCCGGTTTCGCGTTCGTCGTAGGCCCTGCTGGTCTTCGCCACAAGCCTGGTGATTCTGTGTCCGGTGGTGAACTCCATCAGGTCGCACCAGTGGACGCCGATGTCACCGAACGCCCTGGAGGCTCCTCCGATCGTTGAATCGACCCGCCAGTTCGTGGCTTCCGCGCCTGCGAGCCAATCCTGCAGGTAGGAACCGTGCAGGAGCCACAGCCGGCCGGCATCGCCGCGGAGGATACGGTCGCGGGCTTCGCGGACGGCCGGATAGAACCGGTAGACAAAGGGCACGCCCGTGACCACACCTGCCCGCTCGGCGAGGTCCGTCAATTCCAGGGCGTCCTCAACGCTCGTCGCCAGAGGCTTTTCGCAGATGACCGCTTTTCCTGCCGCAATGGCTTTGCGGGCGAGGTCGGCGTGGGTGGCATTCGGGGTGCAGATGTGGATGACATCCACGTCGGCCCGTGCGATCAGTGCTTCAGGGGATTCGACGGCGGTGCGGGCGCCGAGCGCGGGGGCCGCGGCTTCGGCGGACGCCTTGCTGCTGCCGGCGACTGCGATGACTTCAGCGCCTGCCGCGCGCACCGCGTGGGCGTGCACAGAACCCATGAATCCTGTTCCGATAATTCCTGCGCGAAGTTGGAGGGTCACAGTCGCTACTTCTTTCGGGCGAGGGCGACGGCCAGGATGATGATCGCGCCGCGGACCACCTGCTGCTGGCTGCTGTCGAGCCCTGCGAGGATCAGCCCGTTGTTGATCAGGCCGATCAACAGGGCGCCGAAGAGGGTGCCGATGATGGAGCCGAACCCGCCGAAGAGGCTGGTTCCACCCAGGATGACGGCGGCGATGGCGGAGAGTTCGTCCCCTGATCCCCACTGGAACCGTCCGGACTGCAGCCGGCCGGCGTAGAGCATGCCGGCGACGCTTGCCACCATGCCCGAGATGAGGAGCACCTGGAACTTAATGCGCTTGGTATTGATGCCGGTGAACTCGGCGGCGTTGCGGTTGCCACCTGTGGCCAGGACCTGGCGGCCAAACCTGGTGCGGTTCAGCACGACGGCGCCGATGGCCACGAAGATGGCGCTCCAGACCACCAGGCCCGGAACAGGACCGAAGTTGCCGGATCCGAACAACGTGTTGAACGTGTCGTTCAGGATGGGCTGGGGCGCGGACGCCGTGATCCACTGGGCAACGCCCACTGCTATTCCCAGCATGCCGAGTGTCACCAGGAAGGATGGGATGCCAAGGAGGCTGACCAGGGCACCGTTGATCGATCCGACGACGAGTCCGACGGCGAGGCCGGCGAGGATGCCGGGGACCAGGCCCCACTGGGAGAGAGCCATCGCAGTGCACACACTGGAGAGGCCAGCTACGGATCCGACGCTCAGGTCGATTTCTGCGCACGCGATCACGTAGGTCATGCCGACGGCGATGACGGTGATCGTGGCTGTCTGCCGGAAGATGTTCAGCAGGTTGTTCGGCGACAGGAAGCCCTGGTCGCGGAGCAGAACCGCGAAGAAGAGGAACACCACGACGAAGCCGATGTAGATGACGTAGCGCCGCCAGTCGAGTTCCTTGAGGATGGTGCCGAAATTTCGGGGGGCCGCGGTGTCCCGGGGCGCGAGGGTTTTTGCGTTGCTCACTTTCAGACTCCCTGTACTGCAAGTTGGAGATATTCCTCGTCAGCGATCTCGCTGCGGGGGATGTCACGGATGATGGAGCCGCCCTTGAGGACGAGGACGCGGTCGCTGACCGCGAGGAGTTCGGGGTACTCGGAGGAGATGACGATGACGCCCTTGCCGGCACTTGCCAGCTCGCGGATCATGTCGAGAATTTCGCTCTTGGTGCCGATGTCGACGCCGGCCGTTGGCTCGTCAAGGATCAGGATGTCCGGATCGGTGCCAAGCCACTTGGCGATGACCACCTTCTGCTGGTTTCCGCCCGAGAGAAGCCGCACCGGCCGGTGGGGGTGCGCCACCTTCACTGCGAACCTTTTGATCAGTGACGCGGACAATTCCTTCCCCTTCGCGCCGTCCAGGAGGGGTCCCCGCTGAATCTGACCGAGGAGGGGAAGCAGCAGGTTGTCCTGGACGGAGTGCTCCAAGACCAGGCCTTGGGCCCTGCGGTCCTCCGGGATGAGGGCCACTCCCGCGTTGATGGCCTGCTGCGGCGAGCCGAGGTTGACCTTCTGGCCCCGTAGGAGCACTTCACCGCTGTCCACCTTGTCAATGCCAAAGAGAGCACGGGCGAGCTCAGTTCGTCCGCTGCCCATCAGCCCTGCCAGGCCGAGGATTTCACCAGGCCGGAGCACGAACGAAACGTCCCGCACCCGCTGTCCCGAGTTAAGTCCACGGACTTCCAGCAGCGGCGCCCCCTCGTGGGCCACATGATCACGCGCACGGTATGAAAGCTGGCCCTCGATCTTCTTGCCAACAATGCCTTCCACGATCTGTTCGGGAGTGACATCCGTCAGTGGCGCGGTGAGGAGGTGGCGGCCGTCGCGGAGGATGGTGATCCGGTCCGCGAGCCGGTACACCTCATCCATGCGGTGGGAAATGTAGATGATGGAGATGCCACGCTGTTTGAGGCGGTCAATGAGTTCGAAGAGCGCTTCGGATTCATGCCGGGCAAGGCTGGCTGTGGGCTCATCCATGATGAGCACCTGGGCATTCTGCGCCAGTGCCTTGGCGATCTCGGTCAGCTGCCAGTACGCAGTGCCGAGCCGCGCGACTCCGGCGCGCGGGTCGACGTCGACCTCCATCTCGCTGAAGACTTCCCTGGCCCGGCGCACCGAGGCACGGTCGTCGATGAGCCCGCCGGTGCCCAGCGGTTCGGCAGCGAGGAAAATGTTCTGCGCAACGGTCAGGCTCGGTACCAGGCTGAACTCTTGGAAGACCATGCCGATCCCGGCGGCCTTCGCGTCCTGGATCGAGTTGATGGCGGTGGGCTTTCCTCCGATAAGGATCTCGCCGGCGTCCGCCTGGTAGACGCCTTGGAGGATCTTCATGAGCGTGGACTTCCCTGCGCCGTTTCCTCCTGCGAGCGCATGGACCTCACCCTTGCGGACGTCGAAACTGACATCCTTCAATACGGGAACGCCGTTGAAGCTCTTGGAAATCGAGCGCATCTCGACGACATTGTCTGCGGTATTCATCGTTGCCCTTTCGGCGCGGTGCGGGGGCGGGAAACCCCCGCACCGCCGGCTTTTGGCTACTTCTTGTAGGAGTCCTGGATGTCCTTCGGGGCGTCCTCGTGGTAGACCTGCTTCCAGGCATCCAGGACGTTGGAGTGGTCAACCGGAAGGGCACTCAGCGCCACATAAGCGGGTGCTTTCTTGCCGATGAGCGCCCCTGCGGCCAACCGGGCTTCCGTGACACCCTGGTCGAACGGAACCTGCGCTCCCAGGCCGACGACGAGTTCGTCCTTGGCCAGGGCAATCGCGACGTTCTTGCCGAGGTCCTCCGTGGCGATCTTCAGGTCCGGCCGGCCCGCGGCCCTGGCTGCGGCCATGACACCTTCTGCAGGAACATCCCAGACCGCCCAGATTCCGGACAGGTCGGCGTACTTGCTGAGCATTGCGTTCGCGGCAGCCTGGGCATCACCGGCGAAGTCCGGCCCGGCAATTCCCTTTTCTTCGACGATCTTGATATCCGGGTATTCCTTCGTAATCGTGTCCTTGAAGCCCTGGTAGCGCTGCTTGGTCACGAAGAAATCGGCCTGGTGGAAGACGACGCCGATTTTCCCCTTGCCGCCGAGGGCTTTGGCCATTTGGTGGGCGGAGACCACGCCGTTGCCGTAGTTGTCGGCGGAAACAACAGAGACATAGTCTTTGCCGGCCGTCAGGCCCTGGGGGATGTTGTCCATGAAGACCAGCTTGGTTCCGGCATCCGCGACCTTCTTGTAGGCGGCGGCCGTAGCAACGGGATCCGTGGGGATGGAGACCATGATGTTCGGGCTCTGCGACATGACCGTCTCGATGTCCGAGACCTGCTTGTCCGGCTTGAAGTTCGCGTCAGTGGTGGCAATGACCTTGACCCCGAGCTTTTCAAACTCGCTCTTTAGTCCGTTGATCTGGGCGGTGGCCCAGTCGTTGCCGCCGTAGTGCATCACGATGGCAGCTTTGGCGTTGAGCGCCTTGACCTTTGCAATCTCGTCGGGAGTCAGGTCTGCTGTGGACGCCGGGGAGGGCGTCTCGCCGTTGGGGCCCTTGCTCAGGACCTGTCCCTTGATCTGGTCAAGGGCCTGCTGCGCCTTGCCGGACACACCGGCGTCGGGAGCATTGGACGTGCCCGTGGTCGAACTGCTGCAGGACGCGACGGAAAGGGACAGGACTGCGGCAAGGGCCACAAGGGGAAGCCTGCGGATCATCATTGTTCTCCAGTGCTTAGGGTGGGTGGGGGTGGATGCCTGGGATTCAGGCAAGGGCAATGGCCAGGGCCGGCGGGACCGGGGACAGGACGAGCCCGCCGGAGGCCGAGGCTGTGCGGATGGCAGTGGCTTTGTCTGACGCTCTCAGCAGCGCCTCTGCATGTACTTTGTCGACGAAGAAGCCCAAGGAACACGGACCGTGGTGGGCCTGAACCCACTTCACTGCCTCGTTGGCCGCCTTCGCCATGTCGCCGCCCGCTTCCGCGGCCGGGCCTCGAAGGGTGGACACTGATGCGGGTTTGCCCGAGTTGTCGACGGAGACCGCCAGGCTTGCCCAGAGACGATTTTCATCAAAGATTCCGATGACCGCCGAGGAGCCGGCAGGGACAAAGGTGCGGACAGCGAGTGCCAGATCGCCGGGCGCCGTGTCCCTCAGGAGTGCTTCGAGATTTGCCCACTGGTTCTGGTCGATCTCGCGAAGCCCGGAGTTCGGCTCGAGCGCGAGTTCGTACACGATACGGTCGGTCATCCCGCGCCTTTCCTCATTGAAATATCTTCTCCGTAAACGATTACGAGATTGCCGTAAACGTTTACGGACATCATCGTAAACGTTTACGGAGTTACGTGTCAAGCATCACATTGGGAGCTGTTTCGGGGACGGGGAAATCCCGGCAGACGTAAGATCAAGACGCACGGAACCAAACGGGATCAAGGGGGTTCCGTTCGCGATGTGCAAGACAGGAGAGAGTGTGGCAGGCAGAGCTGTTCCCCACGAGGCGAACGAGGGGCTGCCCGATGCACCACGGCGCCGGAAGCCCACCATCAACGATGTGGCCAGCATGGCCGGCGTCTCCTTCGGCACGGTCTCGCGGGTACTCAATGACGCACCGGACGTGAGCGCGGCAACGCGGCAACGGGTTCTGCAGGTGATCAAGGACATCGGGTACCGCAGGAACCGGGCAGCCACAGCGCTGGTCACCAGCCGGTCCACTTCCATCGGCATACTTTCCGACGGCTCCCCGCGGTTCGGCCCGGTGGGGACACTCATGGCACTCGAAAACATTGCACGCAAGAAGGGGTACGCCACCACCGTCATTAGCGTCGAACAGCCCTACGGGGATTCGGTCCAGGCCGCCCTCGACACCCTGGATGATACCGGCGTGGGGGGAATCATCGTCATTGCCCCCGTGGTGGACATGGCAGCAGCCGTATGGAATGCCTCCTGCCGCATCCCCGTGGAGATGATTGCGGCGGGAGCATCATCGACGCCAAACGTCTTCACCTATTCGGAAAACCAGGAACTGGGCGCACGGCTGGCCACCCAGCACCTGATAGACCTGGGCCACACCGACATCGCCCACTTCGCCGGCTCCATGGAGTGGTTCGACGGCCGGGTACGCAAACGCGGGTGGGAGGCCGCGCTGCGCGACGCGGGGCTGACACCGGGGCTGTGCCTCGAAGGTGATTGGAGCCCCCGGTGGGCCTACGAGACGGCCCTCCAGCTCGTGCGGGAACAAAAGGTACCCCAGGCTATCTTCGCCGCCAGCGACCACACGGCCCTCGGCCTGATACGCGCCTTCGCTGAAAACGGGATCCGGGTGCCGGAGGATGTGAGCGTGGTTGGTTTCGACGACATTGAAGGCTCAGACTACTTCCTGCCTCCCCTGACCACTGTGCGCCAGGACTTCACGGCCTTGGCGCTCATGAGCATGGAGGTGCTCCTTGGTGCCATGGAGGGCCGGGACGTGGACCGCACCCCCATCGCGCCCACCCTTGTTGTCCGCGACAGCGCCCGCCAGGTGTCCCCGCGCAAATAGAAGCCGGCCGGAAAGCACCGGGCTTTCCAGCACCCGAGGTAAATAAGACCCTGAATCGGGGCCGGTGCTACGATTGCTACGGAGGTGCCCCATGACTACGATCCCCCACCGCGAGCTGCGGAACCAAAGCAGCAAAATCCTTGAGCGGGTAAAGAACGGCGAGATCATCGACGTGACCAATAACGGTGAGGTGGCAGCGACGCTTATCCCGCCTGCGGCGTCCCCGTTTGAGCGGCTGCTGATGTCCGGGAGCGTGCGGCAAGCAACGCCGAATCCTGTTGATTTCCAACTTCTGCCGCGGGTGCCCTCCAATGCCGGTACGGCGGAAATCCTTGCCGATCTCCGCGGCGACCGGTGATCGTTTATGTCGATACCTCGGCTGCCCTGAAACTGGTGGTCGAGGAACGTGAATCGCCGTCGACGGCCGAGTTTCTCTCTGCCGCCGGGCAACGGGGTGACCGGCTGGTGGCCTCCATGCTCCTGCATACGGAACTGCATTGTGCAGCCAACCGCCGCGGGCTCCCCGCAGACCTGGTCAACGCCGTACTGGCGGGAATCAACCTCGTGGACCTGACACGTTCAGACCTCCTCTACGCCGCCGCACTCCCGGGTAGATTGTGCAGCGCCGATGCGATCCACCTCGCCGCTGCGATCAGACTTGAGGCGCAGACTTTGGTCGCCTTCGACAAGAAGCTCGTTAGGGCAGCGACTCAAGCAGGACTGCATACGGTTGCCCCGGGCGGCGGCTAGTCATCCCTAACGTCCGCCCACCGGAACCTACGGGTGCACCAGCACTTTCACCGCCGTGTTCTTGTGGTTGATGAGGGTGTCGAAGCCCTGCTCCACCAGGTCCTGCAGGGCGATCCGGCCGGTGGTGAACGGTTTGAGGTCCACCTTGCCGTCCTGGACCATCTTGATCACGGCGGGGTGGTCGCGGACGTAGGCGATGGTGCCGCGCAGGTCGATCTCCTTGAGCACAATCTTCTGCATGTCCACGGTGGCGGGCGCGCCGCAGATGGACACGTTGACCACCACGGCGCCGGGCCGGACGGCGTCGAGCATGGTGTCCAGCACGGCGTTCACGCCGGCGCATTCGAAGGCGACGTCCGCCCCGGTGCCGCCGGTGAGCTCGCGCACCCGCGCGGGGACGTCCTCCTTGCTGGGATCCAGCACGTGGTCGGCAACGCCGCTGGAGGTGGCCTTTTCCTTGCGCGCCTGGGTGAGCTCGCTGATGATCGTGGTCACCCCCATGCCTTTCAGGACCGCGGCGGTGAGCAGGCCGATGGGCCCGGACCCACCTACGAGCGCCGTGTCGCCCGCTTTCACGCCGCTGCGGGCCACCGCGTGGTGCGCCACGGACAGCGGCTCAATCAGCGCCGTCTCATCCAGCGGAATGTCCCCGATGGGGTGCACCCACCGCTGGTCCACCACGATCTTCTCGCTCAGCCCTCCCCCGCCGCCGGACAGCCCGATGAAGCCCATCTGCCGGCACAGGTGGTAGCTGCCGGCCTGGCACATGTCGCAGGTCCCCAACCATGATTGCCTGGTATACCGTCGGGAACTTATCTCCAGATTTGTAATGGTCCGACAACGAGAAGAAGGCGCTGCGCGCGCACCGGAGACGGTTCCGCATTAGCCCCCGCAGAAGTGTCAAATGCGGCAAGGCGCGCGGTTGCCGACTTGAAGCGACCTAGCTCAAGGCGTATGTCCGCGGCCAAGAAACGAAGCTCAGCAGTAGCACAGGCGACTTGGAGCCATACAATCGATCCCGCGAGAAGCAGCGCCAAAACTACGAAAACAAGAACTGCGATAAGCGTTGCACCGCTTTGAAAAAGAAATAGAACCATCTCGATTAGAAGCCCTAGGGCAAGTGCGAAACTGCCAGCTGTAAATGGAATCCACGTCTTTTTCTTCCACTGCCAGGCAGTAGCGTAGCGGTAGAGAACAGCGCGCCTGGGAGGCGTCTGCATCGAATGGTGCAGAAACAGGCTGTAGAAGTTTCGGTCGAGACTGTTGGACTGCCACCGCCTTCGAAATTGCGCCCGGCTTGCAGACATCCCCTTTTTTAACTGGTCGAGCCTGGCAGACGAAGAAGCCCCTCCTGTCATGGGATCGAAGGCCTTGATATCAGCCAAGATCTCTGCAGGCATCGGTGCTTTGCTACGGAAATGAGCGCCGAACAAGATCATGGTGAACAGAGCAAAGAGGAACAAGCTGCCAGAAAATAGAACGCTTCCCGAGATGCCATAGGGACGTTCAACGTTCTCGGTCGAACCAATTTTTTGAAGCTCTTCTGCAGACCATGACGATGCGATTCCCACCACGTAGGAAAATGCCATGGTGCCGGTACCAAGAATTACGAATGTGAAAAAGACACTTCGCTGCTCTTTGCGAACGTTATCGGCTGGTGCCTCAACATCCTTCAGCATTTTTCTATCAAGAGTCCGCGAACCTACCCAGGCTACCTGGAAGAACATCCAGACCAACATAACGCTGATGATTATCGAAATCACAGCAAATCTTTCCATATTTTACTAGAGCCCCGTCTTAATAATTTTCTCCGCATTTGCGGTACTGAAGGAGTATAACTTTCCCGATGCGCTTACCGCTTGGTAGATTGCACCAAAGGCTCATCGTAAACCTATTTCCAATTTGTCAGGCAGCGTCTGCACCAGTGCGGCGAGAAGTCCTTTTCAAGCAAGAGCCACGCGCCGGCGCACGCTTTCACGAAAAGATAGCTCGCCTGCAGCTCTCGAAGATTGCGGATGGTCTTGCCGCGGCCGGGACCACCAAGGCGTCTGCCGCGGCACACAACACAGGGTCGACCGCAGCCCTACCAGCACCCAACGCGGGGACCGCCCCTAGGGCAGATGCACCAAGTCGCCGCGAAGCTGGAGGCGTCCCGTTTCCACTCCGTGCTGCAGCCCCTCATTCAGGCGAGCCGTGATGCCCGCAGTCCTGCGCTTCCCGCCGAACGTCTGAATCGTTTCCCGATGCAGCTCATCTACAGCAATGCCGCCGGTCGCACTGACGATATCCACCATGGCATTCCGCAGCTCCACAACGCTGATGTGCTCCGGTTTGCGAACGATGTCCGCGTCGTTAGGCCGGAAGATGCTCCAAGTGCGCCTATCCACCGTGGCGTCCCAAACAAACCCATCGTCGTCGATAACGTGAGCCGCCGGATCGACCAGACGAAGCACTGAGTTTGCACGGGAACCGTTGACTTTGTTGAGGCCGAATGCAGCACATACCAGTTTTGCCAAACGGTCCTGATGTACTGGCCCCTCAGCCGCGACAACAACACCAATGGCACCCCGGACGGCAGCTACAGAACGTCGTGAGTGCAGGCTGTCCAGAACATCCGTGGTTCCGAATTTTTGGACGGTCCACGGCTCGTAAGTCTTAACTGCGGAGCCAACACGTTCGGACGACAGCGAGGCAACGGGTCTCCGGATCTCCTCGAAAAGTGGCAATGTCCCCGAGACGTCCGTGAAGCCTTCCTCCGATTCGGCGGGATGAGATTCTTCAAGGGTTGCCTGGCCGGCGATCGCCCGCGTCTCAGGCTCAGAGGTCAGCTCGCCCGAAACGTGATCGGCAGCTTCCCGCAGAGACAGTTCTAGCCGGTCGAGGACAGCTTCGCTGTCCGCCAGCCACGCCGGCAACCACACCCGCTCCACTGAGGGCCACCGCATCATCCGCGTCAGGACATCCCGGGGCAGCCCGTCCCTGTCCCCCGCCGTCCGGCGGGCAGCCCAGGCCGGACCGTCCAGCAAGATGGCCATCAGCTGGCGGGACGGGTCTTCCGCCGACGCAACACTCAGGTCCACCTTGAAGTCGGACAGCCCCACGTCTGTTGCAATGACAAAGCCGCGGTCCCGCAACGCGTCGGCAATCTCTTCCCGGTGCAGGTCAATGCTGGCCGCACGACGCCCGTCATAAGGCAGCGCCGCGGTGCCCTGCTCGGCCAGATCAAGATAGGACCGCAGGTGCTTGATGCCAACGGAGCTGGTTTCCTCGGAGCGCAGATCGACCGGATTGAAGCTGGAGAAAACAATAACCTGCCGGCGTGCACGGGTGACGGCAACGTTGAGGCGCCGTTCCCCACCGGACCGGTTCAAGGGACCAAAGTTCAGCGGCAGGTTGCCCTTGTCATTCTTACTGAACCCCGTGGAGAACAGGATGACGTCCCGCTCATCACCCTGCACGTTCTCAAGGTTCTTGACGAACAGCCCTTCTGCGTCCTCATCAAGGGCAGCGACGATACGCGGATCCTCCGTGTCACGCAGCAGACCTTCAATAAGTGCACGTTGCTGCAGGTTGAATGTCACCACACCCACGGAGGGAGTTCCCGCGGGATCAGCATCAAACCTGCGACGGATCTCTGCCACCACAGCAGCAGCCTCAACAGGATTGGTACGGAGGACCTTTGACGGTCCCGAACGGTGGAACTGGCCATCAACCCGGACAAAGTTCACGCCATGTCCGCGGACACCCGCATTCGCAGCACCGTGGGACGGACCAGGGAACGAGGAAAGCTTGCTGTCGTAGTACTGCTGGTTACTGAAAGCAATCAGCGATTCGTCCTGGCTCCGGTAGTGCCAGGACAGCCACTGCCGCGGCACCCGCGCTTCCACGCATTCGGAAAGGATCGACTCCATATCCTCCACCACGGAGATCTCGGCGTCACTGTCGCTGCCGGCGTCGGAGGAAATCTCCGCGAACGACGTGGGCGGCATCTGCTTGCTGTCACCCACTACCACCACTGATGCACCGCGGCCCATGGCACCCACCGCGTCGGCAACCCGAATCTGCGAGGCTTCATCAAACACCACGATGTCGAACAGACCGGCCTTGGCAGGGAAGAACCGCGCCACCGAATCCGGGCTGACCAGCGTGCAGGGCATGATCCCCGTGATGAGGTCTGCGTAGTGTTCCATCAGTTTCCGGACCGACAAGCCCCCTCGTTGCCTGGTCAGTTGCCGTTGCAGCTCGCCCATGCGTCCGGAGGTCGACGACGACGAGACCGTCCGGGAGCGCAGGACCCCGGCGGCAAGGTTGGTTTTGAGCAGCCCGCGTACGGTTTCCGCGCGCGAGGTGAACCGCTCGATGGTGCGCTCGTGCACCGCAGCATCAAAGTCGGCCAACCCTGTAGCGATGCGGCGTTCGGTCAGCGACCCTTCCGCCAAGCCGCGTTCAAAGGCTGCTGCTGCATCATCCGCTTCCAGCTCGCCGTCCAGGATGGCAATACGGGCGTCGATCAATCCCGCGGTACGCAGCGGTTCGACACGACGGATCAGCTCAAGCCACCGCGTCAGCGGTACCGACCCCGCCGCATCCAGTCGCCGCGGCACGGACGTTTCCCACCATCTTGCCAGGAAACCTCGCCCACCGGTCCACGCACTCAGGTCATCACCACCCACACCTTGGATATTGAGGAATTCTTCCCAGGCATGGGACAGCTCCCGCAGCCAGCCGATAACGTTCTGGTGGACGTCGGGGGCATCCTTCAGGAACGTGCGGAGCTCGGTCTGGAAGCTCACGGCATCAGGCTCCGGGGACGGCTGCACCGCCTGCGCGGCCCAGCGAAGCCAAGAAATTCGGTGTCTCAGGTCGGCTTGTGCATCCGGCGTCAGCGGGTTCCATTGCTGATCCGCAGGAAGCCCAGGCAAGGAGCCCCGCGTTGCCCGCAGGCCGGAGACCTCCTGCTGGACGGCCACCAGTTTCTCCAGCAGCGGCACAAGCTCCTTATGGCGGATCTCAGCGCCGGATACAAGCACGGGAGACAGTTCGGCGGCCACTGCCAGCAGCCGCTTCTTGCGTCCCCAAAACCCGGATGCTGCCGCCTGCTGCGCACGGCCGAGGATTTCCGGCAGAGGAAGATCCATAGCCCCCGGCGCTACGTGCTCAAGGCCCGGATGCTGAACGGACGCAAAGGCCGTAACCAGCTTCTCCAGCTGTTCAGCGTTAACCGACCAGTCCCCGGAGCGGACCACATCCAGGGTTCCCAGCGGAACGTTCCGGTCCTGCAGCAGCGTGGCGAGAGTTCCGACGTCGGCCGGCGTTTGCGCTGCGTCCAGAACCGACGAAAGCCCAGGCGTAGGCCGCAGGGCGTTCAGCGCCTCATAAAGGCGGCGTCCCACAGCCAGCAGCTGCTGCTCCTGCTGGTCGCCCGCCGCAACAGAGACGAAGCGCCATGGGTGCTCGGGCCCGGGACGGACGGGGTCGGTGAACTCCGGAAGTTCCCGGAACACCTGCCGAATCGAGTCCAGGGTGGAGTCATTCAAGGACGCCGTCAGTTCCGGGCTAAGCGGAACCGTAGGGTCGTCAGCTTCATAGGTCAGAGCCTTGGTCCGCGCGCTGTAGAGGGACAGCTGCGCACCATTCTCCTCATGGACGTTCTTGGCGTAGCGGACCAGTCCACGGCGGGCAGAGGCAAGATCGGTGGAGGCAGTCTCAAGCTGCTGCTTATTCGCAGACAGGCTCAGCTCCAGGGCATGTTTGATCTGCGCCCGCACCACCGCCGGCTTGCTGCCCTTGTCGTGCAGGTCAAGGGAGAACGGTCCCATTCCTACGTCGTCGAGCCGCTTCTGGACGACGTCGAGTGCTGCCCGCTTCTCGGCGACGAACAGGACCCGTTTGCCGTCGACAATGGCGCGGGTCAGGAGGTTGGTGATGGTCTG
Organism: Pseudarthrobacter enclensis; assembly: GCF_030811655.1. GTDB lineage: Bacteria > Actinomycetota > Actinomycetes > Actinomycetales > Micrococcaceae > Arthrobacter > Arthrobacter enclensis_A. The sequence continues at coordinate 63,945 of NZ_JAUSRE010000008.1, read as the reverse complement.
TGACTTGCCGGTGCCCGGGGGGCCTTCCAGGACGAACGTCTGGCCGGCGACCGCAGACGCGACTGCCTCCAGCTGCGACGAGTCCGCTGGTATTGGACACTGGGCAGCCAAGGCGTCCAGGTCGACGTCGGGCGTGACGGCAACGCTGTCTGAATAGAGTTCCGTGGGGGTGCTGATCAGGTGTTTCACCAGGCTGTTGGCGGTGAATTCCTTCCAGTTCTCGTCAAGGTCCTTCCACAGGCGGAATTTGGCGAACTGCAACATGGACAGGTCCACGGTGTTCTCCACCCGGAAGGCCAGGCCCTTGGCCGAAACGGCGGCGCGAACTGCTGCGAACGCGGCGTCCAAATCGATTCCGGATCCATCTTCCTCCGGCTCCGCGAGGCCCGGAATGCGCAGGTCATGGGACTGCGCCAGCTTCTCGAGGAGGCAATAGTTCGGCGTGGACTGGCCGGTCTCATCGAGTGTGACGCGGTACAGACCGTTTTTCCCTGCAGAAGTCAGCTTCACCGGGACCAGAACCAGCGGGGACCGAAGCGCCCGGCCGTCCAGCTCCCACATCAGGCTGCCAATGGCCAGGTAGAGGTTGTTGGCTCCCGTTTCCTCCAGCTGGGTCTTTGCCTTGTAGGCGAGCCCCCGCATCTTGGCGTTGTAGCCGTCTTCGTTGACCTCGGCGAACACGGCCTTTTTGGAGCTGAGCAGCTCCGCGAGTTCGTCCTGGGGAAGGTCCCTGCCGAAGCGGACGCCTCGCTCCTGGTGGATGGCACTGATCTGGTTGGACGGAAGCAGGCTGACGGACGTGCCCTTGCTGATGAGGTCCTCGAAGGCGCCCATCCACGCGGTGGGCACTGCGAGTGGGAACCGGGCCGTGTCAGTGAAGTTGATGAGCCTGTTTCGCAGGCTCAGGTCCAGCAGGGCGTTCTTCCATTGGACCACCCGGGGTGGAACATCGGATGTGGTCCTGGCCGGTCCCTCGCCTGAGGCTGCTTTCTTCGGCAGCGCCGGCGCAGTCTTGGTCTCCGGGACGTAGTTGACCACGGTGTAGGTTCCGGCGTCGGACGTGGTCCGGGCCGGCAGCGGGTAGATGCCATCGAGGCGGGCGCGCCTGATGTCAGTCACCGCGTTGATCTCGTCATTGCCGCTTTCCACATAACGGTTCAGCGGGCTGCTGCGGAGTGCGGCGGCCGAGATCGGCTGACTGCCGGTGAGGAGCGTGGTTTCCACGAGGCCGATGAAGCCCCGCTGTACGAGGCTGACCAGCTCGGGCACGTCGTCGGAGGCCGCAGTGCTGAGGCTGCCTTCCTCGCGCCAGTAGCCGAGGAAGGCGTGGCCGTCCACCAGCCAGAGCAGAGGCCTGATGCCGCAGAATTCCAAAGCGGCGGCCAGGACCAGCGTGGTGTCCAGGCACGTGCCCAAACGGTCGTCAAGGACCTGCGCCGGCGTGCGTACCTGCTGGCCTTCCAGTCCCCAGCTGGCGGGTGGCATGCTGTAGCGGATGTCACGGGCGCTCATGGCCTGGGCGATGGCGAACACGATCTGATCAACCCGGTCCCCGTCTTCCAGGTACCCGTCGAAGCTGCCGCTGCCCGTTGTTTGCATGAGGATGTCGGCGGCCTCGGACATGAGCTTGGCGATGCTGGGATGGTGAGGCTGCACGTACGCGGCCAGGAACTCGTAAGAGACGAGTCCCCGCCCGGCGATCCACAACTGGGCGGGCAGGAGCGTCAGGTCCGCCTCGGCGCGGCCCAGCTCCCCCACTGCGGCGTCCGTGCCCGCCGAATGGACGGTCACCAGCACCTTTCCCATCTGGCGGTCAGCCAGTTCATACATAGTGGCGGCCTGAACCGGGACGTTGAGGTCATCGAGCGTGATGGTTTGGCCAGCGGCAAGATCCACATACTGCTGGAAGTCACCGGAGATCCGGCCTGACTGCGCAGAGGCCTCCACCTGGACCACCGCACCACGGATTTCCGCCCCCATGTTGGTGATCTTGACCTGCCTGACGAAGCGGAAGCCGTTGTGCGCCATCGCGTAGCTCAGGGCATCTGCTGTGGTCACCTCAACCACAACGTGGGCAGCAGATTCAGCCGGCCCAGCGACCGAGGGCTCACCCGGAAGGCTGTCCTCCGGGTGGTCGGACTGCGCGACGGCGGCCGGCAGAGCCTGCTGGTCTTCTTCCGGTTGTTCCTTTGGAGAGGACCGGTTCTGGTACTCGGTGAGAAGCGCAACCAGCTCGCTGTGAGTTGGGTCGAGCCCGATCACTTTGGCCAGCCGACCTGCGGTGTCCAGGGTACGGAACGTATCGGCGTCGTCGAAGCTCTCATTGTGGGCCCAGCGGTTGCGTGCCTGGCGCAGCTCGGAGGTGTGGCTGCGTGCGTCATGCGGAAGGCTGAAGGGGTAGCCAAGTGAGCCCATGGATTCCGTCATGATGCGCAGCTGCAGGCTGAGATCCGTGGCTGCGTAGGATTGCGCAGCGCGGCCGGCGTTCTCGTCCTTGTGCTGAATGATCTTGGTCCAGGCCACGCCGGGGGCTACCTCGACGAACACTGCTGCGATAAAAGGCTCAAGGCCAACCGCCAAGGCCTCAAGGGCGCGTCCTACGTACTCCCGGTTGGACAGACTCATCACGTTCCCCATCTGCGGCACCAGCCTCGGTGTCGTCACTCAATAAATCAAGACCAATGATGACATCCGGCGCTGACAATCCCGTGTCTGCTGGTTCTGGCACCGCACAGCGGTTCACATACCGAATAGCCACGGCCCAGACCAATTGACCCAGTCGTCTGAAGTTCATTCGGCCCCACCCGGGCCACGGACACGGAGAAGGAGCCGCCTGCCAAGGCCGATGTGCTCGCTCTCAGAGTGGCAGAATTAACAACTGACCTTAGTTAGGAGAGCAGATGGATAACGCCACCTTCGACATTTTTGCCGAGCCCCTAAAGCCTCAAGATGTCCTAGAGGACATTTCCATCCGAGAGGATCAGGTGCAACAGCTCCGAGACGCCTTCGCCGCCGCTGGAATCGACTCCATGGATGAGCGGCGTGCGGTCATCGAAAGCTGCACCGTCCGCCCCGTCAGTGCTATCAGAGACCTTCTGGCGAAGGACGTACGCCTTGTACTCCGACGTATCGAAGAGCGAAGCCTGCCGTCTAAACCCACCTCGGGGTCTGCATGGGACAACCGGGAAGAAGACACGTGGATAGACAAGCTTTGACGCTAATCAGTCCGCCTGACGGAATCGTTCGAAAGCGCGTTCCAGCAGGTCCTGTCTTGGCCGCTCAGCCCTCACGCTCGGTACGGAGATCCGCTTCCCGTGCAATTCTTGGAGTCCGTATCGCAGCATCGGACCACCATCCTCTCGCATTAGCGCCGGCCGTACCTGCACTACAAGGTCGGGCTGGATTCCCAGGGCGCCCACTTCTAAGGCCGAGCGGTGAAATACGCAAAGCGCGATTCCATTCGTCACGGCTGCACCGGCACCATGATCGATCTCCTTTATAATTTTCGTAGCCTCCAACATTGGTCCATGCCGAAATGAGCACACGGCGCACCGCGAGCGGTAGGCTCGCATCACCGTTCCACGGAATACAGCACTAAAGAGCTCGTTCCTGACTTTCACTTTTTGATTTTTAGACATGGATCCGGGCTGTTCAGCTTCTATTTGCGCTGCGACGTGGGAAGCATCTGCGTTCACGATAAACTGCTGCGCTTCTTCTTCTTCCGCTACTGCGTAAACTGGAAATACTGGCTTGAACACCCCTTTGCCCACCGCAAAAAACCAAATCAGAGGGACGCCTTCCTCCATCGCGGATCTCAACGCTCGGTTAGTCGCCTCATCACGCTTCATCCCGTTCCACTTGTATCTGAGCAGCCCGTCGCTCTTATGAATGAGATCATCATATGGGCGTTCGACGCCTGGCGGCCGATATGTCGTCGTTATCGAAAGGGCCGAGGACAATATTGCTGGCTTCCATATTCCCTTGACCCTGTCTTTGAGCGGAACCGGTCGTCCGTCGAAGATGAACTTTTGGATTTCGGAGTAGGCAAGGTACTCAGGGCCTCGGCGCATCTTGTTAGTTAGCCAAGAAAAAGCTTCAGCCCGAAGTCGTGTGTCGAAGTCATCGTCGGAGGGGCAGCGGTAATCAAACATCGCTTCAGGCTATTGCTTCCTCGGCAGTAGTGTAAATCCCGGAGATGCGACGTCGAGCATCAAGATTTGCTCAAATTTTCAAGGGGACAACTTCCTTTTCACAGCGAGACAAGCTTGAGAGCGCCGATAAAAAGAGGGATGCGCTACCACTCCGGCCGAGCCCGATACAAGGGCCGGCGTACGTCTGCTTTAATTTGTTTACGAATCGCAGGGGGCAACCATGACTGCACAGTTGCAGGACACAGATCAGGACGCGTTTGAGGCCGAAAAGGCACTCGAGCAGGAATACTTTGACAAATCCAAGCAGGCCTATGACGACCACCTTAACGACATTGTCTCCTCAAACGTCAGCGGTAACGTGCATGAACGATCAAGCCAGCGAGCAGCGCTCTTGGACCGGAGAACGCTTGACCCCTCAGAGGCTGTCGCAACGGCGCGCATGGACCTAGAGGATGGCGAGACTATCTACCTTGGCAGCGTGGCCATCCGGGACGAAAATTATGACCTCCTTGTCGCTCCCTGGCAGTCGAAAATCGGCGAAATCTTCTATGAGGCTACGCATGATGATCCGCGCGGACTTGCCCGAAAGAGAGTCTTCACGACCACGTATAACCGAATTGCCTCGTTCAACGACGTAATCTTCCAAGAACTCTCCGACGATATCTCTTCGGGGACTTTCGTCGGCGAGCAAGATCCATTGCTCGAGGACCTTGGGCGGGGCCGCGACGAGTTCATGAGGGACATAGTGCGGACCATCACAGCCGCTCAAAACCGGATCATCCGGGCCCCTAAAGACCAACTGCTCGTTATACAGGGCGGCCCCGGGACGGGAAAGACTGCCGTCGCACTGCATCGCGTGTCCTGGATACTCTACAACCACCGAGAAGAACTGCAGCCTAAGGACGTTTTGGTAGTCGGGCCCAACCCAACCTTTACCAAATACATCAAGCGCGTGCTCCCGACTCTCGGGGACGTGGACGTGATTCAGCAGTCGCTTGCGCAGTTACTGGCGGGCGACTTTGCTCCGCGCGGCATCGACGTCCCTGACGTGGCACGAAAGAAGGGCTCCGCAAAGATGGAGTCCATCGTCCAAAGTGCGCTGAACGGACGTGCGCGAGTCCCCGCGGACGGGCTCGAGGTGAGGCGGACCGACACCGCGCTGACTGTTTCCGTTGTAAAAGAAGACATTGAACGCCTCTTGGCTGGAATCACCCCCGGCCTATATAACCGCCGTCGCGCTCAGTTCAGGGCTGCGCTGCAGACTTTCGTGGCGGGCAGGGTCGACGCAGGCAGACGGGACGCTGTGCCGCTCCTAGACCGAGCTTCACTGGATGAGCAATCCGAGAGAGTCTACCCATCGCTCTCTCCCCAACAATTTGTCCGGGAGTTGTACGGCTCGAAGGACAGGCTTCTTCGAGCTGGCGCTACAGAATCTGAGGTTGACCTTCTCTACCGACCGGCGGCCGCGAAAATTGGGGACGAGCCGTGGACAATGGCGGACTTGGGGGTTATCGACTGCGCGGCAGACGCCATCAGTGGCACGCTGAGCCGGTATGGGCACATTGTCGTGGATGAAGCCCAAGACCTCTCTTATATGCAGCTCCGAGCGGTCCGCCGGCGCAGTCAGAACGGCTCCATGACTGTCGTAGGCGACATCGCCCAAGCTACGTCAGCTTATTCACGCAAAGACTGGAACCAAGTTCTGACGACACTTGGCACTGAAGACAACTTCACCGAAGCTGAGCTGACCATCGGATATCGTGTTCCGGCACCGGTCCTAGCTGTCGCCGCCAGAGTCCTCGCCACAGCCGCGCCAGGGCTGACTGCGCCGCAGGCATTTCCGCGGCAGATCGAAGAAGAGCCTCGTTGGCATGTAGTGTCCACGGATGAGTTGATGAACTCCGTCGTTTCATCCGTGAAGGAATACAGTTCCAGGGGTTTGTTTGTGGGTGTGGTCGTCGCCGAACGGCAGATGATTTCCGTTCGCACCGCTTTCCGCGCAGCTGGAATCAAATACAGTGAGTCGGCCGATGGCGGGTTGTCCCAGGGCATCAATTTGGTTTCACCCGAGGAGTCAAAGGGTCTTGAGTTTGATGCCGTGGTCGTCGTTGAGCCTGCTTCGATACTCGAACTCCCCCAGGGGGACAAGCTCCTCTATGTTGCCCTGACGCGCACTGTCCACCATCTCGATGTAGTCTTGAGAGCCGACGGTGTGCCGGCAATGCTCGCAGACTTCGTGGCCCCTCGCGGCACCGAGGCCAGCGACGCTGAGGCACACTCAACAGGTGGTGAGAACGACGCGAACAGCGTCGAAGCCGAGCCTCGTGAGAAGGAAACTCACGCGGCCAGCAAGGGTCCGGCAACGAGCTCCGAGAGCGAAACTCCAAGCTCCGACGACAGCCACCACGTGCACGAGGCATCTTCGGCAGTAACTCCGTCGGACGGAGAGCTCAAGCCGATGCTTGAGCGCATGGCTCAAAGCATCGCCCAGGAGTTCTTTGAAGTCCTGCGGGAAGTAGGTCCCAACGTGCAGCAGCGGGTCGTCGACATCCTCTGGGACAAAATGGAAGCGTCTGGATCTGATTCTTAGTTCGTCTGAGCGTTCGGCAGATGGGGGCCGATGTATCCGACGATGATCTTCCCAGCTATGGCGGTGGCGTCCAAGTAGTGCAGCCGTGGCGACACAAGCCCGTGTTTTGCGATCCGAAAATGGGCGCCCATGAAGGCTTCGCCGCTGGGGCTGACCTTCGTCGGAACGGGCAGCGTTCGGGGCGCGGAATAACTCGGATTGTTCTTGACGGTTTCGCTCTCATCTCGAGCGTGACGTCCAGGGTGGTACGTGTGGGCACCAGGCGGTGGAGACTCCAGATAGGCTTGCACGCCAGCAATGTCTGCGCCCTCAACCTTGAAACGCGCATAGTCGTTCAGTGCCGCCAGAATGCTCCAGGTCATGCTGCACCAACGACCCACCGCATCATGGTCATCAAGGCCGGCAGTGATGTCTTTGTCCCCGGTGTAAACCACATAGGGAAACCCATCAAACGACTCCACCAGGCTGTTGAAGTTTTGGGGGACAGAAAGCTCAGGGGGCGCGACTTCATCCAGCTGAGTCCAGTCAACGTCGCCACCCGTCTTGGCCAGCATCCCGCGCAACTTGAGTTCGGTGTCTTGGGCACCTCGTGTACGCGCGTACTGGGCTTCGAGCTGCTCCCATGTGTCCCAGGCGTCTAGCTCAAGGTCATCGATGAGGTGTCGCAACTTTGCCTGTTCCACGGCTGCCTCGTCCAGAGCAGCGGACTTTTGGTCAATCTTGGCGAGGAGACGAGTGCTTAGTGCCTCGGCTGCAACGCCAGCTTCCAGGAGTCCGCGGAGAGCCTCCACACCGCCGAGCGATGTCTCACCGCCGGCGTACTCTTCGACGAGCGAACGAAGCGCCAAGTAGATTTCGGCCTGCTCCCCCAGCGATGCATCAGTGGCCTGGCCCCCCAGGTTGTCTTCCGACTTGGAATGCTCCGCACCAAGGGCATCAGGCATCTGGGACGGTGAAGCAGCGCCCTCGGATTCGGGTACAATATCCGGTTCCGACGACGGCGACTGCATGGGCACAGTGGAAGGGTCCCCAAGGGTTACTCCAGGAGTTGCCTCCTTCATCATCCGCGGAGTCAGCCGAAGCTCCAGCTCATCAAGCCGTCGATCGATCAGCCTAATGCTGTCGTCCAGAAGTGACATTTGGGCCACTTCGCGGGCCTTGTAACTAAGTGTCTTGCGGAGACGGCCCACGTTCTGCGAGGCGATTGACTCCGACGTCAGGAACCGGTGCCGTGCGGAATCTTGCGGATCATTAATATCCAGATCCGGGAGGTAAGTCCGCAGCATGCCCGGCCTCACACCGAACTCCATGCCAACTCGCTGGTTGAACATCGTCGTTGCAACCGGGTCCAACACGTACGCCGATGCTTGCCCGGTGGTCTGCTTGACTATATTGCCGACGAATTCCGCCCATTTTGGCATCGGCAAGGCAGCGCTACTTCCAGCAATGAAGGACAGCGTCCGCCGGCCGTCTCGACTTAGAAGCTGGATGAGCTCACCGACTTGCTGTGGACGAACTACGACGGGCTGTTTTGTCAGCCTCACGCCACGATCGGAACACGAGTATTGCTCGATCAACGATCGGACGAGTCTCGGCGTCCCAGCCCACTCCGGTCCCTCCACATCCATCCAGAACCATGGGCGTCCGTCTGCCAGCTGCCAAACCGTGATTGTGGAGATCCATTCGCCCATGGGCGACTGCTCCGTAAGGATGAGGCGGTGGGTACCTGCGAAGTCTGCGGAATCGGGGGCAATCCACTTCACCCGGGCATGATCAGCGACCGCCACTTCTTGGTTTGCTGCCACCAAATCGACATTCAGATTCTTTCCCCGCAGCCAATCGAAGCTCCTGTCCAACACGCCTTGAACCACATCAGCATCTGACCCTGGGTTGATACTGAAAAGCGTCCTGTAGCTCAGCATGATCCGTGTCCTTTCACCCGTCGATGCAGTGAACCACGTTTGTCGGAATCATGGAAAATCACCACGCGGTCAGGAGTGACTAAGTAGGAGAGCGGCCTCCCGCATGCCCTAGGCGAACTCCGATATCATCATCCAAGAAAAAATGACTCAGCAAGGAGCTTACATTTGGTCCCCGATATCGTCCTCAGATTTGAACCGTCGACGGTCGGTCACCTGGGATCAAACATGTATTCCCATCTTCCGAATGCTGTTGCCGAGCTGATTGCCAACGCCTACGACGCCGATGCAAAAGTAGTCGTCGTCAAAGTTGGAGCAGACGAATTGGGTGATTTCGTATCCGTGATTGACAATGGCCATGGCATGTCATTAGAGGACTTGGCCTCTAAGTACCTTCGTATTGGGCGGAACCGTAGAAACGAGCTCCAAACGGGGATGTCGGAGAGTGGGCAACGCAAAGTCTCTGGGAAGAAGGGGATCGGGAAGCTTGCGCTCTTTGGCGTGGGTCATCTTGTGGAAGTCGTCACAAGCCGGCGAGAGTCCGGTGCGCTGCATAGAGTCTCACTCGACTACGAGAAGATGCTTAGCTCCGAAGGAGAATACCGACCGGACGTAAATTCCAGCCCGAGAGATTCGCAGCGGCATGGTACTCAGATCACGATTCGCAGGCTTGTTCGCAGCTCCCCGATCCGAACCGACGATTTACGAAGGAGCCTAGCGCGCCTTTTCGACTACGGGGACAGCACCTTCCGGCTGTTCGTTGAGAACAAGCGTGGGGATAAAGTCGAAGTCACGAAGGAAGCACGACTCGACGGCATCTCATCCCAGTTCGAGTGGGGACTGGAAGATCCCAGACTCGAAGATGTTGTCGGGCCAACAAACTGGTCATTCATTTCAGCACAGGAAATCAAAGGGCGGATCATATCCGCGGCCTCTCCACTTGACGGTACAAACCGGGGTGTTGCACTCTATGCCAGTGGCAGGCTCATCAATGAACCTGAATTTTTTGGAGCTTCCGAGTCGAGTCACGCCTTTTCCTACCTCACCGGATTCATTGATGTTTCGTATCTAGACGAAGTCAAGCCTGACGTGATCGCGACCGATCGACGCGCAATTAACTGGGAAGCTGAGGAACCGTCGGAGCTGCGAGTTGTCTTGGCCGCTGTGCTACGAGCGATCGCACTCGACTGGAGAAAGTCTCGGAGGGACCGCCAGAAAGAGCGCGCTGAGCAACGCACTGGAACAAATTTCGTCGAATGGACATCCACACTTCGCGGTCCGGAATCCGCCGCCCTTCAGTCGATTCTGCAGACCATCGCCGAACCTGAATCTCGACTCTCAAACGAGGCACAGGACAAAATTATCGACGATCTAAAGTCCATCGCGCCGGAGTATGCAGATCTTCACTGGCGCCACATGCATGACTCCATCAAGGTCGCTGCACTGGACGAATACAAAGCGGGACGTTACATCGACGCCGTCGATGAAGCGATAAAACGGTATATCTCTGAAGTTCATTTGCGCCTCGGACGGGAGATCGCAGAAGCGTCCTCTTTAATGGATCAGGCCTTTTCAGAAAACGGCCAGGGAATTTCCGTGTTCGCTAAGTACCGCGAGGTCAGCGGATCCCGGATCACGGAAAGCACCGTTCGAAACGTTCAGAAGGGGCAGCGGCTGCTTAGTGGCGGTGTCATTTCCGGGGTCCGCAACCTTCTGGATCACCAAGAAAAGAGATGGCTCCTGGAGAATGGCGCGTTTACTGACCAAGACTGTCTAGATATTCTCAGCACCCTCTCACACCTGCTGCGCAGGCTTGAAGGCTCTACGCAGCAGAATCCCAGGCCTCAGCGATGAGCTGGGCCAAGTACTCTGCCAGCTGCACCGGCACTGCATTGCCGATCTGCCGGGCAATTGCCGTCTTTGTCCCCATCCACTTATACGTGTCCGGAAAGCCTTGAAGCCGAGCGGCCTCGAAATGCGTGATTGCCCGGTGAACATCGGGATCAGGGTGGAGATATCGGCCCTTTTCAGGCTTGAAGAATTCCGTTCGAATCGTCACTGAAGGTTTCGTCCAGTGAAGACGTCCCATTACGTCGCCAGAGCCACTCTTGTGTTTCCGCCAGCATTCAGCCAACAGCTCATCGGGGATATTGAACCGGTTTCCACCAGCGGGGATCTTCGCGAAGCGCTTGAGGGACAGGGCTGTGTAGTTGCGGGTCACGTGCAGCTCGGGCGTGGTGAACGGACCAGGCATCGTCACGCCGCCTACGTCTGTCCTGGTGTCTGGGAAGTCCCTCACGGACGTCATCCGAGGTATGACCCGTTGGTTCGGCAACCCCGCAAATGCGTCCTCGACGCTGCGGTGCTTTCCCTTGAACGGTCCGACGGCCGGCACTGGGATCTCCGGGAGACCCCTCCGTCGCCCGATCACGATGGTTCGTGTGCGAGCTTGGTAGGCCCCAAAATCCGCGGCATTCAGCAAGAGAGGTTGGAGCTCGTAATCTTGCAAGGGGCCACCAGGGGAGGCCCATGACTCAAACTCTGCGAACTGGGGTGACGTCAGAAACTGCCGCACGTTTTCCACGACGAAATATTTCGGTTGGGCCCGAATGATGGTCTCGGCGTATTTCCGCCAGAGGAAGTTCCTCTCATCGAGAACGTCCTGCTTCCCAAGCGCTGAAAAACCCTGACACGGTGGTCCGCCGATGATCACATCGACCTTCGGGACCGTATCTTCGGCCAGCCAGTCCTCGATCCCACCTGCGTAGACGCGCGCCGCCGCATGGTTCTGCACGAAAGTGGCCGCAGCGTAGGGATCCAGTTCGACGGCGACGGCTGTTTCGTACCGCCCGGTGGACTTGAAACCCTGAGTCATTCCGCCTGCGCCGGCGAAGAGGTCAATGAGGCGTAGACGTAGTGGCATGACCAATAGCTTAGCCGGCTGCTGAGACAATTTTGGTCACCCGCGCCAACGCTCCGGCTGCAACGAACCCGCCCATGTGAGCCTGTGTGCGCAACGTGCGTTTGATGCCGTCCAGCCAGCCCCCGGCGTATACATTTGGGTGTGGAAACGGGATGCCCTGGGTCCGGCAACACAACAAGAACGGACTGAGTAAGCATGTACGCGGAGAAACGCAAACTCATTGAGGTCTCGATGCCTCTCGAGGTCATCAATCGGGAGTCTGCTCGGGAGAAATCGATCCGCCACGGCCATCCGTCCACTCTCCATCTGTGGTGGGCTCGCCGACCCTTAGCTGCAGCTCGTGCCGTGCTTTTCGCTCAGCTCGTCGATGATCCCTCCTCTCACCCGGACCGTTTCCCGACCGAAGAGGCGCAGGCCGCCGAGCGTGCACGCCTCCACGGCATGATCGAACAGCTCGTCCTATGGAAGAACTCAAACAACCAGACTCTCCTCAAAGCGGCTCACGCGGAAATCGCAAAGTCGGCTGGTCCTAACGGTCCGCCCGCCATCCTGGACCCCTTCGCTGGCGGCGGGTCAATACCGCTTGAGGCTCAGCGTCTTGGCTTAGAGGCTCACGCCTCTGACCTCAACCCCGTCGCAGTCTTGATCAACAAGGCGCTAATCGAAATACCGCCAAAATTTGCGGACGCTGCACCCGTATTCCCCGGGCTTTCCGAAGGGCAAACGACCGCGTGGTCTGGACCCGAAGGTCTCGCCGCGGATGTCCGCGCCTACGGCGAATGGATGCGTGACACCGCCCAGCGGAGGATCGGCCACCTGTACCCGCAAGTAGAGATCGGGGGCGGTCAGACGGCCACTGTCATCGCATGGCTCTGGGCACGTACCGTTACCTGCCCCAACCCCGCTTGCGGCATTGCGATGCCGTTAGTTCGGTCTTGGTGGCTGGGCAAGAAGAAGGGCAAGGAAGCCTACATCGTCCCCACGGTCGAAGCTTGCAAAGTTACTTACACCATTGGAACCGATCCGGCAAAGGCCCCGACCGGCGGGGCGGACGGCACCATGTCCGGCCGAAACGGGGCAACCTGCGTTTCGTGTGCCACGGCTGTTTCACCGACATATATCAAAGAACAGGGAATCGCCGGAGCGCTCGGCGCGTCCCTGATTGCTGTCGTTGCAGAGGGTCAAAGGCGGCGGGAGTACCTCGCCCCCGGCCAGCATGAAGCTCTGGCGATGGTACCTAAGCCAAATGACATCCCAGACCAGGAGCTTGGGTTTGACCCACGTAATCTATGGACACCGTCGTACGGACTCACTAGATTCTCTGACCTCTTTACGAACCGTCAGCTCGTCGCGCTCACGACGTTCAGTGATGTACTGGCTGAAGCCCGTGAGCAGGTCCTCGCCGATGCGCTGGCCGCGGGCCTCCCTGAAGGCGATCGCCTAGAGGCCGGCGGCACCGGGGCAGCAGCTTATGCTGACGCAGTAAGCACGTATCTCGCATTCGCCATCAGTCGATTGACCAACAAGCTGTCGTCTCTCTGTACTTGGGATAGCAGCCCCAAGATGGAAGCGGTTCGCGGGCTCTTCGCCCGTCAGGCTATACCAATGGCCTGGGACTTCGCCGAGGCAAATCCGTTCGCGAGTTCGTCGGGAAGTATCCGAGAGGATATCTCTTGGGTGGCGAAGGCGTTGGCGCGAGTGCCTGGTCATGGAGCTGCCATCGCGACTCAGGAGGATGCTTCAACACGGGAGTATGAGTCCGTTGTCGTTTCAACCGACCCTCCGTACTACGACAACATCGGCTATTCGGATCTATCCGATTATTTTTACGTTTGGCTACGTCGTTCTCTCCGGACGGTCCATGTGCGGCTGATGGGGACAATGCTTGTACCGAAGGTTGAAGAGCTCGTCGCAAATCCGTATCGGCATGATGGGAAGGGCGGCGCTGAGAAGTTCTTTGAGGATGGATTCGAGTCGGTCTTCCGTCGCATGCGCGAGAACGCCACCACCGACTATCCAATTACTGTCTACTATGCTTTCAAACAGTCAGAGACGACCAAAAGCGGCGATTCATCAACCGGGTGGGCAACAATCCTGGAGGGCATCGTCCGCGCTGGTTGGACCGTCACCGCGACATGGCCGGTACGCAGCGAACTGGGCAACCGCATGATCGGTTCTGGCACAAATGCCTTGGCTTCATCCATCGTCTTGGCCTGCCGTCCACGCAGCGAATCTGCGTCGTCCATCGACCGCGGCGGGTTCCTGTCCGTTCTTCGTTCGGAGCTCCCGTCGAAGCTCCGGGAGCTGCAGCAGGCAGCGGTCGCCCCCGTTGACCTCGCCCAGTCGACCATTGGCCCTGGCATGGCCGTATTCACCCGCTATTCCAAGGTGACCGAAGCCGATGGCTCGGCAATGAGAGTCCGAACGGCTCTCGAACTCATCAACCAAGTTCTGGCGGAAGTGCTTACCGAACTTGAGGGTGACTTCGACTCTGACTCCCGCTGGGCGATCACGTGGTTCCGTCAGCACGGCTTTGACGAAGGCACCTTCGGTGAGGCCGAGACGCTTGCTACCGCCCTCAACACCTCGCTCCCGGGATTGGAACGCGGCGGAATTCTGACGAGCCGCGGCGGCAAGGTCCAGCTCTTCGCACCCGCCAAGCTCCCGGACAACTACGATCCGCGTCGCGATCAGCGGCTCAGCGTCTGGGAAGCCTCGTTACACACAGCACGGGTACTGGATGCGAAGGGCATCGACGCTGCTGGCCAGCTCATCGCAAATCTCAGAGAGGCGCCTGGCTCGCGTATTGATCTCGACGCAGTGAAGGAACTCGCCTATCTCCTGTACTCGATCGCGGAACGTAAGAACTGGTCCGCGATCGGGCAGATCTTCAATAATTTGGCCAGCGCATGGCCCGACATTCTTCGCGCTTCTGAGTCCGGCGCGTCCACCACCGTCCAGACCGGATTCGATCTCGAATCACTCAACGACGATTTTTAGAAAGGCTTTGGGGGAACATGGCAGAAAGCAATCTCGACCGCATCGGCAAGGCACTTGACATCCTGGCGACAAGCCTGGAGCCGTTCGTTGCCGAAGCCTTAGCGCCAAAGGTACCGGCTGGCAAGGACTGGACGATCATCCTAGCTGCGAAGGATAGCAAGAACGGTGCGGTAAAGACTTACAATCGAATGGACAGCAGTGACCAGCTCCGGGCGCTCACGGAGATTCTCGTTCCGGGGTGGTTCCCGTTCGAAGGCAAGCTCTCCCCGGCCGAGCGCAATCTGGCTGGCGAGGCACGAGATATTCGGAATAAGTGGGCGCACCGTAACTCGTTCAACTTCGACGACGCCTACCGGGCGCTGGACACGCTGGAACGCTTGCTGCGTGTGACCGGGGATCCCAAAGGCGCGGACCAGGTTAGAAGCTCCAGGGACGAACTGCGTAACAGCACACTCCAGAAGGAAATAAAGAAGGCTGCCACCTCTGCGGTCTTGACCGAGACTGGCTCTTCCGCAATCAAACCCTGGCGCGATGTGGTCAAGCCACACGCCGACGTCATCTCTGGAACCTTCAACGCCAGCGAGTTCGCAGCGGATCTCCACATGGTGGCGCAAGGTATCGGCTCGGACGAATACATTGATCCTGTGCAGTTCTTCCGCCGAACTTACCTCACCGAAGGTCTAAAGGATCTGCTAGGGAAGGCCGTCCGCCGTATTGGAGGAGACCTCAACGCACCGCCTGTCATCAATCTTCAGACAAATTTTGGCGGCGGGAAAACCCACTCCATGCTCGCCTTGTGGCACATCATGTCCGGCCACGCACTCGGAGAGTACCCCCAGGAAATCCAGGAGCTCCTGAACGGAACTGACCTTGGAGAATTCAGCGAGTGCAAGCGTGCTGTGCTGGTGGGCAACCACCTTGCCGTGACTCCAGGCAAAGACAGCGCCAAGGCCGACGGCACCGTGGTCAACACTCTGTGGGGCGAGCTCGCTTGGCAACTCGGCGGCCGTGAAGGCTACAGCATCGTGAAGGAATCCGACGTCTCCGGCACTAACCCGGGTGCAAGCCTACGAACGCTGCTCAGCAGCTACTCGCCGTCACTCATCCTCATTGACGAGTGGGTTGCTTACGCGCGACAGCTGTACGCGCGAGATGGTCTGCCGGCTGGCACTTTTGACACTCAGTTCACTTTTGCGCAGACTCTCACCGAAGCGGTGAAGTCGGTGCCGGGCGTGCTCCTGGTCGTCTCAATCCCCGCGTCCGACCATGGGGCGGAGGATCGTCAGGACTCATCATCCGACCTCGAAGTGGGCGGGGCAAATGGCAAAGCCGCACTCGAGCGCCTACAAAACGTGGTCCGTCGTGTCGCTGATCAGTGGCGGCCAGCCACATCTCGCGAGTCTTTCGAGATCGTGCGGCGGCGGCTGTTCGAAGCGCCAACCGGTGAGGCTCCAATCGAGATTTCAGCAACCGCACGGCAGTTCGCTGAATTTTATAAGAATCACCGCGACGAGTTTCCTGTTGAGACAACGGATCGTGAATATGAGCGCCGCATTGCCGAGGCGTATCCGATACACCCTGAACTATTCGAGCGTCTCTACCGCGACTGGTCAACTCTGGAACGGTTCCAGCGAACCCGCGGTGTGCTGCGGCTCATGAGCACTGTGGTCCACGAATTGTGGACTGCGGGCGACCGGAGCCCCATGATCATGCCCGGAAGCGTCCCGCTAGATGCCGACGGCGTCCTCACCGAGATCACGCAGTACCTCGATGATCAGTGGAAGCCCATCATCGACGCCGACGTCGATGGTCCCGCCGCGACGCCCGCCAAAATCGACGCTTCAAGGCCAGCCTTTCAACAGCGTCTCCTGACTCGACGTCTTGCGCGCGCAATCTTCTTAGGGTCTGCACCAACGCTTCGCAGCGCGCACAAGGGCATCGAACGTCAGCACGTTGCCCTTGGAGTCGCAATCCCCGGCGACGTGGTGGGAAACTTTGGCAGTGCGCTCCAACTCATGTCAGAGCAGGCCACTTACTTCTATTCCGAGTCCAGTCGATACTGGTTTGATGTCCAGGCCTCAGTGAGCCGCAAGGCAAAGGACATCGCCGAGCGTCTGCATAAAGAAGACATCTGGCAGGAGATTGTGGACCGTCTCAACAAAGGCGAGGTGCGCGGGACATCCGCATTCACCGGAACGGTGGTGGCGCCGTCGTCGTCCGCGGACGTGCCTGATACGGAAGGCGTTCGGCTTGTCCTCCTTCACCCTAAACACCGGCACCGCAGCAAAACGGAATCGAGCGATGCACTGACGTTCGCTCAGGATGTATATGAACATCGCGGGTCAGCGAATCGGCAGCACCGAAACACGGTTGTGTTCCTCGCCCCAGACGAGAACGAGTACTCCTCGCTTGATACCGCGGTGCGGGACTTCATCGCTTGGCGCGACATCAGCGGCCAAATTGATGATCTCGGTTTGACCCGCCAACAAGAGACTCAGGTCAAAGCCAGGCTCGCGGAAAGCCGAAGAGCAGTGGACCTCCGATTGTCCGGGACATACTTGTGGGCCCTCGCGCCTGAGATTCATGAAGGCCACGCTGTCCAGTGGTCGAAGCAGAAAATTGGGAGTGGCAGTGAGTCACTCACCTCGCGCACTGGCGCTGCACTGATCCGGTACGACGCGTTGAGGGTTGTGAATGCACCCGCCGCCATCAGGCAGGCCTTGGACGGGAGGCTCCGGGCCCGATGGAACGAAGGACGCATCAGTGTCGGGGAGCTTTGGGGCTATTACACCCAGTACGCCTACCTGCGGCGCATCCGAGACCGTTCTGTCTTGGAAACGGGTGTACGCGATGTGCTGGAATTGCCCACTTGGACCACGGAGGGCTTCGCCCTCGCCGAAGGCTACGACGAAGTGTCTGGTGACTTCTTCGGCCTGACGATGCCTATGTCGAATGACACGTTTGGGACAATCACCGACTCGACGCTGTTGGTTGATCCCCGATTGGCTGAGAAGCAGCGGGAACGCGAGAAAGCCAAAGAACGCGCTTCCACTAACGAGCCGGAGGATGATCCGACGCGAGGTCGAGGGGGCGGCGGGGCGAAAGTCCCGGGGACCAGGCTGCCCTGGGAGGAATTGGAGCCGGCGACACGGGAACGCGCTAAGAACGTGCGGTTCACCGGCACCTTCTACGCTCGTGCTGAAGCCATAAGAGCCGATCTTCTGCGGGTCTATGACGAGGTGCTCAGCCATCTTGCCACTGCTCCTGAAACGGACATCGAGGTTTCGGTCGAGGTCATCGCCAACCGAGCGATGGGATTCGATGCAGACACGGTCCGAGTGGTCCGTGAAAACGCCGCGCAACTGAAGTTCGAGTCGGCGAAGTTCGAGGACGAGTCATGACCGGTACGGTGGACCTGCTCGGCGGAGAAGAGGCGATCGAGCAGGTCACGCTACCCATCGACTCCAAAGCCATGGAGGGCCTCGGGAAGCACCACACCCTAAGCTCCGCAATCGCCGACCTCATCGACAACAGCATCAGCGCTGAGGCCAGAGCAGTGCTGGTTCGATTCCTGCAGAGTCACGGAACCGTCGTCGGCGTTCAAATCGTCGACAACGGTAAGGGAATGACTCCACAGGGTCTTCGAGACGGGATGACGGTTGGCCGGCGTCGAGAGTACAGACCGGACGAGCTCGGTCACTTCGGCATGGGTCTCAAAGCAAGCTCCCTCAGCCAGGCCAACGTGTTGAGCGTTTGGACCAGAGCCGCGAACAATGATCCAACTGGCATGCGGATGACAAAGGATTCCATGATGAATGGCGCCCAGTGCGACATCCTCAGTAAATCCTCCGATATCTTCAGCGACTGGAATGCCAACGAAGATTATTCGGGGCTCTTGAATTCATTATTGATCACCAAATTCATTCTTGATTCTGCCAAAGTGGCGATCCCCGACTGCCTGAGGAATTCCCCTCCAGGGGAACAATGGCCAACTTATGGTGCGCCGATAAGTGGATCACGAGTAAGGGATACTTGTTTTCTGCAGTTCGCATACCTACAAGGTCACGCCATTACTCGCATTACTACCTCTTCCCGTTGTAAACGGTCGGTATTGGCCGTGGTGAAAAACTAGCCCCGGCGCCCACCCGGACGGGAGTATGGACGGCGTTATCTGTGGGTTTAGACCAAACGATGCGGAAACTGCGGGTACCCGCCAAAGACCCCGAGGACCATTGGTCCGGGGTGAGGACCTGGACCCAGAGCGGCAGGCCCGTGGGATGCGCCACTTCCCGGCGGGATCCGGAATAGCGACACATTGCCGCACGGTTATCGCAGGCATGAAGGCAATCACTTACAGCGAATACGGAAACCCTGACGTCCTCGAATACGGCGCCCAGCCGATGCCGAAGGTCGGGCCCGGAATGGTCCTGGTCAAGGTCAAGGCAGCCGCAGTGAACCCGGTGGACTGGAAGATCATGACCGGCGGACTGGACGCCGTCATGGACCTGCAGTTCCCCGCGATCCCCGGCTGGGATGTTGCGGGGGTCGTGGAGTCCGTGGGAATCGACGCCCCGCAGTTCCAGCCCGGTGACGAAGTCATCGCCTACGGCCGCAAGGACTACGTGCACGGCGGCAGCTTTGCCGAATACATCGCGCTGCCGGAACGGCTCCTGGCCCGCAAGCCTTCCACGCTCGGGTGGAACGAATCGGCCGGTCTGCCGCTGGCCGGGCTGACCGCCTACCAGGTACTCAACCGTCTCGGGTTGAAGGCCGGCGAAACTGTCCTTATCCACGGTGGCTCAGGTGGCGTAGGTTCGCTCGGCATCCAGATCGCTGTGGCCATGGGCGCCAGCGTCATCGCCACGGCCTCCGAAAAGAACCACGAATTCCTCCGCTCCCTGGGCGCCGAACCGGTCGCCTACGGGGACGGGCTGGCAGACCGCGTACGCGCATTGCGCCCGGACGGTGTAGAGGTCGTTGCGGACTTCGTCGGCGGAAACCTCGAAGCCACCCTTGCGGTGCTGGCTGACGGCGGCCGGCACGCCTCCATCGCGGACAGCGAAGTGGAGGAGCACGGCGGCACCTGGATGTGGGTCAACCCCGTGGCAGCAGACCTGCAGGCACTCGCCGATCTGGTGGACAGCCGGAAGCTCCGCGTGGAAGTTGCCGGGGTCTTTCCACTGGAGAAGGCCGCCGACGCCTTCCGGTCCAACATGGAGGGCCACACCCGCGGCAAGATCGTGATTGCCGTGGACCAGGCTTCCTGATCCTGGAAGTAACCAACGAAGGCTCCGTCCCCAAAGGACGGAGCCTTCGTTCGCGTAGAGGGCTGGGCAACGCAGAGCGCAGCGGCAGTTTCCCCCAAAACTCCGGCCGCGTGCGGCAGCTCTCCGATCCGGAACGTTCCGCGCACGCCGTTCCCTCAAGATTGAGGCAATTTATCCCGCCGGTGGACAAAAGCCCTTCCCGGATTGGGCCCCGCCTCCCTATGGTGGCCAAACAAGCCTCACCAGGGAGACATCTTGAACATAGAGGATGCATCTAAAGTCAATAGTCGGAATGAGACCAGCGCAGCCGAGGCGCCGCCGAAGGTCTGCCGGCCCGTTCCTGCTCCCCCAAGCAAACGTCCCGCTGCCGTCCAGGCCGCGCCCTCCAGGGCCAGCCGCCGCCAGCATGAAGTGCAGCGGCTTATTCGCGACCTCGCCCTCCTTGCCGCCCGGCAGTGCCCGCAATAATCCGCACCAAAGCCGGCCGGGCCGCCGTCGTAAGTTACGACGGCGGCCCGGCGGCCACCTCCCCTACTGCCCAGGGGCCCGGAAAGAGGGCGTCTTCTTCACCGCTTCGTCCAGGTCTTCCACCCTCAGGAGCGGCTTGAGGCGGACGTTGACGTTCCCGGTCGAATTGATGAGCAGCGACAACGCTGCGGCGCTCGCATCGTCCGGCACATCAAAAACGCCCAGGACGTCGTAGTAGCCAAAGGCGTAGTAGAAGCTGTCCAGCGTTCCACCCACCGATTTGATAGCTTCCACCAGCGCGTCACGGCGCGCGGTGCCGCCCTCCTGCATGAGCCCCTTGATTCCCTGGCCCACGTACGTTGCTTCAAAGAGATACTTCGGCATGGTCATTCCTTCGCTGGATCGCAATTAGGGTTGCGGCCATCGGGAAGGCACCTGCGGATCCCGTGCCCATCATGTGCAGGATGGCGTCCACTGAATCCTCCTCACCTGGCTCCATGGCCGTGCGGGAGCGGCCCAGATCCGGCCCCTTTTTTCGTGGAAACGCGGCGGTTGGCCCCGTTACCGCAGACGCTATTCCCCGGGCCGCCGGCAGTCAATAAGCGGACAATGCCCTGTAAGCCCCAGGCTACCCAGCGGGCACCAGGGGAGACTTAGGAACCAGCGCGGGAAAGGCGCATAGTTAGATAATGACAGGTCCATACAAACGCGGCGATTCGTTCAGCAGTGAAGCGTCGCGGAAGCACATCATGCAGGCGCTCTCCAACTACGGGGCCACTGACGTCGTTTTCAGCCAGCGCGGGAACCTAAGCGCCGTTGCCTTCAGGGGCGGCGGGAGGCAGTTCCGGATCGTCATGCCACTGCTGCAGTCTGAAGGGGAATTCGCCCTCCGCGGGGACGTGGCGGACGGCCGGCTCCACGAAGCGCACGCTAAAAGGCTGGAACGCGCCAACCGCAAGTCCTGGCATGCGCTGGCCGTTGCCATCGAAGCCAAGCTGGAAGCGGCGGCGGCCGGAATCGCCACCCTCGAATCGGAATTCCTGGCGCATGTGGTCCTCCCGGGAAACCGGACGGTGCTGGACCAGCTCGAACCCATTATCGACTCCGCCTACCGGTCCGGCCTGCCGCCGTCGTTCGGCCATACGGCGGTGCCCTAGGAGCCGTCCGGCACAGCTTTCCACAAGGCGCCCAGCAGCGGGTGCGCGTAGGTGACGCCGCCGGGACAGGTGACCATCGTTTGATGCCCTGGCCGCACCGAATTGCGTGCATGATATTCGGGTGAACAAGAACCGGCTCGAAGCCTTCAGCGACGGCGTACTGGCCATCATCATCACCATCATGGTGCTGGAACTGCACACTCCCGAGGAACCAACGTGGGCCGGTGTGGCCGCCATCCTGCCAACGCTCTTCACCTACCTCCTGAGCTTCGTGTACGTGGGGATTTACTGGAACAACCACCACCACATGATCCACCTCGCCAGCAGGGTCAACGGGGCCATCCTCTGGGCCAACCTGCACCTGCTGTTCTGGCTGTCACTGTTCCCGTTCACCACACGGTGGATGGATGAGTCCGGCTTCATGCAGGTGCCCGTGCTGCTGTACGGGCTCAACCTGCTGTGCGCCGCCATCGCCTACTTCATCCTGGAACGGCGGCTGATCGCGGTGCAGGGCAGGGATGGGGCGCTCGCCCAGGCGGTGGGGCGGGACTGGAAGGGCAAGGCCTCTCCGGTGATCTACCTCATTGGGATCGCCCTGACGTTTCTTCAGCCGCTGCTCGGAATCCTCGTCTTCACCATCGTGGCGCTGATCTGGCTCGTCCCGGACCGCCGCGTGGAACACTTCGTGGCCAGGGCCCACGAAACCGGCACCAGCGCCGGCTAGGCCGATTCCCGGTGCCCAAGCCGTGCCCGCGGACCCCGCCGACGCCGACACCGATTCCCGGCGCCCGCGCTCGGGGCTACTCCCCCATGCCCGGGTGCACGGGAACAAAGTCAACCTTGTTGCCGGCGTTGGTCCTCCTGGCCGGGGCGCGGTTGAAGCCCTTCGCGTCGAGCCCGTTACCGGCGCGGAACTCGGCGACCGCGGCGTCGTAGGCGTTGTTGAGGACCCGGCCGGAGAACTCGCCGGTGCTGCCGTCGTTGAACGCGATCCGGATCCGGACGCTGGCCGGGTAGTGCCGGGTCATGCGGATGAAGCCGTCAGCGTCCTGCTGGAGGGTGATCACGGGGTCCTGCTTTCGTTGGTGTAAGCCTGGTGGGAGCAGCCTCCAGTGTGCCCCAAATTTGGCGGGGACAGCGCGCGGAGCATACTGAAAGAACATCCCCGCAAGCAACAACCGCGCAGCCCCAGGCCGCCGAAAGGTACCGCATGCCCGCCCGAATCCTCCCTGCCCACCCGGCCCGGCTCCACCTGGTGCTCATGCTTGCACTGACGTTCTCCACGGGGGTGCTCGACGCCGTCGGCTACCTGGGCCTGGACCGGGTGTTCACGGCGAACATGACCGGCAACGTGGTCATCCTGGGGATGGCCCTTCTGGGCGGCGACAACCTGCCCATCCTTGGCCCCATCGTGGCCCTGGCCGGGTTCATGACCGGCGCCCTGATCTCCGGCCGCACCCTTCGGCTGAGCACCTCCGGCTGGAACCGCCGCACCACCGGACTGCTGGTGGGGGTCAGCGTGGTGATGGCCGTCGTGGCCACCCTGCTGCTCAGCGGCCTGAACCCGAGGACCAGCGAAACCCTGACCGTTGCCATCACCGGCACGTTGGCGGTGGCCATGGGTGTGCAGGCTGCCACCGCGCGGCATCTCAACGTCAAGGACGTCCCCACGGTGGTGGTCACCTCCACCATCACAGGTCTGGCCGCCGATTCGCGCCTGGGCGCCGGGACGCATCCGTTCTGGGGCCGGCGCCTGGCAGCGGTGGGACTGATCATGGCCGGAGCAGCGGTGGGCGCGGGCTTCGTGCAGCTCCACCTCGGGTTCGGGGTGCTGCTGACCTCGCTGCTCACGCTCGGGGTCGCCCTGCTGGGCCGGATCGGCATGCACCGGCCGGAGCCCATGCAGACCCCAGCTACGGCGACGGCGGCACCCGGTGCGGATGCCGCCGTCGTAAGCACTGAGCCTTAGTCCAGGACGTCAGCCCTCGCAGGCCGCCCCGTCCCCGTCGCCGTCCAGCCCTGAGCGGTATCCGGGGCTGCCGGCGTAGAGGGGTGCTGCTCCGGCCGCGGCTACCTCCGTGCAGTTGGCGTAGTAGACCGTGGTGGCAGCGGACGCCGGCTGCACGCTGGTGGGGGCCAGCTGCCCGGGGCAAGTGGCCAGGATGCCGGCGATGGCATCGTGCTCGGCCTGGGTCACCCACAGGCTGTACCGCGCCTTCACCGAAACCTGCCGGGCCACGTACTCGCACCGGAAGCCCTTGGCCGGTGGCAGCCAGGTGGCGGCGTCGCCGTCGCCCTTCTGCTGGTTGGTGGGGCCGTCGGTTGCCTGCAGGTTCAGCGGGTCGTTGGCCAAGGCCGTCCGCTGCTCCGTGGTCAGCTGCTGGGCGCCCTTCTGCCAGGCGTCGCTCAGGGCCACCACGTGGTCGATCTGCACGGCGCTGCTGGTAGTGGTGCCGCGGACGAAGTCGATGATCGCGCCTGTGTAGGGGTCCGCGAGCTCACCCGTCTTGACCGTGCACGGGACGCTGTTGACGTAGGTAATGTCCGTCAGGTCCCGGTTGAGGATGTCGTTGCGGGTGTCGCAGCCGTTCTGGTCCACATCCGCCCACGTGGGTCCGAACAGCGAGCGCTCGTACCCCGTCTTGGGTGCCCGGCCCTTGACCGGGACGGTTTCCAGCAGGTCCGCGGCCTGGACTGTTGCCGTTGTGGTGGTGCTGTCCGCGGCAACGGCGCGCAGGTCCGCGCCGAAGAGTGCCAGCAATACGGAAAGGACGACGGCGGCCGCCCAGCGGGTGCCGCGTGCGGGCGTTGTTGCGGGCAAGGACGTGTGGCCGGACATGCAGTTTCCCCAGGTTGTGTGCGTGAAAAGTGGGTGCGTCAGCCCCCATTACACTGACGCCACGCAAGAGCTTAGCGGCGCTGCCTTCCACAAAATGCCGGCTTGGGGCAATCCTTCCCGACTCCTGCGCGAAACCTGCGGCCGCGGGGCCACCTGTTGAGACGCCGCAGCGGTTCCCGTTCCGGGGAACGGGAACCGCTGCGGGTTCGGGCGGTTAGGGCACTTCAGCGGTTACGGGCGGAAGAGTTCCTCGAACGTGCCCGACGTGGTGGGTGAGCAGGTGTTCTCCAGGCAGCCAAGATGCCACATGTGCTCAATGGTGGACAGCAGGGTGTAGTGGTCCGAGAGCTGGTTGGTGGTCTTGTGCGGGCCGTCAGCCGAGTTGATCACGATAGCGGGAGCATGGCCGCCGCCAAGGACAGCGCCGTTTTGGCCCACGGGACTCCCCGGGCCGCCGTCAGATCCGGAGTAGTCGTTCTCGTCCCAGGCCAGGACAATGCTGGACTTGGTGGTCTTCCAGGTTGACGAGTCCATGATCTGCTGGACGGTCTGCTTCACGTAGTTGTCGCCGAGCTGAATGGCGCCGTGGTCCAGGCCGGAGTCAGGGAACCCGCACTGGGGAATCCCCACAAGCGCCGCGCCCGACGGCGAGACGCCGTGCATGTCGTGGCACTGGTTCGGGCTGATCCACGTGAAGTTTGGCACGTTGCCGCTGGCCAGGTCGGCCTTCAGGTTGTTCTCCTGGGGCACGATGTTCTGCAGCCGCGGGCTGCCCGGGTAGTTGATGTCCGAGAAGTACATGAACGGGTTGTGCTTCTGGGCGTAGAGCTTGACCGTTGAGGATCCGATGGTGGGCGCGTACTCCACCTGGGAACCGGTGCTGGGAAGGCTTTCCATGTAGGCCTTCCAGCTCAGGCCCTTGTCCTCGAGCTGGTCCACGATGTTCTTGCCGGCGAACATGTGCGGGGTGGAAGCGGCGCTGGCGGCCTGCGCCGGGGTCAGGAGCCCGGTGGCCCCGGGGTCGCTGGAGCCGGGGACGAACTCTTCGGGTGCACACGTGACGTCCGCGCCGGCTTTGCAGTCATCCCAGACGCCCTGCGAGCTTCCCGAGATGGCGGCCAGGTAGTTGGGCATGCTGGGGTGGGTCACGCCGTGGTAGTTCGTGGCGGTGTTGTAGCGCTGGGCCAGGCTGTTGATGTACGGCGCGTCGGCGGTGTTGCCGATGACCTGGTCGTAACCGTGGTTCTCCATCATGATCACGAAAACATGGTCAGGGCCGTTCTCCCCCTGCGCGCCGGCCTGGGCAGCAGCGCCCGGCGTGGTCTGCGCGTCCGCGGGCACAGCAGCGCCGACGGCGGCGAGGCCAGTGATTGCGACGGCGGCAGCCAGCGCCAGGGCGCCTGTCCTCCGGTTCTTAAGTGCATTGGGCATGGCGAAATCCTTTCAATGTGCGGGCGCGACGGAGCGTCCCGGTTTCTCGGGCAGTTCAGCAAGGTGGGGGCGAGTGGGTGGCAGGGCCGACGACAGCGGCCGGCCCTGCCACCGGTTCCGGCCGGGTTAGCGGCCGAGCTGGGGGTCGCTGGTCAGCGGACCGCCGTTTTCGAGGCGGCCGGCCAGGACGCGGATGAGTTTGGGATCAGCGGCGGAGGTGACGGTGAGGTCGTACCAGCCGCCAGGGGTCGGGATGACGACGGTCTTCGCCTGGCCCGGGTTGAGGGAAAGCGCCTGGGAACCGGAGCCATACGCGTCCTTCAGGGTGAGGGTTGCACCGGTGGCGCCGGTGTTCTCAATCCGGAACTGCGCATGGGGTGCCTTGCCGTCAGCGGCGACAGTCACGCGGATGTCCGCTGCCGCCGTCGTACCTGCAAGACGCCGGAACCATCCGGCCGGGCCATGCATCTGTACGTCATACTCGGCGCCCAGCGCCCACGACGCATCCAGGGAGGCTCCCGCGCCGATGGTGTAGGAGTACGGGCCGGCCGGGAGCAGGTTCGACCGGACCTGCACGTGCGCACCCAGCGTGCCCCGGTTCACCCATTTGCCCGTAAGCGAACCGGCCTGGATTTTCGTTTCGAGGTCCAGCGCGTAGCCCAGCGGCCGGGACGGCCGGGTGCCCTTCTCCTGCGCAGGCATCGAGTTCGTGGCCGGGGGCGTCGGAATGTAGCTCGGGTGGCGTGCGTGGTCGGCCGGCTTGTAGGCCGAGGTGTCCGGCAGCGCCGGTGCCGCCCCGCCGGATGCGGAGAAATCGAACGCGCTCGTAAGGTCGCCGCTGACGGTCCGGCGCCATGGAGTGATGTTCGGTGAGGCCACCCCGAACCGGGTTTCCAGGAACCGGACAATCGAGGTGTGGTCGAACGTCTCGGAGCAGACCCAGCCGCCCATGCTCCAAGGGGACAGGACGATCAGGGGCACGCGCACGCCCAGGCCAAAGTGGCCGGGGACGTCCTTGTCGCCGTAGAACGTGGGGGTGCCGTCGTACCATTCACCGGCAGTGGAGACTGTGGAGGCACCGGGAATCTGCGGGGTGTTCGGGTGCGGCGGGACGATGTGGTCGAAGAAGCCGTCGTTCTCGTCGTACATGAACAGGACGGCCGTCTTGCTCCAGACATCGGGCGTGGACGTGAGGATGTCAAGGATGTTGGCCGCGTACCAGGCGCCAAAGTTCGGCGGCCAGTTAGAGTGCTCGGAGTAAGCCTCGGGTGCCACGATATAGGACACCTGGGGAAGGGAACCCGACTTCACGTCGTCGCGGAAGATGCGGAAGAGGTCATCGCCTGTCTTGGCGGAAGTGCCGGTCCGGGCCTTCTCATACAGCGGGCTCCCGGGCTTGGCGTCCTGGTACTGCTTGAAGTACAGAAGGGAATTGTCCCCGTAGTTGCCGATGTACGCGTCCTGGGTCCAGCCCTCATAGTGTGCCGGGTCAAGGCCCTCGCCGATGTCCTGGTAGACCTTCCAGCTGACGCCGGCCTTCTCAAGCTCCTCAGGGTAGGTGCTCCACCAATAGCCCTTCTCGCTGTTCCACAGGTCGGGACCGCCGCCCTTGCGGCCCGGGTCGTCGCCGCCCGCGAACATGAAGTACCGGTTCGGGTCGGTCGGGCCAAGGACGGAGCAGTGGTACTGGTCGCACACCGTG
This sequence comes from Pseudarthrobacter enclensis, assembly GCF_030811655.1. Lineage (GTDB taxonomy): Bacteria > Actinomycetota > Actinomycetes > Actinomycetales > Micrococcaceae > Arthrobacter > Arthrobacter enclensis_A. The sequence continues at coordinate 36,498 of NZ_JAUSRE010000008.1, read as the reverse complement.
AATGCGTCAGCCAGGGAGAAGTGGAACGGAATGTCCTGGCGGCCATAGAACGCCATTGTGGCGTCTGTCTTCTCCGGCAGCCACTTGTCGTACTTTCCGTTGTTGAAGGCCTCGTGGGTGAGCTTCCACGAGTGGTCCAGGTCCTCCATGAACTGCATGCCCAGGTTTGGCGCGTCCGGGTGGAACGGCGTGACCTCCCGCGTGGCGTTCGCCTGGTGGAACGCGTCCTTGCCTGACGGCAGAACCGCAGGGTGCGGGTCGGAGAACCCCCGCACTCCCTTCAATGTGCCGAAGTAGTGATCGAACGCGCGGTTTTCCTGCATGAAGATCACCACGTGCTCAATGTCCTGGATGGTCCCCGTGGCGCGGTGCGCCGGGATCTCCGCGGCGCGGGCGATGCTCTGGCCGAGCATTTGGGAAATAGCGGTACCGGCCGCACCTGCGGCGGAAAGTTGAAGAAAACGACGGCGGTTGAGACCTGCCATGAGGGCGCTCCTAATGCGTTGACTTTTGATGTCCCCCACCGGGAAACCCTGCCAGCGCATGGTTACGCCACCGTGTACGCGGCCTGAACAACGGGAAGCCTTCCTGTCCACCCTCCGTTCCCCTGCCCACGCACTGAGTCCGCGCCGCCGTCGTACCTCCCGCAACGCCGCCGGCGGCTACTGCCGCGCTTTGGCGGTGGAGTCGGTGTCCTCGCCGGCCGGGACATCGTCTCCTCGGGTCCCGGGGCCGCCGCCGCGGGTCTTGGCCAGGCTGGCCACCGTGGCCCCCAGGATGGTGGCCCCAATGAAGAGCAGGGAGAACCAGATGGGGATCTCCGGCACCCAGAGGAGCGGCCGGCCGCCGTTAATGAAGGACAGCTCGTTGACGTGCAGGGCGTGGAACACCAGCTTCACGCCGATGAAGGCGAGGATGACGGCGAGGCCCTGGGCCAGGTACACCAGCCGTTCCAGCAGTCCCCCAATGAGGAAGAACAGCTGCCGGAGGCCCATCAGGGCGAACGCGTTGGCGGTGAAGACGATGTACGCCTCGCTGGTCAGGCCGTAGATCGCGGGAATCGAGTCGACGGCGAAGACCAGGTCCACGAAACCGATGGCGATGATGGTGAGCAGCATCGGCGTCACGTAGCGCTTGCCGTCCTGCTTCACGGTGAGCCGGTCCCGGTGGTAATCCGGGGTGACCGGCAGGACGCGGCGCACCAGCTTCATGAACCTGCCCTCCGCGGGGTTGGCATCGTGCCCGCCGAAGGCCTGCCGGTACGCGAGGAACAGCAGCAGCGCGCCGAAGATGTAGAACACCCAGGAGAAGTTCTCGATCAGCGTGGCGCCGATGGCGATGAATCCGCCGCGCAGGATGAGGGCGATGATGATGCCCACCATCAGCACCTTCTGCTGGTACTTCCTGGGGACAGCGAACCCTGACATCACAATGAGGAAGACGAACAGGTTGTCCACGGACAGTGCTTTTTCGGTGAGGTAGCCGGCAAAGTATTCGCCGCCGAAGGTCCAGCCCGAGGACATCCCGATTCCGACGCCGAACAAAAGCGCGAGCCCGATGTAGAACGCCGACCAGCGGGCGGACTCGCCGATGGACGGCTCATGGGGTTTGCGGACGTGGGCGAAGAACTCGTAGACGAAGAACAGGATGGTCACGGCGAGGGTGATGGTCCAGACGAGCGGGGTGACCTGCATGCGGGTACTCCAAGGGGTAGGCGCTGACATGTACGCCAAGGTCTCCTCCGCCCGGTTGGAAACCGGAGCCGGTGGCCCGGGAGGCATCGCTGCATCCGTATTGACGGGCCACTCACAGTCGGGAGTACTCCCCTTGATGGGTTAAATCGTAACTGAACAACGGGCGACGGCGGCACCCGGTTCCGGATGCCGGCGTCGTCAATCCCTGCTTGGGGAAGCCCTACTTCAGTTTTGGTACCAGCACCGGAGTGTTCTTCTTGTACGCCTCGTACTCGGCCTGGCCGCCCCACTTCCGGTCCGCCTTCTTCTCCAGGGGCGGCACGCCGCTGCCCTTGATAAGCAGCAGGGCAACGAACACCGGGGAGACCAGGGCCGCCCACTGCCAGCCCTGCAGCACGGGAAGGGCCATGATGGCCACGCCCACCCACAGGGTGATCTCGCCGAAGTAGTTGGGGTGGCGGGACTTTGACCAGAGCCCGGTGCTGATGAAGCGGTCCTTGTTGGCGGGATCATCCTTGAAGCGGGTCTTCTGCAGGTCCGCCACGGTCTCGATGGCGATGCCCGCCGCCCACACCAGCAGGCCCACCCAGAAGAACCCGTCCAGGCCCACCTTCCTGTCCGAGGTGATGGCCACCCAGGCGAGCGCGGCGGTCAGCACCACCCACAGGCCCTGGATGGTCCAGGTGTTCAGGAAGCGGAAGAAGTCGCCCTTGAGCTCGTCGAAACGGTCGTCCTTGCCGTGCTTGCTGATGCGAAGAAACAGGAAGCTTCCCAGCCGTGCGGCCCACAGCACCACCATCGCCGCCAGCACCATGCCCCGGGCATCCACTCCCGGCGAAGCGAGCACCAGGAACACCGTGATGGAGATGTACGTCAGGGCGCCGGTGAGGTCGTAGAACTTCTCGGTCTGCGCCTTGAAGGACGGGATGAACACCAACCACTGGAGCACGAAGGCGATGGCCACCCCCAGCGCAAACACCGGGAACCCGCCGATCCTGGACCCGCCCTGGCTGCCGGCGAGGGCGATGAGCACCGCCACCACCACGGCAATGACAGTACTGATGAGCGCCTTGCGGCTCTTTTCGTTCACGGACGTGTCCCCTTCCCCTGGCCCGCCGCGCTGCTGCACGGCAGATCCTGGCCGCACCCTTCCGGGTACAACCGCAATTCAACTCCAACTCAGCCGTGATGGCGTTGTCCATTTATTCTTCGGAGCGGGCACGGGCCTGTATGGGTGGAACGGAACGTCCGCCGGGAGGCAGCCCTCCGAAAGCAGTCCGGCCACCGCCGCGGCACCGAACTCCTTGTGCACCCTCCCCCGATTCAAGGAGCCAAACATGAGCCCCCGCACCAAGAACTGGCTGGCCGCGTACGCTGCCGGCGCCGTGATTTTCGCGGTGCTGGACGTGGCGTGGATCCTGCTGGTGGCCAACCCGCTGTACCAGAACCAGATCGGCCCGCTGCTGGCGCCCAAGGCCAGCCTTCCCGGCGCGGTGCTGTTCTACGTCATCTTCGTGGCGGGACTGGTCCACTACGGCATCCGGCCGAACGACCCGCGGGCCACGCTGCGGCAGCGGGTGGCCGGCGCCGCCCTCTTCGGGTTCTTCACCTACGCCACTTGGGCGCTGACGGGGTTCGCGGTGCTCAAGGACTTCACCGCGCTGGTGGCCGTGACGGACATCCTGTGGGGTGCCGCGGCCTGCAGCCTGGTCACCTGGGTCACGGCAACCATCCTGCGGGGACGCCTCGCCCGGCCCGCGGCGGCCTGACGCCCCGCGCCCGCGTCACGCACGGCACGCTTTGGGCGCACGGACGGCGGCCAAACCGCGGAAACCCGGGGCCGGCGTCGTCCGCCCCGGGGAAAGCCTGCTCCGCGTGACGACAAAGCAGGGCGCCGGGCTACCCGAACAGCGCGGCAACCTGGGTCAGCGTCTGGAATACCCCGTAGGCCAGCGGGATGCCCACCAGGAGCCAGGCCAGGACCAGCCTGCCGGTGGACTTGCGGACCGGCTCGTGTGCGCCGTGGGTGTGTGCAGTGCTGCTCATTTGAGGCCTCCATGGGAAGTTTCGTGCCGCTCGGGGCGGGGTTCGTGGAACCGTTCGTCGACCGGCTTGACCAGCAGGTTGGCCACAAAGCCGATCACCAGGAGCGCCACCATGGTCAGCAACGCGGGCTGGTAGGACGCAGCATTCAGCTGGCCGGGCTTGCCCTGCGCGTCCAGGATGCCATTGACGATCAGGGGGCCGGCCACACCGGCGGCGGACCACGCGGTGAGGAGCCGGCCGTGGATGGCACCCACCTGGTATGTCCCGAACAGGTCCCGCAGGTACGCCGGGGCGGTGGCGAACCCGCCGCCGTAGAACGAGATGATAATGAAGGCCAGCACCACGTACAGGACGGTGGCGCTGGACCCGGCAAATGCCAGGAGGATGTAGAGCACGGCACCCACGCCCAGGTAGACCATGTAGATCCGCTTGCGGCCGGTGACGTCGGAGGTGGCGGACCAGGCGAACCGGCCCGACATGTTGCCGATGGAGAGCAGCCCCACGAAGCCCGCGGCGACGGCTGCGCTGACCAGTGACTTGCCGTCGGACTGCCGGAAGAAGTCCTGGATCATTGGCGCTGCCTGTTCCAGGATGCCGATACCGGCCGTGACGTTGCAGAACAGGGCCACCCACACCAGCCAGAACTGCCGGGTCTTGATGGCGTTCCTCGCCGAGACGTTCTCCGTGGTCACGAGCTTGGCCGCCTTGACCTTCGCGGGATCAAACCCTGCGGGCCGCCACCCGTCGGCCGGCACCCGGACGGTGAACGCGCCGAAGAGCATGTAGACGAGATAGACGACGGCGAGGGTCAGGAAGAGCTTGCCCACGGCATCGCCGCTGGCCACCCAGCCCTGGGCGCCGGAGTTGGGATCGTACGCCTTGAGCAGGGCCTGGGAGACCGGGCTGGCGATCAGCGCGCCGCCGCCGAAGCCCATGATCGCCATGCCGGTGGCCAGGCCCGGCCGGTCCGGGAACCACTTGATCAGGGTGGACACGGGCGAGATGTAGCCGATGCCCAGACCGATGCCGCCCACCACGCCGTAGCCCAGGTAGACCAGCCAGAGTTGGCGCGTGAAGATGCCCACCGAACCGATCAGGAAGCCGCCGGCCCAGAACATCGCGGACGTGAACATTGCCTTGCGCGGGCCATTGGTGTCCACCCAGGTGCCCATGACCGCGGCGGAAAGCCCCAGCATCACGATGGCGATGGAGAAGATGACGCCCACCTCGGTCAGGCTGGCCCCGAAGTGCTTGACCAGCGCGGTCTTGTACACGCTGGTGGCGTAGGCCTGCCCGATGCACAGATGGACGGCGAGCGCCGCGGGCGGAACCAGCCAGCGGTTGAAGCCCGGCGGGGCGATGGAGTGGTCACGGTCCAGGAAGCCCATGGTTGATTCCCTTTGCTTGTCGATGACGTCGATGTCTGATCGATCCAGAGGCGAAAGGCCTTGTGAAAACCCGTGCCTTGGGCAATCATCATGCAAATCATCAGCAAACGTACTGTTGGCGCGCCGAACGGCGGGGAATTTACGGTGAGCGGCGTCACAGCAGCGCCGGCCGCATCGGGGGACGTCCGGCACGGGGATTCCTCCCCGGAAACCACACTGTGCTTGACGAACTCGAACCCGTCATCAATTCCGCCTACCAGTCCGGGCGGCGCCCGCCCCTCGGCGATCCCATTCCCCGTCCGGGCCCTAAGGACCCGCTAATGAGCGTAGACTCAAAATATCTCGGGACATCGTGACAGGACATCCGTTGCCCCGAAAATGAGCCCGATTCCCGGCTGCCTTCCACGGCGGCCGGCGTGCGCCGTACCGACTGACCTCGACGCCGGCGCAGCAGGGAATCGGTACGACGAGGGCGGCCACGAGCGAATCACAGGCCAGGACGGCCTACACCGTTCCCCCTCCCCCGCAGCCGATCCGGACCCGGATCGCCTGCCCCAGTCACCTCCGGCCCGTGTCCCGGGATCCGGCAGTGCATCCTTTAGAACGCTGGTACAACACCATGACCACCACTCACGACTCTGACGTACGCGCCGACTCGGCGCTATCGCTCAGCGGAGTCCTCGCATCTGCGCTCCCCCATGACCTGGGCACGGCCCAGGGCCCCACGCGGTACACCGTGCCGGCTGTCTTTTCGCGCCGGCCCCAGCCCCGCGAAATCGAGCTGCTCCACGGGGAAGGTACCAGGCAGCGCCTCAGCGAGGCCGGGTACAGCGATGTGGAGCTCCATGTCTCCGACCGCCGCCTCCTGATCACCAACACCAACCTGGTGGACCTCAAGGCGGGCCTGGCCCATCTCGTGGGCACGATCCTGCACGATATTTCCGCCCAGGCGGCCCGGGAACGTACTGACCGCAGCGACGAGCTGGAGGCGCAGGGGCTGGTTGAGGAAGAGCGCCTTGAGTCCCTTCGCAAGGCTGCCGCCGAGATCCACTTCGACTAAGCCTTACTCCCCATGTGCCGGCTGCTTACACCGCGGCCGGCACCGCCGCATCCGGGCGTGGCAGTGTCCGGCATCTTCCACGAAAGGCATACCCCATGACAGATATCAGTATTCGAGACCAGTGGAACCGGCTTCCCGCGCCGGTGACGCAGTGGTTGCTGGCCAACCCAGGTTGCATGATCCTTCCGCGGACAATCTCAGCGGAAATCAGCGCAGCCACAGGCCAGGACGCCAATGGCGATCCCCACGGCGAGACCACGCTTTGCCAGCAGGACGTGGATTTCATTCGCATGAAATCCCATGAGGCGGAGCCGGGCCAGCCGGACCCGGGCTACAAGTTCTTCGACGCCGTGCAGCCGTAGGCGGTCCGGACACTCCAAACACTTCAGAGCGTGGCAAGGGCGCCCTTGGCGCTTTCCACCAGGACATGGGTGCCTGCCTCCACGTACAACACCTCGCCGTCAATCTGGCAGGGAACGGCGTCCCGGGTGGAGAAGGCGTAGCTGCTGACGCTCGGCTGGTGCCCCAGCCCCAGAGTGACGGCGCGGAGCGTCATCAGTGCCATCTTCATCAGGCCGGCGTGGGGCAGCGTCACCACCTCAAACCGGCCGTCATCCGGGTAGTGCGACTCGCTGACGGTGCCGTACTTGGCCATGCGCGAGATGTTGGCCAGGATCAGGCTGTCGAACTGCGCCGTGGCGCCGTCGTCCCGGACAAGCACGAACGGCTTCAGCCCCGAGAGCGTGCGGGCCACGGAGATGAGCTCCAGCACTTTCCCTTTGCCGCCCTGTTCGATGCCGATGGCCATCAAGGGCGTCAGCCCGAACCCTGCATAGGAGTGCGCGTACAGGATCCGCTCCCCCGTTCCGGTGCTGAGCGTGATCCGCAGCAGGTCGATGCGCCTGGCCCCGCCGGCCGACACGGCAGCTCCGAAGGTTCGCACCGGCAGGCTCCGGTAGTGGTCGTTGGCGTTGCCGGCGGGCACAACGGTGCAAACGGCCTTGCTGCCGGGAACGTCCATCACGCCGTTGACCACCTCGTTGTAGCCGCCGTCCCCGCTGACGGACACGATGAGGGGAGTACCCCGCCCGGCCTCTGTGCGCGCAAGGCCGCGCGCGTGTCCCGCAAAAGCCGTGGGCAACAGATCAACACGCAGACCCGGCAGGTCCGTGGCCAGGTCCCGCTGCAACGCCTCGATCCGTTGGCCCATCCCGGGCCGGCCCGGATTAAAGATCAGGACGGCACGGTCAAAAGGTGCGGCAGGTGCTCCGTCATCAGCCATGGCGTACGTATTCTCCAGGTTTTCTGGTGCGGACGGTTCCAGCCTAACCCCCGGCCCTGGTTTCCGCAGTCACGTCCGGATGGCAGAGTGGGACGATGAGTGAACACGCCGCTGGGCAGGGCCGCATGGACGCGGACGTCATCATCATCGGCGGCGGGCTGGCCGGGTTGGTGGCCTGCAACGAGCTGGTCCGCGCGGGCAGGCGCGTGGCCCTCGTGGATCAGGAAAGCGAGGCCAACCTGGGCGGCCAGGCCTTCTGGTCCCTGGGCGGCCTCTTCTTGGTGGACACTCCGATGCAGCGCCGCCTGGGCGTGAAGGATTCCGTCGAGCTGGCGTGGCAGGACTGGCAGGGGTCGGCCCAGTGGGACCGGCTCTCCGGCCCGCACCCCGAAGACGAGTGGGCGCAGCAGTGGGGACGCGCTTATGTGGAGTTCGCCGCCGGTGAGAAGCGCGCGTGGCTGCGGGAGCAGGGCGTCCGGTTCACGCCGCTGGTGGGCTGGGCGGAGCGCGGCGACGGCAGGGCCGGCGGCCACGGCAACTCGGTCCCCCGCTTCCACGTCCCGTGGGGCACCGGCACCGGGGTGTCCGAGCCGTTTGCGGACAAGGCCCGGGAGGCGGCCTTGGCAGGCAGCGTCCGGTTCTATTTCCGGCACCGCGTAGACGGTTTAACGTACGACGACGGCACGGTCACCGGGGTGCGGGGCTCCGTGCTGGCACCCGACGCGTCCCCGCGCGGGGTCTCGTCGAACCGCGATGTGGTTGCCGAATTCGAACTCCGGGCGCAGGCCGTGGTGATCGCGTCCGGCGGGATCGGCGGCGATCACGGGCAGGTGCGTCGGTGGTGGCCGGAGCGGTTGGGGACGCCGCCGCGGAAGATGGTCACCGGGGTGCCCCAGCACGTGGACGGCCGGATGCTGGACATCGCCGACCAGTCCGGGGTCCGGCTGGTGAACCGCGACCGCATGTGGCACTACACCGAAGGGATCCAGAACTGGGACCCCGTTTGGCCGGACCATGCCATCCGGATCCTGCCCGGCCCGTCCTCCCTGTGGTTCGACGCCCTGGGCCGGCGGCTCCCCTCCCCCGGCCTGCCCGGCTACGACACCCTGGGCACCCTGCGCCTGCTGCGCGCCACCCCTGACCTCCAGCAGTACGACCATTCCTGGTTCATCCTCAACCAGCGGATCATCGAGAAAGAGTTTGCCCTCTCCGGCTCGGAGCAGAACCCGGACATCACCAACCGGGACCTCAAACTCCTGCTCCGGACCCGGCTGGGCCACGCCGCCTCCGGTCCTATCGAAGCGTTCAAGGAGCACGGTGCCGACTTTGTGGTGGCGGACAACCTGGCAGACCTGGTCCGCGGAATGAACGCCCTGACGGACCAGCCGCTGCTGGACTACGCCCAGCTCAAGCGCCAGATCGGGGAGCGCGACGCCGAGATCCGGAACCCCTATTCCAAGGACATCCAGGTGGCAGGCATCCGGAACAGCCGGCGCTACCTGGGCGACCGGCTGTTCCGCACCGTAAAGCCGCACCGCATCCTGGACCCCACAGCCGGTCCGCTGATCGCCGTGAGGCTGCACGTGGTCACCCGTAAATCGCTCGGCGGGATCCAGACGAACCTTTCCGGCCAGGCACTGGGACGCGGCGGCTCCCCCATCGCCGGCCTCTACGCTGCCGGGGAAGCTGCCGGCTTCGGTGGCGGCGGTGCCCACGGGTACAACGCGCTCGAAGGCACCTTCCTGGGCGGCTGCATCTTCACCGGCCGCACAGTGGGCCGCACCCTCGCCACCGCACTGTAGCCCGGAGGCACCCAGGCCCGGCGTGGCACCCAGCCCTGTGCCGCCGTCGTCCGCTGTGCCCCTACGAAGTTACCGCAGCGGTGCCAGGCGCAACTGCGTCGAGAGCCTGTGGGCTGCTGCCAGGTCGGCGTCGTCGTAGACAAGCACCCGGCCGATGAGCAGCACCGAGCGGCGGGGCGAGGCAATGTGCCCCACCCCGTCCGGGACGTCACCGGTCCATCCGGGCCCCGTGATGAGGAAATCACCCGGCCCTGCGCCGGTGGTGCGCTTGCCGACGTAGGCGAAGTTGGTGTTGGTGGACGGATTGGTGAACTGCACGCTGTAATACCGTCCTGCCATGTCCGGCACGTGGAGCACCAACGGCCCCTTGGAGAGGTCCAGCCAGCCCAAGGTCAGGAGGGTGTCGCGGTTGACGCCCGCCGATGCCACTTTCGAGGTGCCCGCCGGAAGATTAAGGGGGTCTGCGAAAAGGGCCGCCGACTGGGTGTAGAGGGTATTGACAGGAACAGGACCATCGCCGAATCCCTTGACCACGATGGCCCGCTTGAACACGGAGAGGAGCATTCGCGGCCAGAAATAGGTGGCAGCGCACCACGTGGCCACCATGACGAGGCCGAAGATGAGCAGGTGTTCCAGCCTCACGGAGTCGGGCCTCCCGCCCTGGCCACCGGCGGCACCACGTAATGCCCGGACAGGATCTCCGGGCCGGGCTCATAGACACGCAGCCACAGAATGAACTTCCCCGACGGGGCGGGCAGCCAATTCGACGTGCCTCCTTCAGGGGGCGTGGCCCGGATGAAGACCTCAACAGAACCGTCGGGGCCGGGGACCAGTCCGGACCTGTCGCTCACGCTGTACCTCCGAAGGGGGTTTGGGACGAAGCGGTTCCTGGCGTCGCCCATGGTCAGCGACCAAAAGGCGTTGTTGGGCGGCAAGCCGCCGGGCGGGAACCGGAGGACGTAGCGGTTCCGGCCGGTCAGTTCCCTGCCCGTTGCGTCCGTATTGGCCCACCAGTAGACCGCCTCTTCCGGTGTATTCACGGGGCCGGGAAACAGTTGGGCGCAGGCAGCGCGCATCAGCACGCCATTGCCGGGGTCCCCCAGGCCGGGCATGGTGATCCAGCCGTTGACCCTGACGGCTTTGATCCGGGCGTAGGCCTGCGCGGTGACGAAAGCCAGGCCAAAGCCGATGAGGAAGCCCTGCAGCACATCGCTGCGGACGGTCCGCGTCAGCGGGAGGAAAAGCATGGCGAGGATGAACGCCACGCAGACTGTGCCGACCAGCGCCGCGAAGTAGCCATAGGTCCTCCTCAACTCCCCGTGGCCTCCTCCGCCCTGCGGACCAGCCGGAGTTCGGGCAGCGCCTCCCATTCGGGCGGCAGGGTGTTGCGCTTGCCGTCGGGCTGGAAGCCCTGTTTCCGGTAGAAGGCCAGGGCACGGGGATTGTCCTCCAGCACCCACAGATAGGCGGGGCCGGAGCCCACGGCGGCACCTACCAGGGCTGCCCCCAGGCCAGTCCCATAGGTGTGCCGGAGGGTATAGATCGCGTAGAGTTCCAGCGCTTCAGGAGCGTCGTCCTCCCGTCCCGGGCCCGCGTCCGCGTACCCCACCAGCCGGTTGTCGGCGTCGAAGGCGAGGATCCGAGGCTCCCTGGTGTCCAGGAACGGCCGCCGCCGCTCCACCCGCTCCGGGATGCCGGCCCTGCGCCGCTCGAAAAAGCCCGGCGACAACAGGTGCCGGTAGCACTCCTCGTGCGCCAGCGTCTGCATCAGCACTACCGCCTCGGCGTCCTCCGGCGTTGCCTGGCGGAGTAGAAAGTCCATGCCGCCAGCCTAGCCACAGGAGCGGCGTTACCGGCAGGGGCGGCACCTAAGATGAGGCATGGACTTCGAGGGCGTGCTCTTCACCGCGGTAGGCGCAGCGCTGATTCTGCTGATGGTGGCCGACGTCTTCCTGACGCTGTTGTACCCCCACGGCTCGGGGCCGGTAGGGCGGACCATCATGCGCGCGTTCTGGCGGGTGTCCAGCAAAGTCCACGGGGGAGCCTCCTCCATTGCCGCGCCGCTGGCCATGGCCGCCGTCATCGCAGCGTGGGCGGCCCTGGCGGCCGTGGGCTGGGCGCTGCTGTACCTCCCCCACCTGCCGGACGGGTTCTCCTACTCAAATGGCATCCCCCGGCATGCCGACTTTGCCGAGGCGCTCTACATTTCCCTGGTGGCCCTCTCCACCGCTGGGTTTGGCGAAATCGTGGCCATCCATCCCGTCCTTCGGCTGGTGATGGCTTTCCAGGCAGTGGCCGGTTTTGGCCTGCTGACCGCCACGGTTTCCTGGATCCTCCAGACCTACCCGGCACTGAGCCGGCGCCGTGCGCTTGCCCACCAGCTGAACCTGTTCCGGGAAGCCGTGGGGCCCTCCGGCCTCGCGTCCCTGGACCCCCGGCACGCAGCGGTGCTGCTGGAATCGATGGCGGAGAACGTGGCCGCCGTAAGCATCGATCTCCTGTCCTTCAACGAGACCTATTACTTCCACGAGGTGGAGCAGCGGGGTTCGCTTCCGGCCACCCTTGCCTACGCCCACGGGCTGGCTTCCGAGGCCCAGGGCAGCCACAATCCCGAACTCCGGTTTGCCGGCAGGATGCTCTACGCCGCGCTGGACGACCTGGCCGAGGTGCTGCGCGGGAAGTTCGGCCATGTTGGGAACACCTCCTCGGATGTGTTCGACCACTATGAACTCCACCACCGTCACCGCCGGCCCCCGGAGCGGGCCTGACGCTGCGCTGCTCTGGGGGGCGGCTTGCTAGGGTCTGCGTATGCCTTCCCACATACACTCCATGGACGACGTCATCAACGAGCCTGAGCGCGTCCAGTTCGAGTTCTTCCTGGATGAGCACCGGGCCGCGCTCGATGAGTGCCTGGACGGGCTGACCGAGGAGCAGGCCCGGCGCCGGCTGGTTCCCTCCCGGACCACCCTGCTGGGGCTGGTGAAGCACGCCACCTTCGTGGAAAAGGTCTGGTTCGATGAGGCTTTCACCGGGCGGCCGCGCAGCGAGATCGGCATCCCGGCCACGCCGGATGAATCGTTCATCCTGGACGACTCCGACACCGTAGCCTCCATCCGCGCAGCTCACCTCGGAGCCTGCGCCGCATCCCGCGCCGCTGCGGCTCCACTTGGCCTGGATGACGTGGTCACCGGCAACCGGCGCGGACCGCTCCCGCTGCGCTGGGTGTACCTGCACATGCTGCGGGAACTGGCGCAGCACTGCGGCCACGCGGACATCCTCCGCGAGCAGATCCTAGCGGCGGAAAGCGCAGCGTGAAACCGCACCGCCGGGGTGGCACAGCCCGTTGTAGTCGTGAGGGCCCGGGCGTAAACTCAGCCTCCCATCCATGCGGAGGAGGGAAGCGATGAAGACCATCCGGACGCGGGCCCTCGAAGCGGAACACCAGGCTACGTTCACTCCGGGCGATGACGAGCGGTTCTCCGGATACGGCGTGATGGGACTGCCCTTCAGTTCCGGCTATGTCCTGGCCATGCGGCGCTTCCCGCTCACCAGCGTGGGCCCCGGCTACACATCGGTGTGGCTGCGCCGGCCGAACGGCTCCTGGACCATCTACGCTGACGCAGCACCGGACGTTTCCTGCGCCCGCTATTTCAGTGCCGGCCTCCGCGAAGCCGTCCAGTGCGATGTAGGCCTCGACTGGACGGGCGACACGTCCTTCACCATGTCAGTCGGCCAGGACGTGGACCTCACCTGGGACGTGGAGCTCGAATCAAAGCCCATCACCGCGGCCATGAGCGCGGTCATGACGGCGATGCCGAACATGCTCTTGTCCAACAAGGTGTTCCTGAAAACCATGGGTTCCGCTGCCGGGCCCATGCTCGGCGCGGGACACCTCGGATTGGCGGGGAGCGTACCCAACAAGCAGGGCTTCCTGGCCAAGCCCCGGCGCATGTGGTTCATCTCCCGCAGCTCGGCAACCCTCGGCGGCGAGGACCTCGGCACGCCGCAGCCACTCAACGTGCAGGCCCGGCTGGCTGACTTCTGGATTCCGCAGCGCGGCCTCTTCGTGATTGGCGCGTCGGCCTTCGACCCGTTCGACCCCGCACGGCATCTGCCCGCCACCCGCAGGACCCCCTAGGTTACCTGCGCCGGCGCGGGGACCTGTGCCCTGACCTGACGTGAATGGGCAGGAAGCGTCGTGGACCGGTCATCTCGCCCCGGCTTGTCAGTGCCACGGCGGCAACCAACAGCCACATGGTGGCCGCCTGCCCCCACGGGTAGACCTGCTGGGGAACGCCAGGTGTCAGCGGGTTGAGGATGAACTGGAATGCCGACAGGCTGGCGTGCATCAGCGCCGCCACCAGCACGCTGCCCGTATGGTCATAGACCCAGACCATCAGCACCCGGTAGGCCGTCAGCTGGCCGACAAGTACCGTGGCAAACCACAGCGACATGAAGATCGCCAGGGGCACGCCGCCGTTCGTCCCGCCGCCGCCCCAGTAGTTCACGAAGAAGTGCCAGGCGCCCCACAGCACGCCCACCAGGACCCCTGTCCAGAGAACGCTGTAGTGCTGCCTGGCCCTGGGAATGGCGAACCCGGTCCAGCCGATCTCCTCGAGAAGCCCGACTACCAGCCCCAGCACAACTCCCGTGACAAGTGTTCCGGCCCTGTCCGGCTCCGTGGCAATCCTCGGCGCATAATCCAGGGAGGATATCCAGAGCACCAGCACGGGGGCGGCCAACGTCACTGGAGCGACCAGAAGGGCGAAGAGGTACCAGCGACCCGCGACCCGCCAGGTGAGCAGCCGCGTCCGGAGGTCCCGGTACCCCTCCCGTCCGGACAGGATCCCTGTCAGGACCAGGCTGGCCACCGCAGGCCCCAGCAGCATGGCCGGCACCGTGGCGGGGATGGTTCGCTGGAACTGTTCCGGTGTGGGTGAGAGGCCGCCGGTGACCAACCACACGGCCGTTACGATGGCGCCCCAGGACAGGAGGAAGGTCACCGCGAAGTACCAGGGCAGCGGGTGCCTGCGTATGGAAGCCGTCAAGGCATGCATCGAATCCCTCCGCCTTTCAGGCCGCGGGCCGGGCTACCAGCTCTCCCCTGCTCGACGCCGGTCCTGCACCCCTGCTCGAACGGCACCTCCCACATACGTCCAGTATCGCCCCCGCAGCCAACGCGGCAATCCCCCAATTTGGTGGGCTTTCCACGCCAAGGGGCGGTTCCGTCACCGGCCAGTCGGCCGGTGACGGAACCGCCCCTTGAACTATGCGTTACCGGTCAGGCAGCGCCGGCGGCAACTGCCGCGCCCTGGGCCCCGCTGTCCGAAGCACCCTCCGATGCTCCCGCCAGCCGAAGCCAAGTGTCCACCACGGTGTCCGGGTTGAGGGAGACGGAGTTGACACCTTCCTTCACCAGCCATTCGGCGAAGTCGGGGTGGTCGCTGGGGCCCTGCCCGCAGATGCCCACGTACTTTTCGCGGGCCCGGCAGGCCTTGATGGCCATGCTGAGCAGCTTCTTCACCGCAGGGTCCCGCTCATCGAAGCTGTTGGCCACGATCGCGGAGTCGCGGTCCAGGCCAAGGGTCAGCTGGGTCATGTCGTTGGAGCCGATGGAGAACCCGTCGAAGTGCTCCAGGAACTCGTCGGCGAGCAGCGCGTTGGACGGCAGCTCGCACATCATGATCACCTCGAGGCCGTTTTCGCCGCGGCGCAGGCCGTTTTCGGCGAGCAGTTCGATGACGCCCTGCGCCTCGTCCAGGGTCCGCACGAAGGGGATCATCAGCTTGACGTTGGTCAGGCCCATCTCGTTGCGGACGAAGGACAGGGCCTCGCACTCGAGGTCGAAGCAGTCCCGGAAGGACGGCTCCAGGTAGCGGGACGCGCCGCGGAACCCGATCATCGGATTTTCTTCGTGCGGCTCGTACGCCGGACCGCCGATGAGGTTGGCGTACTCGTTGGACTTGAAGTCGGACATGCGCACGATCACCGGCTCTGGCGCGAACGCCGCGGCGATGGTGGCCACTCCTTCGGCGAGCCGCTTGATGTAGTAGTCGCGCGGGCTGTCGTAGGCGCTGATCCGCTTCCTGATCTCGGCGGCCACATCCTCGGGCTGGCTGTCCAGGTTCAGCAGGGCCTTGGGGTGGATGCCGATCTGCCGGTTGATGATGAACTCCAGCCGGGCCAGGCCCACACCGTGGTTGGGAAGCTGCGCGAACGTGAAGGCCTGTTCCGGCGTCCCCACGTTCATCATCACCTTCACCGGCGCCTCGGGCAGGGTGGTGATGCCGGTTTCCTCCACGCTGAAGTCCAGCAGGCCCTGGTAGATGGACCCTGTCTCGCCGTCAGCGCAGGACACGGTGACTTCCTGGCCGTCGGACAGCGTGTCGGTGGCGTTGCCGGTGCCCACGACGGCGGGGATCCCCAGTTCGCGGGCGATGATGGCTGCGTGGCAGGTGCGTCCCCCGCGGTTGGTGACGATTGCGGAGGCGCGCTTCATGATCGGTTCCCAGTCGGGGTCGGTCATGTCGGCCACCAGGACATCGCCGGTCTGGAACGAGGCCATCTGGTCGATGGCGGTGAGGATCCGGACCTTGCCGGCGCCGATGCGCTGGCCGATCGCGCGGCCTTCCACGAGCACCGGGCCGGTGCCGGCCAGGCGGAAGCGGCTCATGCTGCCGGGTGCGCGGCGGGACTGCACGGTTTCCGGGCGGGCCTGCAGGATGTACAGGCCGCCGTCGATCCCGTCCTTGCCCCACTCAATGTCCATCGGACGGCCGTAGTGCTTCTCAATGGCGATGGCGTGCCGCGCAAGCTGCTCCACGTCGTCGTCCGTGAGGCTGAAGCGCGCCCGCTGGGACTCCTCCACCGGCACAAAATCAATGGTGCGGCCCACCTCGCTGCTGTCGGTGTACGTCATCTGCAGGGCCTTCTCGCCCAGGCCCCGCTTGAGGATCGCCGGGCGGCCGGCCTCCAGGGCGGGCTTGTACACGTAGAACTCGTCCGGGTTCACGGCGCCCTGCACCACAGCTTCGCCCAGCCCGTAGGAGGAAGTGACGAAGACGGCGTCCTGGAAGCCGGATTCGGTGTCCATGGTGAACATGACGCCGGACGCGCCGACGTCGGAACGCACCATGCGCTGGATGCCCGCCGACAGTGCCACCTCGGCATGCTCGAACTTGTGGTGCACACGGTAGGCGATGGCGCGGTCGTTGTAGAGCGAGGCGAAGACGTCCTTGATGGCCTGCAGGATGTTGTCGATGCCGCGGACGTTCAGGAAAGTTTCCTGCTGACCGGCGAAGGAGGCATCGGGAAGGTCCTCAGCCGTGGCACTGGACCGGACCGCCCAGGACAGGTCCGCGGAGCCGGCGTGCTTGTCCACCAGCTGCTGGTACGCCTCGCGCACCTGCGCCTCGAAGTCCGGCAGGAAGGGGGTATCGCGGACCAGGCCCCGGATTTCCTGGCCTGCGGAGGCCAGCGCGGTCACGTCGTCGGTGTCCAGCCCTACCAGCCGGTCCGCGATCTTCTGGTCCAGGCCGGAGTCGGACAGGAACCGGCGGTAGGCGTCCGCCGTGGTGGCGAACCCGTCAGGCACCTGGACGCCGGCAGAGGTGAGGTTCTGCACCATTTCGCCCAGGGAGGCGTTCTTGCCGCCCACCTTGTCCAGGTCCTTCAGTCCAAGTTCAGAGAACCAGAGAACGTCTGTGGTCATAATTGCTGCTCCTTTGCAGTGGGGTGGCATGGCGTGGACCGGCTGCCCACGGTAGTGGGCAGCCGGAGGAAATTCCTGTCAACAGTGGCAGGTTCCCGGCGCACTTTCCACATGATGTGCGCCATGCCACATTTGTGAAAGGGCGCTAGTGCTTGAGGTTCATCCGCTGCAGGATGGTGGCCGCCATTTCCTCCACGGAGACGGTGGCCGAGTTCAGGTACGGGATCCGGTGCGAGACGTACAGCTGCTCGGCGCTGCGCAGTTCGAAGCCGCACTGCCGTAGCGACGCATACGGCGAGCTGGGCCGGCGCTCGGTGCGGATCTGGCTGAGGCGCAGCGGGTTGGAGGACAGACCGAAACACTTCGACACGAAAGGCCGCAGCGGCTTGGGCAGCCCGTCCCGCTGGAAATCCTCGTCCACGAGGGGGAAGTTCGCGGCGAAGATCCCGTGCTGGAGCGCCAGGTACATGGTGGTGGGGGTCTTGCCGCACCGTGACGGCGCCACCAGGATCACCTGGGCCTTCTCCAGGGCACGCAGGCTCTGGCCGTCGTCGTGCTCCATGGCATACTCCACGGCGGCCATCCGGGACTGGTAGCGGGCGGCATTCCCCAGTCCGTGCGCCCGGCCCGGCTCACCGCTGGCCGGGGTTCCCAGCGCCTTCTCCAGGACGCCCACATGGGTGCCGATCAGATCCACGATTACGCCCTTGCAGCCGGCCAGGATCTGCCGGATGTCGCTGCTGACCGCGGTGGAGAAGACGAGGGGCTGGGGCCCGCTGGCGGCGAGGCCGTCGATGGTCCGCACCACGGACCGGGCCTGTTCCGCCGTGGTGATGAACGGGATGGTGACGCGGTCAAAGTTGTCCACCGGGAACTGCGTCAGCAATGTGTTGCCCAGGGTTTCCGCGGTGATGCCGGTACTGTCCGACAGGAAGTAGACAGGCCGTAGAGCAGCAGTGGTCATGGCACGACTTTAGCGGGCAATGATGACATCAAGCCTGCGCGGGCCATGGACGCCCTCCACGCGTTCGAGCTCGATGTCGCTGGTGGCGCTCGGCCCGCTGATCATGGTGATGGGCCGCGTCCCGTCGATCCTGCGCAGCGCCTCGGGCAGGATGCCGGCGATGTCCGCGGCCTTCACAACGCAGATGTGGTGGTCCGGGACCAGGCTGATGGCGCGGCGGCCCTGGTTGGCGCTGCCGTCCAGGATGATGGTTCCCGTCTCGGCCACGGCTACTGCGCTGCCGGTCACCACCGCGTCGATGCCATCAAGCCCGGCAACGCTGAGCGGTTCCGCCGGAGAATCCGTCCGACGGCGGGAGCTGCCGGTGCCGTCGTCGCCCATCCCGGCCAGCCAGCCGGCGTCGAGCCCTTCGGGCACAACGTACGTCTTCGCGCCTTCCAGGAGCGATGCGATCCGGGCGGGCACGTCACTTTCCTGCACCACGGCCACCTGCGCCTTGTAGTCCACCAGCCGGTCCACCAGCAGTTCAATCAGTTCGTCTGTTCCCATCCCGGACGCTGCCCTGTACTCCCGGGGTATCTGCGGCGCCTCGGGGCTGTCCTGCAACGCGGTCCGGATCCGCGTGAGGATGTCTTCGCGTGCACTCATTGCTGGGCTTCCTTATCGTCTCGTGACGGTTCGTGGGAGTGTCCGGGGTCCGGCTGTCCAGGCGAGCCGGCGTCCCGGTGTTCCTTGGCCCACCAGTCCCGGAACGACTGCGCCGGGGGTGCCGGGATGTCGCGGCTTTGGGTCCAGCCGCCGGCGATGCCGGGAAGCCTGGTGATCTTCCGGTCGGGCCCGGCGGCCAGGCGGCCGAGCGGCAGGCCCTTCTCCACCAGGCCCAGTCGCTTGCCGGAGGACAATGCCCAGGACGCCGCCTTCATGCCCACATCCATCTGGCTGGGGAGCTTCTTTGTCCCGCGCTTGCTGTCCACGTCCACGCTGCGAAGGTGCACCAGGATGTCCGGGATGTTGATTTTCACCGGGCAGGCGTCATAGCAGGCCCCGCAGAGGGAGGAGGCGTACGGCAGGGAACTGTTTTCCTCCGCCTGGATGCCGGTCAGCAGCGGGGAAAGAATCGCGCCGATGGGGCCGGGATACGTGGAGCCGTAGGCGTGGCCGCCCGTGCGCTCGTACACCGGGCAGACGTTCATGCAGGCGCTGCAGCGGATGCAGTGCAGGGCCGAGCGGCCCATCCCGTCTGCGAGCGCGGCGCTGCGGCCGTTGTCCAGGAGCACCAGGTGCACGTTCTGTGGACCGTCGCCCTCCATGACGCCGGTCCACAGCGAGGTGTAGGGGTTCATCCGCTCCCCGGTGGAGGACCTCGGGAGCAGCTGCATGAACACTTCCAGGTCCTGCCAGGTGGGCAGCAGCTTTTCGATGCCCATCACCGTGATCAGAGTTTCCGGCAGGGTGAGGCACATGCGCCCGTTGCCTTCGGACTCGACGACGGCCAGGGTGCCGGAATCGGCAATGGCGAAGTTGGCCCCGGACACGGCCACCTTGGCGGTGAGGAACTTGCGGCGCAGGTGCTCGCGGGCCGCCATGGCCAGGACGGGCGGATCGTCGGTGAGCGCCGGGTCGGCGTCCGGCATTTCGCGGAGGAAGATGTCCCGGATCTCCGTGCGGTTCTTGTGGATGGCAGGGACCAGGATGTGGCTGGGCTTGTCATGGTCCAGCTGGACGATGAGTTCAGCGAGGTCCGTTTCGAAGGCCTGTATTCCCTGCTCCTCGAGGTACTCGTTGAGCCCGATCTCCTGGGTGGCCATGGACTTGACCTTGACCACCTCGGTTTCGCCGGTTTCGCGGACCAGTTCGGCCACGATGTCGTTGGCCTCCCGGGCGTCGCGGGCCCAGTGGATTACGCCGCCGCGGGCCGTGAAGTTCTTTTCGAACTCCTCCAGCAGTTCGGGCAGCGTGGCCATCACGGACTCCTTGATGGCGGATCCGGCATCGCGCAGCTGCTCCCAGTCGGGCAGTTCGGAGACCACTGCCTGGCGTTTGTCGCGGATGGTGTGCGTGGCATGGCCAAGGTTGGCCCGCAGCTGGGCATTGCCCAGTTCGCGGTGCGCGGCGGCGGGGAAGGTTTCTCCCGCGAAAAGGTTGCCCGAGCCGTAGGCCGGAAGGGCGGGCATTCCCAAAAAGGTGGTCATCGGAGGGCCTTTCCGGTGGAGACGCGGACTTCGCCGGTGACGGACGCCGGCTCTTCCATGGTGCTGGCGAGGATTTCGGCCAGGTGGAGGGTGGCGGTTGAACTGCCCTGCCGGGACAGGCCGCCGCCGATGTGCATCAGGCAGGAGGCATCGCCGCCGGTGCAGAGTTCGGCCCCCGTGGACTCGACGTTGGCCGCCTTGTCCTGGAGCATGGCCGAGGAAACATCGGCATTCTTCATGGAGAACGTACCGCCGAAGCCGCAGCACTGGTCCGCCTCGGGAAGATCGGCAAGGTCAATCCCCTGCACGGTCCGCAGGAGGCGGGACTGCCGGTCCCCGAGCCGCAGCAGGCGCATGCCGTGGCAGCTGGGGTGGTAGGTGACCCGGTGCGGAAAGTAGGAGCCCAGCTGGGCGCCGGCGTCGGTCACACCGAGCACGTCCACCAGCAACTCGGACAGTTCATAGGTTTTGGCGCCGACGGCTGTCGCGCGGGCTTCCAGCGCCGCGTCACCGCAGGAGCGGGCCACCATGGGGTGCTGGTGCTTGACGGAGGCAACGCAGGACCCGGAGGGGGCGACGGCGACGTCATAGTCCGCGGTGTCGAAGGCTGCCACGTGGTTGGCCACCACGGGAACGGCCTCGTTGAGGTAGCCGCTGTTGACGTGCATCTGGCCGCAGCAGGCCTGCCCGGAGGGGAACACCACTTCGTGCCCCAGGCGCTCCAGGATCTTGACCGTGGCCTTCGCCGTGGCCGGGTACATCGCATCCACGATGCAGGTGGCGAACAAGGCAATTCTCATGGCGGCCTTCCGGGAGGGTTGGGAATGCTTCTATGGTCTGACCACAGTAGACCACGTGATGGCTACCACCCACAAGCCCATTCGGGAAGGTGAAGCGGCTCACACAATCGAGGAAAGATGGGCTACACTTCCGTGGTCAGACCATTGTGGTCTGACCAAATAAGCCGCTCGCCCCTCAATGTGGAGGAACTCCGTGGACCACTTCACCCCCAGCACTGACCCGGTGCTGAACAGCGTTGCCTGGTCGGCCATCGTCGGCCTGTTGCCGCTGCTGACCTTCTTTGTCCTGCTCGCCGTCGCCAAGACCAAAGCCCACGTGGCCGGGGCGTTTGCCCTGCTGGTGGCCCTGGCCGTGGGCATCCTGGCCTTCAAGATGCCCGCTGGCCTGGCCCTCCTGTCCGCAACCCAGGGCGGGGTTTTCGGCGCCTTCCCCGTGCTGTGGATCGTGGTCATGGCCGTCTGGCTCTACCAGGTGACGGTGCTCAGCGGCCGCTTCGAGGACCTTCGCCGCGTCTTCGATGTGATCGGCGGCGGCGACGTCCGCCTGCAGGGTGTCCTCATTGCCTTCTGCTTCGGCGGCCTCCTTGAGGCCCTTGCCGGATTCGGCGCACCGGTGGCCATCACCGCCACCATGCTGCTGGCCCTGGGCCTTCCGCCGCTCCGGGCGGCTGCCGCCGTACTGGTGGCCAACACCGCTCCGGTCGCGTTTGGCGCCATGGCCATCCCGATCACCACCGCCGCCGGGCTCACCGGCCTCCACGCCACGGACATCGGCGCCATGGTGGGCCGCCAGGCGCCGCTGCTGGCAACCTTCGTCCCGCTGATCCTGCTCTTCATCCTGGACGGACGCAAGGGTTTGAAGGACTGCTGGCCTGCCGCGCTGGTCATCGGGTTCTCCTTCGCGGCCGCGCAGTTCCTCTGCTCCAACTTCTTCTCCTATGAACTCACCGACATCATGGCCTCGCTGGTCGGCCTGGGCGCGGCTGTCGTGTTCTTCCGGTTGTGGAAGCCCAGGGGCACCGGGGCAGCACGTGACCGGCTTGGCGTCGCCGCGGAGGCCGCTGCCGCAGGTGCCGCCGGTGCCGCCGCGGGCAGCCACGGCGGTGGCAACACTGCCCGCACAGGCGGTGTTGCCACCGCAGAAGCTGCCGACGGCGAAGGCCTCACCCCGGCACGCACGTGGCTCGCACTGTTTCCCTACTTCCTCGTCATTGTGGTGTTCGGCATCGCAAAACTCTGGAAGCTCGGCGTCGACCTTCCTGCCGCCCTCGCGGCCACCGATATCAAGATCCCGTGGCCGGTCCTCCACGACGCCCTGGTGGGCGCCGACGGCAAACCGCTGTCGTCCACCATCTACGTCTTCCAGTGGCTGTCCAGCCCCGGCACACTCCTCCTGATCACGGGTTTGGTTGTGGCAATCGTCTACGCCCGCTTCGATGACCGGGGGCGCTTCCACATGACGGTAAGCGATGCCGTGGCCGAAATCGGACGGACCATCTTCAAGATGCGCTGGGCCGGCCTGACCATCATCACGGTGCTTGCCCTTGCCTACGTCATGAACAACTCGGGCCAGACGGTCTCGATCGGCGTGTGGCTGGCCGGGACCGGCAGCTTCTTCGCGTTCCTCTCCCCCGTGCTCGGCTGGCTGGGCACGGCAGTGACCGGTTCGGACACCTCCGCGAACGCCCTGTTTGCCAAGCTGCAGCAGACGGCGGGCGTGAACGCAGGCATCGACCCCAACCTGCTGGTGGCCGGCAACACGGCCGGCGGGGTGGTGGGCAAACTCATCAGTCCGCAAAACCTCGCCATTGCCGCCACCGCCGTCAACCTCGACGGCCAGGAATCGGTCCTTCTGCGTAAGGTAGTCGGATGGAGCGTGGGGTTGCTGGTGGTGCTGTGCACTATTGTCTTCCTGCAGTCCACCCCCGTCCTGGGATGGATGCTTCCCTAGCCAAACCGCCCGTGCAAAACAAGGGTGCGGGCCCTGGGCCCGCACCCCCACCTTGAGGATCGCCCGTGACAACCGCCGCAGCCGGAGCAGCCCCCCGCCGTCGAACCCAAGACGCTCTGCTGAAAGACATTGAGGCGGACCTGCGGGCCGGCAAAATCAAAGTCGGCGACCGGCTCCCCGGCGAACGGACCCTGGCGGAAAACTATGGCATATCGCGGGCGTCCGTGCGCGAAGCCATCCGGATCCTCGACGCCATGGGGGTGGTCCGCAGTTCGGTGGGTTCCGGGCCGATGTCCGGTG
Source organism: Pseudarthrobacter enclensis (assembly GCF_030811655.1). GTDB lineage: Bacteria > Actinomycetota > Actinomycetes > Actinomycetales > Micrococcaceae > Arthrobacter > Arthrobacter enclensis_A. The sequence continues at coordinate 13,308 of NZ_JAUSRE010000008.1, read as the reverse complement.
CCATTGTTGTTTCCGACCCGTCCGCGGGGCTTTCGTCCGCCCTCCGGCTGCACGTTGCCAGCAACCGGTTGCCGGTCGAGGACATCGTCCAAACCCGTATCCTCCTGGAAACCTGGACTGCCCGCGCAGGGGCGGCGCGTGAAGGCGGTGACGAGGACCGTGAACAGGCGGCCCAACTGCTGGAGGCCATGGACCACCCGGGACTGGACCGGGCAGCCTTCCATGAGCTGGACGCCAGGTTCCATGTGGCGCTGAGTTCACTCGCCGGCAACGAGGTAATGGCCACCATCATGGAGTCCCTCAGCGGTTCGATCGTCGGCTACGTCAAGGGCGCCATGGACGCGATGGAGGACTGGCCGGACGTCCTGGAAGTCCTCCGCGCCCAACACCACGGAATCTTCGATGCCGTCCAGTCCCGGGACGGCGAGCTCGCCGCGCGCCTGCTGCGCGAGCACATCGAATGGTTCTACCAGCGGGCAGGGGACGCCACGGCGCCCCGGCCCGGCACAGTTACCTGACATTTTTGGAGCCTCGAATGCGAACCCCCACGGCAGGAGCCGGAACACCCATCGATCAACTGGACCTGGACACCGTGAGCACGCGGGACCTGGACCGCCATGCCCTGGCCCACGACGCTTCGCACTACCTCCTGGTCCCGCAGGGAGTAGCCACCCCACGCAATGCCGCCGACGTCGGAGCCCTGTTGCGCCGCAGCCGGGAGCTCGGGATTCCCGCCACCTTCAGGTCCGGCGGAACCAGCCTCTCCGGCCAGGCGCTCAGTGACAGCCTGCTGATCAACACCCGCCAGCATTTCCGCGGCATCGAGGTGCTCGACGGCGGCGCACGGGTACGCGTCCAGCCCGGCGCCACGGTACGCAGCGTCAACGCCCGGCTCGCCGCCTTCGGCCGCAAGCTCGGCCCGGATCCCGCCAGCGAGATCGCCTGCACCGTGGGCGGTGTCATCGCCAACAACTCCTCCGGAATGGCGTGCGGCACCGAGTTCAACACCTACCGGACGCTGGAATCGATGGTGCTGGTGCTGCCCTCGGGTACCGTCATTGACACCGCCGATGCCGACGCCGACCGGCGGCTGCACGCGCTGGAGCCGGAACTTCATGAGGGGCTGCTGAGGCTGCGCCGTCGGGTGGTGGGCAACGACGAATCCGTCCGCATCATCCGTTCACTGTTCTCGATGAAGAACACCATGGGCTACGGCGTGAACTCCTTCCTGGACTACGAACGTGCCGTGGACATCCTCATGCACCTCATGATCGGCAGCGAAGGCACGCTCGGCTTCGTGGCCGAGGCTGTCTTCCGGACCATCGAGGTGAAACCGGCCGTCGCCACCGGGCTGCTGGTATTCAACAGCCTCGACGCGGCCACGATGGCCCTGCCGGACCTCGTTTCCACGGGCCTTGCGACCATCGAACTCATGGACCCGGCCGCATTGAAGGTTGCCCAGCGTGCCGCCGACGCCCCGGCTGCGATCCGCACGCTGCCGGTGCAGGGACACACAGCACTACTGGTGGAACACCAGGGCTCCGACGCCGCAGAGCTGTCCGGCAAGTGGGCAGCCTCACAGCCACTGTTCGACTCGCTGGACCTGGCCACGCCCTTCGCACTGACATCCGACCCGAAAGACCGGGCTGCCCTCTGGCACGTCCGCAAAGGCCTCTACACAGCCGTGGCCGGTGCCCGCCCCTCGGGAACCAACGCACTGCTGGAAGACATCGTGGTCCCTGTCCCCGCCCTGGCGGGCACCTGTGGCGAGCTGACGCGGCTCTTCCGCGAGCACCGCTACGAGGAATCCGTGATCTTCGGCCATGCCAAGGACGGGAACGTCCACTTTATGCTCAATGAGCGTTTCGACGACCCGGCCCAGCTCCTGCGCTACCAGGCCTTTACTGACGAAATGGTGGACCTGGTCCTCGGCGCGGGCGGCTCACTCAAGGCCGAGCACGGCACGGGCCGCATCATGGCGCCTTTCGTCCGCCGCCAGTACGGCGACGAACTCTATGCCGTCATGCAGGAGATCAAGCGGCTGATCGACCCGCCCAACCTTCTGAATCCGGGCGTGCTGCTCGCCGATGGGCCGCTCTCCTATATCGAAAACCTGAAAGTGGCCCCCACCGTCGAGGAGGAGGTGGACCGCTGCGTCGAGTGCGGCTACTGCGAACCGGTCTGTCCCAGCAAGGACATCACGCTGACACCCCGCCAACGCATCGTGCTTCGGCGCGACATCGCTGCCGCGGAGCAGCGCGGTGACCATGCCCTCGCCGCCGGCCTGCGCAAGGACTACGACTACGACGGCGTGCAGACCTGTGCCGCCGACGGCATGTGCGTCACCGCCTGCCCGGTGCTGATCAACACCGGAGACCTGGTACGGAGGCTGCGTAAGGAGAACGCGAACACCGTCGCCGCTGCCGGCTGGAATAAAGCCGCCGAAAACTGGGGCGCCGTGACCGCCGCCGGCGGGCTGGCCCTGACGGTGGCCAAGGCAATGCCGGCTCCGCTGCCCAAGGCCGCGACCGCCGTCGGCCGTTCCCTGCTGGGACCGGAGGCAGTGCCCGCGTACACCACAGTGCTTCCCGGCGGCGGGTCCAAGCGGCGCGCACGCCCGGAAGCAGGCAGCACCGCAGTGTTCTTCCCCGCCTGCATCGGCACCATGTTCGGCCCGGCGGACGGACCCGCCGGCCAGGGGAAGGGTTCGGCCCAGGCGTTCCTGGACCTCTGCGAACGCGCCGGAGTGCGGATCACCGTTCCGGAAGGCATCGAGAGCCTGTGCTGCGGGACCCCGTGGAAGTCGAAAGGCTTCTCCCAGGGGTACGAGGCCATGACCGCCAAGGTCCTGGACCGGCTGTACGAGGCCAGCGGCCGCGGCGAACTGCCCGTCGTCTGCGATGCCGCTTCCTGCACCGAAGGCCTGGACACCATGAAACGCCTTGCGGCGGCGGATGGAGAACGCTACGCCGGGCTGCGTTTTGTTGACTCGGTGGAGTTCGTGCACCAGCACATCCTGGGCCGCCTCACGGTTACTGCGCCGTTGGGTTCCATCGCCCTCCACCCCACGTGTTCATCCACCCAGCTGGGAACCAACCCGGCACTGCTGGAAATCGCCGGCGCCGTCACGGACGATGTGTTCGTGCCCCTGAACTGGGGTTGCTGCGCCTTCGCCGGAGACCGCGGCCTGCTGCATCCTGAACTGACGGACTCCGCGACGGACCGGCAGGCCCGCGAGATCAACGGGCGGGAGTTCGACGCCTACGCTTCCACCAACCGCACCTGCGAGCTGGGCATGTCCAAGGCGACCGGCCGCTCCTACCGGCACCTGCTGGAAATCCTTGAGGAGGCCACGAGGCCCTGAGGCCCTGCCTGGGTGTGTTCCCTGCGCGGCTCAGGCCGCCTTGATGGGCGACTTGCCGCCGGCGGATGCCGCCTGGTTTTCACGGGCCAGGAATGCGGAGAGTTCGCCGATGGTGCTCATGAGCGGCGCGGGGAAGACGACCGTAGTGTTCTTGTCGACGCCGATTTCAACCAGGGACTGCAGGTTTCGAAGCTGCAGCGCAAGCGGGTGGGCCATCATGGTGTCGGAGGCGTCACCCAGGGCAGTGGCCGCGATGGCTTCGCCCTCGGCTGCGATGATCTTCGCTCTCTTTTCCCGTTCGGCTTCTGCCTGGCGTGCCATGGCACGCTTCATGCTTTCGGGAAGTTGGATGTCCTTCAGCTCCACCAGGGTGACCTCCACGCCCCATTCGACGGTGAGTACGTCGAGGATTTCGCGGATGTCCACGTTGATGCGTTCGGTCTCGGACAAGGTCTGGTCCAGCGTGTGGCGTCCGACGACCTTGCGCAAGGTGGTCTGCGCGATCTGGTCGATGGCCGCTGCCACGTTTTCGATGGCGATGACGGACTTCACGGCGTCCACCACGCGGTAGTAGGCCACCGCCGAGACGTCCACGCTGACGTTGTCCTGCGTGATGATGCCTTGGGACTGGATGGGCATGGTGACGATCCTCAGGCTAACCAGCGGGAGCCGATCGATCACGGGGATGATCAGCGTCAGGCCCGGGTCCCTGACACCGACGACCCTGCCAAGCCGGAACAGCACGCCCTTCTCATATTGGCGCACGATCCGGATGGACATCTTCGCGACGATGAGCAGCAGGATGACGAGGACGATGACAATGATGGTGGTGGGGTCCATCAGGATCCCCTCCTATGAGTGGCCGGACGTGCCGTCGCCGGGCCGGCGCCGTGGCATTTGTCCTAGGTCCATTGTTTCACCAAAAAGTGATAAAGGACCGGCGCATACTGATCCTACGAACGCGACCGTTGCCTCATGGTGGCTCCCCTGGCTGGTGCTGATTCCGTGCCTGGCTCTCTGGGGTTACAGCCTGGTCGACTTCAGCCAGACTGACGAACGGGACATGCGGACTTTCGGCAGGGACGCCTGGCTGGTGCTCCTCGTCCTCGGAAGCGTCGTGGGCGCAGTGGCGTGGCTGGTCGCCGGCCGTCCCCGGCGGCCCGATCTCCGCCGTCCAGGCTAAGCCATCGCGGTGACGATGCTTCCGTAGCCCTGCAGGAACATGCGCCGGCCCTGGCCTTCGTCCGTCCACACCCAAATGACGGAGTAGTCGGACGTCACGGCATCCACCACCCCCGTTCCGGACACGGTTCCCTCGGCAAAGCGGACCCTGTCCCCCACGGCGAGCCGTGGATGCCTGGTCCGTTTCCTCCTGGGCTTGAGCGTGGCGGTTTGCCCTGCCGTTGCAGGGTCTGACGGGCAGGTGCTGGCGTGCTGGCGCATGGGCTTCCTCGGGGCTCGCGGGCGGACGGTCAGCTCATTACGACCCTGCCCGCTGCTCCCAGGTCACGCACCGGGCGTGGTGGGAAAAGACTAACGCGGCGGTGCCCAGATGGGCACCGCCGCGTCCGTTCAAACCGAGTGTGACTGGTTCATGCCGCGCACTGCTGGAAGGTCAGTCCAGCGCCGTCACGGATCCCAGCGCGTCCCACGCAAAGCTGGCCAGCCAGTGCGTTGACATGAAGTCGCCGCTTTCCAGCCCGCGGAGCCCGGCCTTGAGCAGCGGATCCAGTGCCTCGCCGAGCACTGCGGCGGCGGCGGACGCCTCGGGCTTGGCGGACTGGCGAAGCGCGGCGATGATCCGTGCCACCTGTCCCGCGCGGGTCAGGTTCAGGCCGTGAAGGTGCACCAGGTAGCCGTCGGTCTCATCCGTCACACTCACCGGCTGCAGGATCCGCGACTCCACGGAAAGCTCCGGCAGGAACCCGGCGAACCAGTCGGCGAACTCGTCGGCGGACAGCACGCGGCGCATCAGGTCCGCCTCGCTCAGCCCGGCGGAAAGGAAGTCCTGGCCGCTGAGCTCCCAGTCACCCGGCCAGGCGCGGTCGTTCCCGAACCAGGTGCGGGCTGCTTCCTCGCACGCCGCGGCAGCATCAGCCCGTCCCAGTGACCGGAAGGCATCCAGCATGTAGCCGACGCCGAACGCGGCGTTGGTGTGCAGCCCGTGCCGCACCGGGTACTGGGCCTTGGCCATCCACGCCACGCTGAGCTCCGCCACGGCGTCCACCAGCGGATCCAGCGCAGTGCCCCATTCACGGAGCTGTGCATCGGAGGAGGCGGCACACGTGGCGGCCAGCCGCATCAGCCAGGCCCAGCCGTAGGGCCGCTCCCAGGACGGGTTGGCCAGCAGGTAGTCCCGCTCCACCGCCAGCTTGGCCGGTGTGAGGTTGGCGCCCACCGCTTCCCGGAGCGCCGCCTCGGTGGGGGCGTCCACCCAGGCTGCCGTGCCGCCGTCGGACGCCCCTTTCCCAGCAGCCCCGCCAAGGGGCGACCCGGGTGTGCCACCCAGCAGGCTGGCCCCCAGCCAGTGCATGTGCACGCAGGAGTGCCAGTCGAAGGAGGTGTAGAAGGCGGGGTGGATCTGTTCCGGGGTGGGCCTGTCGTCGGCGGACACCTGGGTGTGGTGTGCCGAGTGCGGGAAGGGCTCGGAAAGGTTGCCCAGCACCACGGCTGCGTAGTCCCGGGCCGCCTGTGCGCGGAGGTCGTTGTCCATGCTGCTCCTTTGCAGGGAAGGGTTAGTGGAAGGCCAGGAAGTACATCAGTGCGATGTTGACCGCCAGCAGCGGGATGGCCGTGCCCACCTGCGCCGTGATGACGCCGTACTTGTTCTTCATTTCCAGCAGCGCGGACGGCACCAGGTTGAAGTTGGCGGCCATGGGGGTGCAGAGCGTGCCGCAGAAACCGGCCAGCATGCCGATGGCAAACACGATGGCGGGATCGCCGTGGAAGGTCTGCACCAGCACGGGCCAGCCGATGGCCGCGGTCATGATGGGGAAGGCGGCGAAGCCGTTGCCCATCAGCACCGTGAAGAGGAACATGCCGATGCAGTAGACCAGCACACCCGCGATCAGCGAGCCCTTGGGCAGCAGCCCGGAGGCCAGGTTGCCCACTGCGGTGCCCACGCCGGCCTTGGTGAAGAGGATGCCCAGGGTGGTGAGCATCTGCGGCAGCAGCGCGGCCCAGCCGATGGACTCGAGGATGCGGCGGCTTTCGAAAATGGGCGTCGCCGGGTTCTTGGGCTTGAGGATCAGGAGGGCGACGACGACGGCGGCCACGGCGCCAATGGCCAGGGCTACCAGCGTGGTGTTCTTGGGATCGAGCAGCGGGGTGCCACCGATGTTCAGCACGGGGGCGGCGAGCACCAGGATCACGGTGACCAGCGGCAGGGTCAGGGCCGGGATGAAGAGCTTGTTTCCGAACCGCTTGGCGTAGGACTCCCGCTCGGGCCCGGTGGAGGACCGGTGCTTCCCGTGGCCCAGCAGGCCGGTGGAGGCCAGCACCACAAGGATGAGGACAGCCACGCCCAGGATCCAGCCCGGCGCGGTGCCCGCCTGGACCCAGCTGCTGTAGAAGAAACACAGGCCCAGCAGGCCCCAGAAGGCGGAGCTGCCCCAGCGGCGGGGGTGGTTGGTGTCGGCGGCAATCAGTGACGCCCAGGCGACGAACAAAATGCCGATCAGCCAGTAGACGGCTTCAACGTTGATCATTTGGCTTCTCCTGCAGCTTCCTTCTGGGCGGTGAGCTCGTATTCGCGGTATTCCTTGTCCAGCTGCTTGTCCAGGCGCAGGAGCCGGAAGCCGTGGATGAGGAACGCCGCGATGGCCGTGGGGATGGCCCAGAGGGCCAGCTGGAGCGGTTCCAGGTGCAGGTGGTAGGTGGTGTCCACGAACGTGGTGATCAGCAGGATGGAGCCGACGGCCACGAACACGTCTTCGCCGAAGAACACGCCTACGTTGTCCGCAGCGGCCGAGTGGCCCTTGATCTTCTCGCTGATCTTCTCCGGCACGTGGCCGTAACGGCGCAGCGCTGCGCCCTCGGCCATGGGGAACACCAGCGGGCGGACCGTCTGGGCGTGGCCGCCGATGCTGTTCAGGCCCACGGCGGCGGTGATCTGGCGGACGGCCAGGTAACCGATCAGGACGCGGCCTGCGGTGAGCTTGGCGAGCCGGCCGATGAGGATCTTGGCCTGCTCCTGCAGACCGAAGAACTCAATGATGCCCACCACCGGGAGCACGGCAACGAAGATGGTGACCGAGCGGCTGCTGGCGAAGCCGGTGCCGAATGCATCCAGGATCTGCGCGGGGTTCATGCCGCCGAGCAGTGCGGTGACGATGCCGGCGACGGTGACGACGATCAGGGGGTTCAGGCGGATGGCGAAGCCAACGATCACCAGCAGCACCCCGATGAGTACAAGCATGATTATCCCTTCCCAGGGGACCCGTGGAGGGTCTGCGAAAGTGGGGGCCGGCGCGTGGATGCCTCGTTTTACGGGGTGGGGCTGCGCCGAGGGGCGGGAGCCCCGTCACGTTGGCGCTGCAGGATTAAGTGAGCTGCAGAACAACGGTGTGATCTAAAGCATAGCTTTTTGTTCAACAATCCTGCAACCCCCTTTTTCCCGGAGGTTTGCCCTGGCGGCCGACGGCGTCCAGCAGCTGGGCTTCCGCGCGGTCCAGGTAGGCGGCCAGGAAGTCCGCTGCCGCGGCCAGCTGCCCTTCCTCCAGGAGTTCCACGATCTTGGCGTTGTCCTCCACGTAGGGCTCGTGGAAGGCCGGGTTGGCGGCCATGGAGTGGAACACCAGGCGCATCTCCGCCAGGACCTGGTCCATGAGGCTGTTGAGCCGCTCGCTGCCGGCGCGGTCCACGATGGCACGGTGGAAATCCTGGTTGGCGCTGGCCATCCCCGGGATGTCGCCCGCCGCGGCCGCGGCCCGGGCGGCCTTGATGATGCCCGCCAGCGCCTCCATGGAGGCCTGGCCGGACCACAGCACCGCTGCGGGTTCCAGGAACCGGCGGACGCGATAGATCTCGCGGATGTCGTCCGCCGTGGGGTGCGCCACGAACACGCCCCGGTTGGGGATGCGGGTGACGATGTGCTCGGCGTGGAGAGCGGTGAAGGCCTCCCGCAGGGTATTGCGGGACACGCCAAGGGCCTCGCGCAGGGCTTCCTCCGCGAGCTTGGAGCCGGGCTTGAGCTGGCCGGCCGCGATGCGGCTGCGCAGTTGGGCAGCCACCCAGAGACCGGTTTCGGCGTGCTTTGTGGTCCTGGCCTGGGCCTGCAGATCGGCCAGTACCTCGTCAAACGTCATGGCACCACGATATCGGCCCGGAACTGCACCAAAGGTTTACTGCCCCTGCCCGGGGCCCGACTCCCTGTCATCCGCCCCCGGCCTCACTCGATATTGGCGAGCACCTGGCCTGGCGCGACCGGGTCCCCTGCAGCAGCGAACTGCTCGCCCAGGGTCCCCGTACGGTGGGCGGCGACGGCTGTCTCCATCTTCATGGCTTCGAGCACCAGCACCGTTTCGCCCTCCTCGACCGTTGCCCCGGGCTGCGCCAGCCACTTCACCACGGTGCCGGCCATGCTGGCCAGCAGGTCGCCGTCGTTCTTCTCCGCCTGGGTCTCCGCGTGATTGTCAGCTCCGTCCCCACCATCCCTGCCGCCTGCACTGCGCCGGCCGCCGCCGTCGAGCAGCGAATCCAGCAGCGCCTTGGGAAGTCCCAGCTCCATCCGCTTGCCGTCCACCTCGATCCCGATGGTCCGGCGGGGTTCCTCCGGCGCGGCGGGGCTGAACGCGGGGTCGGCGTCGAGGGCCGTGGTGAACTCGTTTTCGATCCAGGTGGTGTAGATGTCCAGACCGTCCGCGCCAATGAAGTCCGGAGCCTCCACCACGGCGCGGTGGAACGGCAAAACGGTGGCCAACCCGCCGATGCGCAAATCGCGCAGGGCGCGGCGGGCACGGCGCAGGGCCTGCTGCCGGTCGGCGCCGGTGACCACGAGCTTGGCCAGGAGGGAGTCGAACTGTCCGGGAACCACGGATCCCGCGCGCACGCCGGTGTCAAGGCGGATCCCGGGCCCGGTGGGCACCTCGAAGGACTCCACAGTGCCCGGGGACGGCAGGAAGCCGCGGCCCGGATCCTCGGCGTTGATGCGGAACTCGAAGGCGTGCCCGCGCGGTTCCGGGTCCTCCAGGATGGGCAGCTTCTCCCCCGCCGCGATGGCCAGCTGGGCGGCCACCAGGTCCACGCCGGACGTCTCCTCGGTGATGGGGTGCTCCACCTGCAGGCGCGTGTTGACCTCCAGGAAGCTCAGGAAACCGCTGCCGTCCAGCAGGTACTCCACGGTGCCGGCGCCCACGTATCCGGCTTCACGGCAGATGGCCTTGGCCGAAGCATGGATTTCCGCGCGTTGTTCGGGGCTGAGGAACGGGGCGGGCGCCTCCTCAACGAGTTTCTGGTGGCGGCGCTGCAGCGAGCAGTCACGGGTGCCCACCACCACCACGTTGCCGTGCGTGTCCGCGATGACCTGGGCCTCCACGTGCCGGGGCCGGTCCAGGAACTTCTCCACGTAGCACTCGCTGCGGCCAAAGGCGGCCAGGGATTCGCGGACGGCGGAGTCGAAGCTTTCCTCGATGTCGGCGAGGTTCCGGACTACCTTCAGGCCGCGGCCGCCACCGCCGAAGGCAGCCTTGATGGCCACGGGCAGGCCCACCTGCTCGGCGAAGGCGCGGACCTCTGCGGCGCTGGCCACGGGCCCGTCGCTGCCCGGGGCCAGCGGAGCCCCGGCACGGACGGCCACCTCGCGGGCGCTGACCTTGTCGCCGAGGAGCCGGATGGTTTCCGGGGAGGGTCCGATCCACGTCAGGCCGGCGTCGAGGACAGCCTGCGCGAAGCCGGCGTTCTCGGACAGGAAGCCGTAGCCGGGGTGGACGGCGTCGGCGCCGCTTTTGGCTGCGACAGCGAGGATCTTGTCGATGTCCAGGTAGGTTTCCTGGGGCCTGGAGCCAGCCAGCGAGTAGGCCTCGGTGGCGGCGGAAACGTGCAGGGCGTCGGCGTCGGGGTCGGCATAGACGGCAACGCTTTCCAGGCCTGCATCGTCGCAGGCCCGGGCGATGCGGACGGCAATCTCGCCGCGGTTGGCAATGAGGACTTTACGCATGGGAGGTTTCCTTAAGTGTTTCTGGCAGTGCTGCGGCGGTTTCCGCGGCGGCGAACCGCACGGAGGCGCCCGGGGGAAGCTGGGCGGCTTTGTCCAGGTCGGCGTGGACGACGACGGCAATCACCGGATACCCGCCGGTCACCGGGTGGTCAGAGAGGAAGAGTACGGGCTGGCCTTCCGGCGGCACCTGCACGGCACCGCGAACGGTTCCTTCGCTGGCCAGTTCGCCGTCCCGGTTGCGGGTGAGGGCGTGGCCCTTGAGGCGCAATCCGATCCGGTTGGACTGCGGTGTGACGGTCCATTCCCGGGCCAGGAAGTCCTGCAGTGTTTCGGTGCTGAACCAGTCCTGCCGGGGTCCGGGGACCACGCGCAGCACGGTGGCCCCCGGATGGTCCGGGAGGGGTGATGCCTCGGGATGGCCCACGGAGCTTCCCGGCTTCGGGGTGAGCACGGGGAGGATGGTGCCTTGCTTGAGCGGTTCCGGGCCAACCCCTGACATGGTGTCCGTGGACCGGCTGCCAAGCGCCTCGGACCCGCCGATCCCGCCGCGGACCCCGATGTAGGAACGAAGCCCGGCCGTGGCGTTGCCCACCGTCAGCTTCTCCCCTGCCAGCAGCGCGAAGGGGGCACCGCACCCAGGGTGCCGCACCGCCGTCGTACCCCTTCCTGTTTCCTGCGCCGGAGGCGTGATCTCCAGCGGAACGTCCGCTCCGGTGACCGCGAGGACCTGGTCGGAGAGGGCCTCGAGCTCCAGGCCGCCGAAGAGGAGTTCGACGGCTGCGGCTCCTTCAGCATTGCCCACCAGGCGGTTGGCGCGGCGCAGTGCCCCGCGGTCCATGGCGCCGGCGCTGCTGACGCCGAGCGACGCGAAGCCGGGGCGGCCCAGGTCCTGCACGGTGGCTTGCAGTCCGGGTTTGCGGACGGCAAGGCCCTCGGCGGCCTGGCCCGTCCCTGTGCTGTGGCCGGGGGAGGCCTTGGGCAGTACGGTGGCCTGTTCGCGGACGGCAGTGAAACGGACGGTATCCCCGGGGCGGACCAGCGCGGGGTTCTCCCGGCTGAGGTCCCACATGACCGCGCCGGTGCGGCCGATCAGCTGCCAACCACCGGGCGACTGCCGCGGGTAGACCGCCGAGTAGGCGCCCCCCAGGGCCACGGCTCCGGCGGGGACGGCTGTCCGGGGTGAACGCCGCCGCGGGACCTCCAGGCTGGGGTTTTCACCCGTGAGGTAGGCGAAGCCCGGGGCGAAGCCGGCAAAGGCCGCGGTCCACAACTGGCCCGTATGGGCGGCCACCACTCCCTCCCGGCCCAGGCCGGTGAGTTCTGCCACCTCGTCCAGGTCCTCGCCGTCGTACACCACCTCGATGGTGACCAGCGCGCTCTCGGTGTCCGCGGGAGCCTCCAGGTCCAGGGTGCTCACATAAGCCGTCAGGGCACGGACCGAGTCGGCTGAATCGGCAGTAATGAGGACGGTGGTGGCGGCTGCGATGACATCAACCTGGCCCGGCTGCGGGTGGGCGGTGAGCTGGGCCTGGAGGCTGAGGACGGCGTCCAGGGACGGAAGCTCCACCAGGATGGCACGGTCTCCTGCAGGACGGATGCCTGTCAGTTCCGTGTGGGGGCCGTGGTTGGCCGACTGCTGCTGCGTGGTGGTCATGGTTAGGCGAAGCTTTGGATCTGGATGCCGGCGTCCACCAGGGCGGCGCGGACGGCGGCGGCCATCGCTACTGCGCCGGGGGTGTCACCGTGCAGGCAGATGCTTTCCGCTTTGACGGACACCAGCGATCCGTCGATGGCGCGGACCACGCCGTCCCCCGCCAGGCGCAGGACGTGTTCGACGACGTCACGCACCTCGTGCAGCACGGCGCCGGGTTCGCGGCGGGAGACCAGCGTCCCGTCCGGGTTGTAGGCGCGATCGGCGAAGGCTTCAGCCACGGTGCGGAGCCCCGCGGCATCCGCCTGCCGCTGGATCTCGGAGTTGGGAAGGACCATGAGGGGCAGGGTGGGGTCCACGGCGAGGATGGCGGCCACGACGGCGCCGGCCTGCTTGGGGTGGTTCACGATGGTGTTGTAGAGGGCGCCGTGGGGCTTGACGTAGCGGACGGCGGTTCCCGCCGCGAGGGCCACGGCCTGGACGGCGCCGATCTGGTAGACGACGTCAGCTGTCAGTTCCGCGGGCGTCATGTCCACAAACCGGCGGCCGAAGCCTGCCAGGTCCCGGTAGCCGGGGTGGGCGCCGACGGTAACGCCGGCCTTCACAGCCGCCTGGCACGTGGCCATGATGCCCACGGGATCCCCGGCGTGGAAGCCGCAGGCTACGTTGGCACTGGAAACACTCTCGAAAATGGCGGCGTCATCACCGAAGGACCAGTTCCCAAAGGACTCGCCGACGTCACTGTTCAGGTCGATGGTGGGCATTGTGATCTCCGTCTCGAATTGCTGTTCATCCAAGAATGCCCTAAAAATTCAGATTGTTCAACAATCTGGCAGCCCTTTTACAACGCCCCATCACATTCTGCCGCTTCCCGTCGGACGCCCCATCATCTCCCGCCGCCTCTCCCCAAGTGGTGGGGCATCCCGTGGATCAGGGCGGTAGGTGGTGGGGCGCCGTTTGGATCAGGGCGGTAGGTGGTGGGGCGTCCCTTGGATCAGGGCGGTAAGTGATGGCGCGTCCCTCGGATCAGGGCCGTAGGTGGTGGCGCGTCTGCTGGTTGGTTGTTAAATGTGGGAGGCCCCAACCGGTGTGGTTGGGGCCTCGACCTAATGTGTGTCCGGCGGTGACCTACTCTCC
>NZ_JAUSRE010000007.1 GCF_030811655.1 Pseudarthrobacter enclensis | reverse complement strand
CCCCCAACGGACCCGTCCGCAGCGCCTGGCAGGCCAGCGGCTTCGAGGGAGGCACCCTGGGCTACCCGACCGGACCGGTAACCTGCGGACTGAAAAACGGCGGCTGCTACCAGAACTTCCAAAACGGAGCCATCATCTGGTCCACCGCCACAGGAGCCCAGGTCTCCCCCAACGGACCCATCCGCAGCGCCTGGCAGGCCAGCGGCTTCGAGGGAGGCCCCCTCGGCTACCCGACCGGACCGGTAACCTGCTCTGCTGATGGGCAAAGCTGCACCCAGTTCTTCCAGGGAGGTCGGATCGACTGGACCGCAACTGCCGGCGCCAAGATCACTCGGCAGTAAGGTAACAGCAAAGAAAATGTCGATGGCGCCCCGCAAGCGGGCCGCCATCGACGTTTAAAATTGATACTTACGCGCCGTGCTCCAGCAGGTCAATCAAGTATTGGCCGTAACCACTCTTGATGAGCGGTGTGGCACGTTCGCGCAGTTCCTCATCAGTGAGAAAACCAAGTCTCCACGCGATTTCCTCCGGAGCACCGATCTTCAGGCCCTGGCGGTTTTCGGTGGTGCGGACGAAGTTCGAGGCGTCGTTTAGGTCATTGAAGGTGCCGGTGTCCAGCCAAGCGGTGCCGCGGGGCAGAATCTCGACCTGCAACTTCTCGCGCTCCAGGTAGGTGCGGTTTACGTCGGTTATCTCGAGTTCGCCGCGCGGCGAGGGCTTGAGGTTCTTCGCGATATCGACCACATCGTTGTCGTAGAAATAAAGGCCGGGCACTGCGTAGTGGCTCTTGGGTTTTGCCGGCTTCTCTTCAAGGGAGATCGCCTTCCCATCAGGGCCAAATTCCACAACGCCGTACGACGTGGGGTCCGCTACCCAGTATCCAAAGACAGCGCCGCCGTCGATATTTTCGAAGCGGCGGAGCTGCGTGCCCATACCCGGACCGTAAAAGATGTTGTCCCCGAGGACCAACGCCACCGGCTCGTTTCCGATATGTTCGGCACCCAGAATGAAGGCCTGCGCCAGCCCGTCAGGAGACGGCTGCTGGATGTACGTCAGGCTCACCCCGAATTGTGATCCATCCCCCAGGAGCCGCTGGAACTGCTCGGCGTCGTGCGGAGTGGTAATGATCAGGATGTCCCGTATGCCCGCGAGGATCAGGGTTGAGAGCGGGTAGTAGATCATCGGCTTGTCGTAGACCGGAACGAGCTGCTTGCTGACACCAAGCGTGATCGGGTGGAGCCTCGATCCCGTTCCGCCGGCGAGAATGATTCCTCGCACGCTCACCTTCTTTCGTTGTCGTTGGTTCGCAATCGGTTACACGATATCGCTACTCGCCCGTACTCCCAGCCGCGAGGTGCTACGAATGCCGGCACTTCGGCGAGCTGCGGGTCGGAAGCACATGCGGATCGTCCCGCCAAAACCTGCTCTCCCCACGATGGGCCGTCTGCCCTGGAACTGGTGGGTGGAAAGAATCCGAGGAACAGAATGGTGGCAAGTATTGTCGCGCAACTGTTTTGCCATGTGATTCCGCGGCGCAGGGAGGGCACCGGGGCTACAGGCCTCTCCGTTTCGCGACGCCAATGAAAACGGCCCGACGCCAGCGCCAGCGCCCCAAGTGCAAACATGGCCGGAGCAACTGCGTACCGCAGGAAGTCGAACTTCAGCCACTCCTGGTTCGTAAACGACGAATAATTCATAAATGCGCGGTTGTTGAAAACTTGGGCGGCAAACCAGAGGGCCGCGGAAACTCCGACGGACGCCAGCACGGCCACAAGCGTTGCGCGCCCATTGAATGCTGCGGCGACAGCAGGAGCCAATAACAGCGCTACGGGGACCAGGAGCAGAGCTCCGCCGAAGTAAGTCCACGCGACGCCTACGCTGGACGCTGAACTTTCGACGCTCGACATACCTCCCTGCAGAAGCCACCCGATAATGACGCTTCCAAGGTCCCACGGCACTGCGTCCTGTGAGACCGAGCGCGGGAAGCTGACGTAGGTGATGAATTGCAGGGCAAGACCCAGGAGCAGGCCGACCGACCCGCCCCATTGACGCCGGGTGCGAACGGCAAACCAGATAAGAGGTACAAAAAGAACCGTTTGGATCTCAGTGGTGGCGGCCACGAAAGACACAAGTACAAGCAGGATGTTGGACGAACGGCGCCGGGATTGATGTATGAGAATCCACGGGGTCAGCCACAGCATGTACCAATGAAGGTTGGCTGTATTTCCCATGACCTCAAGAGGTGCAACGGGTAGGAGTGCGGGTATCCCCGCGAGTAACAGCCGGCTCCAGACCGACGGAATATGTGACCGGCTAAGGAAGAAGACAGCCACACCGACAAGCCCGACGCATGCGCAGGATAGCCACGAAATTCGCTCGGCGTATCCTTCGAGCGGACCCATACGAAGGGATAGGTGAGCCAAAAGCCGCGGAAGAAGATGGAGATACCCGTCGTACGGGTCCATAAGGCCGCTCAGGAGCCGGCTGTCCATCGCCTGACGAAGGAAGATGCCGCCGTCCTCGGCCCAGAGGGTTTCCCTGGTCAAGCCTGGAAGCCTGATCCAAGCCACGAGCGTGAGGGCTGCAGCACCCAGAGCAGCTGCGGCGAAGGCCCGGAATCCGTTCCTCGATACAGCGAGAGTCCGGCGAAACGTCCACGGCAGACGGGGCGTTCCGGGAGCATCGACAAGCCGCGGTGGACGCAGCTGGCCAGCCGGCAAGTTCAAGTCGGACGTCCCTTCATTCAAACAATGTTCAAAGCCTATCGGCTACGATCTTGAATCATGCAACGACTCCTCGTCACCGGCGGCGCCGGCTTCATTGGTTCCAATTTCGTCCACTACGTTCTTGAAAACACCGACCAGCAGGTCACCGTTCTGGACAAGTTGACGTACGCCGGCAACCTGGAATCGCTCAAGGGTCTGCCCGAGGAACGTTTTACGTTCGTTCATGGCGATATCGCCGATGCTGCCCTCGTGGATCAGCTGGTTGCCGAGACCGACGTCGTGGTGCACTATGCAGCCGAATCGCACAATGACAACTCCCTGCATGACCCCCGCCCCTTCCTTGATACAAACATCATCGGGACCTACACGCTGATCGAGGCTGCCCGGAAGCACGACAAGCGGTTCCACCACATCTCAACCGACGAAGTCTACGGCGACCTTGAGTTGGATGATCCTGAACGATTCACGGAGCAAACGCCGTACAACCCGTCCAGCCCATATTCTTCAACCAAGGCTGGCTCGGACCTGCTGGTCCGCGCCTGGGTGCGTTCCTTCGGCCTGCAGGCGACGATCAGCAACTGTTCCAACAATTACGGCCCGTACCAGCACGTGGAGAAGTTCATTCCACGGCAGATCACCAACATCATCGATGGTATCCGGCCGAAGCTTTACGGCAAGGGCGAGAACGTTCGTGACTGGATTCACGCCAACGACCACTCGTCTGCCGTGCTGGCCATCATCGCCAAAGGCAAAATCGGTGAGACGTACCTCATCGGCGCCGACGGTGAGAAGAATAACAAAGATGTAGTCGAGCTGATCCTCAAGCACATGGGCCAGTCACCGGATGCCTATGACCATGTCGTGGACCGGCCCGGCCACGACCTCCGGTACGCCATCGATTCCACCAAGCTCCGCACGGAGCTCGGTTGGGAACCGCAATTCTCCAACTTTGACGCCGGCATTGAGGCCACAATCGCCTGGTACCGAGACAACGAAGACTGGTGGCGACCCCAGAAAGCCCTCACCGAAGCCAAGTACAAGGAACAGGGCCAGTAAGACATGTCTATTGAGTTTTCAAAAAAGCTGGTTGCCCACGAAACACCAATACCAGGCGTTGTCCTTTACGACCTGCCGGTGCACGGTGACAACCGGGGGTGGTTCAAGGAAAACTGGCAGCGGGAAAAGATGGTGGCCCTTGGGCTGCCGGACTTCCGTCCAGTTCAGAACAACATCTCGTTCAACGAGAAAGCAGGCACCACACGCGGCATCCACGCCGAGCCATGGGACAAATTCATTTCGGTAGCCACCGGCCGGATCTTTGGCGCTTGGGTGGACCTCAGGGAAGGGCCGTCGTTCGGTGCGGTTTTCACCGCCGAACTCGATGCCAGCCAGGCCATCTTCATCCCCCGGGGCGTCGGCAACGCTTTCCAGACCCTCGAAGACAACACCGCCTATACGTATCTCGTCAATGACCATTGGTCAGCTGACGCGCAGGGCCAGTACACTTTCCTGAACCTTGCCGACGAGACGGTGTCCATTCCGTGGCCTGTGCCCCTTGGGCAGGCCGAACTTTCCGACAAGGATAAAGCGCATCCCCGCCTTCAGGACGTTGCGCCGATGCAGGCTAAGAAAACCCTCGTGCTGGGCGCAAACGGTCAGCTCGGCAAGGCACTGCAGGACGCCTACGATGGCGATCCATCGGTGGAATTCGCAGGCCGGAACGAATTTGATCTGGCCTCGCCTGACTCCGGCTCAGGCCTGAACTGGAAGAACTACTCCACAATCATCAACGCTGCCGCGTACACGGCCGTGGACAACGCGGAAACCGCGGAAGGCCGGGAAGCCGCCTGGAATGTGAACGTTAAGGGCGTGGCCAACCTGGCCCGCATCGCCATCGAAAACAACCTGACCCTGGTCCATGTCTCCTCGGACTACGTCTTCGACGGCACAAAGTCATCCGCGTACGTGGAGGATGATCCGGTCTGCCCGCTCGGGGTGTATGGCCAAACGAAGGCAGCCGGCGACGCTGCCGTGAGCCTGGTGCCCCGGCACTACATAGTTCGCACCAGCTGGGTAATCGGAGACGGCAATAACTTCGTCCGGACAATGGCCGCACTTGCCGGAAGGGGCATCAAACCTTCCGTCGTAAACGACCAAATCGGCCGCCTGAGTTTCACCGCGGACATTGCTGCAGGCATTAAGCACCTGCTGGACACTGACGCGGAGTACGGCACCTACAACCTTTCCAACGACGGCGAGCCGTTGTCCTGGGCGGCCATCGCCGCCCTGGTGTACGAATCGTGCGGCGCTTCGCCGGATGCCATAACCGGCGTGAGCACCGAGGAGTACTTTGCAGGCAAAGCTGCGGCGCCCCGTCCGCTCAACAGCGTCCTCGACCTTTCAAGGATCAAGTCAGCAGGATTCTCTCCCGTGGATCAGCTCCAGCGTCTTCGCGAGCTGCCGCTCATGTCATCGAGTGTTCGGTGATTGCTGCGCGTCGGGGTGTTCGTGGTTGTGTGAGAGGATAGTGCGGTGAGTAAGACGTGGGTTGTCATTCCGATGTACAACGAGGCAACCGTTGTTGGCAAGGTCATCGAAGGCCTGCTGGGGACCTTTCCAAACGTAGTGTGTGTTGACGACGGCAGCCGTGATGGTTCTGTAGTTGTAGCCCGCAACGCGGGCGCGGTTGTGGTAGAGCATCCTGTAAACCTTGGCCAGGGTGCGTCGCTGCAGACCGGGATTGAGTACGCGCTGCAGGACCCCCAGACCGACTCCATCGTTACCTTTGACGCCGATGGGCAGCACCGCGTGGAAGACGCCGTGGCCATGGTGGAGCGCTTGCGAACGGAATCGCTGGATGTGGTGCTCGGTTCGAGGTTCCTGGATTCCAGGACGAAACTGACGGCCATGAAGCGGCTTGTACTGAAGGTCGCTGCACTGCAGATGAAGTTGTCCACAGGACTGGACCTGACCGATGCCCACAACGGGCTGCGTGTCCTGGGCAGGGATGTTGCCAGCCGCATTCAGCTTAGACAGAACCGCATGGCGCATGCGTCGGAACTGGTCCACCAGTTGGCGGCCTTCAAGGTGAGGTACGTGGAACACCCGGTGCACATCATCTATACGGACTATTCGAAGGCCAAAGGCCAGTCCCTGCTCAATTCGGTGAACATCGTTGCCGACCTGTTCTTCAAATAGGAGGGCCAACCCTTGATCTTCATAGTCCAGCTTGTTCTGGTCATCGCAGTAATCTTTGTGTCGCTGGCCCTGATGCGCGGTGGGTCGAATACGCGGCACCTGGCGATCCGGCGGTTGCTGCTGATGGTTTTTGCCTTCGCCGCCGCAATCTCTATCTTCCTCCCCGACCTGCTGACTCGCGTGGCGCAGTTCCTGGGCATCGGGCGTGGCACAGACCTGGTCCTTTATGCCCTAATCTTCTGTTTCTTCGTCTTCATGTCAACGACGTACCAGCGGTTCCGGCAGTCAGAGTTCGCGCTGACGCTCCTGGCGAGGCGAATGGCCCTTGACGAGGCCCCCCGCCCGTGGCTGGAAGACGACCGTCCACGCCTGCAGGCTCCAGTCAAACAGCAGCCCACCGCAGCATCCGGGTCTGAACGCTGACACGGAATTCCACCGGCAGGGGTGCGGCATTTGGCCGTCCCACCGTCGGAACGTTCCTGGAAGGCTGACACGCGTCAGCTGCAACGCCAGGCGCCAAGGGCCTGAGCACGGTTTAGACCGGCTCAGGCCCTTCGGCGTAATTGCGGTTCTTTTCGTCTTCCACCAATGGTGCAGCTCCAAGGCACGGGTAGGACGGCAGCCGGCCGGCCGGGAGCATCACGCAAACGCCAGCCGGCCTGCAGGCCCTCGATCTACCTGCCCAGGGGCTCGAAGAAGCTTCCGTCCGTCAGATTGGCTGGGACGACAGCGCCGTGTAGCCGGAGGGATTGGATTCCTGCCACCGCCAATGGTCCGCACACATGGCTTCGAAGGACCGTTCAGCCTTCCACCCCAACTCGCGCAGCGCTTTGGACGGGTCGGCGAGGCTAACAGCGACATCACCGGGCCGGCGGTCCACGATTTCAAAGGGCACCGGGCGGCCCGTGACTTTGGCAAAAGCATCAATGACCTCCAGCACGGACGTCCCCCGCCCCGTGCCTAGGTTCCATGTGAACAGGCCTGAATTGCTTTCCAGGTACTGCAGCGCGGCCAGGTGCCCGGCGGCAAGATCCACCACGTGGATATAGTCCCTAACCCCAGTTCCATCCGGGGTGTCGTAGTCGTCGCCGAATACCCGCACCAGGGGGCGCATACCTACCGCGACCTGCGCCACAAAAGGCAGCAAATTGTTTGGCGTGCCCACCGGGTCTTCACCGATACGGCCTGAATCATGCGCGCCGGCGGGATTAAAGTAGCGCAGGACAGCGACCCGCAACGTGGGGTCCGCTGCTGCCACGTCCTCCAGAATCTCTTCGATCTGCTGCTTGGTGCGGCCATACGGGTTTGTGGCGTTGCGCCGCATCCCCTCGAGCAAGGGAAGCGGATTCTGGGGGTCGTAGACGGTGGCCGACGAACTGAACACGAGGCGGGTGACACCATGCTTTTTGAGGGCCGCTAGCAGGTTCAGTGTGCCCACTACATTGTTCATGTAGTACTCATAGGGGATTTGGGCTGACTCCCCCACGGCCTTCAATCCAGCGAAATGGATCACCGCGTCCGGCTGGAACTCCCCCACCGCTGCTTCGAGTGCATTTGTGTCCAGAAGATCGGCCCAACGCGTCTCCACGGGCACGCCGGCAAGCTCTTCAACCCGTTCAAGCGACACCGGGCTGGCGTTGCGCAAGTTGTCGTAAACCATGACCTCGTGCCCGTGCTCAAGTAACTGCAAGACAGTGTGGGAGCCAATAAAGCCAGCCCCGCCGGTAACCATAATCTTCATGTCTTCAGGCTATCGGCACAGAGCCGCCCACGTTCAATCGGGCACGACCACATACCTGCCCATTGCTATGATGGGGGACGCCCCACACCCAACCCGCCGGAGAATATGCATGCCCACACGACCGGTCGTATCCGTCTGCATGGCGGCTTATAACGGCGCACAGCACATCCACGAGCAGCTCGATTCCATCCTCGCGCAGCTGACCGAGCACGACGAAGTGATCATTGTCGACGATGGTTCTACAGACGGCACCCGCGAATGGCTCACCAACATGCGCGACCCCAGGGTGAAAGTCCACTTCAACGCATCCAATCTCGGGTATGTCCGCAACTTCGAAAAGGCACTCGGACTCAGCACCGGAGAGATTGTCATGCTCTCCGACCAGGACGACCTCTGGCTGCCCGGACGGGTGGACGCCCTTGTCCGGGCACTTGATGGCGCAGAGGCCGTCGCCTCAAATTTCAGCTACTTCCAAGGCACGCCGCGGAAGCTTGAGCAGCTGCGCCTCAAACAGGGCACCGGTGGTCACAGGGTCCGGAACCTTATCCGGCTCTGGATCGGCATCATTCCCTACTACGGTTGCGCCATGGCCTTCCGCCGGACCTTCATCCAAAGCAGCCTCCCCTTTCCCCCGTTCCTCTACGAAACTCACGACCAGTGGCTCGCTATGCTCGCCAACGTCAGAGGAACCATGGCCCACCTCGAACTCGAAACCCTCAGCCGGCGGCTTCACGCAAATAACACAACACCCAAAACCTTCAGAGGCATCCCAACCATTCTGAAATCACGCTGGATGCTCAGCAAGGCCTTTGTTGAGGCAGTGAAGCGGCGCAAAGGTCCTCGGCCCGCTTAGCGCTTGGCGCTGCTTGACGTATTCGCAGCGACCATCAGGGTGGTCGCGGAGCTACCGGCGTCGGCAACAGCTCTGGACCTGCGACCCCCATTGCCTTTCAGGTCGATAACAACGAAAAAATGCAGAGGGGCGGCGCCTTCCCGGCGCCGCCCCTCTACATGCTGAGTTGCTGGAAGCTTAGGCCACCACGTGCTTGAGAAGCTTCTGCACCGCCGCGCTGTTGCCGGCCGCAAGGCCCTTGCCCACGAGGGAGGCAGCGTTGAGCCTGCTCATAAGGTGGGTGGTCGCGGCACGTGCGGCCTTCGTCCAGCCGCGGGCTTTAAACCGTTCCGCCTGGTCCTGGAAGAATCGCCGTTCCTCTTCAAACCGGCGCCCGTCAAGGGCACGGACCGAGGAGTCGGATGCGGAATGTCGACGGTACAGGAAAGCGAGCTCGGGATCCACGACCATAGCACCGCCTCGGTCCGCGACATCGAGGAGCATGGCCAGGTCCTGCACGACATCCAGTCCCTCTGTGAACCCGATCCCCTGCACAACCTCCGCACGCCATGCAAGCGACGGGAAGTAGGTCCAGTTCGCACGCAGGAGACTTGCAGCCAGGTCCTCGTTGGCGAGCACCAGCGGCGCTGATGTCTGGGGTGCGCACGCCTTCTTGACACGATCCACGAGCGGATTAACCGCGATGCCGTTCTCGTCGATCACCTGGACACCCGGCTGCACGATTGCAGCTTCCGGGTGGGCCTCAAAGGAGCGAACAACGACGTCGAGATAGTTGGGCAGCATAATGTCGTCGGCACCCATGATGACCACAATAGGAGCCTCCGCCTGCGAGAGGGCCTTGCGGTAGTTTCCGTTGGCTCCCAAATTCTCAGCATTCTTTTGGTACGAAACCCTCGGATCATCAATGCCGGCAAAAAACTCTTCGGGCTCCTTGCTCGGGTAGCCGTCATCGAAGACCCGCAGGCGCCAATCATGGAAATGTTGAGCCATGACGCTGTTGGCAGCCTTCTTCATAAGTCCCACGTCCCCGTAATAGGGCAGCATGACGTCGACTACGGCCATAGAGAGATCCTCCCACCATCGTTGTTGCGCCAGACGGCGCCTGACCATGCTACCGGACCGAGCGCGTTCGCATCCGCCGATAGACTGGAACGAACAGCCCGAGATCAAGGCTCCTGGAAGGAACACCATTGCCGCAGCAGGACTCCGTCGTCGCCGTACTGTCACTTTTCAACCCTCCAGCTGAAGTCGTCGAGCGGGTCCGGAGGCTACAGCGCCAAGTGGACAACGTGGTGGTTGTCGACGACGGCTCACCCTCACCCGATGCCCGCACCTTTGAACAATTGGCGGACGTTGCCCAGGTCATAAGGCTCGGCGAGAACAAAGGCATCGGCGCCGCCCTTAACGCTGGAATACAGCATGCGCGGGCCGCTTGGGATCCGGCGTGGCTGCTAACGCTCGATCAGGACTCCGAGATCGGCCCGCATTTTATCGAGCGCGCGCTGGAGACTGCGCAACGCGCCACGGGCGCTGGGATTAAAGTGGGTGCGGTCACACCAGAGACACACAACGGAACGCGCATCGACATGCTTCCCGGGAAGGACGAATTCGGGGAAGGCTTCGACCCGATGCAGTCCGGCACACTTATTTCCGCCACAGCGCTGGACCACGTGGGCCTCCTCGACGAGGCGCTCTTTATCGATGCTGTTGATTCGGAATACACCGCGCGGCTGCGACAGCACGGCTATCGCCTCATCACGGGCGATGGCTGCGACCTCTCCCACACCCTGGGGCAAGCACGTCCGATGAAGTTCCTGGGTCTCCGCGTAAAGATCGCCGGACGCGAGCTGAACGTTTATTACCATGCCCCATTCCGCGTCTACTACATGGCGCGGAACAGCATTCAATTGACCCGCAAATACCTTCTTGGCCAGCCGGCTTGGATTTTCAAGCGGGTGGCACTTGAAACCATCTTCCACCTGATACGCGTGACATACGGACCCAACCGGATGGCGCTGCTCAAGGCTGTTGTCCTCGGGACACGCGATGGGCTTCGGGGGCGTCGAGGACGAATCCCGCAGGACGTCCAGGACAAGCTCACGGCTCCCTAAGGCTGCCCACAGGAGGCAGAAAAGCATGGGCCTGCTGGCCCGAACGCGCGGAACAGCTGCCACCTGTTCAACGCAATCCGGGCTCAGCTGGCATTGATGCACCACCGCTGGCAGCGCCAGGGACGACAGCTATTTGAGCGCGTTGATCCCCAGAGCCTGGCGGCCCTCCCGCGGCAGGGTCGCGACCAGGCCGCCGGGCGCAATGCGCCGCGGCCGGCGGGAGACTCCGTGGAACCATCCTCGGGCCGCAGCTGAAACCCACCCCAGCTTGTTCTCGGCCTTGACAGCCTGCTCGAGGGTCTGAATGGCCAGGCCGCCCAGGTTGATGATCTTTGAGTTCCGATCAGTGTCCTTTTCCCGCACGTACCACAGGGTGTTTCGGATGTGGTAGTAAAGGCGCGGCCCCATGTCGGCCGTCGTGCCCTTGGCAACGGGATGGTTGACCATGCTCGCCGGAACGGTCATTGCGAGCCCCATACGGGACAGTCTGTGCGTGTATTCAGAGTCGTCGATCCAGATAAAGAAGTCGACGAACGGAAGGTGGGTCTCCCTTGCGAAGTCCAGGTTGACCAGCACGCCAACAAAGGTAGCGGTGTCGATCGCCACGCCGCCGGCGGCATTCGCATCCATGTGCCGCTTGGCATCTGTCGTAATGACCGGAGGGTTGCGGGTGTTGAAGACGTCGCGTCCGTGCGTAACCAGGGAAGCCAGAACCGAGGGGCGAGGCTCCATGCCCTGGAACGCTTCCTTCAGTGGCGCGAAGGCATCCAACTCCGGTTCGGCGTCGTCATCCATCAGCCAGGCAGCCTCATGGCCTTTCGCCATGGCAATGTCCAGTCCCCAAGCGAAACCGCCGGCGCCGCCCAGGTTCTTGCCCGTCTCGAACAGGGTCACATTTGGATGGTTCTTTCGCACGTAGTCCGCGCTGCCGTCCGTTGAACCGTTCTCGACCACGATGATCTCGTCCAGCGGTTCGCTCTGGGACTCCAGCGCGACAAGGCACTTTTCTAAAAGCTTTATTCGGTTGTATGAAACGACAACGGCCGCAAACGTCAATGCATCTCCTAAGTGCGGGGCCAGTCCAAGCAGTCTATAGGACGGACCCCTTCAGCCCGTCGCCTAGAATCGAAGGGTCCCCCTCGAACAGGAGTCCCGTGTCCATCAGAGCAGGATCTGCCCACATTCGCCGCCTGATCAGCTTCGCCGCTACGGTTGGGGCGTCGACTGTCGTGAGTCTGGTCACAGTTCCCCTGATCATTGGCCGGACAAGTGCTGCGGCTTGGGGCAGCCTGGCAGTCATACAGACAGGAGCCATCCTCTTCGGCGTTCTCGTTGCCTTCGGGTGGGGAACGACTGGTGCGGCCACTGTGGCCAGCATGCCGCGGGAGGCGAGGCCTGCGATGTATCTGGAATCACTCGTGTCACGGGCCTATCTCTTCATCTTCACGCTTCCAATCATGATCGTGGTGATGCTCTTGATTTCACCCGCAAGCGTCGGCGTAGTGATTGCTGGATCCGTTGCCTATCTGCTGCCTTTCCTTGGGGCGACATGGTATTTCATAGGTGAGGCCCGTCCGCTCCGGCTCTTCCTGCTCGATGCCCTCCCCCAAATGGTGGGGGTTATGGTTGGCTTCCTTGTACTCAGCGTGACCGGGGAACTTGCCCACTTCCTTATCGCCCTGGCCGTTCTCACGGCTGTGGGGGTGTTCCTGTCCAGCGCGGTAATCCTTCGGGGCCTTCCTGCCAATACGAGAGTCGATTTGGGGCTGAGGCCGGCGATGGCCCGCCTTGCACCGCAGCGCCATGGCGTAATTACGGCCGGGACCACAAGTCTCTACGTGACCTTGCCCCTTCTCGCCGTCTCCGCGCTTGCCCCGGCCGCCACCCCTCTGTACGCCATGGGCGACAAACTCTTCAGGTTCGGCCTGGTGGCCTTCTCTCCGGTACTGCAGGTCATTCAGGGCTGGGTTCCAGAGGGAGGACCGGTAACCGTCGCCCACCGTGCCCGGCGGGCAGCCATAATTGGCCCCTTGTTCGGCCTGCTCGGCGGGGCAGTCATAACACTCGCCACACCCACCATCGCCGGCATGCTCTCTCACGGCGAACTCAGGCTCACAATGGCCCAGGCGCTCCCTTTTGGCCTCATGTTCACCGTCGTTGCCTGCACGCAGATTATCGGCCTGGCATGCCTGGTTGCGATGAATCAGTCAAAGGCCCTGGCCAGTTCCACAGTGCTCGGTGCTATAGCAGGAGTTCCCCTCATTCTCGGCGCCGCCTACTTCCTCGACGCTTGGATTGTGGCGTGGGCAGTCGTCGTATCGGAACTCGTTGTCCTTGCCTACCAGGCGTATGCCCTCCGCCGGCAGCTGAGCCGGCAGAAGGTCACGGCGCCCAGCGTGGTGTGACCAGGGCGCGAGTCCGACCGTGGGTCAACAATGGCCTTACCTCGGAGACCGGCAGACCCCGTGAGCTTGTTGTGCACGTTATTTGGGGTCCATGATGCTGCTGGTGGCCGGCCCACGTTGCGCGGGCACCCCCAGGCCTCCAGCAGCTTCTCCGGGGGTCCGGTGTTCCTGGCTGTGCAGCAGTGCGCCTTCTCCGCCATCAGAGGCTGATGAGTGGTTTCTTTCGGGCTGTCCACACAAGCTGGCCGGGAGATACCGGCGGTCAGAGACTACGACGCAGCACAAGCCGTGATCCGCAGCAGGCGTGCGCCGCCGTGCTGCCTTATCACTTCCGCAACGCCCTTTGTGTCCAGCCCCAAGAGGCCGTCGTAGGGGTGGTTTCCCCCGCCGATCTCGTCCCTGCCGAAATCGAGCACGTACCGGAGTCCAAGTCTGTTGACAGCTCCGCACACCCTTGGGTCCCACCGCGCATCGTCAAGCTTTTTGTTGACGAGATCCACATCGGGAGGGGTAGCCGACAACATATGGAGCTGCAGAGTCTTTCGCTGGCCAAATGTGTACGCGAGAGCAGTCCCCGTCCAGGGATTCCCGGCCAGGACCTCGCCGTCAGGAACGAGGGAAGGCAACTCGTCCAAAAGCTCCTTTTCATCCCGGTTCAGGAGGGGGGACGTATCCGAAAGCGAGTACTTGCCTTGGGCCGAGTAGACCTGATGGACGACGTTTGTTGCCTGCCCAATCAGAAAAACGAGCACAAGCAACCCTGCGACCTGTGGACTGGAGAAGCGCCGTCCCTTCCATGCAAGCAAGGGCTGCAGTTTGTGAGTCATGGAGACCACGCCCCACGACACTACAGGTATTGCTGCTATGGGAAGCAGGGCTGCCAGCCTGTACGAGTCGGCATACCAAGGGCCGGCAACTGTTCTCCGGAAGGGAAGAGCATCGATTGCCGCCACGTTCACAAACAGGTATGCCCCAACCGCGAACAGGCCTGCCACCCAGCGCCGTTCAGGCGACCTAAGCAGGTAGAAAAGGCCCAGCAAGATGAACACCGCGATGATTGGCGTGGAAGCCTGCCCAAGCGGTGCCACCATGATGGCCTCCCCAATGGCCTGTGCACGCATTTCGACGGGGTTCCAGTAGGAGGAAGGATCCGGCCGAACAAATTTCCAGAGCAAAAGCGTGAACGCCAACGCTGCTGCGGCAGCAACAACCAGGTACGTTCGCTGGCGCCGCCCGGCCATCTGCCACCTGCGCCACAGGAATACCAGGAACATCGGCCACGTGAAGGCCACAAGGGAATGCAGGGCGCTCGGGTGGGCGAGAGCAAGGCCCGGTAGCCCAAGGCAAAGCAAAAGCGCTGCCGACGAGGGAACCAGTTCCGGGGCTGCAGAAACCCGCAACAGCTGGACCATAAGGCCGAGGGCCGCTGGCAGGAGGGCAACGGCCAGATGATTCGGATACAGTACGCCAAAATCCAGAAGGAGCAGCGGGAAGGCTGCGAAAGCTCCGGAGGCCACTCCGGAGACCACGGTGAGGAGACTGGATTTCCCGAGCAGTTGGCGGCAGAGGTAGATACAACCGGGGACCCAGACCGCCATGGCAACTACGGCCGACACCGCGAAGATGGCAACCGGCGCCGTCTGGCCACTGAGCGCCATGGTGAGACTGACGATGCCGTGCCATGCAGCGGGGTAAAAGGCGGAGCCGTTCAGTTGTCCCAGCGTGAGACTTGACGCTGAACGTGTTTCCTTTATCCATGTCAGGGCGTTCAAGTGAAAAACGTCATCAATGGTCTGTGAGAACGCTCCTGGATGTCCCCATGAAACCAGTAGAGTGCCGCCCACCAGCGCGGCGCCCAAACCGATACCCACTGCCGAAAATCGCGGCCAATCTCCCTGGACCCGGAGTGAGCCGGGCGGCATGAGAACCCGCAAAACGCTCAGGAGGACGCAGGCAATCAGTGCAGAGCCGAAAAATTGCAGGCCGCCCCACGGGATCCCACAGAGCGCGAGAACCACAGCAGAAACCGCGACGACGGACACGCTCAGCAAAGGAGCCGCAACCAGCAGCCCCAAGCCGCGCAGCTTCCATATCCAGCCCATCACGAGCCCGGGAAGGAACAACACGGCAAGAGCCGCTAACGCAGCCACCAAAGCGGACAACCACTCCACCTTCTCATTGCCCCTGTTCTTTATTGGCCGTTGGCACCGCGGCACCGCCGCACACGTCGAGCTTCAGTAGACGGGCGCTGCCTTCTTGGTCGATGACATGCGCAACACCGGCCGTGTCCAGCCCCAGCAGCCCGTCATAGGCTTCGTGCCTGAAATTGCGGAACTCCCTTGTTCCGAAATCGAGCACGTATCCCACTTTGAGGCGGTCAACGGCTGGGCAGACCTGTGGATCCCATCGGGCGTCACGCAGCTTTCCGTCGACCATCCTCATGTCGTCACTCACCGTCGACAACGTGTGCAGTTCAGGGGTGCGGCGACCTGTGTAGGCGTAAACGAGTGAGGCTCCCGTCCATGGATTCCCGGCGATGACCGCATCCTTCGGAACGTGCTCTGCAACGCGCATGAGCAGATGCTCCTCATCGGTACTCAGGAGCTCCGATTGGTTGGTCTGGTTATATCCGTTCTGCGCGTCCCACACTGCGGCCCTCATGTTTCCCAGTTGGCCCTCGGCGGCGAAAAGGAAAACGAAAACGATCAAAACGACGGACTGAACAGACACGCGGGATGACTGAATCGGGCGCGCAAGCGCGGCAAGGCGCGCGAAGCGACGTTCGATGTGCCCGCTGTGCAGGAAAGTGTCGACCACCCTCCCAGCACGGACCAGGAACCAGTCGAATCCGACCAGAACAATCGGTGCCATCACGACCGGCAAGAGAGCGGCCACACGGAAGGCATCGTTGTACCACACGCCCGTGATGTACTCACGGAACGGTACGCGGTCAAAAGACGAAACGGCGACGAACAGGAAAGCTGTCACGACAAACAGGGCCAACAGCCAACGCAGTGGCGCAACCCTTGTTACGAGAACAAGACCGCCGAGAAGGCCGCCCGCTATGAACAATCCCACCGCGCCTCCCATGGGTGCCGCGAGGAATATTTGCCCTAAAGACTGTGCCAGGGATTGGACGGGGGGCCCGATGGAGTCCACAGCTTCCGGCCGAAGCGCGCCCCATAAGGCAACGGTAGCCGCGCCGGCCAGGACGAGAACGACGACGACGATGGTCCTCGCACGCTTCTCCGGCATCCCTGCAAGAAAGCGGCGCGCGGCCCGTCGGTGAGCCATGATCACCAGCGGCCAACCCATGGCGATCAGGGCCATAACGGCACCTGGATGAGCCAGTGCCAGACCTGGAGCACCGATTATGAGGCAGAGGAGAGCGAGCCCCTCAAATTCTCCCTTAAGGTCAGACGAGAAGCCAAGCATCCTCACCACCAAAGCAAGCGCGAGCGGCAACAAGGCTGTCGAGTAAAGATTGGGATACAAGACCCCCCACATCGCCAGAAGAATTGGCTGTGCGGGGAAGGACGCGGCGACCAGCCCGGCGAGGATTCCCACCCTCGGCGATCGGGGGCACACCTGTCTTGCGAGCAGGAGCACGGCTGCGGGCCAGACGGCTGCCGCCGTGACAATGCATAGCGAAGATACTGCAACGGGTACGGAGACACCCGCAAATTCAACAATCAAGGCGCCGAGTGTGTGCCAGGCCGCAGGGTAGAAAGGAATTCCCGTCATTCCACCCAACTGCAGGGACGAGGCGAAGCCCGTCTCCACTATGTAGCGGATGGCGTTCAGGTGGAAGATATTGTCGGCAGTTTGCGAAATATGTTGTGGTTGTCCAAACATCCGCATGAATTGGATCGAGGCAACAAGGGCTCCCAAAGCAAGGCCAATAATGTCCGTCCGTATCCGCCCTGGGTAGCCGCCCCGAAAGTCAGATGAGGCGCGCCCTGCAAGCCTGCCGACCACGGCAGACGCAGCGGCGAAGACCAGGGCGGCGACGATGAAGCCAGTCTTGTCCCAGCGAAGGCCAAGCAATTGGAAAAGGACAGGGCCGACGGCCACCACCGTGGTGGTGAACAGGGGCGCGAGGGCATAGAGCGTAATTCCCCGAAGCCGTAGTCCCAACCCGACCAGAACACCTGGGACGAAAACAACGGCGAAGGCAACCAGGAGCGACGGTACTGCGGGTAACCATGTCAACATGCGGCTCCCCCACACCAACCTGCGGTCATGCGTCCAGGCTCCGGCCGCGGAGTTCGCCGACCACCTCGTGCACTTCGCCGTCCATGATCACCTTGCCGTGCTCAAGGAGGACCCCGCGTTCACATATCGTCGACACCAGATCAAGGTCATGGCTCACCACAAAGAGCGTTTTGCCCTTCTCAGCCAGTTCTTTGATCTTGGCGATGCACTTGCGCTGAAAAGGCTCGTCACCCACGGCAAGAATCTCGTCGATCAGGAAGACCTCGGGATCGGTATGGACGGCGATGGAGAAGGCCAGCCTCAGGTACATGCCCGACGAGTAGAACTTGACCTCGGTATCAATGAATTCTCCGATCTCTGAGAATTCGACAATTGATTCAAACATGTCGTCTATTTGCTTTTCCGACATGCCCAGGATGGCACCATTGAGGTAAACGTTGTCCCGGCCGCTGAGGTCGTGGTGGAATCCGGCTCCTACTTCGATCAGGCCAGCTACCCTGCCACGTGTTCGAACGCTTCCGCCGTCGGGCTGCAGCACTCCGGAAATCAATTTAAGCAGGGTGGACTTGCCTGAACCGTTGAGTCCCAGAAGTGCGACAGTTTCACCTTTGCGAACTTCAAGGGACACGTCATTGAGTGCCAGGAATTTCTTGGACAGGTCGCCTTTGCGGCCCTTGACAAGCCAGACCAAAGCTTCCTTCAGGGAACGGGTATGCCGCAGAACAAATTGTTTTCGGACGCCAACACAACTGATGGCGACGGGGCCGAACGAAGTCATTTCAGAGCTCCTGGGCAAAATGTACGGAGAGCCGGCGGAACGTCAACTGCCCAAGGAAAAGCACCACAAGGGTCACGACCATAGACACCGGCAGCCAGACGGTAAACAGGTTGGGCGGAATTGTGCCGGTAACAACCTGGTCGGCTTTGAGCGTGGGCTCCCAAAAAGCCCAATGGAATACTTCGACGGCAGTTGTCATGGGGTTCAGCTGGTAGAGCCAGTACCATGGGCCCATTGCGCGTTGCACCATGGACCAGACGTACAACACCGGTGACGCCCAGGTGACCACCATGACGATCATGTCGACGATGTTCTCAGAGTCGCGGAAGTACACGTTGACGGCCCCGAACATCAGTCCGAGCCCTGTGGCCAGCACCGAAACCATGATGAAGATCAGGACAACTGCAGCCAGCTGCAGCACCGACGGAGCCCAGCCCACCAGGAGACACGCGCCAATCAGAACGATCATTTGTGGCAGGAAGTGGGCTGCAGAGACCCAAACGGTGGCTACAGGGAAAAGCTCCCTCGGCAGATAGATCTTCCTGATCAGGTCCCGGTTGTCGACGATGGACCGCGTCGAGTTGGACAGGGCTTCGGTGAAGAAATTCACGAGGACTATTCCGGCGAACAGGTAGATCGCGTAATTGGGCGTTCCGTGCTCAAGGTTAAGGAAGATGCCAAGCGCGATGAAGTAGATCAAGAACTGCATGAGCGGCTTTACGTATGACCACAGCAACCCGAGCACAGATCCGCGGTAGCGGATCTTGATCTCCTTGCGCACCAGCAACTTCAGGAGGAAGCGGTCACCGTATACATCGAGCAGGCCGCGTCCGCTCCCGGGCCGGACGAATCCGTCAACTTTCCCGGCCATCTAGTTTCCGTTCCTGCCATCGAGCCCAAAGGTCTTCTTCCAGGCTGCGAGGGATGTGATTTCAGGGACCGCCGCCCGGTACTGCTCACCCAACTTGTCCCAATCGCGGAACAGCCGCAAATGCAACCGGCTGGCTTCAGCCAGCATGGACTTGAGTTTCTTTGGATCCCGTTTGTACCAGGACGCACCGGTACCCTCAGCATTGGACACGATCACGCTGTCGTAATGGGCAAGCCTGAACCAGCGATTGTCCCGGTGCGCCAGGAAACCCTGGGGACGCTCAGCACTCTCGGGTGCGGGGTTCTTGACCAACTGCCGCGACACGGTCTTTATCCCCCACTGCACCAGGTCCTTCTTGGCCGGCATGCCGATAGGGGCTCCGCTTACAGGGCCCCGGCCCAACTTGGGCGCCGGGAAATCGTCGACGTTTTCCTTGAGCTGGGCGTCTGAGTACTGGTCTTTCAGCGCGTTGATTTCCGGCAGCTTCGAGGCCAAAACCTTGTGGAGTTCCGCCGGTCCCTTGAAGATGTCCTGGAGCGCTTCAAGCCTGCCGTGCTGGGTGAAGTACTGCATGGACACGAGGTGCTTCACGTCGGCCTGTACTGATTCACGCAGAACGCGGCCGCCCTTAGGGTACGGACTGTGGATCAGGGTGGTGATCAGCCGGTTGCGTTCGTGGAAGTAAGCCTGCCAGCCGACCATGTCGTCTTTGTCCGCCCAGGAAACGTGCCACACGGCAGCGCCAGGAAGGGAGACGGTTGGATATCCTGCTTCCTTGGCGCGCAGGCCGTATTCGGCGTCATCCCATTTGATGAAGAGCGGCAGCGAGAGACCGATTTCCTTGATGACCTTTGTGGGGATCAGGCACATCCACCAGCCGTTGTAATCAACGTCCACCCGGCGGTGCAGCCATGCCGTCTGCCGGAGATTGGCGACCCCGAAGTCGTGTCGAAGCTCCATGTCCGCGTGCGGCTGCGCCGGCACGATCCGGAACGGATCCACGACCTCACCAAAGGTGTGCAGCACGCTGCGATTGTACAAATCGAACATATGGCCGCCGATGATGGCGGGGGTGCGGCACCGATCGGCGAAGATCAGCATGCGGCCAATGCTCTCGGGCTCCATGACGATGTCGTCGTCAAGGAGCAGGACGTAGTCGCTGCCGTTCTCAACCGACTCGTACATGCCCCGGGCGAAACCGCCTGAACCGCCGAGGTTCGGTTGGTTGATGATGCGCAGCTTGCCGCCCAAGGACTTTTCGACCTCAGCGAACCCGTCCTGCTCCTCCACCTTCTGGGTGCCCTGATCCACGATCAGGACTTCCTTGACGTTTGCGAGAGCCTCCGGATTGTCCGCCAGGATCCGGGCATTATTCAGGCAGAAATCAGGCTTGTTCATGGTGGTTATTTCCAGCGTCACCTGTCCGCTGGCGCGAGGAACCTCAAAGGTCTCCCACATGCCGCTTTTTAGGACCAGATCCGTGGAACTTGCCGCAAGATCGAACCAGTACCAACCACCGTCGCCAAAGGGTTTGAGCGAGAGTTCGAAAACAGAGGTTGCGTCCCCATCCACATGCCGCCCATCTACCCGCTGAACGGAGCCACGGGCGTTCGACTTATAGACGGTAACGGCGCCGGTCCCGGACGTCTCGACCACGAGGCGGATGTCCCGCACTGAGGTCCAACGCCGCCAATAGCTGGCCGGAAAGGCGTTGAAGTACGTCCCAAAGGAAATTTGCTCACCGGACCGGACACGCATGGACTGCCTCGAAAGCAGATCTTCGAAACGCGCCGGGCGACTGCCCGAGCTGAACATCTGCAGCTTCTCTTCAGGCAACTTGGGCGTGCGGGCGAGTTCGTCGTTTTCCCGCAGACGAATACCGCTGGCAGGCCCTGCATCGACGTATAGCGGGATGGTGTCTGTTTGGTCGGCGGACGGGAGGATCACTCTCT
Source organism: Pseudarthrobacter enclensis (assembly GCF_030811655.1). Classification (GTDB taxonomy): domain Bacteria; phylum Actinomycetota; class Actinomycetes; order Actinomycetales; family Micrococcaceae; genus Arthrobacter; species Arthrobacter enclensis_A. The sequence continues at coordinate 186,447 of NZ_JAUSRE010000007.1, read as the reverse complement.
GAAGAGCGCTCCATGAGGATGACTCTTCAGGTGTCGTCATGCGTCCACGCCTCCGCTTTCCAGCTTGACGCCGCTTTCGAAGTGCGGCCGGATCTTGTTGTCAAACATGCTCAGCGCAGAACCGATGGCCATGTGCATGTCAAGGTACTTGTAGGTGCCCAGCCGGCCACCGAACAGGACGTCCTTTTCAGCCGCGGCAAGGTCGCGGTACTTGAGGAGGCGCTCCCTGTCAGCTGAGGTGTTGACCGGGTAGTAGGGTTCGTCACCCTTCTCCGCGAAACGGGAAAACTCGCGCATAATCACCGTTTTTTCGGTCTGGTAATCGCGCTCCGGGTGGAAGTGGCGGGGTTCGATGACGCGGGTGTAGGGAACGTCGGCATCGTTGTAGTTCACTACGGAGGTGCCTTGGAAGTCACCCACCTCAAGCACTTCTTCTTCAAAGTCGATAGTGCGCCAGGAGAGGTCACCCTCGGCGTAGTCAAAGTACCGGTCAACCGGGCCGGTGTAGACCACGGGGATGTTGCCCACAACCTTGTTCTTGCTGTATTCGTGGGACTCATCGAAGAAATCGGTATTGAGCCTTACTTCGATGTTGGGGTGCTCGGCCATCTTTTCGATCCACGCCGTGTAGCCGTTGGTCGGCAGGCCTTCGTACTTGTCGTTGAAGTACCGGTTGTCGTAGTTGTAGCGCACGGGCAGCCGCGAAATGATGCCCGCCGGCAGGTCCTTGGGATCCGTTTGCCACTGCTTGCCCGTGTAGTGCTTGATGAACGCCTCATAGAGGGGGCGGCCAATGAGCTGGATGCCCTTGTCGTTCAGGTTCTGGGGGTCCGTGCCGGCCAGTTCACCAGCCTGCTCCTGGATGAGCTCCTTCGCCTGGCCAGGAGTGAGGTTTGCCCGGAAGAACTGGTTGATGGTTGCCAGGTTGATGGGCAGGGAGTACACCTCGCCCTTGTGGACGCCGTAGACCTTGTGCACGTAGTCGGTGAAGGTGGTGAACCTGTTGACGTACTCCCACACGCGCTCATTCGACGTGTGGAAAAGGTGGGCGCCGTACCGGTGGATTTCAATCCCGGTCTGCTCTTCCTTTTCGCTGTACGCGTTCCCGCCGATGTGGTGGCGGCGGTCGATGACGACGACCTTCAAGCCGAGCTCGGTGGCGGCCTGTTCTGCGATTGTCAGGCCAAAAAAGCCGGACCCTACGATGACGAGGTCAGCGGTCACAAAATCTCCTGGTTCGAATGCGGGCAGCGCCATGGTGCGCATTGTCTGCTGCTCTAGCCTACCCGAGGGACTGCAGGACCAGTCGAATCGGCATCCGCGCGTGAGCCCCACCACAGGCGGCTGTCATACTGCGCGCAGCTTCCCTTCGTTTTCGATGTAGACCTCCCCGAGGACGGGGCAAACCCAGTGTCCGCACTCCTCCTGGAGGGACCGCCCCGCTTTGCCGACCCAGCCGATCCGGCGGGCCGGCACCCCTGCAACGAGGGCAAAATCAGGCACGTTCCTTGTCACGACGGCACCTGCAGCGACCATGGCCCACGCGCCGATGGTCACTGGCGCTACGCAGACGGAGCGGGCCCCAGCCGAGGCTCCTTGCCGGGTGGTCACGCAGACCTAATTCCAGTCTTCCTCCGTTTTCAGTCCCGCAGATGGGCCGCCTCCCTGATCTAGGCGATATTCCACACCTTGCTGCCTGCCCCTATCCGCGCCTGGGCATCAACTTCCAGGCACCCCACCCGGCAGCTTTATCCACATAGCTCCCGAAGCGACTGGGGCCAGCCTGGCACCCTGGCTAGCGTGTGGGTACCTACACGAAGGATCCGCAGCCAATGACTCTCAATTGCACGCTGGTTGGTGGCCCGGCTTCACCGCGTGTCGGGCCACCTTTGGAACTGTCCATCGATGCACCACCTGGCACTGAGGGCTCCGCGATTCACGAGCAGTTGGTGCGGAAGTTCGGCGCGGGCACTGTCACCGTGGGCGGGAAGGATCTTTGCGGCCTCGTCGTGGGAGTTGCACCGCTTGTGGAGGCGGCAATACTTGTCGACGGCGGTTCTGCGCCTTTGAGGCCGCGTCGTCAGCCAGGTGGGGGTTCTGGGAGTTATCTGGTCCTGACCATCGACAGCGGAGCAGCAGCGGGAACAGCAGTACCCTTGCGTCGCGGCAGCTACACCATTGGTCGCAGCGGCACTTCGATTGCCATTCCGGACCCGGAGCTGTCCCGTGAACACGCCCGTCTGGTTGTCGGAGAGACCGACATCGTGTTGATCGACCTGGAAAGCGCCAATGGCACGTTTGTTAACGGTGAAAGGATCCGGAGCGCGGAAGTCTCCACCGCATCGAGGATCAGGTGCGGGGAGTCCAACTTTTCACTGACGTTTTCAGACCTGCCCGGGCAGGTCCTTGCAGAAGCCGGAAGGTCCGTGGCGGAGCCAATTGTGGTGTCCGGCCGAATCGACACGCCAAACCGTGCGGTGTTCCTTGTGACAGCGGTTCTGCCGCTGGCGATTGGGGTGCTGTTGGCTGTTTTCACAGGAATGTGGATGTTCCTTGCCTTTTCCGCTGCTTCTGCGGTCTCACTCGTAGTGCCTGCGCTTGGCAATCACCGCCAGAGGCGGGCTTTGTCTGCAGCGGTGCGGGCCGCTGTCGAAGAAGACAAAACCCGCCGACGGCGGTGCGGCCCTCCCCTGTCCATGGTGGCCTTGGCAGCACACCAAAGGAAAGAGACGCCAGCCAAGGGCTCCGAGGGCGGCGGCGTTTGGCTGCGCCTGGGCGAGGCAGAACAAGCACCCAACATCCGGATTGAACCGGCACCCAATCCCAGCGCAATTCCGCCGGCAGGACACCTTCCTGTCCTGCTCGACCCGGGCCGCCCTCTCACCACACTGTCCGGCTCCCGGGCCGCCACCGACGGGGTCCTCCGTTGCCTTCTCATGCAACTTGCGGGATATCCGCAGGCCGCAGGTACCCACGTCGTCATCCACGGAAAGCCCGGAAGCCTGCCTCTCACTGCCCGCTATCTTCCGGGAGTAACGCTCACTGCGACTATCGACGCAGCGCTCTGCGCAGTGCAGAGCAGCCGTCCTCCAGGTTGGGGGCACGCGGTCCTGCTGATCAGGGGGGAAGCCCTTGCAGCGGAGGCGGATGGTGTAATCCGCGACGCCGGAGTTCGGCACGGCTGGCAGGTCCTCCATTTCCTTCAGGACCTGGGCAAAGACCCGTCGTCCGATGTTCATCTATCTGGGGGCACTCCGGCCGTGATGCTCAACGGTGGGGCGACCGCATTCGTACCCGACCTGGTGCCCGAGGAAGTGTTCGCCGCTTACTGCCGGCGCCTGGCCGGCGGCCACCCTCCAGACAAGGAGCAGGTCAACTCCGTTCCCGCTGCCTGCAGCCTGGCTGAAGTCCTGCCCTTAGCAGCTGGCCCCACCGCTGAACGGTGGGAGGCCAATGAACTGTCCGATGGACTTGTTGTACCCCTGGGCCTGGGTGCATCTGGACCGAAGCTACTGGATCTTCAGGCAGACGGACCCCATCTCCTGGTTGCAGGCACCACCGGCTCAGGAAAATCGGAATTGCTCCGGAGCCTCACCCTGGCACTCGCATTGAGCTATCCGCCGGAGCGGGTCAATTTCTTCTTCATCGATTTCAAAGGCGGTTCAGGATTGGGCCCACTAAGTGGCCTTGTCCATTGCGTGGGGGTTCAGACAGACCTTTCAGCCGCCGATATGGATCGAACGCTGACGTCCCTTCGCGCTGAGGTGCGACTTCGGGAGATGCGCCTTTCGGCCGCCCGTGTTCCGGACATCTCCGCGTACCGCCTTACAGCGGCGGCCAAGGAGTTTGTCCTCCCCAATCTGGTAATCGTCATCGACGAGTTTCGGATGCTGGTCGACGATGCGCCCGAAGTGCTCCGCGAACTGCTGCGGATAGCTGCAACAGGGCGCTCGCTGGGCATTCACCTGGTGATGGCAACCCAAAGGCCGCAGGGCGCACTCACGGCGGACATCCGCGCGAACGTCACATCCAGCATCGCTCTTCGTGTGCAGTCCGACATGGAGTCGGTGGACATCATCCACTCCAAAGAAGCTGCAGCCATCGGTGTTGATGCTCCCGGCCGCGCGTTTCTTGCCCGCGGCACCGAGCCGGCCGAGGAATTCCAAGGGGCATCCCTGGCTTCCATCCCTGGGGGCCGAGATAGCGCCGTGACGGTGCACCGGACAACTGATTACCTCTGCAGGGAGACTGACCGGACGGGTGGTCCAGCTTCTGCGCTTACTCCCGTTCAGGCGGCGGAGCCGCTGGCAACCATGGTGCGGAGCCTCTGCTCTGCACAAGAGAGGCAAAGCCCGAGAAGACCCGTCGCACCTCCCTTGCCGGAAGAACTGGGGGAACCTGCTTCGGATGGTCCAGGCCCAGCGCCGGCTCACGGCGGCTCATCCCGGGGAGTACAGATGGAACCGCGTGCCGGCCAGGTTCGGCTCGGCTTGATGGATCTGCCTGCCATGCAACAGGTGGAACCCCTGGCGTGGGGGCCTGCCCATCACGGCCATGCAGCGTTCATCGGCAGTGCTGCCTCCGGGGCCGAAGCTGCTTTGGAATTAACGGTGCACCAAGTAATAAACGGCGCCGCCGAAGCGCATTTCTATTTCCTGGATGCCCCGGGGAGCCTTCTGCCGCTTGCGGGGGCACCCGGAACGGGCGCCCACGCCGGACTGCACGACCTCCGCCGGGGGGTACGAATCCTGGAGCGGCTTGTCCGTGAACTTGGGGAGCGGCTGGCCAGCCCCGCCTCCGGTCGCATACCGCTAATCCTCGCAATCACCGGTTGGGGGTCCTGGGTGTCGGCTTTCCGTTCGGGACCGCTGGCCTGGGCGGAGGATCTGGTTCAGGACCTCGTCCGTGACGGCGCCCGGGCCGGGATCACGCTGTTGCTCTCGGGCGAACGGGAACTTGTGACTGCCAGGTTCTTTGGCACCCTTCCCAACCGCTTCTATTTTCCAGCCGGCTCCAGCGAGGAGAGCCGTGCCCTCTGGCCCCGGATGCCTGCCGTCCCTGCGGTTGCGGGGCGGGCGGTAGCCTTCGGCCCCGTTGCCGGGGGCGGTCCTGCCACCAGTCAGTTCTACCGCAGCCCTGCCATGAAGCTTTCCGGCAGAAGCCGTACCGGTTACCGTGCTGCCTCATCGCCTCCTTTCCGGGTGGAACCCCTTCCCGTAAAGATCGCAGCACGCGAGGTGGTGGCGCTGGCCAACCCCGCCCTGCCACCGGCAGGACCCGGGTCCTCCCTCCCGTGGCCGGAAAAGACTGCCGGCCGGGACAGCTCATTATGGTGGCAGGGAGCAACCAGAGGAGGGCAGCGGGATGTCACTTTTGGAGTTGCCGGCGATGAGCCCGCTCCGGCATCCTTCCGAATGCCTGGCGGTGGACTCTTTGCTGTTCTTGGCAATGCGGGCAGCGGCAGGAGCAATACGCTGCGCGCGTTGAAGGCACTCAACCCAACAAAGGTCTGGCATGCCTGCCCCTCACCGTCCGGGCCTGCCGGACAGACAGACGCTGCCGGCGACTTCCTGAAACACCTGCTGATCCAGGCGGAGGCAGGAGCGCGTCCCCGTGAGGGCATACTGCTTGTTGACGATGTCGACCTGCTTGCCCCGCCTGCACTGCGGGACCTGGAGCGGCTAAATGCCCTGGGGTGTTCCGTGGTGGTTTCCGCCGCGTACAGCCCGGTGCTTCTCCAGCGCGTTCCGCTCATCATGGATGCCCGTCTGGCAGGCGCCGGCCTCTTGTTGGCGCCGCGTTCAACCGCGGACGGCGACCTGTTTGGGATCCGGTTTGAAACTGAGCCAAATCCCCCGCCCGGACGTGGCGTGTTAATCTCCGGTGGCCGTTCCTGCCCCGTCCAGGTGGCATGGGCCGGAGCGGACGGTTGATGCCGTTTCCGCGGGTTTTGGCGCTCGCCCGGTTCAGCTCAGGGGAAGCAGGTCAGAGGGCCGGTGGAGGGCTGCCCGTGCGGGACGCGTAGTTGATCACCTTGGTGGAAAACAGCAGGATGATGGCGATAACCGCGGGAACCACCATGGCGATTCCGGGCAGAAGACGGCCACTGCTCAAGGCGGGCACTCCGATGGTCAGCGCGAACAACTGGGCCACGAGCGCGGCCGCCCTGGTCCATCTGTAACCGCGGTAGAGGAAGACGCCAACCGCAAACAACCAGGCGGAGAAAGCCAGGAGCAGACCCAGCGTGAAGACGGCGCCCCAGAAAGAAAGGACCGGACTTCCGCTAAGCAACTCGTAGGCATACCAGCCGGCCGCGGCCAGCAGGGCCGTTGCCTCCGCAACTGCAACAAAGGCAACTACCTTCGCCCCGCCCGGGATAGGCCCAGGCCTTCCATCGTCCCGACGAGCGCGGCCGCCGCGGGGGTCTTCGGGAGACGGGGAGGCGGCTGCTGGGTCTATGGGGGGTCTTGACACACTCGCACCATACCGGACATAGTCGGACACTGGTGAGGGCCGGAGCCGCGACTGTGATGCATCGCTCAGGTTTCGAAGGATATCGTGCGTTCCTACCCCTTGTTTACACAGCGTTAACATGACAGGCTTGATGCAGATGACCAAGGGGGCCCAGAGGGCCCTTTTCCTTTGTAGCCACTAGTGAATAATTTCACAAAGGCACTTCCCAGAAATGGAGCAACTGATCAGCATGGATTGGCGTAACCGCGCAGCGTGCCTCGACAAGGACCCGGAACTGTTCTTTCCAGTCGGAAATACAGGACCTGCCCTCCTGCAGATCGAGGAAGCCAAGAGCGTCTGCCGCCGGTGCCCTGTCGTGGACACCTGCCTTCAGTGGGCACTCGAGTCAGGCCAGGACGCCGGCGTCTGGGGCGGCATGAGCGAAGACGAACGCCGCGCCCTCAAGCGTCGTGCAGCCCGCGCACGCCGCGCCTCCTAGGACACCTAGGCGGGCAGGGCGGCTGCATCGACGGCAATAGCTTAACGACTGAGGCCCCGGGATAATCCAGATCTGGATTGTCCCGGGGCCTCAGTCGTTTTGCCAGTAGTTGCCAGGGGCTGCCGGTTTATTTGCGTGCGAGGCTGAGCCGGATTTTTACTTCGGTGCCACCGCCCTCGCGGCGCTGCCAGCTGATGGTCCCGCCCAGTTCGCTTGTCACCAATGTCCTCACGATCTGAAGCCCCAGCCCCTCGACGTGCGGTGTCTCCGGAAGTCCCACGCCGTCGTCGGCGATGGTAACTGTCAGCTCTTCGCCGTCGTCCCCGTCCGACCGGTCGGCAACCAGCCACACTGTTCCTGCCCTGCCCTCCAGGCCGTGCTCAACGGCGTTGGTCACCAACTCGTTGATGACCAACGCGAGAGGAGTGGCAAGGTCACTGGGAAGCTCACCGAAGGTGCCGGAACGCTCCGTTCGGACCTGCTGGGAGGGGGATGCCACCTCAGCTGACAGACGGAACTGCCGTCCGATCAGTTCGTCGAAATCCACGCTTTGCGTCAGTCCCTGTGACAACGTCTCGTGGACGAGTGCAATGGTGGCGACACGGCGCATCGCCTGCTCCAGGCCCTGCTTTGCCTCATCGCTCACCATGCGCCGGGACTGCATCCGCAAAAGAGCTGCGACCGTCTGCAGGTTGTTTTTGACCCGGTGGTGGATCTCCCGGATAGTGGCGTCCTTGGTGACCAGCTCCATCTCACGCCGGCGCAGTTCAGAGACGTCGCGGCACAGCACGAGTGCGCCGAACCGTTGCTGCTCATCCCGGAGCGGAATGGCCCGCAGCGACAGGCTGACCCCTCGTGACTCGATCTCGCTGCGCCACGGCATGCGGCCCGTGACCACCAGCGGCAGGGTTTCATCGACCATGCGGCGGTCCTTCAGCAGGCCGGCGGTGACTTCGGCGAGGGAGCGTCCTTCCAGCGATTCACCGTCCCCCAACCGGCGGAAGGCTGAAACACCGTTGGGACTGGCGTACTGCACCACGCCGTCGGCGTCGAGCCTGATCAGCCCGTCCCCCACGCGGGGAGCGCCACGGCGCGAACCCGTGGGCGAGGCAAAGTCCGGCCACAGCCCCAGTGTGCCCATCCGCAGGAGGTCGTAGGCACACTGGCGGTAGGTCAGCTCCAGCCGTGAGGGCATCCGCGAACTGGACAAATCCATGTGGGTGGTGACCACCGCCAGGGTCCGCCCGTTGCGCACCATGGGGACGGCCTCCACACGGAGCGCCATTTCACTGTTCCAGTTCGTCTCGCTGGAGCGCTCGATGGTCTTGCTGTTCCACGCCTTGTCCACCAGCGGCTGAAGATCCGAACGGATCCCCTCGCCCACGAAGTCACTGTGGAACGCAGTGTGGGTGGTGGAAGGGCGCACATGCGCCAGGGCAATGTACCCAAGCTCGGGGTGGGGGAACCAAAGCGCCAGGTCGGCAAACGCCAGGTCCGCGACCATCTGCCAGTCCCCCACCAGGAGGTGCAGCCATTCGGCATCGCCCGGCCCGAAATCAGCATGTTCCCTGATGGGGTCCGTAAAGATTGCCACTGCACCTCCATTTGCGACGCCGTCTTGCTAGCGTCGGACGATTGACCTCAAGAGCCTCAATGCTACCGACAGTGAGGCCATGTCGTCGGCCTCGAGCGCGTTCACCTCGTCGAACATGCTCTTGGCCCTGCCCAACTGCTCGGCGTTCTGCGCCTCCCAGTCCTTAAGCCGCGCCTCTGGTTCCCCGCCTCCAGGCGTGGCGTCCAGCACCGCGGTCGTCATGTCGGACACCGTGGAATACAGATCATCCCGCAGGGCAGCCCGCGCCAGGGCCTGCCACCGGTCCTGCCTGGGCAGGCTGCTGATCCGCTCCAGCAGCGAGTCCGCGTGGAACCGGTTGAAGACGGTGTAGTAAACGGCGGCGATGTCCTCCACCCGGTCCTCCCGGGACCGGGCGATCCTGGCGATGTCCAGGAGCACGAAGCTCTCGAAGAGCTCCGCCCAACGCAGGGCCAGGTTTTCGGGAAGTTCCCATTCACGGCCCTTCGCCAGCCATGCTGCCACCCGTTCCCGGTCGTCCCCGCGCAAGTAGTCCAGCAACCGGGCGCGCATCGGGTCCATCAGCGGCTTGAACTCCGCGATGACGTCGGCAATGGGCCGCGAAACGCTTTCCTGGCTGAGCAGCCACCGGACGGCGCGGTCGAGGAGTCGGCGGATATCCAGGTGGACGGTGCTCCAGTGTTCCGTGGGGAACGAAGCCGGCAGGCTGTTGAGCTCCGCCACCATCGAATCCAGCTCGTACACCTCGCGCAGCGCCACAAAGGCCTTTGCGACGGCCACTTCGCTGGCCGATGTCTCCTCCATGACCCGGAATGCGAAAGTGATGCCGCCGAGGTTGATCATGTCATTGGCAACCACCGTGGCGATGATCTCGCGGCGCAGCGGGTGGGTGTCCAGTTCCGCGTCGAAGCGTTGGCGCAGTTGGTGCGGGAAGTACGCACGGAGGGTCCCCCGGAACCAGGGGTCGTCCGCGAGATCGCTGTCCCGCAGGGCCGAGGCCAGTTCGATCTTGGCGTAGGCGGCCAGCACCGACAGCTCCGGGGACGTCAGGCCCTGCCCCTGCTGGAGGCGTTCCCGCAAGGTCTCCGTGGTGGGCAGCGCTTCAAGGTCCCGCTTCAGGTCGGCGCTCTTTTCGAGCCAGTCCATGAGCCGCTCGTAGCTGGGGCTCCACTCCGCCACCCGCGTGCGGTCGTTCAGGAGCAGGATGTTCTGGTCGATGTTGTCCTCCAGGACCAGCCTGGCCACTTCGTCCGTCATGGAGGCGAGGAAGTCGGCACGCTCCCCCGCCGGCAGCTTCCCTGCAGCCACCATGCGGTCAACGAAGATCTTGATGTTGACTTCGTGGTCAGAGCAGTCCACGCCGGCCGAGTTGTCGATCGCATCGCTGTTGAGGATGACACCCTGCAGCGCTGCTTCGATGCGGCCGCGCTGCGTCATGCCCAGGTTTCCGCCTTCGCCCACCACCTTGACCCGCAGGTCCCGGCCATTGACCCGGATCGCATCGTTGGCTTTGTCACCGACCGATGCGTTCGATTCGGAGCCGGCCTTCACATAAGTTCCGATCCCGCCGTTGTAGAGCAAATCTGCAGGGGCCAGCAGGATGGCACGCAGCAGCTCCGGTGGGCTGAGCTCTGTGGTGGCCGCCGGGAGCCCAAGCGCGGCCCGCACCTGGGTGGAAACCGGGATGGACTTCGACTGCCGGGCGAACACGCCGCCGCCCTCGCTGATAAGGGACTTGTCATAGTCGTCCCAGGAAGATCTGGGGAGGTTAAAGAGCCTCTGCCGCTCCGCGAACGAAGATTCCTCATCCGGATTGGGGTCGAGGAAGATGTGCCTGTGGTCGAATGCCGCCAGCAGGCGGATATGCCGGGACAAAAGCATCCCGTTGCCGAACACGTCCCCGGACATGTCTCCCACGCCGACCACGGTGAAAGGCTCGGTCTGGGTATCCAGGTCGAGTTCACTAAAGTGCCGCTTCACTGATTCCCAGGCACCCCGGGCGGTGATGCCCATGGCCTTGTGGTCGTAGCCGACTGAACCGCCGGATGCGAAGGCATCGCCCAGCCAGAACCCGTACTCAGCAGAAAGGCCGTTTGCGATGTCCGAGAAAGTAGCCGTGCCCTTATCCGCCGCAACCACAAGGTAGGAATCGTCGTCGTCGTGCCTGACAACGTTCGACGGCGGCACGAGCCGTTCGCGGTCGCCTTCCGTGAGCAGATTGTCGGTGAGGTCCAGCAACCCCCGGATGAAGGTCTTGTAGCTTTCGACGCCTTCCGCCATCCAGGCAGCGCGGTCCGTCGAGGGATCCGGAAGCTGTTTGGCGAAGAATCCGCCCTTGGCGCCGGTGGGCACGATGACCGCATTCTTCACTGTCTGTGCCTTCACCAGGCCGAGGACCTCGGTGCGGAAATCCTCCCGCCGGTCGGACCAGCGGAGGCCCCCCCGGGCCACCTTGCCGAACCGCAGGTGCACGCCTTCCACCCGCGGGGAGTAAACCCAGATTTCGAACATGGGCCGCGGGAACGGCAGCCCTTCGATCTGCGCCGGATCCAGCTTGAAGCTCAGGTGGGGCTTGTCCTGGTAGAAGTTGGTGCGGAGGGTGGCCTCAATGAGGTTGGCGAAGGTGCGCAGCACGCGGTCGGCGTCGAGCGTTGCAACCTTCTCGATCGAAGCCGCCAGCTTCTCCCTCACGGACGCCTGAGCTTCGGCTCGTTCCTCGTCTCTGACGGATGGGTCAAAGCGGGCAGCGAATAGTGCGCTAAGCCCCCTGGTGACGTCCGGGTTGGCCAGCAGCGTGTCCGCCATGAAGCCGAAAGAGCTGCTGTTGCCCATCTGCCGCATGTACCGGGCGTAGGCCCGGAGCACTGTTATCTGCCGCCAGTGCAGGCCCTCACGCAGCACCAGCCTGTCGAAACTGTCCGACTCCGCGGCTCCCGTGACGGCTGCGCCAAACGAATCAGCAAGTAGCCCACCGGTTGATACCGGGTCAACTCCGGCCGGGTATTTCAGGCCGAGGTCGTAAAGGAAGAAGTCGCGGCGGTCCGCTGTTTCGATCTCGAAAGGACGCTCATCCAGGACCTCAAGGCCGAGATTGTGGAAATAGGGCAGGATCTGGCTCAGGCTCTTGGGTTCCAGCATGTAGAGCTTGACCCGGGCGTCCTCCTCAAGGGTGGCGCCTGCACCTTCAGGAAGGTACACGTGGACACCGGGCCGGTCCTGTATCGCCCCGCTGTCCCGTTCGTCGGCGGCACCGTACTTTTCAAAACGGGCAATGTCTTCGAGCGCGTCCTCTACTTCGTAGTCCACGCGGTAGCTGGCCGGGAAGGCCTCGGCCCAGATGGCAGCCAGTTGCTTGGCTTCAGCAGGGTCCCGTCCCTCGCGAAGGACTTCGGCGATACCTTCACTCCAGGACCTGGCCGCCCGGACCAGCCGCTTCTCCAGCTCATCGGTGTTGACGTGGCTGACGTCGGCATCTTTTGGCAGGCGAATGCGGAAAAACAGGCGCGCGAGCGCTGATTCCGTCATCCTCGCTTCGTAGTCGATCGAGACCGCCTGGAACGTTTCCCTCAGTTCCTGCTCAATGCGGAGCCGGACGTTCGTGGTATAGCGGTCCCTGGGCAGGTAGACCACGGCCGACATGAACCGTCCATAGATGTCGGGCCTCAGGAACAGCCGGGTACGCCGCCGTTCCTGCAGCTTCTGGATCCCAAGCGCGGTTGCGGCGAGGTCGGGAACCTCGATCTGGAACAGCTCATCACGGGGGTAGGTCTCCAAAATTCCCAGCAGGTCCTTGCCGGAGTGCGAGTCCGGCGGGAAGCCCGCGTTCTGCAGCACGGCGTCCACTTTCTCGCGGACAATGGGAATGTCCCGCACGGAACCCGCATAGGCACTGGTGGCGAACAGTCCGATAAAGCGGCGTTCACCGTTGACGTTGCCTGCGGCGTCAAAGCTTTTGATGCCGATGTAGTCCAGGTAGGCCGAGCGGTGGACTGTGGACCGTGAATTGGCCTTGGTGATGACCAGCGCACGCTTTTCCCGGGCCTTTTTGCGGCCCGTATCGGTGAGATGCTGGATGTGCGGGGAGTCGGCGGCGGCGCGGAGAAGCCCCAGGCCACTGTCCTCACGGAGTTCCAGGACGTCCTCGCCATCCACGTTGAGCAGGTCGTATTCACGGTAACCAAGGAATGTAAAGTTCCCCTCGTCGAGCCACCGGAGAAGGTCCTTGGCCTGCCGCAGTTCCGCAATCTGCCCGGAATTGGCCACCCGGTCCAGGCTTTCGGCGATCTCCAGCGCTTTTTGGCGCATCTTGGGCCAGTCCTCCACCGCGGCGCGGACGTCGTGGAGCACGCGGGTCAAACCTTCGAGCAGTGATGCCTTGGTCTCATCCGGGACGCGCTGGATCTCGACGGCGATCCAAGACTCCATGTGCGAGGCGTTTTCGCCCTGCGCAATCAGGTGGGAAAGGCTGGGCATCGCGGCTGTGTCCCCACTGGAGATCCCCAGGTGCGCCGGAACCCTGTTGACCTTGACCAGTTCACCGGTTTCCCGGTTCCGGGCGGCCACGAAAAGGGGGTGGACCACAAGCTTGATTGCCGCGTGCTGCCGGACAAGCTCGGCGTTCACCGAGTCGACAAGGAACGGCATGTCGTCAGTCACGACGAAAATGACGCTGCTGTCCTCTTCATCAACGATCGAGACCTTCGCCTGTCCCGGCTGCCGGAGAGACGCCAGACGGCGGTGCTCCAGCGCGCGGGCCTCGAGGACATCCCGAGGGTAGCTTCGGGCATCCTCCTCGGCCAGGTGCTGGTAGTAGTCCCCCATGAAGCCCTCGAGGCCTTCAATTGACAGGGGCTGGTCCTCCACGCTGGATCCAGACGACATTCGACAACGCCTCCATATGAGTTATCCGCCGCACCATTGCAGCTCTTATGGCGAGCCTATCCGTTTGATCTCCGCCGTGGTGTGGAAGAAAATACAGAGGATTTGCGTTTTCGCTGGGCGGGTGCACATACGAGCGCGCGGATGGCGTGCCGCAGCACCGACTCGGGGGCGGCTTCCAACAGCAGAGACCCTGCCAAGAGGGCGGCGTCGGCGGCACTGGGGTCATGGGGCAGAAACGATTTGAGCCCAAAAGCCGGCCCGTACCTTTCCCAGGCGTCCCGCAGTTGGCGCTCAGGTGCCCGACCAACCGAAGAGGAACGCACCTTGTTCATGACCACAATGGGGGACGCCTGCGGGACGGCAGCCTCCAGCTCGGCGAGAGCACGGACCATCCTGGGTACACCCACGGGGTCTGCCGCACCCACGGCGTAGACCGTGTCGGCAAGCTCCAACGGACGCAGGGTGGCGGCATTTCGCCGCGGCGCCATCGTGTCAAAGCTGAGTTCCTCATCCGCTTCCAGGCAGAAGCCTGTGTCCACCACCACAACGTCGGCAATCTGCCGGGCCCGCTCAAGGACAATCGCCAGAGCCGCAGCGCGGAGCTCGGTCCACCGGTCAGCCCGGGTAATTCCGGTCAGGACCCGGAATGTGCCGGATGCTGTGGCTACGGTGGCTGCCACCCTTCGGAGTGCATCCGCATCCAGCTGGCCCTGGTCAGCGAGCCGGCACGCCTGGGCGAGCCCCGCTGACTCGTCAAGCAGACCCAGCACCGCCGCTACGCTTGCGCCGTAGGTGTCGGCATCTACCAGCAGGACGTCGCTGCCGTCAGCCGCCAATTCCCCGGCGATGTTCACGGCAACCGTGGTCCTTCCCGGGGACCCCGCGGGCCCCCAGACGGCGATGAGCCTTCCGGTCCCCTGCCCCTCCGGGTCGGGTTGTGGTTCGACGGTCTCGCATACCAGCGCAACGCCGGTGTCAGCAGGCGTGCTGCGAATGGCCGGACGGACCGAACCGGCCAGCTGCGCGACGGCGTCGGAAATCCGGTCCGAAAGTTCCGTGGAGGCGACACCCGTCAGCGCCGACGCGACACCGATCTTGCGAAGCCTTTCGGCTTCCTCTGCGTTATCTGTCAGTGCGATGATTGCCACGCCAACAGCTCCGAGCCGGTCCACCAGGGAAGCAGTCAACGCCTCGGTTCCCTCCGCTACCACTGCAGCCCGTGCAAGTCCGCTCTGGCAGGCTGCCAAAAGTTCGGGAAGCTCGTTGCATCTTCTGACGACCGTGACCGGGCCATGCAGCCTTTCAAGACCGCCCACCAGATCCTCACGGCTTTGACCTACGGTAACGACGGGAATACTCACCGGCCGCCGCCCGGATTCCAGACAACCGATATTTTGGCCTCATTTGCCTGGGCGCCGAGCAACGCCGGCATCTGCTTGTCCTCCACCAGGACCATCAGAACGGTAGTTTTCGACGAGCCGAGCGCCGTGGACCCGGTGGTGATCTCTGCGATCTCAGCTCCGGGGAGGATGAGCTTCGGCTCACTGAAGCCGTTCCTGGCGTCCGGCTGCGCCACCCAGACATCCACCCGGGCGCCGGCCACTGCCTGGGACGGCAACGTCTGCTCAACACTCAGGGCAACGGGCTTCCGGTCCAGCCGGTCGGCCGCACCGAGGCTTGCCCTTGGAACCAGCTGGTCCTTTCCAATCCTCTGCATGGCGACGACGTCCTGGGGAAGGCCCGACTCCACGGTGATGTAATGCTGTTCCGTGTCGCCGAGCCGGACCTTGGCGCGGACCACGTTCTCTGGCGTCAGTCGTTCGCCCACAGCAATACCGTCGCGTGCCGCGTAGACCTCCGTGGTCCGGTCTGCGTTGTTGACCAGCGAGATGACGCCGGCAATGGACACCAGGACCAGGAGAACGCCCACCAACAGCCGCGGGTCCTTCCACGATGGCCGCCTCAGCCGTGGTGCAGTGGCTCTTGAATCAGGAACCATACCGTTCTCCCCCTGGGTACGCCGGACCAGTCCGGTCTGGCCGGACTCCTCATTCTCACCGCAAGGCACCTGGAACAAAAGTCATTTTCCAAAATGCCGCCAAACTGTGGATAACAGCCGCAAAGTCTGCCACTTGATGGCAAAATGGGTTCATGCCAAGGTTTCTCACGCTCGCGGACGTCGCTGAGCAACTCCAGATCAACTCCCCTGCGGCGTACGCCTTGGTACGCAGCGGCGAGCTGAAAGCCATCCAGGTGGGTGGCAGGGGGCAATGGCGCGTTGAGGAGAAAATGCTCGAGCAGTACATCGAGGAGCGCTATGCCGAGGCCAGCCGCATGATTCAGCAATCGCGTTCCAAGTCCGGTTAGCGGGACCGGCTTACAAGGCACGATACCCGCGGCCTTCAAGAGCTATCAGCTGGAGCGGGACCTAATCATGGCCAGGGCGGCGAAAGGAATCGCCGAAACCTGGCTCACGCTGTTCCTCCGGCGGTCTTCCCCTGGAATCACCGATGCGAGGTCAATATAGTCCTTCCCCACACGGTCTATGACACCGGCCAGACGCACCGGCCCCCCGCTTCCCGCTGTTGTGACTGAGATCTCTGCCCTGTCCCGGGCGAGGCACCTCAGCGAGTGGGCCAGCCCAATGGCACGGCGCACCCGAGAATCTTCCTGAAGGGTATATCTGCCGAGGCCCACATACCGCGCGGCGGCAGCGTAGGGAATAAGCACTTGGTGCGGCCCCTCGTCAAGGACCAGCGCATCAGCGCCCGCATGCGTAAGTTCCCCGTGAGCCGACTCTCCACAGAGGAGATGGACGGCGATCCGGAAACCGACAGCCGCACGCAGCCTGTCTTCGAGCGACAGACCCACCATCTCTGCCCTGGCCCGCTCGTTGATTTCGCTGTCGAGCGCCAGCCGGTCGGCCTCCGCGAACTGGCCTTCCATGTCATGAAAGAGAGCATCCCAGCGCATCCGGCCAGCGTAGGGCGGCTTGCCCTGCACGTCAACGCGCCAAGACTTTTTCAGTCCAACGTATGGACAAATCCTCCTGGTTCGAACCAAAATGCTGCTATCAACATCAAACGGTATTAAATTGCATCAAAGGAGAAGACGTGGCGCGTTCGACGGCAGGAAAAGGACCTGATATCGCGATGGCGCTGGCCCTTCTGATGCTCGGCCTTGTGCTGTGCACACTCGGAGCCGGCCTGCTCGCTCAATGGCAGGACTCCGCTGCCCGTCACCAGGACACGTCAGCGGATGTCCTCCTCGCAGCGGCAGCCGCGGCCGCCGGCATCGGCATCCTCCTTTGGTGGACGGTTTCGGTCCTCGGTGCAGGAGCAGCTGTTGTGCTCGATCACCTGGGACGGCGGCAGGCCGCGGCGGCTGCGCGCAGGTTCTCTCCCGCATTCATGCAGCGGGCTGTAGTTGCTGCACTCTCTATCCAGCTGGTGACAGGCGTGGCGGCGAATGCCTCGGCCACGGCACCAGGGCCGCAGTGGATGCCAACGCATGCGCAATCGCTCCCAGCTTCCGTCACCTCTCCACCGGCCCCAGTCACGCCGTCCCCCACAGTGGACGACAACCTGACCGCTGCTGCAGTACCAACACCGTCGGAGCCGACCCAGGAAGCGTTAACAAGCCCTGCAGCCGCAGGGCCGGTGATGAAGCTGGGCGGCCAATTGTCCATATCCGCAGTCGATCCCGGTTGGCAGCCTGCTCCTCCGTTGGTGGAGCAGGGACTGTTGGCGGGACCTGAAAGCAGAAGCCTTCCCGCGACTGGCACGGGAGGCAAGGCGCAGTTTGTGACTGTGTTGGCCGGCGACACTCTGTGGGACATCGTGGCCTGCTACCTCGGACCAGAGGCCTCGGACGTGGATATCGCACTGGAATGGCCGCGATGGTACGCCGCGAACCGCGCGCTGATCGGCGGTAGCCCGGATGTCCTGCTTCCCGGCCAAGTTCTTCAGGCGCCCGAAGGTTCATAGCCGGTCTCGATCCAGGCCATCCATCTACCAATCAACCCAGGGGGAAACAATGACCGCAGTTACACCTGTCCGTACCGTTCCGGGGCCGGCCAACACCACTCAAGACGGCAGAAGGGGCACCGCAGGGACGGGGACATCTCCGGCGAAGCCGGCAGGGCAGTCCCCCGCCCGGCATCCGTCGCTGAGGCCGGTAAGTGAGGTCACTGAGGTGCGGGCGATAGCGCGGGGCACGGTCCAGGCCTCCATGGAGGTCCTGGTGGGGATACGTCCCGCCCACCAGCTCGCACGGCGCCTCGACCCACAGTGCTTGGCATCGCTGCAGCACCGCGCCGCATTGATAAGGCGGGAAATCACCAGGACAGGCAATCCTGCGTTGGTCAGGCTCCACCGCAATTCGACAGTGCGCTCCGTGCGGGTGTGCGAAGTGGCCGAAGGGATTTACGAGGCAAGTGCCGTAGTGGTGGATGACGTGCGCGCCCGTGCCGTTGCGCTCCGGCTCGAGCGCACTAAGCAGGTGTGGCGGGTAGTCGAACTCGTCATCGGCTGACCCGCGGAAGATGGCGGGGGCAGCCGAAGGGACGAAAAGTACCGACAAGAGGGCAAAAGACAGGCAGGGACGCGTCCGTCCCTGCCTGTCTTTTGCCCGCCACGGAGCGGCAGCCTCCGGCTGCAGTCCTAGCGCTTCTTTTTCTTCGCCGGGCGTTTGGCGGCATCCTGGGCAGCTGCCTTGGCCGGGTTGCCTGAGCGTCCGCCCCCGGCCCGCGTCTCCACGCGGGTCTGGGTTTCGCCACTCTCGCTGGGAGCCGTGTACTGCAGTTGCGCGGGTTTCTCGGGCGCCTCAAGACCGGCGGCGTGAACCTGTGGGTCCACGTGCTCGGTGTGGCCGCCTGCAGCATCCGGCACCACTACGTCCTGGGCGGGAGTTACTTCCACCTCAAGGTTGAAGAGGAATCCGACGCTTTCCTCCCGGATCGCTTCCATCATGCTCTGGAACATGGCGAAACCTTCGCGCTGGTACTCCACCAAGGGATCGCGTTGGGCCATGGCGCGCAGCCCGATGCCCTCCTTGAGGTAATCCATCTCGTAAAGATGTTCCTGCCACTTACGTCCAATGACGGAAAGGACCACGCGGCGCTCAAGCTCCCGCATGCTCTCGGAACCAATTGCGTCCTCACGGGCCTGGTACTGCAGGCGGGCATCGGAGAGGATCTCTTCCTTCAGCAACTCCACAGTGACCCTGGATTTGCCTCCCGCCTCTTCGATAACGTCTTCGGCTGTAACGCTGACCGGGTAAAGCGTCTTAAGGTTCGTCCAAAGCTGGTGGAAGTCCCAGTCATCGCCGTTCCCTTCCGCGGTGGCCGCGTCGATAAGGGCAGTAATGGTGTCCTCCACGAAGAACTGCACCTTTTCGTGCAGGTCATCGCCCTCCAGGATGCGGCGCCGGTCACTGTAGATGGCTTCGCGCTGGCGGTTGAGGACGTCGTCGTACTTCAGCACATTCTTGCGCTGCTCGGCGTTGCGGCCCTCCACCTGTCCCTGGGCGGAGGCAATGGCCCGGGATACGAGTTTTGATTCCAGCGCCACGTCGTCCGGGACGGAGCTGTTCATCAGCCTTTCCGCCGCTCCGGAGTTGAAAAGCCGCATAAGGTCATCGGTCAGGGAGAGGTAAAACCTTGACTCGCCGGGGTCACCCTGGCGGCCGGAGCGGCCGCGGAGCTGGTTATCGATGCGGCGGGACTCGTGGCGCTCGGTGCCCAGGACGTAAAGACCCCCGAGGTCCAGGACTTCCTCGTGTTCATCCTTCACCGACTGCTTGGCTGCCTCGAGGGCGGCCGGCCACGCGGCTTCGTATTCGTCGGAGTTCTCTTCCGGGTCCAGCCCGCGCTTGGCCAGTTCGGCGACGGCCGTGAATTCGGCGTTGCCGCCCAGCATGATGTCGGTGCCGCGGCCGGCCATGTTCGTGGCCACGGTGACAGCGCCCTTCCGGCCGGCCTGCGCCACGATGGCAGCTTCCCGGGCATGGTTCTTGGCGTTCAGGACCTCGTGGCGGATGCCTTCCTTGGCGAGCAGTTTGGAGAGGTATTCGCTCTTCTCCACGCTGGTGGTGCCCACGAGGACGGGCTGGCCTTTTTCATGCCGTTCGGCGATGTCCCGCACCACGGCGTCGAACTTCACAACTTCGTTCTTGAAGACAAGGTCCGGCTGGTCGATCCGCTGCATGTCACGGTTGGTGGGGATGGCCACCACGCCCAGCTTGTAGGTGCTCATGAACTCGGCCGCCTCAGTCTCGGCGGTACCCGTCATGCCCGAAAGCTTGCTGTACATACGGAAGTAGTTCTGCAGGGTCACGGTAGCCAGGGTCTGGTTTTCCGCTTTGATCTCGACGCCTTCCTTGGCCTCGATCGCCTGGTGCATGCCTTCGTTGTAGCGCCGTCCGGCCAGGATGCGGCCGGTGTGCTCATCGACAATCAGGACCTCGCCGTCCAGGATGACGTAGTCCTTGTCCCGCTTGAAGAGTTCCTTGGCCTTGATGGCGTTATTGAGGAATCCGATCAGGGGGGTGTTTGCGGACTCGTAGAGGTTGGAGATGCCGAGGTAGTCCTCAACCTTTTCGATCCCGCTCTCCAGGACGCCCACGGTGCGCTTCTTCTCGTCCACCTCGTAGTCCTTCTCCGGCTCCAGCCGCAGGACCACTTTGGCGAATTCGCTGTACCAGCGGTTGGTGTCCCCCTGCGCCGGTCCGGAGATGATCAGCGGCGTGCGGGCTTCATCGATAAGGATGGAGTCAACTTCGTCGACAATGGCGAAGTTGTGGCCGCGCTGGACGAGTTCGGTCCGGTCCCAGGCCATGTTGTCGCGCAGATAGTCGAAACCGAACTCGTTGTTGGTGCCGTACGTGATGTCGGCGGCGTATTGCTGGCGCCGAACGGCCGAATCCTGGTTTGCGAGGATGACACCGCTGGTCAGGCCGAGGAAACGGTAAACCCGGCCCATGAGCTCGGACTGGTATTCGGCAAGGTAGTCATTGACCGTGACGACATGGACACCTTTGCCGGTGAGGGCGTTCAGGTAGGCGGGAGCGGTCGCCACCAGGGTCTTGCCTTCACCGGTTTTCATTTCGGCGATGTTGCCCAGGTGCAGGGCAGCGCCACCCATCAGCTGGACGTCGAAGTGGCGCATGCCAAGAGTCCGGGAGGACGCTTCGCGCACGGCGGCAAATGCCTCCGGCAGCAGGTCATCAAGTTTCTCGCCGTCCTGGTGGCGGGCACGCAGGCGGTCGGTTTCCTCACGAAGCTCCGCGTCCGTGAAAGTTTTGAACGAGTCTTCGAGGGCGTTGATGGAGTCGGCATAGTTTCTCAGCTGCCGGAGTGTTTTCTTGTCACCCGTGCGGAGAATTTTTTCGATAAGTGATGCCACGTGAAGATGCTCCCAGTCTGATGCCGCCGAATTCTGGCGTGTTCAGTCTACGGGAGAGACACGGAGGCGGAGCCCCTTTTCCCTGAGAGCGGATACTCCCTACAAACGTGCCACCTCATGCGCCAGCACCGCTGCGAGATCCCCTGCGTGGCCCACATCCACCCCGGGCAGTCCAAGCCATCGCGCCATCAGCTTCAGCTCGACGGCGAGTTCGACGGCGGTATCCGCCGGCGCATCCGGCTCGGCGAAGGCTGACCTGACCAGCAGCCGTCCCCCTGCCCGGTCCGCTTTGAGGTCCACCCTGGCCACGATCCTGTCACGCAGCAGAAAGGGCAGGACATAGTACCCAAAGCGCCGTTTGGGCTCCGGTGTGTAAATTTCGATCCGGTAGTGGAAGCTGAACAGTTCCCACAGCCGGCGGCGCTCAAAGACCAGGGAGTCGAACGGGCTTAGCAAGGCGCGTCCGGTGGCACGCCTCGGCAGTACCGCATCCGTGTGCCGGAAGAGCGTCCGGCCCCAGCCGGCGACCTCGACAGGTTCGAGACTTCCCTGCCTCACCAGGTGCTCAACGGCCAGTGCCGTTGCCTTGACCGGCGTCCGGAAATAGTCGGCGAAACAGCGGACGCTTCCGATCCCGTGCGCGCGGGCGGCAGCATCGGTCAACCGCTGGAGTGCTGCCGTGGGGTCCGCTTGCTCCCCGGGAAGGGCGTGGGCTGGAAGGACTTTCGAGGCCAGTGTGTACCTGCGTTCGAATTGCCCGGTCCTGGATGCGGCAGAGACCACTCCTTCTTCAAAGAGGTGTTCCAATACCCGTTTCACGGCGTTCCAGTTCCATCCCCAGTTGGCCACTTGTTTATCCTCGACGTGGCCAATGCGTGCGGTGAGTTCTGAAGCGGTCAGGGGCCGGGAACGGGCGAGGACCGCCAGGATCCTGTCCGCCACATCCTCCCGGAGTCCGGGGTCCAGCCGGGAGGCGCCCACCCACGGTCTCTTCTGCCACGGAAGCAGGTCCTGGTAGTGCTCCGGCCGGATATAGCTCGCTTCGTGCGCCCAGTACTCAAGCATGCGGCGCGGGTGGCTGGCGGACATGCGGTGCAGGATGTCGCGATCGTAGTCGCCCAAACGTGAGTAGAAGGGCAGGAAATGGCTGCGGACTAAAACGTTGACGGAATCGATCTGGACGAGTTGAAGACGGGCAAAAGTACGGCCCACCGTCCGTGCAGTGACGGGGCCGGTGGGCCGTTCTTTATGGAGTCCCTGCGCCGCCAGCGCGATCCGCCGTGCCTGGTCAAGGCTCAGCATTGCCGGCATTCAGACCTCTCTGGCGGTGGCTGGTCAACTCTAAGCGTTGGCGGGAGCGTCATCGGAGCGGTAGGCCAAGACCTTTTCCTCCACGACGGTGTCTCCCGGCTCACATTCGTGGTCCAGGGTGATGACTCCGTAGGTCCAGCCGCGGCGACGGTACACCACCGACGGCGTGTTGGTTGCCTTGTCCATGAAGAGATAGAAGTCGTGGCCGACGAGTTCCATGTTGTCCACAGCATCGTCGAGTGTCATGGAAGCAGCGGGAAAAACCTTACGGCGGATCAGCACCGGCGAGTTACCGGCCGGGATGTCATTTTCGACGTCGTAAGGGGACTTTTCCTCCGGCGGCTGCCCGGTTTCACTCCACCGGTTGGCCTCAAGGTACAGCGGCTCGTGGGCGCTGGCTGGTTCAAGGGAAGCGGTTGCTTCGCGGACAGCCTTTGGGGTGTGGCGGCCGTGGTGGACCTTCTTGCGGTCCTTGGCCCGCCTGAGCCGCTCAAGCAGTTTGTTGTAGGCGAGGTCAAAGGCGGCAAACTTGTCTGCGGCGCTCGCTTCGGCACGGATTACGGGACCACGGCCCAGGACGGTAACCTCAACGGTCAACTGGTCGCCGGTTTGCCGCGTATTGGTCTCCTTGGAAACTTTTGCGTCCACCCGCTGGATCTTGTCACCCAGGGATTCGATTTTCGCGATCTTTTCCCCGGCGTACTCGCGGAACCGGTCTGAAACCGTCAGATTTCGTCCGCTGATCATAAACTCCATGGTGCCCTCCAAATGACTTCGGTGACACGACGGCGGCGCTTCCTTGGGCCGGGCTGCCTGACAGTCGAGCCCCTCTCCGAGCCGCCATCGAAAGGTACATTCTGTTCTTGGTACCCACCTCAGACGTTAGTTCATAGCCACCCGTTATTCATCCTTTCCCGGTTTATTTTTTTCTGAGACGTGGTGGTCACCGCGCACTCCCGCGTCTGCGGCGTCACGGGCAGCGGCATCGGGCGGGCGTGTCGCCGCAAGCACGACGGCGCCCCTTACCAGGGCACCTTCGCGGTGAAGCGCACGGGCAGCTTCGCCAAGAGTCGCACCGGTGGTCAGGACATCGTCGATGATGAGGCAGGGCCGCCCTGCGACCTCTGTCCGGGCCCTCGGTTTGACCTTCATGGACCCCCGGACCCGCTGCGAGCGCGCTCCCCTCCCCAGGCCCTTTTGGCCGGCCGGCCCGTTGTGCCCGCCGGGCAGCCCATGACCGGAAACGGAAATCTTGCCCAGGGCATCCGCAACATTGAAACCCGGGAGCTGCCGCGCGGCCACCTTCAATAGCAGGTGGACAGGGCTGAAGCCCCTGCTGACGTAGGCCGCTGTGCTGGTGGGGACGGGGACCAGCAGGACTCCGTGACCCGCGGGAGCAGCCGACCTGACTGCTGAGGCCAATACACGGCCAAGGCTTGAGCCAAGCTGATGCTGTCCGTGCCGTTTGAAAGACAGCAGTGCCTGTGCCAGCTCGTCGCGGTACACACCCGCTGCCACCACGGGCAGCAGCACTGCCCCGGCAACGTCCATGAGGGCAGGAGCCCCGCTTTCTGCACGGAAAGGGTTCCTGGCCAGCTGGCGGATGCGGCTGGCGCAGGACGGGCAAAGCGTGCGGTCTTCCGCCCCGCAGCAGACGCAGTCCGCCGGGACCGCCAAGGCAAGGAGGTCGTCCGCGGCGCCGGCCAGCCACTCGAGAATGCGCAGGGATGCCGCCGTCTGTTCAGCCCGGTGCAGTGCCACGGGGGGTACCGGTGCAAGGTCTGGATCCACTAACGGATCCCTCGGTACCCGCCACCGGTGGAACCGCGTCTGCGCAATTTGGTCTTCATGGTCCCACTATCGAGCAGACGCCAGGCTACCGGCCTGCCCGGGGGCAGCCATGTGGAAAACCCCGCCTGGAAGGACGATGACGCATCACACGTACGCAGGCTGCTCCAGTGCCCCGAAGCTCAGCCTGCGAACGCCGGGTCGAGCGGGCCCTTGATCTGCGGCGACCAGCCGTTGCCGAGGCGTTGGAAGATCCCTTCCCCGGACTGCACATAGATGTCGTCGGTGCCGTTTCCGCCGCTGATGGCAACCAGGCCGGGCCAGGGCGCGAGCTGTTGCGGCTGCCCTGAGGTGAAGGACAACAGCTCCGGCGTGACGTTGGAACCCGCCGCGGCTTTCATGACGGCAACAGTAGTGCCGTTCACCCAGACCCCTTGGTCAGGATCGCCGTCGGCAACCAGGGTGATGGGAGCGGTCAGCTCACGCGGTGTGCCGTCTCCGGCCCGGATTATGCCCGTTACCTGCACTTTGGACTTTCCGTCCTGTTCCGAAATCACCAGGGCGCGCACGCCATCACGTGACACGCGGAACTCCTTCACCGTGCGGCCCGCAAGCCAGGAAGGTGCCAGGGTGACGGACGGAACGGCTGCGCCCTCCGCCACGCCGGTGGGATGGAACGACACCACTTCGGTGGCACCGGTAGCGCCGGGGCCCGCCGTCCACACCCAGTCGTTGACGCTGAAGGAGGGCCGGCTGAGGGTGCTGCGGGTGGTCAGGGCCCGGGCGGGTTGGCCCGGGCTGATGCTGTACAGGGTGGTCCTGCCGTCATTGAGGAAAGCCGCGGCCTGCGACACAGGCGATTCCGCAGGGTACCGGGGATTGAGCGCGGACACCGACTGCATGTCCGGCAACGGCGAGACACGGTTGTTTTCGTAGCGGACCAGTTCGTTGCCGCTGATGGCTATTTGGCGCGACGGCACCGTCTTGTCCAGCACGGGGGGAAGAACAGATCCGTTGTCCTCAACCCTGACCAGGTCCTGGTTGGCCCTCAACTCCACGTTGACGACGTCGGGCTGGCTGCGGAACGTCAGGGTCAGCTGCATCTGCATGCGCAGCCGGTCCTCGGCAGAGGTCTCGGTCAGTTCCTTTGCCGTGAGGTCCACCTGGGCCGCACCGGAGACAACGGGCACGGATTCCCTGGCGAGTTTGATACCGGAGGGGAAGGCACTGGCGACGGCGCCGCGCAGATAGGGAGCCGGGCCGGCCAGCAGCGCGCTGGTCATGGCTTTGACGGTCTTGTTCTTCAGGAACCAGCGGACATCGGGTATGGCGTAGGTGAACGTGGGATCGTAAAAGTAGATGGGGTAGGCACCGTAGATGACCTTGAATGTTTCCTCAGCGATGGCGGTTCCGTCCGGGATGGCGGATATCCGCCACTCCCCGTCCACCTGGGTCACAGTCACGGGAATTCGTTCGACGGTTCCCGGGGGCGACTGGGTGGCGATGCCGTCGGCGTCCACGGTGTAGGAGACGTCCAGCTCATAATTGAAGACGTTTTCCGTGCCCGTGGGAACGACGCGTGCCTCGCGGTACACCAGGGCGCGCTTGTCAGGCTTCCAGGACACGGCCGATGCCTGCGTCAGGTACTGGCGGGCCACCGCGTAGTCGTCTTCGTAGCCGCTGCCCGCGCGGTAAAAGTAGTCGATGATGGTCTCAGGCGACGCGCCCGGCTGCGGCGCCGCCGGAAGGAACACTGGAGCACTGACGTTGCCGGCGCTGCTTTCGCTGCTTTTCCCTACCGGCCCGGAAGTGGGAATGCGGGCACAGCCAGAGAGTAGGACGGCCAGCAGCGCGAGCAGTCCCGCAAGATACCTGGCGCGGCGCCGTGTGGCCCTCATGGTGTCTCCTCGGACGCCTGCGGCGGAGCGGGAGTGGCTCCCCCGGCCTGCAGCACCAGCATGTTTCTGTTGCCCTCTTCCGCCGGGATACTGCCCGGTGCTCCCGGGGTGGTGACGTCTTTGGGTTCCAGTTGCAGGGGCGGCTCGGAGATCCCGTCCTCCTGGCGCAGCGGGAGCGTCAGGCGGAAGTTGGCCCCGTCGCCTTTCCTTCCCCAGGCCTGCAGCCAGCCGTGGTGCAGCTTGGTGTCTTCCATGGCAATCGACAGGCCCAGGCCGCTGCCGCCCGTCGTCCGGGCACGCGCAGGATCTGCCCGCCAGAACCTGTCGAAGACGCGGGCAGCCTGGGCCTGGTCCAGCCCGATCCCATGATCCCGGACCGCGACGGCCACGGCAGTCTCGTTGGCGGCAACCGTGACGGTCACCGGCTTGCCCTCACCGTGCTCCACAGCGTTCAGGATCAGGTTCCGCAGAATCCTGTCGATCCGCCGGGCGTCCATTTCCACGATCATGGAACCCTCGGGAGCGGTGTAGAGGATCTCCGACCCATACTCAGCAGCAACGGGTGCCGCGCCCTCAATGACATGGGCGATCACCTGGAGCAGATCCTCGGGCTCAGCGTCCAGCACCGCAACGCCGGCATCGAAGCGGCTGATCTCCAGGAGGTCGGAGAGCAAAGACTGGAACCGCTCCACCTGGTTGTAGAGCAGTTCTGCGGACCGCTTGTTGATCGGGTCGAAATCGTCACGTGCGTCGTACAGGACTTCTGCTGCCATGCGGACTGTGGTGAGCGGCGTCCGCAGCTCGTGCGAGACATCAGAGACGAAGCGCTGCTGCATCTGCGAGAGCGTTGCCAGCTGGGTGATTTGTTCCTGCAGGCTGGCCGCCATGTGGTTGAAGGAAGCTCCCAGGCGTGCCACTTCGTCCTCGCCCCGGACCACCATGCGCTCCTGAAGCTGCCCGGCTGCCAGCTTCTCGGACACCATCGCAGCGTGGCTGACCGGGCTGACCACGTTCCGGGTGACGTACCAGGCCACGGCACCGATCAGGAGGACCAGCACGGCACCACCGGCCCAGAGGACACTTTGGATTTCGTTGAGGGTTTGCTGTGCGGTGTTGAGATCGTAGATCAGGTAAAGCTCGTAAACGGTGCCGTTGAACGTCACCTTGTTCCCGACCGCGATTCCCGGCCGGTCCTCTGTCCCCACCGGGATAACGGTGGATGCCCAGTACTGGTCCTTGCCCGATTCCTGGACCGCCTTCCGCAGGTCGGCCGGGATGACGCTTACGGTCAGTTGGTCGGAGGCGCGGGATTCCACCCAGCGGTTTCGCGGCTTGGTCTGGTTGGGCATCGCTTCGAAGACATAGCGTCTCTGGATTACGGAGCCCCTGCCTTCCACGGCGCTTAGCGTGTCTGAAACCAGGGTAATGACGCTGGACTGGTCGGTGACCTGGGCGCCGTCAAACGTGTCCTGCACCTGCTTGACGTTGTAACGGGTCTCCGACTCCGCCTGGGTGAGCCGCTCCTGGAAGAGGTTGTTGGCAATCTGGTTGGACAGGTAGGCGCCAACGACGGCGAATGAGGTCACTGCGAGCATCAGGGTGGTCAGGACTGTCCGGAACTGCAGCGAACGGCGCCAGCGCTTTTGCAGGGCCCGGCCGAGGTACCGAAGCCCTGGGAGGAACCGCACGACACCGGTGCGCACCAACCTGACGACGCGCAGGGTCACGATAAGGGCGCGCCGCCGCCAGATACCTGCCCGGAACGCAACATGCCTCAGTCCCGGGGCCAAGCCGTCACCGTGACCGCCCGTTCCGTGGCCGGTGCCGTCCTGTGGGCTGCTGTCCCCCTCGGCGCCATCCAGGGCCCCGCTACCGGGGTTCAGGCCGGTGTCCGCTGGATGCGGGGTTGTGCGCCGGACCGGTTCCCCGTCCTGCGCAGCGGAGTCAGACCCCTGCTTTGTAGCCGACACCACGCACCGTCAATACAACTTCCGGGGCTTCCGGGTCCTGCTCAATCTTGGACCGCAGGCGCTGGACATGGACGTTGACCAGCCGCGTATCGGCAGCATGGCGGTAGCCCCATACCTGCTCCAGCAACAGTTCACGGGTGAAGACCTGCCAGGGCTTGCGGGCGAGCGCCACGAGGAGGTCGAATTCCAGTGGGGTCAGGGAGATGCGGTCATTGCCCCGGCTGACGGTATGCCCCGCGACGTCGATGGTGATGTCTGCGATCTTGAGTGTTTCAGGTGCCTTCTGGTCGCCGGGGCGGAGGCGGGCACGGACGCGTGCCACCAGTTCGGCAGGCTTGAAAGGTTTCGGCACGTAGTCGTCGGCACCGGACTCCAGGCCGCGGACGACGTCCGAGGTATCGGACTTGGCGGTCAGCATGACGATGGGCACATCTGACTCCCCGCGGATCTGCCGGCACACCTCGATGCCGTCCATACCGGGAAGCATGAGGTCGAGCAGGACCAGGTCGGGCCGCGACGAGCGGAAAACGTCCAGGGCCTGGGCGCCGTCGGCGCAAAAGACCGGCTCGAAGCCGTCATTACGGAGGACAATTCCAATCATCTCGGCCAGCGCTTCGTCATCATCTACCACCAGAATGCGTGCCTTCATAGCTATATATTCCCTTATCGGGATGGGTTTGTCCTGTTGAGCGGCCTCTGGCATGGCGCGGTACTAGGCCGTCCGACGCCGGAACTATAGTCTTGGGGTCATGTTCCGCTGTGCCGGTGGCGCCTTTCGGCGGCCGGGGCAAGCGGACAGATATTGGGGGAGGAAACAGTGTCACAAGAGCAGCCGGGGCCCGAAGAGCCCACGCAGGAACGGGCGGCAGGCGCCAAGGACGCCCGCTCCGCCTATGGCGCCGGAGGCGGCCCGGACGTGCCGCCTCCCGCAACCCCTGGGCGGGAAGTGCCATGGACGCCGCCGGGCGGAAACGCATCGCAGCAAGGCCCCTGGGAGCAGCAGGCGTGGCAGCAGCAGCGGCCGCCGGGGCCGGCCGCCGGGCAACAACCCCCGCAGCCTCCGCACGCAAACAGCCCGTACCCCGGGGCGCCATATCCGGGAACCCCATACGGCGGTCACGCCTACGGGGCACGCCAAATCAACGGAGCCCCCTACGGCGGCCCTCCCAAAAACGGTTCACCGTATCCCGGCCCACAGTATGGCGCCCCATTCCCGGCCCAGCCCCGCTACGTCGCTCCACCAAAGCCCGGGATCATCCCGTTGCGGCCACTGCTGTTCGGAGAAGTCCTGGACGGTTCCTTCCAGGCGATCAGGCGCAACGCCAAGGCCATTCTCGGCGCGGGCCTGCTGGCCCAGGCCCTGTCGGCCATCCTCGCAGCGGTGCTGACGGGATTCATCGCCACATCATCGGGGTCCGTGGAGTCGTGGGCGGCGACGGCCGGCAGAACCGGCGCCGGTTCCCCAGGGATAGGGTCCCTCGGAATCGGGCTGATGGTCGGCCTGGCCCTCCTGTCCATACTGTCCGTATTCATTTCCGCTGTCCTCCAGGGCGCCATGGTGGTTCCCGTGGCCCGGTCCGTGCTTAACAGGCCCACCGGTTTCCGGCGCATGCTGTCACTGGCGCGCCCAAGGATTGGCGCGCTGATCGGGCTGGCGGCACTGCTGGTCGCAGCGGCAATGGCCGCGGTCATGCTGTTTTTCCTGGTCATCGTCCTCGTGTTCTCCAATGTCCGCGGTGTGGCCACGCTGCTGGTCGTTCCTCTCATGCTTGCCTTCTCTGCCATGTTCCTGTGGGTGGCAATCAAGATGGTGGTGGCGCCCGCCGCCGTCGTGATCGAAGAACTGGGTGCTTTTGCCGCCGTCCGCCGCTCCTGGGAGCTGACCCGCGGCAACTGGTGGCGGATTTTCGGCATCAGCCTGGTGGTTGCCATCCTGGTCGGCGTGATCACCCAGGTCGTCCTGATCCCGGCAAGCATCCTGCCTGCAATCCTGTCCGGGGTGGTCTCGCCGCACGGAGGCAGCGGACGGGATGCCGGAATGGCTGTGGCCATGGGGATCATCACCGCTGTCATCGGCGCCCTGCTGGGTGCAGTGGGCTATGCGTTCCAGACGTCCGTCATGGCGCTTCTCTACATGGACCTGCGGATGCGCAAGGACGGACTGGACATTGAACTGCTGCGCGAACTGGAGACCGGTGCGGATCCTGGCGGGGTCCCAGGCCGGGGACCGCACGCCGCCGGCAGCACGCCTTACCCCGGATACGTAACGCCGCCAGGGGCATGGCCACATGGCCGCTGAACCTCCGGTACTTCCGGGCGCCGGAGAGGCCCGTCGCTGGGCAGCGGAGGAACTGGCCAAACCCGAGTACCGTGACGCGGCCCCGTCCTGGCTCGACACGCTGTGGCAGAACTTCCTGGACTGGCTGCGGTCGCTGGACGGCTCCGGAGGCGAGGCTGCCTCGGTCCCCAGCCCCGTCATCGCCCTCGTCATTGCCGTGATCATCGCAGCCGCCGTCATCCTGGCCCGTCCCCGCCTGAATGCACGTGCACGAAGGGCACAGGACGTCTTCGCAAGGGAAACGGCACTGACTGCCGCGGACTACCGGAACCGTGCCGAGGCCGCGGCCTCGGCAGGGAGGTGGGGGGACGCCGTCGTCGACCGATTCCGCGCCATGGTCCGCAGCGCTGAGGACCGCGCCATCCTGGACCCCCAGGCGGGGCGGACTGCCGATGAGGCGGCGCGGGCACTGTCCGTTCCTTTCCGCGCCGAGGCCCTGCGGCTGGCCCGGGCAGCCGCAACCTTCGACGGCATCCGTTACGGGAACAGGGCAGCGGACAGCCCCGATTACCAGGAGATGGTGGCGCTTGACGGAACACTGGATGCCATGAGGGCCGCCTCCACCGGCAGCGCCGTGCCGATGCCATGACGGGGACTGCCGGGGCGGACACGCACCCTGTTGACGAAGAGGGGCGGTCCGCCGGGCCGCACCCCAAGCGACGCACCTTCACCGCCTGGTTACGGCGACACCGCAGCGCCGCCGCGGCCGGCGCTGGGGTGGCCGCGGCGCTGGCCCTCATCGTCGGCACGCAGCTCGCGCCCAAAGGTGACTCGGTTCCCCTCTCCGTCCACAACGCGGGCCCGGGTGGCGCGAAGGCCGTGGCCGAAATCCTCGGCCGGCATGGTGTCTCGGTGCACACCCCCAACCGCTTTGACACAGCGCTGGAGGACCTGCGGGCCAGTTCCTCCCCTACCCTGCTGCTCTATGACCGCAACGGCATCCTGGGTGAGCCGCAACTGGCAGCCCTGATGGCGGCCGCGCACCGTGTGGTGGTGGTCTCGCCCAGGTTGGAGACCCTCACCGGCCTTGACCACGGCATTCGCCAGGCCGGCGTGGTCCCCGATGCCTTCCCCATCCTGGACCCCGGATGCGCCCTGCCGGACGCGGAGGCAGCGGGGCAAGTCACCGGCGAGGGCGGATACGTGTACGACGGCGGGACGTCCTGCTACCGCGCTGCAGGAACCGCCGGAATGCTCGCCGTCAGCAGCGACGGACGCCTGGCTGTGCTGGGCAGCACAGAGGTCCTGGGCAACGACAAGCTGGACGAACTGGGAAATGCCGCGCTGGGAATCCGGATGCTCGGTGCGTCGCCGGACCTCGTCTGGTACCTGCCCTCACTGGAGGACGTCGCCGTGGGCGGCTCCCCGAAAACCCTCGACGACCTGGCGCCTGGCTGGGCCCGGTTCCTGGGTCCCTGGCTGCTGGTGGTGGCACTGGCGGCCATCGTGTGGAGGGGGCGGCGAAACGGCCCCCTGGTCTTTGAACCGTTGCCGGTTGTGGTCAAGGCCGTCGAGACGGCAGAGGGACGGGCACGGCTCTACCAGGACGGGCGCGCCATCGGACAAGCGCGCGACAATCTGCGGTCCGGGCTGCTGGTGCGGCTGGCCGTGAAGCTCAGGCTTGGCCCCGGCGCCACCGCCGAGGACATTATTGCCGCTGCTGCCCGGCTGCTCGGCAGGGACAGCGCGGAGGTCCGCATGCTGATCAACGAACGCCCCGCAACTGAACCGCGGCTGGTGGCCTGGTCCCGGGCCATGGACAAACTGGAGAAAGAGGTCATGGACCGATGAGTGAACAAAGCAGTGGGCCGGCAGTCCTGAATTCATTGGGTTCCAACAGTTCCCTGGACGACGACGGGGCACGCCAGGCGCTGCTGGCTGTCCGCCGGGAGGTGGCAAGGGCAGTGGTGGGACAGGATGCAACCGTCACCGGGCTCCTCATTGCCTTGCTTTCCCAGGGGCACGTGCTGCTGGAAGGCGTCCCCGGCGTAGCCAAGACCCTGCTGGTCCGGGCCCTCTCCGCCGCGCTGAGCCTGGACACGAAGAGGGTGCAGTTCACCCCGGACCTCATGCCGGGCGATGTCACCGGTTCGTTGGTCTACGACTCTCGCACGTCCGAGTTCACCTTCCGGGAGGGCCCTGTTTTCACCAATCTCCTGCTGGCCGACGAGATCAACCGCACCCCGCCAAAGACCCAGGCTTCACTCCTCGAAGCCATGGAAGAGCGCCAGGTGTCCGTGGACGGAGTGTCGCGGCGGCTGCCGGCGCCCTTCCTGGTGGCGGCCACCCAAAATCCGGTGGAGTACGAAGGGACCTATCCCCTGCCGGAGGCCCAGTTGGACAGGTTCCTACTGAAGCTCACCATGCCGCTGCCGGAACGGGGGGATGAGATTGAAGTTGTCCGCCGCCATGCCGCCGGCTTCGATCCCCGGGACCTTACGGCTGCGGGGGTAACCGCGGTCGCCGGCGGGGAGGACCTGGAGCGGGCACGGAAAGCGGTGACGCGGGTGGCCGTGGAGCCGGAGGTCATCGGATACATCGTGGACCTGGTGCGGGCAACCCGCGCCGCGCCCTCATTCCAGCTTGGTGTCTCTCCGCGCGGCGCCACCGCACTGCTTAATACCTCACGGTCCTGGGCGTGGCTCTCTGGCCGTGTGTTTGTCACCCCTGACGACGTCAAGGCGCTGGCGCTGCCCTGCCTTCGGCACCGGGTGGCCCTGCAGCCCGAAGCCCAGATGGACGGGGTGCGGGTGGATGACGTCCTGGCCAGCATCCTGGCCTCCGTTCCTGTTCCCCGCTGATGGCCATCTCGGGCCGTTACGTGGCACTGGTGCTGCTTGGCCTGGTGCCGGTGCTGCTGCTCCCGGGGTGGCCTACCGTATTGGTTACCGGCGCATTGCTTATGGCCCTGCTGGCTGTAGACCTGCTGTTCGCCGGTTCCCTTCGCAGGGTCGGGGCCCTCCGTGCGGAACCGGAAAACGTGACGCTCAACAACGCGGTGGACGCCGTGCTCACGCTCCGTAATGGGGGCGCCCGCGCGGTCCGGGGAACGTTGCGCGATGGCTGGCAGCCCTCTGCCGGGGCGCAGAACGCGGTCCAGGACATCAACGTTCCGGCGGGCGAAAGCAGACGGTTCACGGTCAGGCTCCGGCCGGTCCGGCGGGGAGACCTTGCAGCTCACCACGTGACTCTTCGCTCGTTTGGTCCGCTGGGCCTGGCTGCCCGCCAGCGGACCATCGAATGCCCGGGCTCGGTGCGCGTCCTGCCGCCATTCCATTCCCGGCGGCACCTGCCCTCAAAGCTGCGGAAGCTCCGCGAACTCGATGGAAAGGCTGCGGTCCAGATCCGCGGGGCCGGTACCGAGTTCGATTCCCTGCGCGACTACGTCCGTGGCGATGACGTCCGGTCCATCGACTGGAGGGCGACGGCCCGGCGCTCAGCCACGGTAGTGCGCACATGGCGCCCCGAACGGGACCGGCGGGTGGTACTGGTCCTGGATACCTCCCGCACGTCCGCGGCGAGGATCGGTGACGAAACGCGCCTGGACACCGGACTCGAGGCTGCGCTCCTTGTGGCAGTCCTGGCAGAACGGGGCGGCGACCGTGTGGACTTCGTGGCCTTTGACCGCAGGACCCGGGCACGCGCCGGCTCGGCCGGGCAGGGCAGCATCCTGGCCCGGCTGGTCCAGGCCATGGCTCCCCTCAACGCGGAGCTGATCGAAATGGACTGGCCTGCAGTTCCGGCGCAGGTGCGCGCGGTCTCGGTGCACCGGTCACTCGTGGTGCTGTTGACGTCGTTGGACGGCGGGGCCCCGGAGGAGGGCCTTCTGCCCGTGGCGGAGCGGCTGGCCGGCCAGCACGTGGTGGTGGTGGCGGCCGTCCGTGACCCACAGCTGGGTACCATGCTCCGGGAGCGAAGCGACGCCACCGGGGTGTTCCGGGCCGCCGCCGCGGAACGGGCTCTCCTTCAACGGGCAGGGGTCATCGCCGAACTGCGGCGCTGCGGAGTGGAAGTGGTGGACGCCGAGCCGCAGGAGCTGCCGCCGCGGCTGGCGGACATGTACATCCGGCTCAAGGCAGCCGGTAAATTGTGAACCCACAGGCAATCAGCGCAGTCCCAGGCAACGAGAGGTCCACTTCATGAGCGTCCCGATCTACCAGCAGGCCCTGGGCACGGCGTTTTCCCAGCTGCAGCCCGAACTGCAGGAGTACTTCTCCCTGGCCCCGGGGTCAGGGCAGTACGGCGTAGGGGAAGGAACGTTCGACGTCGTGGGGTGCCGCCAGCGGTGGCTGCGCCCTTTGCTGCGGCTCACCGGGAGCGAGGAGGCCTTCTTTCCCGAGTACGGCGAGAACATACCCTTCCGCATCGAGAACCACGCCCATCAGGACCCGTTCGGCCGGTCCAGCCTTACAGCCCGCCGCGAGATTCGGTTCCCCGGCCGGACGCGGCTCTTCCAGGACACCACGAGTGCCAGCAACCGGGGCGGCCTGACGCAGTTGGTCGACTACGTGGGCCGGTACCGGCGCCTGGTGACGGACCTGAACCTGGGCGTTACGCCGGACGGCAGGCTGCGCGGAGTCTCGGAGGCGTCGCGGCTCTTCCTTGGACCGCTCCGGGTGCCGCTCCCGGAAGCCCTGGATGCCAAAGCCTACGCCGAGCAGTGGTGGGACCCGGCCGCTGGCCACAACGGTCGGCACCGTATCCAGGTCAAGGTCATCCAGCCACAGATTGGACTGGTCCTGGTGTATGCGGGGGCATTCGACTACCGGCTGCGCCCCTACACGGGCGGCAGTTCCGCCCAAAGCTACCTGCCCCGCTATGCGCAGCCTGAGCGGTGGGAAAACCGGGTCTAGCGCCTACCCCAGTGCCTGCTGGTTCAGGCCGTCGGCGACGTGCGTCAGCCTGCCCAGGACCGCCGTGGCCTGCGCCGGGGTAAGTCCGGCCAGTCCCGCAGAGGGCGTTACCCGCACGGCAGCGAGCAGCGAGGGCGGAAGGCCCAGCTGGCGCCAGGGACGCCATACGGAGTCCACGCAGTCGGCCACCTTGGGCAGCGGGCCCTTGGAGGATAGGTCCACCGCTCCGGCCCAAAACTGTTTTCCTGCCTCCATGGCTCCCGCCACCTGCTCCCACTGCCGGTTAGTCAGGGCTTTGAGCGGCAATGCCACGCCGTCCGCCCCTGCCGCCAGGGCCAGTTCGATGGGTGCCTCGATCTCGGGGAAGGCCAGCACTACCCCGGCTGCACCGGAGGAGCGAAGGGCGTCCAGGACCAGGCGCCAGGATTCGCGTACCTCTGATGCTGCCACCGCCCGAAGCGTGCGGTAGCCGCTCGCTGTGGGGATGGTCCCGCCAAGTACGGCGGCGATGGCCGGCTCATCCACCTGCACCACCACGCGGGTGCCCGGAACGGCGGCCGCCACCCGCGTGAGGAAGCCGGCCACGCCAGCAGAAAGGGAAGCAGCGAGATCCCGGCGGGCGCCGTAATCCAGCAGGGCCCGCTCTCCGTTGTGCAGGTAGAGGCCGGCCGCAAGGCTGAGCGGACCAACCAACTGCACTTTCAGTTCACCGGCGGACGCGTCCTCTGCCCCTGCAACATCTGCCAGGACGTTCAGGTCCGTGGCCAGGGCCGACGCCGCGCGGCGCATGTCCTTGCCGGGCCGGTCGACCAGCCGCCACCCATGGGGCTGGACGTCCACCGCGAGATCTTCCAGGAGCGACGCTGTGCGTCCCAGGGCATCGGAACCAACCCCGCGGTCCGGCAATTCCGCCAGGAACGGCAGGTGCGGGCTGCCGAGCTCCCCCCGGATGATCCGGGCGGCTTCCAGGGGGTCTTCCCCGGGCCAGGTTCCGAGGCCCGTGGCAGTTACCTGCAGGGGCGTGGCCTCCTTGGGCTGATGGGAGGCACTTAGAGGGGCGGACCCGGGCTGTTGCTGTTCCCGGCTCACGCCAGTGCGGAGGTCTGGGGCTGCTGGCCGGAGGAGGCCTGATGGTCCTCGGCGATGGCCTCATGGTGGCGGATCACTTCGCCGATGATGAAGTTGAGGAATTTTTCCGCGAACGCAGGGTCGAGGTGCGCGTCCTCCGCGAGGCGCCGCAGCCGTGCGATCTGCGCTGCCTCACGTCCCGGATCGCCGGCCGGCAGGCGGTGGGTTGCCTTCAGGAAGCCCACTTTTTGGGTCGCTTTGAAGCGCTCTGCCAGGAGGTACACCAAGGTGGCATCAATGTTGTCGATGCTGGAGCGGATGGACAGCAGTTCAGCCATCACCGAATCGTCCACGTGGCCTGCCAGGGAGCTGGCGGATGGATCAAAATCGTCGGAGCCAGGAGAGCTGGGGTTGTGCTGCGTCATGGCTCCAGTCTAGGGGAGCCGATCGAATAGCCGCGGGTGTTAAGCGCCGGTGCCGGGCCTGCCGGCACCGGCGCTCTCCACAGCATGGGATTCCTGCGGAATCAGGTCCCCAGGAGTGCGCGGTGCTCCTCCCTGCGTTTGGCCTGTTCGGCAGGGTCCGGCACCGGCAGGGAGGCAATCAGCCGCCGGGTGTAGTCATGCTGCGGGTTGCCCATGACCTGGCTGCCGATCCCCTGTTCCACCAGCTTCCCCTTGTACAGCACGCCCACCCAGGAGGACAGGATGTCCACCACGGCAAGGTCGTGGCTGATGAACAGGCAGCCGAACCCGAACTCCTCCTGGATGTCCCGGAACAGCTCCAGCACCTTTGCCTGCACCGAAACGTCCAGGGCCGACGTCGGCTCGTCCGCGATCAGCAGCCGGGGGTTCAGGCTGAGGGCGCGGGCCAGTGATGCCCGCTGCCGCTGTCCGCCGGACAGTTCGTGCGGGTACCGTCCTGCGTACGACGCCGGCAACTGGACTGATTCAAGCAGCTCACCGACGCGCTTGCGCGCCTGTGCTTCGCTGGGCCGGGTGTGGATGAGCATGGGCTCGGCAATACACTCGCCAATGGTCAGCTGCGGGTTGAAGGATGCGGCAGGGTCCTGGAAGACGAAGCCGATGTCTTTGCGCAGCGGTTTGAAAGTGCGTTCGCGAAGGTTCAGCATCTCGTAGCCCAGCACCTTGAGGCTGCCTCCCGTGGTGCGGTTTAGCCCGGCGATGGCCCGGCCAATCGTTGTTTTTCCGGAGCCGGACTCTCCCACCAGGCCAAATACCTCTCCCCTGGACAGGGTGAAGCTGACACCGTCCACGGCCTTGAACGCCGGCGTGCCGAGCCGCCCGGGATATTCGATCACCAGGTTGTCGGCAGCCACCAGTACCTCCTCATCCTGGTGCCGCCGCTCAGTGAGGCCTTCCGACGCCGAGTTGCGGCCGAGGTGGGGCACTGCAGCCAGCAGGTGCCGGGTGTAGTCCTGCCGGGGTTCGGCGAACAGTGTCTTCGATGTGGCTTCCTCCACGACATCGCCCTGGTACATCACCACCACCCGGTCCGCCAGGTCCGCCACGACGCCCATGTTGTGCGTGATGAGCACGATCGAGGTGCCGTATTTGTCCCGCAGGTCCCGGAGGAGTTCCAGGATTTCCGCCTGGACCGTGACGTCCAGGGCCGTGGTGGGCTCGTCCGCCACGATCAGGCCCGGGTTCAGCGCCAGGGCGGCGGCAATCACCACACGCTGCTTCTGGCCTCCTGAGAACTGGTGCGGATAATAGTTGACCCGGTGTTCGGGATCCGGGATCCCCACTTTGCGCAGCGCCTCAATGGCCCGGGCCTTGGCTTCCTTGGCGGAGACCCGTCCCCCGCCGTTGGCTCCGGCGTGCGCACGGATCCCCTCCGCAATCTGCCATCCCACGGTGAACACGGGATTGAGGGCGGTGGAGGGCTCCTGGAACACCATGGCCACGTCCCGTCCGCGGATCTGGCGGAGCCGCCCCGGACTGAGGCTGATGACGTTGGTGCCGTTGATCAGCACGGCTCCCGAGCTTACGGCGGTCTCGGGGAGCAGCCCCAGGATGGTCTTTGCCGTGACCGTCTTGCCGGAGCCGGATTCGCCCACGATGGCCAGCACCTCGCCGGCTTTGACCTCCAGGCTGACATCCTTGACGGCGTACACGTCTCCCCCGTCGGTGGCGAAGGTGACCTTCAGGTGGTCGATGTCCAGGACGGTTTTCCGGTCCTGGTCCTGCTGGTCGGACAGTGAACCGAGGTTTTCGCTCACGGGTTGCTCAATTCTGTTTCGGGGCCGGAACCGGCGCGAGTGCCCGGTGCGGCGGCAGCAGCTTTGCGGCCGGTCCGCTTCCGGCCGCGGAGACGCGGATCGTTCAGGTCGTTGATGCTTTCGCCCACCAGTGTCAGCCCGAGGACTGTCCAGACAATCGCGAGGCCCGGGAACAGCCCGGTCCACCAGATGCCTGAGGTGGTGTCCGCAAGCGCCTTGTTCAGGTCGAATCCCCACTCGGCCGCCGAGCTTGGTTCAATGCCGAAGCCAAGGAAGCCCAGCCCGGCCAGGGTCAGGATGGATTCGGAGGCGTTGAGGGTAAAGATCAGCGGCAGTGTGCGGGTGGCGTTCCGGTAGATGTGCCGGGTCATGATGCGGATGTTGGATGCGCCAACCACCTTGGCCGATTCGACGAAGGGCTCGGCCTTCAGCCGGATGGTCTCGGCGCGGATCACCCTGAAGTACTGCGGGATGAACACCACCGTGATGGAGATGGCGGCAGCCAGGATTCCGCCCAGCAGGCTGGACTGCCCGCCGCTGATGACGATCGCCATCACGATGGCCACCAGCAGCGACGGGAACGCGTAGATCGCGTCGGCGACGACCACCAGGATTCGGTCAAGCCAGCCGCCGATGTAGCCGCTGACCAGGCCGAGGATGACACCGGCGAAAATCGAGAGGACCACGGCCACGATGATGACCAGCAGTGCGGTCTGGGTACCCCAGATCACGCGTGAAAGGACGTCGTATCCGCCCACGGTGGTGCCCAGAAGGTGCTTGCCGCCGGGGGCCTGCTGGGTGGGGAAGTTGCCGTCGGCATCCGAGAGCTGCGCGAAGCCGTACGGCGCCAGCAGCGGAGCAGCCAATGCTGTGAGCAGGAAGATGCCGGTGAGGACGAGCCCCACCACCAGCATGAAGCGTTGCAGCCCGACGCTCTTATTGAAGTGGGAAACAACCGGCAGCCGCCGGAAGAAGGATGCCCGCGGGTTGGCCACGGGTTTCAGGGTGGTCTCGGCAGTCATGTCAGTACCTCACGCGGGGGTCGATCAGCGCGGCGATGATGTCCACGATGAAGTTGGTGACGG
Source organism: Pseudarthrobacter enclensis (assembly GCF_030811655.1). Lineage (GTDB taxonomy): Bacteria > Actinomycetota > Actinomycetes > Actinomycetales > Micrococcaceae > Arthrobacter > Arthrobacter enclensis_A. The sequence goes on along the minus strand of NZ_JAUSRE010000007.1, from coordinate 147,064 downwards.
CGACGATGACGGCCAGCAGCACCACGATGCCCTGGACGGCGACGAAGTCGCGCGCCGTGAGGTAGTTGGCCAGCTGGAATCCGAGGCCTTTCCACTCAAAGGTTGTTTCGGTGAGCACGGCCCCGCCGAGCAGCACTGCGATCTGCAGGCCCATGACCGTGATGATGGGGATCAGCGCCGGCTTGTAGGCGTGCTTGGTCACCAGCCGATATTCGCTGACGCCGCGTGAGCGGCCCGCCTCGATGTAGTCCTTGCCGAGTGTGCCGATGACGTTGGTCCGGACCAGGCGCAGGAAGACCCCTGCCGTCAGGAGGCCAAGGGCCAGCGCCGGAAGGACGGCGTGGGACATCACGTCGCTGAGGGCAGCCATGTTGCCGCTGCGCAGGGCGTCCAGCCAGTAGATGCCGGTGGGGGCTTCCAGGGCTGTGAGTGACAGTTCGGTCCTGGTGCCGGCGCGTCCGGCCACCGGGAGCCAGTGCAGCCACACCGAAAAGATGAGTTTGAGCAGCATTCCAGCAAAGAAGACAGGGGTGGCGTAGAACAGGATGGCCAGGATCCGGAGCACGGCGTCCGGCAGGTGGTCACGCCGGTGGGCGGCGATCATCCCCAAAGGGATGCCCACCACCAGAGCGACGATGATGGCGTTGATGGCCAGCTCCAGGGTGGCGGAGCCGTAGGTGGTCAGCATCTCGGTGACCTTGCGGTTGTCCGAGAGGGTGGTGCCAAAGTTGCCTGTAGCCAGCTGGCCCAGGTATTCGAAGTACTGCGCGAACAGGGGCCGGTCATAGCCGGCGGCGTGGATCCGTTCCTGCAGCTGGTCCGGGGGAAGCCGGCCGCCCATTGCGGCCGTGATGGGGTCGCCGGTGATCCGCATCAGGAAGAACACCATGGTGACGAGGATGAGGATGGTAGGGAAGATCAGCAGGAAGCGGACCAGGATGTACTGGCCCAGCCCTCCGCCTCCCTGCTTTTTCTTGGGCGGAAGGAGCGCGTCCGCGTCACTGGGTGGCGCGTCAATCAAAGTTGTCATCGGTACCTGGATTCGTGGTGACCGGGAGCCAGCAGTCCCCTCGATGCTGGCTGATGACCGGCAAAAGGCGGGACGCCGTTGCGGCGTCCCGCCTCTGGCCCGTCAGAGCCGGATGGGGGTGGAGTGCTTACTTGGACAGGACGCCAAGGCGGGTCTTGAAGGAGGGGTCAAGGGTCTTCTCGACACCCTTGACGTCAGCCCCCGCTACCAGAAGCTGCGAGCCCTGGAGGAGCGGCAGGGTGGAGAGGTCCTTTGCCACAGCCGTCTGGGCATCCCCGATCAGCTTCTGGCGCTCTGTCTTGTCCGGCGTGGTCAGCTGCTTCTGGATCAGGTCCGTGACAGTGGGGTTCTCGTAGTGGTTCTTGAGGAAGTTGCCCGGGATGAAGAAGGGAGTGAGGTAGTTGTCCGCATCCGAGTAGTCCGGGAACCAACCGAGCTGGTAAACGGGGTACGCGTCAGAGGTGCGTGCCTTGGAGTACGTCACCCATTCGGTAGACTGCAGGTCCACGGTGAACAGGCCCGACTTCTCCAGCTGCTCCTTGACCATGGCGTACTCGTCACCGGAGGACTTGCCGTAGTGGTCCGGGTTGTACTGCAGCTTCACGGTGACGGGCCCGGTAACGCCGGCGTCCGCCAGGGTCTTCTTGGCCTTGTCCACGCTGGGCTTGCCGCTGCCGTCGCCATACATGTCCTTCAGCGGCTGGGTTGCCCCGGGCAGGCCGTCCGGGACCACGGAGTAGGCGGGAACATACGTGCCCTTGTAAACCTGGTCGGAAATGGCCTGGCGGTCCACGATGTCGGCCATGGCCTGCCGCACCGCGAGGGCCTTGGCCGGGTTGGCTTCGGGCGTCTTGGCGCCGAACGGCATGGTGTCGAAGTTGAAGACGATGTAGCGAAGCTCGCCACCCGGTCCCTTGTAGACCTTGACCTTGGAGTCCTTGCCGAGGTCCGCGGCGTCCGTGGCGGTGAGGCTGCGGCCGGCAACGTCGATGTTGCCGCCCTGGACGTCCAGCTTGAGGTTGTTGGAGTCGGCGTAGTACTTGATGACGGCGCTGTCATTGGCCGGCTTGCCCAGCAGTCCGTTGTAGTCCGCATTGGCCTTGAGGCTGACGAGTTCGTTCTTCTTGTAGGAGTCGATCGTGTAGGGGCCGGCGAAGGGCTTGGCGGCGACGATGTCCTCATCGCTCATGATCTTGTCGGCCGGGAAGACTTCCTCGTCCACGATGGGGCCGGTGTTGGTCCCCAGGACGCTGGGGAACACCTGGTCATTTGCCTGCTTCAGGTTGAAGACCACGGTGGTGTCGTCCTTGGCCTCGACCGACTTGAGGTTGGAGAGCAGGGACGCGGGGCCGTTGGGATCGTCGATCTTCATGACGCGGTCGTAGGAGAACTTCACGTCTGATGAGGTCAGGGCGTGGCCGTTGGCAAACTTCAGGTTGGGCTTGAGCTTCACCGTGAATTCGGTGGGAGCAGTGAACGAGGCAGATTCGGCGATGTCCGGGCTGACCTCGGCAGAGCCGGGCTTGGAGTTCATCAGGAAGGGGTAGACCTGGTTCATCACCAGGAAGGAGCCTGCGTCGTAGGACCCGGCGGGGTCGAGGGTGACGACCTTGTCCGTGGTTCCGAAAGTGATGGCACCGCCGCCGGCACTGCCGCCGGTGGCCGTTCCACCGCCGCCGCCCGATGGCCCCGTGCAGGCTGTCAGGGCCAGGGCGGAGATGCCTGCCAGCGCGATGGCGCGGTGCAGGCCAGTAGTGCTCTTGATCATCTGTGAACTTTCTTTCCGATGAGTACGCGCACGCCGGCGGTCACAGGTTGATACTCCCAGACGCCGGCGTGCAGTGCTGATCCCTAGATTCAATCAGAGAGTCAGCCCTCGGGACGGCAATTCCTGTGAGTTGAGACACAATATTTTCTCAAAAGTTACCCAGCAGTGCGCCCCGCAAAGGCGGAGGGCGGGCCCGGGCACGGCAACGCACCACCCCCGCGAAACCGTGGCGGTGCTGAAAGTGGTTGGGTTACAGAGCGGCGCGTTGGAGCGAGCGGGCGGTGTCGATGGTGGCCTGGCCCAGCACGCGGCTGCCCTGGTACAACACGACGGTCTGGCCGGGAGCGACCCCCCGCAATGGCGACACCAGGCGGACCACGAGCCGGCTGGCGCCGGTACCGTCAGTGGCGGGTTCCATCCGTGCAGTCGCAGGAACGGGGTCCCCGTGTGCACGGACCTGCGCGTAGCAGTCGAACTCGGCGCCCGTTTCCACCTCGGTGATGGGCAGGCCTGCCCAGGAAACCTTGATACCGCGGATCTCGTCGATCGCCAGCAGCGCCCCGGGACCCACCACCACCTTGTTCTCCTTCGGCCGGATCTCCAGGACGAAGCGCGGCTTGCCGTCGGCGGCAGGAGTTCCCAGCTTGAGTCCACGCCTCTGTCCGACAGTGAAGGCGTTGGCTCCGGGGTGCTCCCCTACCTTGGCGCCGGTCTCGTCCACGATGTCGCCGGTGGTCATCTCGATCTTTTCGGCAAGCCAGCCGGCAGTGTCACCGTCGGGAATGAAGCAGATGTCATGGCTGTCCGGCTTGTTGGCAACGGAAAGGCCCCGCCGCTCCGCCTCCGCCCGCACTTCGGCCTTGGACGGGGTATCCGCCAGGGGAAACATGGAGTGCTTGAGCTGTTCATGGGTGAGGACGCCAAGGACGTAGCTCTGGTCCTTGGCCCAGTCAGCGGCACGGTGCAGTTCCCGGTTGCCGTCCGCGTCCTCGATCACCTTGGCGTAGTGGCCGGTGCAGACGGCGTCGAAGCCCAGCGCAATGGCCTTCTCCAGCAGGGCGGCAAATTTGATCCGTTCATTGCAGCGCATGCAGGGGTTGGGCGTCCTGCCGGCCGCGTACTCGTCGATGAAGTCCTGGACGACGTCTTCCTTGAAGCGCTCGGAGAAATCCCACACGTAGTACGGGATGCCCAGAACGTCGCAGGCCCGCCAGGCGTCGCGGGAATCCTCGATGGTGCAACAGCCGCGGCTGCCGGTGCGGAGGGTGCCGGGCATGCGCGAAAGGGCAAGGTGGACACCGACGACGTCGTGCCCGGCCTCCACTGCGCGGGCGGCGGCAACAGCGGAGTCAACTCCGCCACTCATGGCTGCTAGTACTCGCATGCTGGCTTTCTATTGGGGTTGCTTGCCTTCCGGAGCCGGACTGCATACCACGGCGGCCGAAACGATGTATGCCTATCCATTCTACGGCGGCAGGCAAATCAGCCCGTCGACGGCGGGAAGGGTCAGGTACCGCGCGAAGCCTGACGCGCCGCAGTACCGGCGGTCTGGATGGAGGACTCGTGCCCTGCCATGCCTGCCTGCCGCGCCCGTGCATACGCCTCCGGCAGCGCCGCAAGCAGGGCATCGACGTCATCCTCCGTGGAAGCGTGCCCCAGGCTGAACCGCTGGGCGCCACGCGCCGTTTCCTCATCAAGGCCCATGGCGAGCAGCACGTGGGAGGGCCGTGGCACGCCCGCCGTGCAGGCCGAACCGGTGGACGATTCAATGCCGGCCAGGTCCAGGAGGAACAGCAGCGAGTCCCCTTCGCAGCCGGGGAATGTGAAGTGGGCATTGCCTGGAAGCCGGCCGCCGCCGGGGGCGCCGCGGAGGACAGCGAGTGGAACGCGTTCACGGACGCCCTCGATCAGCCGCTCCCGCAGCGCTGCAATCCGGGCTGCTTCCGCAGGCAGGGTGGCAGCCACAGCCTCCGCCGCGGCGGCGAAGGCGGCGATGGAAGCGGTGTCCAGGGTGCCGGAGCGGACGTCACGCTCCTGGCCGCCGCCATGCTGCACCGGGGTGAGTTTCACCGACCGGCCCAGCAAAAGTGCACCCACGCCCACCGGGCCGCCGATTTTGTGTCCGCTGATGGACATGGCGTCGAGGCCAGAGTCCTTGAAATGGACCGGCACCGAACCGAAGGCCTGGACCGCGTCGGAGTGCACCGGGACGCCGGCGGCGTGCGCCAACTCTACGACCCTCCGGACCGGCTGGATGGTGCCCACCTCGTTGTTGGCCCACATGACCGTTACCAGCGCCACAGACCCCGGATCCCTGGAAAGCTCAGCTTCAAGGACCGCGAGGTCCAGCACGCCCTGGCTGTCCACCGGCAGCCATGCCACCTCCGCACCTTCGTGGCGCTCAAGCCATTCGACGGTGTCCAGGACCGCGTGATGTTCGACGGCGGAGCACAGGATGCGGCGGCGCTTGGGGTCTTCTGCCACCCGGGACCAGTACATGCCCTTTACCGCGAGGTTGTCCGACTCGGTGCCTCCCGAGGTGAAGATGACCTCCGAGGGATGCGCTCCTGCCGCCGCCGCGATGACCTCCCTCGCATCCTCGACCGCACGGCGGGCGCGGCGTCCCGAGCCATGCAGGGACGAGGGGTTGCCGGTCCGCGCCAACTCGCGCGTCAAAGCGGCGAGCGCGGCACCGGACAGCGGCGTGGTGGCGGCATGGTCGAGGTAGGCGGGCATCCTCAAATTCTATCGTCCCGGCTACGGCGTCTCTGGACCGGAGTCCCCGGCACTGCCCGTGATCCGCGCGCAGCAATGGCCGGATCCGGCAGCCCCGGCCACGCGGTCTTCACTGCCGCCACACCCGACCGCTGCCCCGCGCAGGAAAGCACCGTTCATGTCACACACCACTGCCGTATGTGCCCGTGAAAGCCGGTGGAACGGGCAGTTGGGCAGCTGGTAGCCGCCGTCGCCGTCCGACTGGGGCTGGTAACCGGCCTCGGCCAGGAATGCCTCGAGGCCGGCCGCCGCTTCTGCCAGTTCCTTTCCCTTTCGGAACGCGGCTGCACGGAGCGTCTCCGCCACAGGGCCGCCACCGGCCTCGGAATCCTCGATGGCGGCTGCCATCAGTTCCCCGGCGAGGTCATAATTCCGGTCGGGCACGGACGCGTTCACTTCGCCGCCCAGCGGCCGGTAAAACTTGGCCGGCCGTCCGGAGCCGGGGCCCGTCCTGCCGGCGGGCTTGCGGAACTCCACGGCCAGCAGGCCGTCCTGGACCAGCTTGTCCAAGTGGAACGAAACGGTGCTCCTTGCCATGCCTGCGGCCTCGGCCACCTCGTCGCGTCCCAGGGGCCGCGGGGATGCGCCCACCAGTTCGAACAGCTGCAGCCTCTTCGCATCCGTCAGCGAGGCCACGGCCGCAATCCTGTCCACCCAAGGGAGTCGGTACATCAGAAGCCTCCACATCCAAAGTCAAGATCTCTTGATTATAGAACGGCAGCTTTCTAAAATTGTATTACCCACTTTTAGAAGGAGCCCATCATGACCTCAGCATCCGCAGTGCCCGCCCAGCATGCATCCGCCAGCCTGCCCGCAGAGAGGCAGGCCTTCCTGCTGCTGCGCACTGTCTTCACCGTTGCGCCCATCCTTTTCGGCCTGGACAAATTCACGAACATCCTGACGCAATGGACCGTTTACCTGGCACCCCAGGCCACCGCCGTCGTACCACTGACGCCCCAGACCTTCATGTACGTTGTGGGCGTCGTCGAAATCATCGCGGGCCTCGCTGTGGCGCTGCAGCCCAAGTACGGCTCGCTGCTGGTGGCCGCCTGGCTGGCGGGGATCATCGTCAACCTGCTACTGCTGGGAAGCTTCTATGACGTGGCGCTGCGTGACTTCGGACTGCTGGTCGGCGCCCTGGCCCTCAACCGACTGGCAACCGGAATCAGCCGCACCACCGCGTAAACGCGGCCGTTCCTCCCCAGCGGGGATGACGAACAGGAAGACCCGCCGGCAGCTGAGCCCTCCAGCCGCCGGCGGCCTTGCGCGGCCTGCCGGCTAGGCGGACGGCGGAAGCAGCGGGAGGTACCGCACCACATCACTGCGGGCTGAAGCGAGGCGCGCCGCATCCGGGCACGACACGGAAATGTATGCAGACGAGCCTGCAGTACCGAAGACCCGGGCCAGTACGGCCGTGGACCGTCCACCGGGAACCGACTGCTCCAAGGCCAGCACCTCCACCTTCCTGCCCGGCTCCTCCGGGGTCCCACCCCACTGCAGATTCTCCGTCTTCAGATAGGAAGGCTGGATGGTCGCGTCCAGGTACTGGAAAAGCGCAACAGTGGATTCCCGGTCTTCCCCGCGCACCAGTGGGTCCTGGCCGGTGCTGACCCTGGCAGAAACAACGCAGCCATCAGACTTCGCGTATTGGCTCGCCCCTGCCACCCTGTCCTTTTCCAGCGTCCAGCCCGGCGCACCTTTCAATTCGTCAGAGATGCCCACGGGCACTCCGGGCGCCAGCGTGCCGCCGGCGGCGAACGGCAGGTCCCGTGCCGCCACGGCCGCGGCGTCGTGTCCCGGCGTGATGGTGGGAGTTGCCAGCACCGGAGTGCCCGCAGCGGCTGCGGGTGCGGAAGGGTCGCGCACATCCACGCTGCATCCGCCGAGGAACACCGCGCCCAGGCATGCAAGGGCAAGCGGCACTCCGCTGTGCCGGGCCCTGCATGGCCGTCGCGCCGTCGTCGGCATATCCATCCCCACTTTCGTTGCTCCCCCGGGCCGGTGTTCAGGCACGCAGGCAAGAGTCTAGACTCCACTCCCCCGGGAACCCGAAAGGCCCGGGCATTCGTTGTCAGTGCAGGCCAGCCGCCGGTTCTGGCTAGACTGGGCGGGCAGCTGGCTTCCCTCGGGGAGCCAGGAGGCCGCGCATGATGAAAAGGAAGAGTGCTTGACCGAGGGCAACAGCTCCCACTACCAGGTCCTTCGCGTGGCCGTGACCGCCACTGACAAGGAAATCAAGATGGCCTACCGGCGTGCGGCAAGGACTGCGCATCCGGACAAAGGCGGCGATGCCGCAACCTTCCGCCGCGTAACTGCCGCCTACGAAACCCTGATCGACCCGCAGCGCCGCAAAGCGTACGACCGCTCCTACGGATCGGGTACGGTCCGGGACGCTTCGTCCGACGACGGCGCCCACTTTGATGCCCCGGCTGCCGGAAGCCGGGCGTCGGCCACCGTGCGCAGGCCCGGCGGCAGCAGGAACAGCGCCGGCGATCCGCCAATCTACGTTCCGCCGTACGAGTCCGGCGGCGGCTACGTCCCGCTCATTCCGCTGTCCCAGGCAGGCCAGCAGGTGCACGGAATGCCGCGGAAGCGGGGAATCTTTGGCGCGGAGGCCCGCATCCAGCGGGAGATGAGGACAGTCCAGCTCCTGACCCGGCAGGTGCTCCCGGCCATACCCGCTGCCCGGCTCATCAACGGCCTGCAGTCGCCCGCGGACAACAGCCACATCGACCATGCGGTCCTCTCCGGCTACCGCCTGGCGCTGATTAACTCAATGCTGCTCCCCAAAGGGGCCTATGCCTGGGACGGCCGCACCCTCAACCATGGAGGGCGGGCAGTCGCACCACCCCAGCTCACCCACGTGGTGTGGGCCATGCAAGACATCTTTCCGGAGCTGAATGTGACTGGATGGACCGTGGTGCACAGCACCGACGGCAACCTCCACGAACCGGTCATCGACTACCACCGCAGGCCCGCAGGCGCGCTTGAAACTGTCCAAATTGTCAACGCCGCAGGCATGGTGCGCGGCCTGAAGGAATTTTTGTCCTCGGGGCCGGCGCCCAACACTGTCAACGTTCCGGTCCTCGCCCGGCTTCTGCGCGGCATGCACTGACGCCGGGTGGCTAGGATGGGGTGGTGTTCCGCATCCTTTTCCATGAACCAGAAATTCCCGGCAATACCGGCAACGCCATCCGCCTCGCCGCCATCACCGGCGCAGAACTGCACCTCGTGGAACCTCTCGGCTTCGACTTTTCGGACGCCAAACTGCGCCGGGCAGGGCTCGATTACCATGACCTGGCCGTGGTCACCGTACACCGGTCCATAGAGGACGCCTGGCAGCACCTCCAGCCAGAGCGCGTCTACGCCTTCACTTCCGACGGCACCACCAGCTACACAGACGTTGCCTACGCTCCTGGTGACGTGCTGATGTTTGGCCGCGAATCCGTAGGTCTGCCGGCCGAGCTGAAGACTGACCCGCATGTGACCGCCACGGTCCGGCTGCCCATGCTCCCGGCCCTCCGCTCCCTTAACCTTGCCAATGCGGCCTCCATTGCCGTCTACGAGGCATGGCGCCAGCAGGGCTTTGCCGGCGCGAAGCTGTAGCAACGGTATCCAGGGGCGCATCTTCCTGGCCCGGCAATAATTGTCAGGCTGCCACCCATCCATCCTGCCAACCGCACCGAATGCCTTTTGACGACATTCGAGCGGGGCAAGGAGCTGCAGGTGACACTACTGGAGGCAGGATCCAGGCAGAACAGCCGCAGCCGGCACGGCAGTGCTCAAAATTCGCCGCCCGGAGACTTATGCTTGAACGTAATGGAAACTCCCAACGCGCCGAATTCCGAGGGCTCCGCCGCGGTGACCGACCCACCTGCCGACCTCAGCAAACGCCTATCGGCCCTGCTGGACGGCATAGCCCGCGGTGACCAGGCAGCATTCGCCGAGTTCTACCAGCTCACTTCCCGCAGGGTCTACGGTATGGCGCGCCGGGTGCTCATCGATCCTGAACTCAGTGAAGACACCACGCAGGAAGTCTTCCTCCAGGTCTGGCAGAACGCGGCGAAGTTCGACCCCCAGGCGGGAAGCCCGCTGTCCTGGCTGATGACCATCTCGCACCGGCGGGCAGTGGACAAAGTCCGGTCAGCCCAATCCTCCACGGACCGGGAGGCAAGGTACGGTGCCAGCACGCAGGACATTGACCATGACACCGTTTCAGACGAGGTGGGCAGCCGACTGGAGGCGGAGGCGGTGGTCCGCTGCTTGGGGACGCTGACCGAAACGCAGCAGGAATCCGTACGGCTGGCCTACTACGGCGGCCTTACCTACCGGGAAGTTGCGGAACGCCTGAACGCAGCGGTGCCCACTATCAAGTCCCGCATCCGCGACGGACTGATCCGATTGAAGACCTGTTTGGGGGTGAGTTGAGATGAGTGGAATGGACGAAGGCCGCAACGGCCGTTCAGGTTCCTTCGGTGACACCGTAGCCATGGACCTTGCTGCGGGCCGCGCTGTGGACCTCGCCGAGCTTTACGCCCTGGATGCGGTAACCGAGCAGGAACGCGACGCCATTGACGTGTATATCTCCACCGCCCCGGAGACCGAACGCCTGGCTTTCCTTGCACGGGTCCGGCAGTCCCGGGAAGCGCTGGCCCGCACATTCCGGGCCGAGGAGGAACCGCCGTCGGACCTGTTTGACCGGATCGTGGCCCAACTGCCCGCGCAGTTCCCCAAACAGGACGGACCGGACGCCGGAAGCACGGCAGCGGCTGCTCCGACGGCCGCGGCTGACGGCCTTGCCGGCCGTGATGAGCTGGCGCAGGCCCGCAAGCGCCGCGAGGAACGCCGCGGCTCCTCCGGGACCCGGCGCTGGCTGGTGGGAGTAGCGGCGGCCGCGGCCATCGCTCTGGGTGGAGTGGGCGTCGGCGCCTACATGGCCGACCAGAACGATCCCGTCAACCAGGTGGCCCGCGCCTCCGACCTCCGCGAGGCTTCGGTGAACGTGGCCGGCGGCGGCAAGGCAACCGTCCTGATTTCCGCATCCAAGGACTCGGCCGTGGTGAAAATGAGCGGAGTTCCCGCGCCCCCTGCCGGCAAGGTGTACCAGATGTGGCTGATCCCCAAGGACGGCTCCGCACCGGTATCGCAGGGGCTGATGGACGAACAGGCCCTCTCCAAGCCCGCGGTGGTCCAGGGCATCCACTCCGCCGCCGCGCTGGGAATCACTGTTGAGCCGGCTGGCGGGTCCAAGGCGCCCACCCTGCCCACGGTGGCGGCAGCCCCACTGGGCGCCTAGCACCAGGCCCTAAAACCGCAGGTGCCCCGTTCCTTGCCAATACAGGGAACGGGGCACCTTTTCAGTATCAGAACCCCGCGATGGTCCCGGGCCCGTTGACCGCCACCACGTGGAAGGCTTCCGCGCTGCGCCCGCCGGCCAGGCCCGCCCTGGCAGCGTTGAGCAGCATGCCTTTGCGGACGGTGGCCTCCATGGCCGCCACGTCCGGGTGCTGGCTGACGTGCACGTGGATGGCTGCCAGCTTCGCCTCCACATGGGCGGTGACGTCCACGAAGTGGTTTTCCCGCTCTTCCGGTCCCGCATAAAACCACAGCCACGGCAGCTTGTAGGCCTCCAGCCCGGCTTCTGCCAGCTCCGGGTAGGCAAACGGGTTTTCAAGCGCCGGATACACCGCCCGGGTCACGGCCTCCCCCACGGCCAGATGGTCCGGGTGGCTCTTCTGGATCCGCTGCCAGTTCCGTTCCGGGTGCATGGAAAGGACGACGTCGGGGCGCAACTGCCGGATCAGGCGCACCACATCCTTCATCACCTCGTGGGACGGTTCAAGGTACCCGTCCCGCTGGTGGAGGTAGTGGATGTCGGTGACGCCCACCAGGTCCGCCGCCCGGCGCTGTTCGGCGTCGCGCATGGCGATGATGTCCGCGCGGTGGGCCGGGTCGAAACCGCCCGCGTCGCCGTCGGTCATGATGCAGTAGCTGACCTGCACGCCCGCAGCCGTCCAGGCCGCGATGGTGCCCGCCGCACCAAAATCGATGTCATCCGGGTGGGCCGCAAAACAGAGCACCCGCCCAATCCGGTGCGTGTCCGGATTGAACGGGCTCTGTGCCTTTGTGGTGGAGCCAGTCAAGGAGTCAGCCTTTGCGCTTCTTGATTTCGGCCGTGGCCTGCGGCAAAACGTCGAAGACGTCGCCGATGATGCCAAAGTCGGCGATTTCGAACACGGGGGACTCCGCATCCTTGTTGATCGCGACAATGACCTTTGACGTCTGCATGCCGGCCTTCTGCTGGATGGCGCCGGAAATACCCGCGGAAATGTAGAGCTGCGGGGAAACAGTCTTCCCGGTCTGCCCCACCTGGGCGTCGTGGCTGATCCAGCCTGCATCGGTGGCGGCACGGGAAGCGCCGACGGCGGCACCGAGAGCATCGGCCAGTTCTTCGACCGGACCAAAGTCGCCGTCCATGCCGCGGCCGCCGGCCACCACGATCCGCGCGTCGGTCAGGTCCGGCCGCCCGCTGGCCACCTTCTGCTCGCGTGCGGTGATGCGGGCCGCCGCGGCAACTGCCGGGACATCCACTGTGGAGGTCGCGGGGCTGGTGGCGGCAGGAGCAGGTTCGGGCGTGACGTTGTTGGCCTTGAGAGTCAGCACCGAAACAGCGGTGGTGGCCTTGCACGCCGTGGTGTAGGAGCCGGCCAGGACAGACTTGTGCGCCGTGCCGTCCGGGTCCACCGCCACGACGTCGGTGATGACCCCGGCGCTCAGCCGGACGCCCAGTCGTGCCGCGATCTCCTTGCCCTCCGGCGAGTTGTCCAGCAGGACAATGCCGGCGCCGGTGTTTTCCGCGGCGGCGGCCAGGAAGGCGGCCTTGGGTGCCACCAGGAACTCATCCAGGTCCTGGGCCGACGGGCGCAGGATGCCAGCCACCCCATACTCGGCGAAGGTGGCTGCGGCGCTGTCGGAGAGCTCTCCATTGAGAGCCACAGTGCTTTCACCCAGGGAACGGGCCAGGGTCAGCAGTTCCAGGCTGCTCTTCTTGAGCGACGCGCCGGGGTTGTCGATGAATACGAGTACGTTTGCCATGTCGATGTCCCTCTTAGAGCAGTTTCTGGGCGGCCAGGAAGTCAACGAGCTTGATGCCGGCGTCACCCTCATCGGTGATGATGGTGCCTGCAGTCCTGGGCGGCCGCTGCTCCGCGCTGGTTATCGCGGTCCAGGAGCCGGCAAAGCCCACCTGGGCGGGGTCCACGCCGATGTCGGAAAGCGACAGGGTGGTGATGCTCTTGCGCTTGGCGGCGATGATGCCCTTGAAGTTGGGGTACCGAGGCTCGTTGATCTGGTCCGTAACGGATACAACGGCGGGCAAGGGTGCTTCCACTGTTTCCGAGTACGTGTCGGCGTCGCGGCGGGCCGTCAGCCGGCCGCCGTCCACCTGCAGCGTGGAAGCAAAAGTCACCTGCGGCAGTCCAAGACGCTCAGCCAGCTGCGCGGGAACAAGCGAGGTCTCGCCGTCGGTGGAGGCCATGCCGGTGAGGACCAGGTCCACGCCACCCAGATGCCGCACCGCTGCAGCGAGCGCAAGCGAGGTGGCCGCGGCATCAGACCCGGCCAGGGCGTCGTCCGTGACGTGGACGCCCTCCGTGGCACCCATCTGCAGCGACTTCTTGACCGCGTTAACGGCTCCGGCCGGGCCCATGCTCAGGGCAATCACCTGGTTGCCCGCTTTGCTTCCGCCCCGGGCCTCGGCCAGCTGCAGCGCAGCCTCCAGTGCATACTCGTCAAGCTCGGACAGAATGCTTTCGTCACGGTCCGTTGTGTGGCCCTCCCCGTTGAGGTGACGGTCGAACTGGGCGTCCGGTACATGTTTGACCAGGACTACGATCTTCAATGTCTCTTCCACTGTGTTTGCAGCAGCCTTCCATGCTTGTGGACAGCCAGCCGGGTGGGTCATGGCCGCGGAGTGCCCGGCAGGCGGGTGCTCCTAGCTAACCACATCGGCGAGCCTGCGTGCCCTCTTCCGTTAACGCCTGTGTCAGGCCCTGGTTTGGTACGGCATGACGACGGCGGCGCCCCCTGGGTGGGGGACGCCGCCGTCGTCACGCCGCTGGCGTTGTTGCTGCCCTGCGTCAGCTGGCTGCAGCACCCAGCGTGACGTCGAACGTCTGCTCGCTGCCGCCGCGCTGGACGGTGATCTTCACCTTGGAACCCGCCGGCTGTTCACGCACAGCCGCGGTCAGCTGGTTCGGTTCGCCGATGGTGAGGTCGTTGAACTTGGTGATGACGTCGCCAACCTTGATGCCGGCCTTGCCTGCCGCTGAATTGGGGTCAACGGTGGCCACGTCGGCTCCCACCGAGAATTCGGAGGACCCGCCCGCAGATGCCTTGGCCTTGACGCTGACGCCGAGCTGGCCGTGGGAGGCCTTGCCGTTGTCGATGATCTCCTGGGCCACGCGCTTGGCGTTGTTGATCGGGATGCTGAACCCGACGCCGATGTTGCCGCTCTGGGACGTGGAGGTGCCGGAGCCGGCGGACGCGATGGCAACGTTCACGCCGATGATCTCGCCCTTGCTGTTCACCAGTGCGCCGCCGGAGTTGCCGGGGTTGATCGCGGCGTCAGTCTGGATCACGTTGATGGCGATGGAACCCTCGCCCGAGTTCTGCTGGCTCTGGCCGCCGCCCGGAGGGGCGAACTGGAATCCCTGGTCGCCGCCGCCCTGGCTGTTGTCCCCGCCCTTGGGCGCTGCGGACGATGCAACGCTGATGGTCCGGTTAAGGGTGGAGACGATGCCGTCCGTTACCGTTCCGGTCAGGCCGAGCGGCGAGCCGATGGCGATGGCGGTATCGCCCACGTTGAGTTTAGAGGAGTCACCGAGCGTGGCGGGAGTGAGGCCGGAGGCGTCCTCCACCTTGATGACGGCGAGGTCGGACAGGGGGTCAGTCCCCACCAGCTTTGCGGGCACAACCTTGCCATCGTTGGTGCGTACTTCCAGCGTGGCGTTCGCGGTCTGGCCGTCGAGGGTTACCACGTGGGTGTTGGTCAGGATGTGCCCCTGGTCGTCAAGGACGATGCCTGATCCGGTGCCTCCTGAACTGCCGCTCGTGGCGCTGATGGTCACGACGCTGGGCGAGGCCTTGACGGCGGCAGCCGTGATGGCGTTGACGTCGTCCTTGTTGTTGACAATGACCGTGCCGGGCTGGCTGTTGCTGCCGATGGTTGAGGCGCTGGAACCGTTGTGTCCCGACAGTTCGGCGGCACCAACGGTAGCTACTCCTCCGCCTACGAGGCCTGCAGCGAGGATGCTGGCCACAAGGGTTCCGACGCCGAAGGTCGCCTTCCGCCGGGGGGCGTCCTTGGGATTGGGTGCCAGGCCCACGCCTCCGCCGGGGGTGCCGTGGCCGGCCCCATGCATCGGCTGGCCGGGAGCGCCCTGGCCGTCCTGGTGCTGCTGCTGGCCGTAGTAGCCCGACTGGCCGTAGAACGGCTGACGCTGGGGGTAGACGGGGCGCGGGGCGCCGGGCAGTTCCTGCGTGTGGTTGTCGTGTCCATACGGCTGGTCGAGCCGCTCTGTGTGGTTCTCCGCGCCCGGGTGGTTCTGCTGGTCCCCGGCGCTGTAGCCGCGGTCCTGACCTGTGGGGCCGGATCCGTTCCCGTACTGAGCGCCCGCCTGCCGGTCTCCAGGCTGCTGCGGGGCCTGCTGCCGGCCCTGCTCCTGCCAGGGGTCGGGGTTGCCCGCGCGGTTGTCCTCCGGGACCGGTCCTGGGGTTTGATTCTCAGTCATGGGACTTCCTTTCATCCTCGTCTGCCATTAACTATGAACCGTCCCGCTGTAACAAGCTCGGATGTTTGCTGAGAGCTTCCTGAACGCTTTGATGAAGGCCGTCGTCCCGGCAATGCGTTTCGCTGGCGGCATATTCGACCGCATGGACGGCCTGTGGGGTGCACCATAGAATCAAGATGAATTGCCACAGCGACCTGCGGCTTCACACCCAAGCGTGGGGGCGCTGCTGAATTCGACGACTGATTCGTCCCGAATCGGTGTCAGGCGTGCTGAAGGGTTGCACATGCGGTCAAAGTTCAAACGTATCCTCGCCGTCATCGGCCTTGCCGGACTGCTGGCGGTACCCGCCGGCGCCGCATGGGCCGAGGACCCGGTTTCCATCCCTTCCGGCACCAACATAGTTGATGACGCCAACGTCCTCGGCAGCCGGAAGGGGGAGGTCCAGGACGCCATCCAGAAGCTGTTGAAGGACCACAAGTACAACTTGTACGTGGTCACGGTGAAGTCGTTCGAGAACCCGTCTGATCCCAACTCTTGGGGAAATGCTGTCGCAACGCAGAAGAAGATGGGTAAGGCCGATGTGCTCCTGGCTATTTCCACTGCGGGGCAGTACTACTTCTCGCCGTCCTCGGCGAGTGCCATCTATTCCAAAAAGTCGAACATCACCCAGAACGCCATAGTCGCCAATCTGGCCGGCGGCAAGAAGGACTACGCCCAGGCTGCCATCGACACCGCATCAGCAGTCGGCGACGCGGCGGGCGGCGGAAGCGGCAGCGTGTCCTCCGGCGACGGTGCCGGCGCAGGCCTCCTGGTGGGCGCGGGCGTGGTGGTGGCCGGCGGCGGTGCGTACCTCTATTACCGGAACCGCCGGAAGAAGGCCGCGGGCCAGAATGCCTCCAGCGGAAGTTATGGCCCCCAGGGAGCCGAGCTGGACCCGCTCGCGTCGCTCAGCGTGGAGGAACTTCGCCGGAAGAGCGGTTCCCTGCTGATCGAGGCGGACGACGCCATCAAGTCAAGCGAGCAGGAACTTGGCTTCGCGCAGGCACAGTATGGGGATTCCGCCGTCGGGAACTTCACCAAGGCCCTCGCCGAAGCGAAGGCCCATATGACCGAGTCGTTCAAGCTGCAGCAGCAGCTGGACGACCACATCCCTGATACCGAGGAACAGCAGCGGACCTGGCTTGGTGAAATCATCCGACGCTGCGAAGCCGCCCTGGAATCACTCCAGGAGCAGAAGGCTGACTTCGACTCCCTGCGTGAGCTGGAGAAGAACGCGCCCCAGGCCCTCGCCGCGGTCAACACGGGGGCCCGGGAAGCCGACGCAAAGATCGCCAGCGCTGAACAGTCTCTGGCCGCCATGCGCTCCCAGTACGCCGACAGCGCCCTTGCCCAGGTCTCGGACAACATCGTGCAGGCCAAGGAACGCCTGGCCTTCGTGCAGAATGCGTCCGAAACCGCGCAGCAAAAGCTCACCGGAGGCGAAGGAAGCCTGGCCGCCGTCGCCGTCCGGGCCGCGGAGGAAAGCCTGCACCAGACCAACGTCCTGCTGGACGCCATCTCCAAGGTCTCCGCCAACCTCGACAAAGCCCGCAACGGCCTGGAAACGGCCGTGGTGGACACGTCCCAGGACCTTGCCCAGGCAAAGGCCATGATCCAGTCCGGCACCCACGCGGAGCTGGCAGGGCCGGTTGCCGCGGTGGAGGCGGCATTGGCCCAGGTCAAGACCGAGATCCAGGGCGGGAAGATCGATCCGATCGCCACCCTGCAGCGGGTCGAAACGGCGCACCAGTCGCTGGACCAGGCACTGACCGGCATCCGCGACCAGCAGGAACAGGCCCGCCGCGCGCAGGCATCCCTGCAGCAGACGATCATGTCGGCGCAGGCCCAGATCAGCGCCACCTCCGACTACATCACCGCCCGGCGCGGCGGCGTGGGCACTGAGGCACGCACCCGGCTGGCAGAGTCCCAGCGGAACCTGGACTATGCACTGTCCATCGCACGCACCGACCCCGTCACCGCGCTCACCTATGCGCAGCAGGCCCACGCACTGGCGGCCCAGGCCGCACAGCTGGCACAGGCAGACGTTGAACACTTCGACGGCTACGCGAACCAGGGCTTCGGCCGGGGCGGCATGTTCGGCGGCGGTGGCGGCGGCGGACTGGGCGGCGCCATCCTGGGCGGCATCCTGATCAACTCCATCCTCAACGGCGGACACGGCGGCTGGGGCGGTGGCGGCGGCTGGGGTGACGGCGGAGGCGGCGGCTTCGGCGGCGGGGACGGCGGTGGTTTCGGCGGGGGAGACTTTGGCGGCGGCGATTTCGGCGGCGGAGACTCCGGCAGTTTTTAGAGCTTCCGCCTGGTACGCCGGAAGATCCCGGCGGGCGGACAGAAGCAGTACACCACTGTGCACCGGTTCCAGTGGTCAACACAGAGCAGGACGAAAGGCAAACACCATGGTTAAGCAGTCCATTTTCGGCCGGATCGCGCAGCTGGCAAAGGCGAACATCAACTCCTTGCTGGACAACGCGGAAGATCCGCAGAAGATGCTGGACCAGATGGTCCGCGACTACACCAACAACATCGCCGAAGCCGAGTCCGCCGTTGCGCAGACCATCGGCAACCTCCGGATGCTGGAAGACGACTACAACGAAGACGTCAAGAACGCCCGCGACTGGGGAAACAAGGCTCTCGCCGCTTCCCGCAAGGCTGATGAATTCCGTGCCGCCGGCGACGTTGCCGACGCCGAGAAGTTCGACAACCTGGCAAAGGTGGCATTGCAGCGCCAGATGGCCGCCGAGAGCGAAGCCAAGGGTGCAGAGCCGAGCATCGCCTCTCAGCGCGAGGTGGTGGACAAGCTGAAGAACGGCCTGGACCAGATGAAGAACAAGCTCAACCAGCTGACCAGCAAACGCAACGAACTGGTTGCCAGGTCCAAGACTGCAGCGGCCCAGTCGCAGGTCCACGACGCCATCAAGAGCATCGACATCATGGATCCCACCAGCGAGGTGGGACGCTTCGAGGAAAAGATCCGCCGCGAGGAAGCCAAGGTCCGCGGCCAGCAGGAACTTGCCGCATCCAGCCTGGACGCGCAGTTCAACCAGCTGGAGGATCTGGGCGAGCAGACCGAAATTGAAGCCCGGCTGGCCGCCCTCAAGGCCGGAAACTCCACTCCTGCCCTAGGTGCTGCGAACACGGCCTCTTCCGAATCAACCGTTGATGAGGCGGATTTCGACAAGCTGTAAAGCGCGGCGTTCGTGTCGCCAGTGGCACACAACTATGGCCGGGACCGCAGTCCCGGCCATAGTTGTGTCCGCTGTGTGTAGCGTGGTGCCATGGCTTCTTCCGATGGAACGTCCCTGGTCTGGCTCCGTGATGATTTGCGGCTGGACGATAATCCGGCGCTGTCCGAGGCCGCCGGCCTTGGCAGGCCGCTTACGGTGGTCTACATCCTGGATGAAGAGTCCGACGGCGTCCGGCCCCTCGGTGGCGCGGCCCGGTGGTGGCTGCACCAGTCCCTCGCCTCATTGTCCGCCGAACTTGAGGACAAAGGATCGCGCCTTGTACTTCGCCGCGGCCCGGCAGGCGACATCATCCGGAAGCTCGCCAGCCAGACGAACGCCAGCCACCTCTTCTGGAACAGACGCTACGCGCAGCCCGAGCGGAGCATAGATGCCGGCATCAAGAACTGGGCCGGGGACAACGGCATCCAGGCCTCCAGTTACCAGGCGAACCTTCTGTTCGAGCCCTGGACAATCCGTACCGGGTCAGGCGGCCCCTACAAGGTCTACTCCCCATTCTGGCGTGCCTGCCTGGCGTCCCGGGAGATCCGCGATCCCTTGGAAGCGCCCGACGATCTGCCGGCGCCCGCCCCCGCCGGCCGCGGCCTGCCCGCCAGCGACACCCTCAGCAGCTGGGAGCTCCTGCCCTCCTCCCCCGATTGGAGCGGCGGCCTGGCCGAAACCTGGGAGCCCGGCGAAAGAGGTGCCCAGGAGCGCCTTGAGGATTTCCTGGACGGGCCCGTCGAGGAATACGGCACGGGACGGAACCTGCCGGGCACGAAAGGCACCAGCCGGCTTTCACCGCACCTGCGCTTCGGTGAGGTCAGCCCGTTTCGCGTGTGGCGGGAGATCCGCCGCCGCCACCCCCGCAAAATCCCTGCCGACGTGGGCACGTACAAGGCTGAGCTCGGCTGGCGTGAGTTCAACTGGCATCTGCTCTACCACAATCCGGAGTTGTCCGCCCGGAACTTCCGTCCCGCCTTCGACAACTTCCGCTGGGCGTCCCCCAGCCGGCAGGAGCTCGCCGCGTGGCAGCAGGGCCGGACAGGGTACCCGCTGGTGGACGCCGGGATGCGGCAGCTCTGGCAGACAGGGTGGATGCACAACCGGGTCCGGATGGCTGCCGCCTCCTTCCTGGTCAAGAACCTGCTGACCGACTGGAGGATCGGCGAGGAGTGGTTCTGGGACACGCTGGTGGACGCTGACGCCGCCAACAACCCCGCAAACTGGCAGTGGGTGGCTGGATCCGGGGCAGACGCGTCACCCTATTACCGGATCTTCAACCCGGTGACGCAAAGCAGGAAGTTCGACGCCGGCGGAGCCTACCTGCGAAGGTTTATCCCGGAGATCGCGGACTTGGACAACAAAGCCATCCATGAGCCGTGGACTGCAGGCCCCGAGGGCTACCCGGAGCCGGTGGTGGACCTGCCGGCGTCGCGGGAACGCGCCCTGGACGCTTACCAGAAACTCAAGGAGGCCTAAGCGGGTTTCCTGCGCCTGTGCAGGATCAGCGGCTGACTTTGCCCATCAGCGAGGCGATGGGCCGCAGGAAGATCGGCCGCGCCAGGAACCAGGCGGCGACCATCACCACCACTGAAGCCAGGAACACCCAGAACCCGAACCAGCCGTCATCGTCCCGGACCCCGTACATGTGGTTCAGGTTCCGCAGCGCACCAGTGGCAAGCACCAGGAAGACGTGGACCACAACGAACGCCAGGAAGTAGATCATCACGGGGAAATGGACGGCGCGGGCCCACTCGATCGGGTACGCCTTGTTCAGGGCCGCCGCCTTCTTGGGCCAGGCGGAGGACATCCGCAGGCCCGTGATGAACGCCAGCGGTGCGGCGATGAAGACGGTCACGAAGTACGCCAGCAGCTGCAGGGCGTTGTAGTTGATCCAGCCGTCCTCAGTGGGCCAATTCAGTGACGCGTACTGCAGGGCGGCCGAGAGGGCATTCGGGAAGACGTCCCAGCTGGTGGGCACAATGCGCATCCATTGCCCGGTAGCGAACAGCAGGACGGCGAAGACAAGCCCGTTCAGGATCCAGAGTGTGTCGAGTGTCAGGTGGAACCAGAGCTCGAGGGTGATCTTGGTGGGGGCGTTCCTGGTCCGGATCAGGCCTTTGTTGTTCCTGGTCCAATGGCCGCTGGGGCGTGTGGTGGTCCTGACCTGCCATCCGGTACGGATGATCAGGAGCAGGAAGAACGCATTGAGGAAATGCTGCCATGCCAGCCACGCGGGGAATCCCACCGGTGCGTTCTCCGGGAGTTCCGACCGGCCCGGAAAGTCGGTGACGAAGGAGGCCACCGCCGGAAGACCCATGAGAAGCTTGGCGATCAGTACCACCAGGACCACGGCCACGAGGACGGCAGGCACCACCCAGTAGAGCCGGGACCGCTTACCCGTCGCGGCGCCGGGCTTCTTTGTGGGTGTGGCCATGGAACAACATACCTCTCAGGAAGGACGGGGGCTGCCCACAGATTGCGGGACCCTTCGAAAGAGAATACTAGGAACTGGACCCATCCACGGAAAGGAAAGGCCCCAACCGGCATAACTGCCGGTTGGGGCCTTCATAAGTTGCGGGGACAGGATTTGAACCTGTGACCTCTGGGTTATGAGCCCAGCGAGCTACCGAACTGCTCCACCCCGCGTCGCTCGAACAACACTACCCTACTTTTACCGGCACCCCGACCACTCCCGCCGCACCGCGCGCCGGAGTTCGAGGATTGTGCTGGCCGCCGCCACGGCGGACGGCGGGGAAAACAAAAGGCCCGGACATTGTTTCCAATATCCGGGCCTTCCTCAGTTGCGGGGACAGGATTTGAACCTGTGACCTCTGGGTTATGAGCCCAGCGAGCTACCGAACTGCTCCACCCCGCGTCGCAAGAACTACTTTACCGGGAGGTGAACCGGAGGCCAAATCGGGGCGGCGTGACGTCCGTTACCCTGCCCGGCACCCGCTCCCCGAAGGGTTCGGATGCCGGGCCGCCGTCGTCGTACTACTGCCCTGCCGACGGTGACGGGCTTGGCGACGGCGAGGCCGACGCAGCGGGCGCCGGGGATGCCGCGGGAGCAGTTGCCGGCAGCTTCGCCTCAGCATCCATCGCCTTCTTCAGAGCTGCAGCAACTTTCTTCTGCGCATCGCCATAAGCAGCGAAGTCCCCGGCCGCCAGCGCCGTCTGCCCTGACTGGATGGCCGCGTTTGCCTCGTCCAGGGCCGCCTTCAGCTGGGCCTTGGCATCCGCTTCCGCAGGTGTGGCAGGCGCGGGAGGGCCGGCCGGAGTCTGTCCGTTGTTGGCGGAGTCGCCCGCGGCCGCGCCGGAGTCACCGCCAAACAGTTGCTTGAGTGCGGCATCGAGGGTAGGCGCGAAGCCCACCTTGTCGCCGAAGGCCACCAGCACTCGCTGCAGCGTGGGATATGACGTCTCACCCGTCGACTTGAGGTAGACCGGCTGGACGTAGAGGATTCCGCCGCCGACGGGAAGGGTCAGCAGGTTGCCGTTCAGCACGTCTGAAGCGCCCTGCCGCAGCAGGTTAAGCGCCTGCGACACGGTGGGGTCCGAGTTGAACTTGTTCTGCGCCTGCCCGGGCCCGGGCACCTGGGTCTCCGGGGGGATCTGCAGCAGCCGCAGCTTGCCGTACCCGTCGGCCTTCACCCCCGCCTGGTTGCCGGCATCCGAATCCGCT
The DNA here is from genome assembly GCF_030811655.1 of Pseudarthrobacter enclensis. Lineage (GTDB taxonomy): Bacteria > Actinomycetota > Actinomycetes > Actinomycetales > Micrococcaceae > Arthrobacter > Arthrobacter enclensis_A. Next base: position 124,734 of record NZ_JAUSRE010000007.1, on the reverse strand, counting down.
GCGAGGAAGCCGTAGAGGACGTTGCGTGCGTTTCCGTTAACAATCTGCGGGATGAAGGAAGACGTCAGCTGGAAGGCCGGCTTCTCCTGGTCCGGCATCTGCAGCGACATGTAGAACGGCGGCTGCTTCACGTCCGTGTCCACCGTGGGATCGGCAGGGGTGCTCCACGCGTCGTTGTTCTTGTAGAAGCTGATGGGGTCCGTCACGTGGTACTGCCCCAGCAGTTCGCGCTGGACCTTGAACAGGTCCTCCGGGTAGCGGACGTGGCTCATGACCGCACCGGACATCTCCGAGTACGGCTTCAGGGAGGACGGGAAGACCTTCTGCCAGGCCTTCAGTACCGGGTCCGTGTCGTCCCAGGCGTAAAGGGTGACCGAGCCGTCATAGGCGTCCACGGTGGCTTTGACCGAGTTCCGGATGTAGTTCACGGTGCTGTTGGGGAGTGCCACGGCGCGGCCGGAACTGGTCTGCGAATCGGCGGTGGCATCGGACAGCGACTTCTGCTGCGAGTACGGGTAGTACTGGCTGGTGGTGTAGCCGTCCACGATCCATTTGACCCGGCCATCCACCAACGCCGGGTAGGCGCCGCCGTCAACGGTGAGGTAGGGAGCCACCTTCTGGACACGCTCGCGGGGACTGCGGTCATACAGGATCTGGGAGTCCTGGTTCACGCCGTCCGAAAGCAGCAGGTCGGAGGACTGGAACTTGATGGCGTAGAGGATCTTGTTGAAGAAGGAGCCGACGTTCGGGCCGCCGTTCCCCTTGAAGGTGTACTGCGTCTCGCCCTCTCCTTCCTTGCCGGAGGGCCGGTCCTGCTCACGCGGGGTGGCGCCATCAGGTGCACCGACGATCGAGTATTCGGGCGAGGATTCACCAAAGTAGATCCGCGGCTCGTAGGTGGTGTCGTTCCCCAGGACGCCTGTGGACGGGATGCCTGACTGCAGGAAATCCGGCTTTCCGTCCACGGTGAACTTGTTGCCCTTGGCCGCGACGACGCCGTAGCCGTGTGTGTAAACCACATGCTGGTTCAGCCAGCCCTGCTGGTTGGTTGCCACGTTGGTGGGGTTGAGTTCGCGCACGGCGATCACGGTGTCCTGGACCTTACCGTCCACCTCGTAGCGGTCCACATTGAGGGCCTTGGGGAACTGGTAGTACGGACGGTACTGTTCCAGCTGCGCGAAGGCGTCGGAGATCAGGTTGGGGTCCAGGAGCCGAATGTTGGCCGTGGTCTGGGCGTCGGGCGCCAGCGCGCCGGTGTTCGCCGTGTTGGTTGCGTCGTAGCGGGTTTCCTGGACGCCGTCCAGGCCGTAGGCCTTGCGGGTGTTGTCGATGTTGCGCTGGATGTAGTCCCGTTCCAGGGTCTGCTCGGAGGGACGGACCTGGAACTGCTGGATAACCCATGGATAGACACCGCCGGCCAGGATGGAGGTGATGATCAGCATGGCGGTGCCGATCACCGGCAGCCGCCACCGGCCGATCACGGCGGCCACGATGAACAGGATGGCCACCAGTACGGCAGCCACGGCGAGGATCGCCTTGGTGGGAATCACGGCGTTGACGTCCGTGTAAAGTGCGCCGGCCCACCGGCCGCCGTTGCTCTGAACCGACGAGTAGCGGTCCAGCCAGAAGTTGATGCCCAGCAGCACCAGGAAGGCCGCGCCCGTGACCGCGATGTGGATCTGCGCGGCGCGGCTGGTGAAGACACCGCGCTCCATGAGCCGGATGCTGCCATACAGGTAATGCGTGAGGATGCCTGCGATGCCCGCGATCACCACCACGCTGATGAGGAAGCCGGTCACGAAGCCCAGGAACGGCAGGGTCATCAGGTAGAAACTGATGTCCATGTTGAACTGCGGATCGGTTTGTCCGAAGCCAACCTGGTTGAAGAAAAGCAGGACCTTCTGCCACTGGCTGGCGGCAGCGCTGCCCGCAAACAACCCAAACAGGACGGGCAGGCCCACCATAACGATCCGGCGGACCGGCTCCAGCTGTGCCTGATACCGGTTGAGGTTGTCCCGGACCTCGGAGTCCGGAGCGTAGACCGGCCTGGCGTTGTAGGCAATCCGGATGGAGAAGAAGACCGCCGCGAACATGATGGCGAAGCCGGCGGCGAATGTTGTGATCTTGGCGAGGTTCTCGGTGACGAAGACCTGGATAAAGCCCAGCTGCTGGTACCAGAGGACGTCGGTCCACACATTTGCGAAGAAGATGAAGCCCACCACCACCAGGGCGACAACGATCAGGGTGGGCGTCAGGGCGCCCCGACGCGATGGGGGCCTGCCTGTGGACGTGGTGCTGGCGGGACGGGACAAACTGGGTACCTCATAGCTGGTCGTCGAAAATCGAAGCGTGCGAGCGACGTACGGTACCGGTCCAACGGCTGGTTTCGTCCGTCATCTGTGCCACGAGTGGCGGTAGAGCTTAGTTCCTGTGAGTCTAGTTGCGCCCAGTCTATTTGCTGGTGCAGGCCGGGAGTGCCGATGTGTCCTGCCCACTTCCGGCCACCTCCACGGCGTGGCGGGCCTCCGAAAGGGTCTCCACCCTGACCACCTGAAGGCCGGCGGGAATATGGCCGGCTACCTCATCGCAGTTGCCGGCCGGTGCCAGGAAAAGGGTCGCGCCGGACGAGCGGGCCCCCCGCATCTTTTGGTCGATGCCGCCGATCGGACCCACGGAACCGTCCGGTGAGATGGTGCCTGTACCGGCGATGTGCTTTCCGCCCGTGAGGTCCCCCGGCGTCACCGTATCGATGATGCCAAGCGAGAACATCAGCCCCGCACTGGGGCCGCCCACCTTGTCCAGTGAGATCTGCACCTGGAAGGGGAAAGTGAACAGGTACTTGAGCATGACGCCCAGGATGAAACGTCCCTGGCCGTTGTCCTTCGGCGTAACCTCCACGGTGACGGGCTGGCCTGCCCGCTCCACCGTGACGGCGACAGGAGCGCCCTTACCGGCGGCGAGTTCATCCTGCACCACAGACAGCGCCGTGATGTCCTTGCCGTTGATGGTCTTGAGGATGTCCCCTTGCTGGATTTTCCCTTCGGATGCCGACCCCTTCGACAGGCCTGCGGCCTGGAGCTGCTGGCCGAAAGGGATCTTCAGTTCGTTGAGCGCGGACGCCACGGCGTTCTCCTGGGACGTGGCCATGGCAACGGCGCTCTGTTCCTGGGCCTCTTCCTTGGTGGTCCCCGTCGGGTAAATCAGTTCCACCGGGTAGACGGCCTTGGAGCTGTCCAGCCATGCAGAGAAAGCGTTGAGGATACTGACGGAACCGGTGGGACCGCCATCGACGTACACGGTGGTGAGGTCCAGGCTCCCCGCAGCGGGATAGGTTTCGTGGCCGCTGACATTGATGACCGGGTGTCCCTGGCTCTGCCCCAGCGTGTTGTAGGTGGGCCCGGGTGACTCGATGACGTAGGGCACGGGAACTGTGGCTACGGCAATTCCCAGCCCCAGCGCCGCCAGCCCTGCAACCATCATGGTGGAGAGGCGCTTCCGGGGGCGGCCGGCGTCGTCCGTGCCTGCGCTGCCATCCGCGGCCGGCGCTGCGGTGCTTCCACCCGGCCTTTCGGGCGGACCGCCGGCGCCCAAGGGCGCGGGGCTGGAGAACGGGGAAACGTCGGGAACGTGGTCCTCTGAGGAATGGCCGCCACGGGTTGTAGTCACCCCACCAACAGTACGCGGTAGGGGCGCGCCGGGACGCTTTGCCTAGAGCGAACGACGGCGGCGGACGGCAGACAGCCGACCCCCACCGGGGTACCGTGAAGGTTGATCAACAGTCACACCATCGATCGGCGGGACCATGACTTCCAACCCACTTAATCCGTCCAACGGCGACGACAATCCCAAGGATCCGTTGGCCGAAATGCTGCAGAACCTGATGGGCGGCAAGGGGATGGAGAACTTCGACCCCAGCGAACTCGCCAAGGCCGCTGGCCTGCCCGATGACCCCAACCTGTTGGCCCAGATGTTCTCGCAGGTGCAGGCGATGATGAGCGCACCCTCCGAGGGCCCCGTCAACTGGACCCTCGCCCACGACAATGCCCGGCGCGTGGCCGCCGGCAGTTCCGACCCATCGGTCACGGCCCAGCAGTCCCGCGATGTTGACGAGGCGCTCCGCCTCGCCGAACTGTGGCTGGACCCGGTTACCGACCTGCCCGCCACCGGCCTGATCGGCAAGGCCTGGTCCCGCGCAGAGTGGGTGGAGGCCACCCTTGGCACCTGGAAGCGCCTGACCGAACCCGTGGCCAACAGCATCGCCAACGCCCTGTCGGCCGCCATGACGGAGCAGATGCCCGAGGACATGAAGTCCATGATGGGCGGGGCCTCCTCCATGCTGCAGAACATGGGCGGTGCCATCTTCGGCATGCAGCTGGGGCAGGCCATTGGGGCGCTGTCCAAAGACGTGGTGAGCTCCACCGATATCGGTGTCCCGCTCGTTGACCTCGAGATGGCACTGCTGCCCGCGAACGTTGCCGCCTTCGGCGAGGGCCTGTCCCTGCCCGAGAACGATATCCGGCTGTTCCTCGCCGTGCGCGAAGCCGCCCACTCCCGGCTCTTCGTCCAGGTCCCCTGGCTGCGCGGACACCTGTTGGGCGCCATTGAGGCCTACGCCCGCGGCATCCACATCGACACTTCACGCATCGAGGAACTGGCCCGGGACCTGGATCCCAGCAACCCGGAAGGCATCCAGGAGGCCCTGTCACAGGGCGTCTTCATGCCGCAGCGCACCCCCGCCCAGGAACAGGCGCTGGAGAAGCTCGAGACCGCCCTGGCCCTGGTTGAGGGCTGGGTGGACGAGCTCACCGCGGCGGCGACGGAGAAGGTTCTGCCCTCTGCCGGAGCGTTGCGCGAAACGGTGCGGCGCCGCCGGGCCACCGGAGGACCGGCAGAGCACGCCTTCGCGTCCCTGGTGGGTCTGGAACTGCGGCCGCGCCGGCTCCGCGACGCAGCCACCCTGTGGGCCACGCTGAAGGAAGAACGCGGCATCGAAGGCCGCGACGCGATCTGGCACCACCCCGACCTGCTGCCCACTGCCGAGGACCTGGACGATCCGAAAGGCTTCAGCTCGCGCCGGAAGCTTGCGGAGGCGAGTGACACCGAGGTGGATGACGCACTCCAGAAGCTGCTCAGCGGCGGCTTCGACACCATGCCCCTGGACGACGGCGGGGACGCCGGCGCTGACGGTGAAACCGGCGGCACGCACGACGACGGCGGAACGGACCAGCCCAAAGGCTGACACTTTTTCGGCGGCCCAGTCTTCCTGGGCCGCCGAAGTGCTCAAGGCGGGTGTCCATCCGGGGTGGACCCGGGCTAGTCGATGTCTCCCGGCCAGTCGCCTGGCAACTCCCCCGTGCCCGCCGGGCTGGCCGCCGCATCTCCGTTGTGGAGTCCCCGGGACGTGGCGAACGAGACCCCCTCAAGGAACGCTTTGGCCCGCTGGGTTTCCGGATAAGCTTCCAGCAGCTTCCAGAAGGCCGCATTGTGGGACGCCACCAGGAGGTGGGCCAGTTCGTGCAGAAGGACGTAGTCGATGACCCACTGCGGCATGGGCCGCAGCTTGTCCGAGAGGCGGATGGTCCCTTCGGCCGGGGTAGCGGAACCCCACCGGGAGTTCTGGTTGCTGACCCACCGGACAGACGCAGGAGTTGACCGGCCCCCAAGGTACTTTGCGGACAACTGCGCGGCGTGGGCCGCCAGGGCCTCATCGGTGGCAGGACGGCGCCGCCCGGCTGCAGCCTTCCGCTCCCCCTGTCGGTGCAGCTTGGCCAGCATGCGGTGGACCCACTCCCGCTCCTGGGCAGCAGTGAACCGGGCCGGAATGGCAACGACCGCCGTCCCGTCTTCCCAGAACGCCGCAACTGTCCGGGTGCGCCGGGCCGAACGCCGCACTTCCACGGGAGAACCGTCGGGCGTGGTCAGGCCCCCGGCAACCCTCCGGGAACCGGTGCCCGGCCTCACAGCACGGAACTTTCCGTAAGGACCCGGAGGACGTCCTCGCCGTACCTCTCAAGTTTGGACGGCCCGACGCCGGCCAGGGCCGCAAGCTCTTCCAGCGACGCCGGCCTGGCCTCGGCAATGGCAGTGAGAGTGGCGTCGGTGAAGACCACGAACGCGGGCACGTCGGCGGTCTGGGCCACTTCACGGCGCCAATTCCGTAGCGCATCGAAGGTTTGTTCCTCGTAGGTGGGCGGGCACGCATTGCAGCGGCCCACCTTGCGTTCGGCACCGGTGGCCAGCATGCTGCCGCAGACCCGGCACACCGCAGGCGCGGCTGCCTTGCGGCGCGGAACTGGTGCCTTTCCGCGGGTGCTTGAGCTGGCGACCGAGTCAGGCCGCAACCCGTCCAGGAACCGGGACGGCTTGCGGTTGGCCCGGCCTCCGGGAGTCCGCGCGGTACTCCACGAGAGCGACAGGTGTTCGCGGGCACGGGTGACGCCGACGTACAGCAGGCGTCGTTCCTCATCCACCGATTCAGGCGAATCGGCGAACGAGATGGGCATCAGTCCTTCGCTGAGCCCCACAAGGAAGACGGCGTCCCATTCCAGGCCCTTGGCGGCATGGAGGGACGCGAGCGTCACGCCCTGCACCGTGGGGGCGTGCTGGGCGAGGGAACGCTCCTGCAGTTCATTGACGAAATCGACGAGGCCGAACTGCGGGCCACGGTTCTGCGCGAGCTCGTCGGCGAGGGCCACCAGCGCCGCGAGGGACTCCCAGCGTTCGCGCAGGGCACCGCCACTGTGCGGAGCGGAATCGGTATAGCCGAGTGAGGAGACAATGTCCCGGACCAGTTGGCCGAGCGGTTCCGGCGTATCAGCCTCCGAGACAGCCCTGGTGGCTGCGCGCAGCTGGAGGATGGCGTCCCGGACCTCCTTGCGGGCAAAGAAGCGTTCGCCGCCGCGCAGCTGGTAGCCGATGCCCGCCGCCGCCAAGGCCTGCTCGTAGGCCTCGGACTGGCCGTTGGTGCGGAAAAGGATTGCTATCTCGCTGGCGGGGGTGCCGGCGTCGAGCAGTGCCTTGATCTTCTGTGCCACGGTGGCGGCTTCGGCTTCGTCATCAGTGCACTCGGTGAACTGGGGCGCCGGCCCGGCGGGGCGCTGCGCAACGAGCTGCAGGGGCGCCGCCCAGGCTGCATCCGCCAGGGGTCCGCCGCTGCGGCGGGCGGCCAGCAGGTCATTGGCGAGCTTCACCACCTGCGGGGTGGAACGGTAATCCCTGATGAGCTTGACGACGTTCGTCTGGGGATAGCGGGCCTTGAAGTCCAGGAGGTGCCTGGGTGACGCACCAGTGAAGGAGTAGATGGTCTGGCTGGCGTCACCCACCACACAGAGTTCGTCGCGTCCGCCCAGCCAAAGCTCCAGGAGCCGTTGCTGCAGCGGGGACACGTCCTGGTATTCGTCCACTACGAAATGCCGGTACTGCTCACGGACGGTGGCAGCCACCTTCTCGTCCTCCTGCAGGATCCCCACAGTGATCAGCAGGACGTCCTCAAAGTCGATCACGTTGCGGTCCGTCTTGACGTCCTCGTAGGACTGGAAGACGCGGGCAACCGCAGTGAGGTCGAATCCGCCGGGCGCTCCCCTCCCCTGGGCGTTCTCGAGGTAGTTGGCGGGGGTCAGCATGGACACCTTGGCCCACTCAATCTCCGAGGCAAGGTCGCGGATGGACGCCCGGTCGGTGCTGAGCCGAAGCCGCCGGGCAGCCTCTGCAAGCAGCTGCGCTTTGTGGTCAAGGAGGTTGGGCAACGTTCCGCCCACAGCCTGCGGCCAGAAAAACTGCAGCTGGCGAAGGGCGGCGGCGTGGAAGGTCCGGGCCTGCACGTTTCCCGCCCCGAGGTCCCGCAGCCGGCTGCGCATCTCAGCCGCAGCGCGGGCAGTAAATGTCACCGCCAACAGTCGTTGCGGGGTGTAGACCCCCGAGTGCACGCCGTAGGCGATGCGGTGGGTAATGGCACGGGTCTTCCCGGTTCCGGCGCCCGCCAGCACGCACAGGGGGCCGTTCAGTGTGCTGGCCACCTCGCGCTGTTCTGCGTCCAGCCCCCCGAGGATCCGGTCCTCAAGGGAGCCTGCTCCGTCAAAATTCTCTGTAGTCACTTCTGCTGCTTTGTTTCCCGACTACCGCATGCTGGAGTCTTGTGGATGGAATAACCTAGGCGCCGGCCAGGTCCTGGATGCGGCCGCCATACCAGTGCTCAATCAGTGAACGGGCGATGGAGAGCCTGCTGGAGATGGTGATCTCCCCGCTGAGCACCGCTGCCTGGAGTTCCGTACGGCTGAACCAGCGGGCCCTGGTGACCTCGACGCCATCGGGCGTTGCCTGGGTGTCTTCGGTGACGGCGGTGAATCCAAGCATAAGGGAGGCCGGGAACGGCCATGACTGGGAGCCCAGGTACTGGCATGCTGTGACGCGGACTCCCACCTCCTCCTGGATCTCGCGGACGACCGCTTCTTCGAGCGACTCGCCGGGCTCGACGAATCCGGCCAGGGTGGAGTAGTTTTTCGCGTCCACGGGACCCCCGCCCCCGAGGAGGAGCCGGTCATCCGGGCCGACCACCGTGACAATAATGGCCGGGTCAGTGCGCGGGAAGTGTTCGGACTTGTCCGAAGGGCACCGCCGCACCCAGCCGCCGGATTCCACCCGTGTGGGCGTACCGCAGCGCGGGCAGTGCGTGTGGGCTGCGTGCCAGTTGGCGATGGCGCTGGACTCCACGAACAGGGCAGTCGAAGTGGCGGTCAGGCCTGCTGCGGCCTCGCGGAACCCGGCCCAGACCGCGTCCGCGGGAATCCCTGCTGTACCTGGCTCCGGGGCTTCCGGCAGGACGAAAAGCAGCAGCTCGGTTCCGGCCGGAAGGTCCGCCGCCGGCAAAGCCGATCCCAGGTACACGACGAGTTCCGGCGCGCATCCTGCTTCCTCCAGCCCGGCCAGGAGGTCCTTGGCCCCGCTGAGGACCATAGTGCTTCCCTGCACCAGCCCCCGCCGTCCGGAGAGGACCGCGGCCACGGCATCCGGGTCTGCCAGGAGTTCATCGATCATGCCGGGCCTCCCGCGCACTGCAGATCCTCGGTCCACCAGGGCGGGCCTTACCGGGAGGAGGGTGTCCACCAGATGGTTTGCCGGCAGCCGTGCCGGTACAGCATGGTTTACGGATGCTACGGACTCGGCATAACTCATGGTTCCACCGTACTGACTGCCGCCGACATTTCACATTTTCCCGGTCCGGTCCGTCTGGGGCCCGCAGCCGTATTTGCAGCTATCTGAAGACTCGCCGCAACCGGACCGCTCTTCGGGACGGCAGGCAATCTACCGTGGAACGGTGAGAAGAAAACCGATTGAACTGGCGGCTGTCGCAACCGCGGCAGTCCCCGGACTGACCCCGACGGCCGTTAGCTCCGCGCCGGACGACCCCGCGGACTTCGACTCGGCCCTGCTCCTCGATTCCGAAGGCAAACGCTGGCGTGTCCGGTCGCCCCGCCATGCCGAGGCCAGTGCCCGGCTGGAAACGGAGTTCCTGGTGCTGCGGGCCTTCGCTCCGGGCGTTCGCGCGGAATTGCCGTTCCTCATGCCGACGGTGGCCGGCAGTGTCCGCCTGGGAACGCTGACCACCTTTGTCTACTCACACCTGTCCGGAAGCACCCGCAGCGTCGAAGAGCTGACCTCCGGGCCGGCCAGCCTGGCCCGCGAGCTCGGTTCCGCCTTGGCTGCGATCCACGACCTGCCCCGGTCACTGGTCAGCAATGCCGACCTGCCCAGCTACACCCCCAACGAGTTCCGCCAGCGGCGCCTGAACGAACTGGACCAGGCAGCAACTACCGGGAAGATCCCGGCGGCCCTGCTGCGCCGCTGGGAACACGCCATGGAGGACGTTTCCCTTTGGCGGTTCAACCCCTGCGTGGTCCACGGCGACCTGCACGAGGACAACCTGCTTGTGGAATCGGGCCGGGTGACCGCGGTAACCGGTTGGACAGACCTGCGCATCGGCGACCCTGCCGACGACTTTGCCTGGCTGGTAGCGTCCAATGAACAGGATTTCATTGACGCCGTCCTGGCCTCCTACACGTCCAGCCGGCGCGACGTCCCGGATCAGCACCTGCTGCGCCGGGCCGCGCTGTCTGCGGAGTTCGCCTTGGCGCAGTACCTGGTGAAGGGGCTGGCCGCCGGAGACCAGGAGATGGTCAGCGAGGCCGAAGGAATGCTCCAGAGCCTGGCGGACGACATCGCCGAATACGGGGGCCGGCCCATCAGCGTGGAACCACTTCCGGCCACCAGTGGTTCCGGGAACGATGGAACGGCGGCCACTGCCCCGCCCGGAACTGCCAGTGCTGCCCCTTCCACTGGAAGCGGCAGTTCTGCAGTCACTCCCGCGGTCACGGTCATCCCTGTCCCGGCCGAACCCGCCATACAGGCAGAACCCGCCGTCGGCGCCCAGCCAGAGGCGAACCAGGCCAAGCATTCAGCTAAGGCACACCCCGCAGTGCACGTAACACCCATCCCGGCGGAGCGGCCGCATGCCGGCACTGGCGGCCAGGATCCGGATGGCGGGACCAAGGGTCCGGACGACACGTCCACAGCCGCCCTTTCGGTGATCAACGCGAAGCAGGGCTGAATCGGGAAGAGAGTCTGCCCGGGGCCGGCGGAGCCCTGTCCGGCCTACTGGCGGCTCAGTGCTGCCGCAACGATGTTTTCCAGCTCTGCTGCCGTGCCCAGGTCATGCGGGCGTACCACGGCGTTGTCCGCGACATAGAAGAATGCTGCCCGAACCTCCTCCAGCGGAACATTTTGGAGGCGCGCCCACGCCAGCCGGTACACAGCCAGTTGGATGGAGCGGGTCTTCAGCTGGGCGGCCGACGGCCGGCGGCCTGTCTTCCAGTCGACCAGGTCCCAGCGGCCATCGGCGTCCTGGAACACTGCATCCACGCGTCCACGCACCACAACCTCCCCCACCCTGGTCTCCACCGGGACCTCGACGAAGGCCGGTGACCTGTCAGCCCAGGGGGAAGCCTTGAAGGTCGCCACCATCTCGTCGAGGTCGTAGGCCGCATCAATGTGGTCGTCCGAGCCGGGCGCCTCTCCAAGGTCCAACATCCCCGCCGTTCCGAAATACTCCTCTACCCAGGCATGGAACGCGGTTCCCTTCCGCGCCGACATGCCTGGCTCGCGCGGAACGGGACGACGAAGCCGCCCCAACACCGCCTGGGGGTCGTCTCCCAGGTCCACCAGGGTGGAAGCGGAGATGTGGGTGGGCAGGTGCACATCCTGTCCGCCGGACCTTCTTGCCCTGCGCTCCAGCAGCAGGGCAGCCTCCCGCGCCCAGCCTGCCGCTGGCCCGGTGAGGCCCGGCTGGCGCCCGGGCAGGGCGCCGCTCCCCTTCCCGGAACTGGCCGAATGGCCCGCCCGCTCCAACGGGCCCGGCCGGCCGCCGGCCTCAAGGAACGCAAGCACCCTCCGGGCGGCTGCTTCCATCGCCGTCCGGCGCCCCCGCGCCAGGCGCAACCGCTGGCCGTCCCGCGGGTCCACAGGTCCTTCGAGGGGGTCGTAAGGCCAGACTGCTTCTTCTGATTCCAGTGTCAACGGGCTCTGGTCCGGGAGCGCGGCCTCGTCCAGCGATAACGGGTGCACCAGGGCCTGCGGAGGCATCCCGCCCTCAGCCGCTTGCGTCAGGGTTTCGAGCTCGGCGAGGAACGGCGACATCTCCGCGCGCCCGGCCCGGGAACCAACCCAACCGGCGCTGGACACCCACAGCACATGCTTGGCCCTGGTGTACGCGACATACGCCAGACGCCGTTCCTCTGACTCGCCGTGAGCCTGAACGGCTGCTTTGTAATCCTTCTCGGCATCCAGCCAGCCTTTTTGATCAGGCTGGTCCAGGTCCCACTGCGGCAGGTCTGACCGGTCTCCGCGCAGGGGCCAAGGCAGCGCAGCTGCGCCGCTGCTCCAGCGGGAATCCCTGTCGCTTGGAAATGCCCCGGCGTTCATTCCCGGGACGAATACAACATCCCATTCCAGGCCTTTGGATGCATGGACGGTCAACAGCTGTACGGCTTCCCTGTTGACGTCGCTGGCAGGCGCCTCTAACCCGTTTTCTTCCGCTGAGGCGGCCTCCAGCCAAGACAGGAACGCGAGGATGTCCACGCGTTGGGAGGTACGGAGGAACCCGGCGGCTGCATCCTGGAAGGCATCGAGGTTTCGGCGGGCCTGGTGGATGCTGATCCCGGGGCGCGCTGCCACCTCGATGTCCAGCAGCATGGCCCTTTCCACCTCCCCCAGCAGCGTAGTGAGGTCGTCGCCCAAGTAGGCGCGCAATTGCCGCAGCTCGAGGGACAACCGGGCCAACCTGCTGCGCGCCCCAGCGCTGAGCGTACGGCCATTCGTCGAGGTCCAGTCCTCGCGGGGCAGGAAGTCCAGGGCTTCCACCAGGCTGGCCCCGTCCGTGAGGTCCCCCTCAAGGACGGGCGCGTCTGCTTCATCGGTGTCAAGGTCGCCGCTGCCGGCTTCGGACCCCTGCGCCGCCCTCCCGCGGCTCCCGGCGAGCTGCCCGGACCAGTCCCGCAGCGCCATGAGATCGGCAGGGCCTATCCGCCAACGGGCCCCTGCGAGCAGCCGCATGAGGGCGTCAGAGCGGCCTGGATCGGCCAGGACCCGCAAGGTGGCGACCAGGTCGACGATCTCCGGGGTGTCCAGAAGACCTCCCAAGCCTACGATTTCGTAAGGAACTCCCCGGGCTTCGAACTGCCGCCGGACTGGCTCCATTTGGGCCCGCCGCCGGCACAGCACCGCGAGGGCCGGCGGTTCGGCGGTACCGTCCGGTTTCAGCTCGAAGTCGGTTACGCGGTACCGAAGGACGTCGTCCGCAAGCGCCGCGGCTTCGTCGACGTCGCTGGCAAACCGGCCCAGCACAACGCTGCCTTCCACGGCGTACGGACTTGGCTGCAGCGGCGGCACCTTGGCAGTGGACGATCTGCCGCCGGCCGGCCCATTGTCTGCAGACGCGCGGCCAAGGGACTGCGACATGACGTTGGCGGCCGCAAGGATGGACCGGCCGTTGCGCCAGGCCGTAGTCAGGTAGGAAGTTGGGGCAGGCGCCCAGCGGGCGCCGTTGCCGGGTGCGTCAGTGCGGACGGGGAACTCACGGACAAAGTGGAACAGCTGTCCTGCGGAAGCACCACGGAAGCCGTAAATTGACTGGTTGGGGTCGCCCACCGCCGTCACGGCATGGCCATCCCCGAAGAGGCGGGAGAAGAGGACGAGCTGCGCATGGGACGTGTCCTGGAACTCGTCGAGAAGGACCACCTTGTACCGTTGGCGCTCCATCTGCGCAGCCAGCGGAACGTCCTGGGCCACCTTTGCGGCGAGGGCCACCAGGTCCCCGAAGTCGAGGGCGCCGCGGGCACGTTTGGCTGCTGCGTACCGGCCAACCATGTCGGCAACGCTTGCGCGGGTCCGCAGCATGCCCGCGAGGTCCGCGACGGCCTTGGGCGGGTTCTTCTTCTTGTCAGCCAGATAGGGCAGGGCTTCAAACTCCGCAAGCCGGGCCATCAGCCAGGCCTCGACATCCTCCGGCTCCTGGAGGTGTTCCGCGCACTCTCCGGCGAGCTGGATGACGGCTTTGACAAGTGTGGATTTGGCCGCACGGAAGTGCTCGTATTCGCCGTCGTAGGCCTCGACGACCTCGCTGGCAAGCTGCCAGGCCTGCGCTCCGCCAAGCAGGACGACGTCGCGTTCCACGCCGAGCCGAAGCCCGTAGTCGGAGACGATTCCGCTGGCGAACGAGTGGTAGGTGGACACTTTCGGCTCCAGCGCATCGCTGCCGAGCAGGCCCTCCGGGAAGACATCGTGCCGGGTGTCATTTGCGGCAAGCCGCTGGAGCCCCAGAAGCTTAGACCGGATCCGGCTGGCAAGTTCGCCGGCAGCCTTGCGGGTGAAGGTCACACCCAGGACTTCTTCGGGAGTAACCCACCCGTTGGCCACGAGCCACACCACCCGGTCCGCCATGGTGGCAGTCTTTCCCGATCCGGCACCGGCAATAACCAGCCTCGGCGCAAGGGGGGAAGAAATGATGGCGGACTGCTCAGGCGTGGGAGAGTTCTTTTCGCCGAGCAGCACGGAAAGTTCTTCCGGGCTGAAGCGTGCTGCCGGTGCAGGCTGTGCTGGTGTCATGGTGGACTCTGCAGTACTCATTCGGTCACCTGCCGTCCGCGTACACACAGCGGGCAAATCTCCGGGAGCCGGCAGCCGTGGCCGCCGTGGCCGCCCTTGGCGGGATCATGCCGCGCAACGAATTCACTGCCACCCATGACGGCGGCCGCCTCCCTGACCATGTCCAAGGCCCAGTTCTCCTGCGGGTCGAGTGGTTGCTGTTGTTGGATTGCGGGGCTCTTTGCAGCGGTTCCAAGCTGTGCCAGCACTGCACCGCCGGGAAGGCCGGGAGCAGTCCGGCCGGTGTCAAAGCCACCGGCCAACACCGCCGCCTGGTATGCACCGAGCTGAGGATGGCGGGACAATTCCTCCTTTCCCGGCTGCCGTTTGCCGGTCTTGAGGTCCACCACCACCAAACGGCCCTCTTCGTCGATTTCCAGCCGGTCCACCTGGCCCCGGAGAACAGCCTCCCGCGCCGGACCCCCGTCCACGCCCACCTCCCCAAGTGCCACTTCGAAGTCCAGCTCCACGCCCAGCAGGCTGCGGCCTTCACTCCTCATGGACAGCACATACTGCGCCAGCTTGCGCACCATGGCCTCGGCGCGCTGGAAGTCGAGCCGTCCCTCCCAGTTGTCCTTCATGCCAAGGGCGGGCCAGCGCCTTACAAGTTCAGCGACGTACTCGGATCCGGAAGCGTCGGGCATGTCCTGGGCGATGGCATGCACCAGCGTCCCCAAGCTGCGGGCAAAGTCGGTGGCAGGTTCACCACCTGCTGCCTGGACGAACCAGTCCAGTGGGGACTTGTGAACCGTTTCGACCTTCGACGGTGACACTGACACCGTTCCCCCTGGCGGGACAACTGCCTCGGAGGAGGTCAGGGGTGCAAGTCCCCACCACGAGGCCGGGTGGGCGCCTGCGACTGCCGGTTCCACCGCGGCGAGATGGGCCAGGACCCTGGCGGCCTCTTCCGCCTGCACCAAATCCTTGCCATCCAGGTCCTTGCCATCGAGCTGGGCGTGTTGCCGCAGTTCGGCGACAAGGGCGCGCAGCGTCATGGGACGTTCCACCTGGGTGAACGTCCTGTTCTCCTGTCCGGGAGCCAGCGGCGCAACGAAGTCCAGGAAGGACGAGGGCTGGTCGTCCTCCGACGATACTGCCGTACACACCAACAGCTCGCGTGCCCTTGATACCGCCGTGGAGAAGCTGCGGAGTTCGTCATAGCGGATATCCCTCAACCGGCTCAGTGGATCGCGCTGAAGGGCATATGCAGCGCCGTGCTCCACGGCGTCGGCGTACAGGGTGCTGCCCAACAGTTCCCCGCGGAGCCGCGTGTTGGGCCACACTCCCTCCTGCAGCCCCGCAATGAGTACCACAGGCCATTCCCGGCCTGCCGCGCTGGCCGGGGTCATCAGCTCCACGGCATCGTCCACCTGGGCACGGGCGGCAAGGGTGTCCATGGGAAGCTCCTGGTTCAGGAGGTATTCCAGGAACTGTTCCGGGCCTGCCCCGGGCATCTGGTCCACGTAGCGCTCCGCTGTGTGGAAGAGCGCCATCATGGCGTCAAGGTCGCGGTCGGCACGTGCACCGTGGGGTCCGCCCGACAGGGCAATGGCCGTCCATGCAGAAGACAGTCCCGTGGAGTCCCACAGTGCCCACAACACAGACTCCGCATTTGCACCTGGCAGGGAGGCAGCCTCCCGTCCCGCCTGAATCATTCGTGCGGTGCGCCGGGCGGCGCGGCCTTCGATTCCCAGTGCACCGAGGGCTCCGGGTTCGAGCAGGGCCTCCACGAGCAGGGCATCGCTGGCGCGGCCACCGCCGCCCAGCAGCTCCTCGCGGCGCAGCGATTGCCGCAGCCTGCGCAGCTCAATGGAGGTTGCACCCCCGATGCGGGAGGTAAGGAGTGACACCGCGGCTTCCGGCGTCAACAGCCCCGGATCCAGGGCGATCGCGAAGGCGTCAAGGAGCGGACGCACGGCCACCTCATCCCGGACCGCGGACTCAGCCACCGGAACCCTTACCGGGATACCCTGCCCCGACAGGTAGCGCTGCAACTCGCTGACCTGGCCGCCATTGCGGACGATGACAGCGATATCCGCCAGATCGCGGTTGTGGTTAATGTGCTGGTCCAGAATCCGCTGTGCCACGTACCGCAGCTCATGCACAGGAGTAGGGACCAGGTGGGCCTCCACCTTCCCCGGCACATGGGCACCGGCCCGCTGCGGAGGGCTGTCGGGCTGCAGAGGGCTGTCGGGCTGCGCAGCGACATCGGGCTGCGCGTCCCAGGTCGGCGGGTCGAGGCGGCGTGCCAACTGCCCGCCGGCACGCTGCGAAATTCGCCCTGCCACGTTCAACCACGCCCCTGCCACCGCGGGAGCCAGGCCATGGGCGTGCCACAGCGGGCGCTCGATGACGGAGGCTTGGGCCGACAGAAGCCGGGGCAGTTCAGCCACCAAATCGGGCCGGGCTCCCCGGAAGCCCTGGACCACTGTGTCCGGAGACGACGTCACATAGCAGTCCCTGCCCGCGGCGACATCGGCCAGCAGTTCGAAAATGGCGGGGTTGGCTTCCTGGATGTCGTCCACCAGGACAACCTGCAACCGGGCCCGCTCAGCGGCCAGGAATTCCGGTGCGTCCTGGAAGATCTGCCTGGCGGCCGTGATGATCCCGGCGGGATCGAAAGCCTCGGGCATGCGCAGGTCAAGGACGTCGCGGTATTCGGCGTACAGGGCGGCAGCGGCTTTCCAGTCGGGCCGGCCGCACTCATCCGCCATGTGGGCGAGGTCGTCGGCTGTGCGCCCCGATTCAATGATGCGGTCAAAAAGTTGCCGTACTTCCTGGCGGAACCCGCGTGTCTCCAATGCGCCGTCCAGATCGGTTGGCCATGGCAGTTCCAGCCCCGGAATCCGGTGGCCCTCCAGGAGTTCCTTGATGATGAGGTCCTGTTCCGGACCGGAGAGCAGACGCGGCGCCCTTGAGAGCGGGATTACGCCCTGGGCCTTTGCCCGCCGGATCAGGTCGAAGGCGTAAGAGGCCCATGTCCTGGCGGGAGTAGTGCTGAGGCTCCGATCCAGCCGGGCGGTGAAGCGGTCTCGCAGGAAATCCGCTGCAAGACGCGTGGGCGCAAGGATCAGCATCCGTTCCGGGTCAACGCCGTCACGGAAGACCCGCTGGACCGCGGCCTCCACGAGGACGGTGGTCTTTCCCGTTCCCGGGGCGCCCGGCACCAGCACTGGTCCTGAGCCCTGGGTAACGTCCACCGCTGCCTGCTGGTCGGGTGTCAACCGAAGCGCCGCCGCATGCACCTGCCTGGGCGGGAGCAGCCGAAGTGCGGGCACGCGGGAAAGGGCGCTGCTGCCATTCGGGCTGCCCCCGGCGGCAAAGGCCGGGCCCTGGCCAATCCGCGGCTCATGCCGCTGCGGGTCCCAGGGGCCGGTCAAAGGAAGTGTTACGGTCACAAAATCATTCCATCATCAGGCACCGACAATCGGTGGAGCCGCCGCTCCAGGTCCTCGGCAACGGCTTCGATACTGTCAAAATCCCGGTCAGTCGGTGCCCAGCGCGCCAAGGACAGGTCAACCCGCCACCGGCCCTCCCCCGTCCTCAAATACGACCCGTAGGAACCGGCGAGCGGGGTACCTTCTTCAAGGTAGCGGAGGAGGGCTTCTGCTTCGTGGCCCTCGGGCGCATGTCCGCTGGCCTTCAGGATGCGCCACCATGCGGACCCGCCCCCGTGATGGCTCATGACCGAGCCGACCTGGCGCGGACCGCCTGACCCCAAAAGCTCTGCGACGTCCCCGTAGGAGACTGCGGTCCCGGCCGGCACCAGCCTGACGACTGCCAGGACCGCCTGGACGTACTCGTTCCGCATTGATCCAATGTAGCCGCAGTGGCGTTCCCCGGAATTGTCGGTGGCTCCCCTTAGCGTTGAAGCATGAGTTCCTGGAACACCCTCCCACGCGCAGCCTTCGACCTGGAAACCACCGGCCGCAACTCGCGGGCGGCAAGAATTGTCACCGCGTCGATCACTGTCGTGGACCAGGGGGGTGAGGTCATCAAGGAGCACGAGTGGCTGGCCGATCCGGGCGTGGAAATTCCCATCGAGGCCAGCGACGTCCATGGAGTGACCACCGAACAGGCCAGGCGGGACGGCCGGCCTGCGCACGAAGTCACCCGCGAGGTCGCCGCGGTGCTGCAGGAGCTCTTCGACTCAGGCACCCCGGTGATCGCCTTCAACGCGAGCTACGACTTCACCGTGCTTGCCGCTGAATCGGCCCGCTACGGAATTCCCCAGCTCACGCGCTTCCCGGTCCTGGACCCCTACATCATGAACAAGCAGGTGGACCGGTACCGCAAGGGCAAACGCACGCTCACCGCCTTGTGCGAGGAATACGGCGTGGTCCTGGACAACGCCCACACCTCCGCTGCGGACGCCCTGGCTACCCTTCGGGTCCTTGATGCGATGGCCGGAAAGTTCCCCAAGCTGGTGATGCCGGCCCGGGAGCTCCACCAGCTGCAGGTGGACTGGGCAGTTAGCCAGGCGGCAGACTTTCAGGGGTACCTCAGGAAGACCAAACCGGCCGCCGTGATTGAGGGAGACTGGCCCGTGCTGCCGCCCCAGGATGCCACCGCCGGCGGCTTCTAATCCGCGGCGGACGGCCACTAAGTGGGAGGCATGTCACAGTCACGCTGCTTAACAAAACCGTCGCCGGGTACCGGAGAATCCTTCGCCGTAACCGGGTAGTCGCAAGTGTGATCCAGCACGCCGGAGCCCGGAGAGCGAACAGAGTTCGGCGTTACGGCCTAACCGGCCCCCTTTCTTCAGCCGGTCGGGCGTTGTCACCCTAGTGAGACAATAAAGTTTTGCGGTCACCCCTGCCCCGGACACCCCAAGCAGCGCCGGGCAGGTGCCAGGCGCCTTAGCGCTGCCTTGCGGCCCGGTCGACTTATGACTCATATGAAAGTGACAACCTGATGAAAATCAAAGCGATGAAGTGGCTCACTACCGCTCCCGTTGCACTTGCCCTCGCGGTTTCCCTCGCAGCCTGCGGCGGCGCTTCCTCCCAGCCCAGCGGCTCCCCCACGGACGCCCTGAAGGGCAGTGACCAGCAGACGCTGGACAAGTACACCACCGCGAACGTCACCCCGATCGACAAGATCGACAAGACCAAGCTCGGCCTCATCACCGAGGGCACCCTGCGCGTGGGCACCCTCTCCGACGCCCCGCCCAACATCTTCGTTGATTCCTCCGGCAAGTTCACGGGCTACGACAATGAGCTTCTGCGCGCGATGGCCGACAAGCTCGGGCTCAAGGTCGAGTTCGCCTCCACCAAGTTCCAGGCGCTCCTCAGCCAGGTCAAGAACAAGCAGTTCGATGTCGGGTCCTCCTCGATTTCCACAACCGACGCCCGCCGTGAAACGGTTGCCTTCACCAATGGCTACGACTTTGGCTACATGGCTCTGGTAACCAAAGAAGATGCCAAGGTACAGACGTTCGCCGGACTGAAGAGTGGCCTGCGCATTGGCGTCGTCAGCGGCAGCGTCCAGGAAGACTACGTCAAGAACACCCTGAACATTGAGCCTGTTTCCTTCCCCGACTACAACACCGTCTTCGCCAGCCTGAAGAGCGGGCAGGTCGACGCCTGGGTGGCTCCTTCCCAGCAGGCAACCGGCCAGGTCAAGCCCGGCGACGGCACGAAAATCGCCGAGAAGAAGCTCAACACGCAGAATTTCACTGCCTACGCCGTCGCCAAGGACAACCCTGCCCTGCTCGAAGCGCTGAATTCTGCCCTTGATGCCGTGGTTGCCGACGGCACCTGGTCCAAGCTGACGGCCCAGTGGTACACGGACCGCCCGACGGCTGCCGAGCAGACCCCCGAGGGTTGGAAGCCGGGCAGCAAGGCCGTCAAGGTCCCAGCGAACTAGACACCGGCTACCAGAAAAGATAGCGAAGCCATATGGATTTCCTGACACGACTCGGAGAGACCTTCCTTGACTGGAACAAGATCGCTGAAGTTCTGCCAAGCATGTTTGCGGTGGGCCTGCCCAATACCTTGGTCCTTGCGATCACTTCCGGACTTATCGGGGCCTTCGCCGGCCTGATCCTGGCTCTCATGGGTATTTCGCGAAATCCTGTGGCTCGGTGGGCCGCCCGGGTGTACACAGATGTATTTCGTGGACTCCCGGCGGTCCTCACCATTCTGGTCATCGGCCTTGGATTCGGTCCGATCTTCCGCGAGATGACAGGCAGCAACAGCCCCTACCCCATGGGCGTTGCGGCTCTGGCGCTCATGGCCGCCGCGTACACGGGTGAAATTTTCCGTTCCGGAATTCAGAGCGTAGACAAAGGGCAGCTTGAGGCGTCACGTGCCCTGGGATTCGGCTACGGCCCGTCCATGCGCCTCGTAGTGGTTCCCCAGGGTATTCGCCGGGTGCTTCCTGCCCTCATGAACCAGTTCATTGCGCTGATCAAGGATTCCTCTTTGGTATTCACCCTGGGCCTGCTGGCCACGGAACGGGAACTGTTCCAAATCGGCCAGGACGCCGCGGCTCGCAGCGGTAACCTGTCCCCGTACGTGGCAGCTGCCATTTTCTACCTGGCCATGACTATCCCGCTCACTCACCTGGTCAACTACATCGACGCCCGGCTGCGTACGGGCCGGCCCGAAAAGAAAGAACCGGACGACGCCGCGGCTGTCGTTGGAAAGGGAGCCCAGGCATGAGCGAATTTGCGTCAGGAACACTGAGCGCCAAGAACATCCACCTTTCCTTTGGCAGCAACCACGTCCTGCGGGGCATCGACCTGCACGTGCCCCAAGGCACCACGGCGTCAGTCATTGGCCCGTCAGGGTCCGGGAAGTCCACGCTGCTGCGGGTCATGAACCGGCTGATCGAACCTGACCAGGGCGACATCCTGCTCGATGGCCGCTCGGTGTTGAAGGACAACCCGGATGAGCTCCGGCGCCGGATCGGCATGGTGTTCCAGCAGTTCAACCTCTTCCCGCACAAGACCGTGGAGGAAAACGTCTCACTGGCCCTGCGGAAGCTGCGCAAGCTCTCCAAGGAGGAGGCGCGCAGCGAGGCGCTGGAACAGCTGGACCTGGTGGGCCTGAAGCACAAGGCTGATTCCCGTCCGGCCAATCTTTCCGGTGGCCAGCAGCAGCGCGTGGCCATTGCCCGCGCGCTTGCCATGAAGCCTGAGGTCATGTTCTTCGACGAGGCCACCTCCGCCCTGGACCCGGAACTGGTCAAGGGCGTCCTGGCATTGATGACGGACCTCGCCAAAGGCGGCATGACCATGGTGGTGGTAACCCACGAAATGGGCTTCTCCCGCAACGTCTCGGACGCCGTGACTTTCATGGATGCCGGTGTGGTGGTGGAGTCGGGGCCGCCCGAGCAACTCTTTACCGACCCCCGGACGGACCGCCTCAAAGGTTTCCTCTCCGACGTCCTGTAGTACCTGAAGCACGAAAAGAAATCCCCGCCTGCAGTGTGCAGGCGGGGATTTCTTTGTCTATGGGAGTGAAAGGGACGCGCCGTCCCCCGCACCTACCCCTGGGCGGCAGCGGCGGCCTTGGCGGCGGCCGGCAGCGCGTCGTAGATCCGGTTCATCGCGTCGTCGTCGTGAGCGGCGGAGAGGAACCAGGCCTCGAAAACGGACGGCGGCAGGTAGACCCCGGACTCGAGCATCGAGTGGAAGAACGGGGCGTAGCGGAACGCCTCCTGCGCCTGCGCGTCGGCGTAATTGTGGACGCCGTTGGCAGAGGTACCGAATGCCACAGAGAAGAGGTTCCCCGCGAACTGGATGGAGTGGTCAACACCTGCTGCATCCAGGGCGTTGGAGACGGCGGAGGACAGTTCCAGCGACCGGACGTCAATAAAGGAGTAGACGTCCCGGGTGGCGTGGGTCAGGGTGGCAACACCAGCCGCCATGGCCACCGGGTTTCCGGACAGGGTGCCGGCCTGGTACACGGGGCCGGTGGGTGCCAGGTAGTCCATGACGTCTGCACGGCCGCCGAGCGCCGCCGTCGGCATGCCGCCGCCGATGACCTTTCCGAAAGTGAGCAGGTCAGGTGTCCACGGGTCCTCGGCATCCGGCGCACCGCCTGTGAGGCCCCAGTAACCGGAGTAGCCGGTGCGGAAACCGGTGAGGACCTCATCGACGATGAGGAGTGCGCCGTGCTCGCGGGTGATCCGCGACAGCCCGGCGTTGAACCCTTCAGCCGGGGTGACTACCCCCATGTTGGCCGGTGCGGCCTCCGTGATCACGGCGGCGATGTCCTGCCCGTGAGCGGCGAAAGCTTCCTTGACGGCCGTGAGGTCGTTGTACGGGAGCACCAGGGTTTCGGCGGCGGTGGCTTCGGTGACCCCGGCGGAACCGGGCAGGGCAAGGGTTGCCACGCCCGAGCCTGCCGCTGCCAGGAGGCCGTCCAGGTGGCCGTGGTAGCAGCCGGCGAATTTGATGATGAGGTTCCGGCCGGTGAAGCCGCGGGCCAAACGGACCGCCGTCATGGTGGCTTCGGTTCCGGTGGACACCATGCGGAGGCGCTCGACGGCGGGCACGCGCTCCTGCACGATGGCGGCCAGGTTGGCCTCATCCGGGGTTGAGGCGCCGAAGGAGAGGCCGCGGTCCACCGCAGCGTGAACGGCGTCGAGGACGGCCGGGTGGGCGTGGCCCAGCAGTGCCGGTCCCCACGAGCAGACCAGGTCCACGTATTCCTTGCCGTCGGCGTCAGTCAGGTACGCTCCCTTGGCCGAGACCATGAAGCGCGGCGTGCCGCCGACCGAGCCAAACGCACGGACCGGGGAGTTGACGCCGCCCGGCATCAGCTGGCGGGCGCGGTCGAAGAGTGCCTCGTTGCGGGCGTTGCTGGAAGTCATGGTTCCTATTCTCTCAGTTAGCAGGTGAGCCGGGCAGCATGGGGGCCCGGCAGCACAGTTGAGCCAGGGGCACGGTCAACCTGCGAGCAGCTCGGCGACCCGGGGTGCCACCGCCGTGCCCATCAGTTCAATGGAGCGCATCATGGCCGCGTGTGGCAGCGGACCATTGCTGTATTTGAGGTCGAAGCGGTCAACGCCCAGGTTGCGCTTCAGCCGGACGATCTTCCGGGCCACCGTTTCCGGCGATCCCACGTAGAGGGCGCCTTCCGCGGAGCACAGGGCGTCGAACTCGCCCCGCCCGGCCGGACCCCACCCGCGCTCGGCCCCGAGCTTGTTGCGCAGCTGCAGCCAGTGCGGGAACAGTTCTTCCCGGGCCTGCTCGTCGGTGTCCGCCACATGGCCCGGCGAGTGGGTGGCTATCTGCTGCATTGGGTGCCCGTACTTGGACATGGCCTCCCGGTACAGGTCAGCCAGCGGCCGGAACCCTCTGGGCTGCCCGCCGATGATGGCGAAGATGATCGGAAAGCCGTAGTGGGCGCAGCGGAGCACGGACTCCGGTGTTCCACCTACGCCGATCCATGTGGGCAGCAGGTGGTGTTCCAGCGGCGGGTAGACGCTCAAGCCGTGCAGGGCCGGCCGGGTACGGCCCTCCCAGTGGACCGGTTTTTGGGCGCGGACCTTGCTGAACAACTCAAGCTTTTCCTCGAACAGCATCTCGTAGTCCGCCAGGTCCAGGCCGAACAGCGGGAAGGACTCCACGAAGGATCCCCGTCCCAGCATCACTTCGGCACGGCCGTTGGAGATGGCATCGACGGTTGCGAAGCGCTGGAACACCCGGATGGGATCGTCCGAGCTCAGCACGGTCACTGCAGAACCAAGGCGGATTCGGGTAGTCCGTGCCGCGGCTGCCGCCAGGAAGACTTCCGGCGCGGACACGGCGTAGTCCTTGCGGTGGTGCTCCCCCACGCCAAAGGCATGGAGTCCGACGGCGTCGGCAAGTTCCGCCTGCTCCAGCAGTTGGCGCAGGACCTGGGCGTGCGGTTGCGGGCTGCCGTCGGAATTTACGCCGACGTCCCCGAACGTGTTCAGGCCGAGGAGGATGCGGTCCTCCCCCACCGGTGTGGCGGGTCCGGCGGCCGGTCCGTCTGTCAATGGGATTCCTTGAGCCAGCCGGCCAGCTCGGCAGCCCAGTAGGTGAGGACTGTGTGGGCTCCGGCGCGGCGGATTCCCAGCACTGATTCGGTGATGGCGGCACGGCGGTCGATCCAGCCGTTGGCGGCCGCGGCCTCGATCATGGCGTACTCACCGGAGATCTGGTAGGCGGACACGGGCACGGGGCTCATCGCGGCCACGTCCGCAACGATGTCCAGGTAGCTCATGGCCGGCTTGACCATGATGATGTCGGCGCCTTCGGCGAGGTCCAGTTCCACCTCGCGCAGGGCTTCGGTGCGGTTGCCGGCGTCCATCTGGTAGGTCCGGCGGTCGCCCTTGAGCTGGGAGTCAACCGCTTCCCGGAAGGGGCCGTAGAACGCGGAGGCATACTTCGCCGCATAGGCGATTAGCGAGGTGTTCACGTGGCCGGCGCCGTCCAGCGCCGAGCGGATAGCGGCGATCTGGCCGTCCATCATGCCCGAGGGGCCCAGCATGTGGGCCCCTGCTTCGGCCTGCGCCACGGCCATCCGTGCGTAGATCTCCACGGTGCGGTCGTTGTCCACGTAGCCCTCGGCGTCGAGCACTCCGCAGTGGCCGTGGTCGGTGAATTCGTCCAGGCACACGTCGCTCATGACCACCAGGTCATCGCCCACCTCGGCCCGGACGTCCCGGATGGCTTTGTTCAGCACACCCTCCGGATCGAGGGCGGCGGTCCCTTCGGCATCGCGCGTTTCGGGAATGCCGAAGAGCATGATGCCGCCGAGGCCCAGCTCAACAGCCTCCGCAGCGGCCCGCTTGAGGGTGTCGGTGGTGTGCTGGACGACGCCGGGCATGGACGTGATGGGGTTCGGCTCCGTCAGTCCCTCGCGGATGAAGGCAGGAAGAATGAGTTCCGACGGTGCGAGGCGGGTTTCGGCGGTCAGCCGGCGCATGGCGGGGGTGGTACGCAGGCGGCGGGGGCGTTGGTTGGGGAAAGTCATGGTTCCGGTCCTTCGCGTTTGTCTTTTGAGTCTGTTGGTGAACGGGAGGCACTGCGGTTTCGTCAGGGCGGGCTAAGCGCCTTCGCAACGGCGGCCACCAGCCCGTCGGGGGTCGGCTCAGCCGCCACGGCTGCCACATCCAGGCCCAGGGCAACTGCCTGGTCCGCCGTCGAACGGCCAATCACCACCAGCCGGCAGCCGGCCAGCGGCCCAAGCGCTGAAATCCGGCGCACGGCGCTTGGCGACGCGGCAATCACCGCGGCCATGCGGCCTGCTGCGATGTCCGCGGCGGCAGCATCCGGGGTCAGGAGTGGGTACGACGGCGGCTGCGCACCGGCGTCGTCCGCATCCGGCTGGACGGCAAGACGGCGCTCCGCTGCCGCGGGATAGTCGACAGTGCGGTAGGCAGTCACCACGGTAACGTCGCTGTCCGCCGCTGCCAGTCCTTCAGCCAGGGCGGGTGCGGCGATGTCCGCCTGCGGCAGGAGGATCCTGCCTGTCCCTGGCCAGACGTCAAGCAGGCCGGCAGCCGACTGCTCTCCGGGCGGGGTGAGGGCGACAGCCAGTCCCCCGGCCTCGAGCAATCTGCGTGTTGCGGGACCGACGGCGGCGATCCGCGTCCCGGAGGGGACCAGCTGGTCCAGGCCAAGCCCGCGTTCCGCCGCCTTTTCCATGAGGACGTGGACCGTAGTGGCACTGCTGACGACCAGCCAGTCGAAGGCACCTGCGGCCAGGGCGTCGCAGGCGACGTCCAGCGCGTGCTGGTCCGGGGCCCGTTCGAAGTCGATGAGCGGCAGCAGCACTGGCGTCGCGCCGGCCTCTTCCAGCGCCGCAACCAGGGCAGCGGACCGTTCAGGGCTGCGGGTGACCAGGACCCGGGCCCCGCCAAGCGGTGCCTGGGCTCGGGACCCGTTGGAAGGCTCCGTCATCGCCAGGTCAGGACGCCTGCAGGTCTGCGATGTCGGCGGCTCCGGCGGCAAGGAGGGCCTCGGCCAGTTCAATGCCCAGCAAGGTGGCGCCCACTTCCGTCAACCCGTCTGTGGCGCGCTTGTCACGCACGGTGTCGGTACCGTCAACGGCGCAGACCACCGCTTCCAGGTGCAGCATGCTGCCCTTGCGGTAGGCGTAGGCCCCCACAGGAGCTGCGCAGCCCGCCTCGAGCCGGGCCAGCAGGGCGCGCTCGGCAGTGACGGCGAGGCGGGTGTCGGGGTCGTCCAGGGCCGCCAGCGCCTGGGCCAGCACCTCCCGGGAGCCTTCCGTTGACCCCTGTTTCGGCGGAGCGTCGGCCGTCCGGCACTCGATGGCAAGGGAACCCTGGCCGGCTGCCGGCAGCATCACGTCGGTTTCCAGGTACTCGGTGACGGCATCCAGCCGGCCGATGCGCTCCAGGCCAGCAGCCGCAAGGACCACCGCATCGAGGTCGCAGGACTTTCCGGCCACCACCTGGTCGGTGGCATTGCCGGGCAGGCCGGGAACCCGGCCCAGCCGGGTGTCCACGTTGCCGCGGATGTCCACGATGTCCAGGTCCGCGCGGGCCGCCCTCAGCTGGGCTGCACGCCGCGGCGAACCGGTGCCAACGCGGGCTCCTGCCGGCAGGTCGGCCAGCTTCAAGCCATCACGGGCACACAGGACATCCCGGACGTCCACCCGCCGCGGCGTGGCGGCAAGGCTGAGCCCCACCGCCGCCCCCGTTGGCAGGTCCTTGAGCGAGTGGACGGCCACATCGCACTCGTTGCGCAGGAGCGCGTCACGCAGGGCGGCGACAAAAACGCCGGTGCCGCCCATCTGGGACAGGGGCCCGGTGAGGACGTCCCCGTCCGTGCGGACGTGCACCAGCTCCACGGGGAAGCCTCCGACGGCGGCGAGCTGGTCCGCGGTCTGCCGTGTCTGGGTGAGAGCCAGTTTGCTGGCGCGGGTTCCGATCCGGACGGTCACAGCTGCGCCGTTTCACCGGCAGCGTCTGAGGGGTACGGGTCGTGCCCGGTGCCAACAGTGGTGTCCGCGCCGGAAATGGTCGGCTTCTCGCCGCGGAAGTTGGCGCAGCACCCCGGCCTGCAGACGTCGTACCAGGGACCAAGATCGGTCAGTGCCGGGCGGTCGCTGATGTTGTTGGCCACGGTCCGCTCGCAGATCAGGTCCACGAGTCCATCGACGAACTTGCGGTGTGTCCCGGGAGTGGGCACGCGGGTGGCAACCAGTCCCAGATTGGCGCAGGTTTCCATCGCCTCGGTGTCCAGGTCCCAGACAACTTCCATGTGGTCGCTCACAAAGCCCAGGGGGACGATGACGACGCCCTTGACGCCCTGGCCGGCCAGTTCCTCAATGGCGTCGTTGATGTCGGGTTCCAGCCACGGCACATGCGGGGCACCCGAACGGGACTGGTACACGAGGGACCATGGCGCGTCGAGCCCGGATTCATCCTTGACCCGCGCCATCACGGCCGTGCCGTTGGCCAGGTGCTGGGCCACGTAGGCGGAGCCTTCCTCGAACTGGCGCGGCTCATCTTCGGACCGGCCTGCGGCCTCGGCGTCGCGGGTGGGAATGGAGTGGGTGGCGAACAGGACGTGGACGGGGGCGTCAGGCGTACCCGCTTCGGCGAGCTTGGCGCGGACCTCGGCCAGGCCGGCGGCAGTGCCTTCCACGAACGGTTCGACGAAGCCGGGGTGATCGAAGTACTGGCGGACCTTGTCCACTTCCAGCCTGCCGTCCAGACCGGTCTCCGTCAGCGCCATGCCGATATCCTCGCGGTACTGGCGGCAGCTGGAGTAGCAGGAGTAGGCACTCGTGGTGAGCATCAGCACCCGGCGGTGCCCGGCGTCGTATGCTTCCTGCAGTGTCTCCGGGATGTACGGTGCCCAGTTGCGGTTGCCCCACAGCACGGGCAGCTCGATGCCGCGGGCAGCGAGTTCTGCTTCCAGTGCTGCCTTGAGTTCGCGGTTCTGCTGGTTGATGGGGCTGACGCCGCCGTTGGCACGGTAGTGGTGCGAGACCTCCTCGAGCCGCTCGTCCGGGATGCCCCGGCCGCGGGTGACGTTCCGGAGGAACGGGATGACGTCCTCCTGGCCTTCCGGTCCGCCGAAGGAGGCGAGCAGGACGGCGTCGTAATTCTTGGGGGCCATGCGGCCGGCCTCGGTGACCGGATTGACGGCCGTGGCGGCCTGCTGTTCCGGGCTCACGCGAGGACCTCGGCAACCTCGTCGGCGGAGATGCGGCGTCCGGTGTAGAACGGAACTTCCTCGCGGACGTGGTTGCGCGCCTCCGTGGAGCGCAGGTGGCGCATAAGGTCCACCAGGTCCACGAGTTCGGGCGCTTCGAGGCCCAGGATCCACTCCCAGTCGCCCAGGGCGAACGAGGAAACGGTGTTGGAGATGACCTGGGGGAAGTCGCGTCCCAGCAGCCCGTGGTCGCGGAGCATCTTGCCGCGCTCGGCTTCCGGGAGGAGGTACCACTCGTAGGAGCGCACGAACGGGTAGACACAGAGCCACTCGGCCGGAGCGACACCGCGGGAGTAGGCGGGCGTGTGGTTCTTGGCAAATTCCGCCTCGCGGTGGACGCCCATGGCGGACCAGACGATCTCGGTGCCGGCAAAGAGGGTGCTGCGGCGGATGTCGCGGATGGCCTGCTGCAGCGCTTCCGGCTTGGGGCCGTGGAGCCACACCATCACGTCGGCATCGGCGCGCATGGCTGAGACGTCGTAGCTGCCGCGGTGCGTGACGCCGGCGGCGGCGAGGCGCTCCAGCAGCACCTCGAAATCGGCGGCGGCGTCAGCACTGCGGACCACAGGCTCCGACCGCTTGAATACCGTCCAAAGGGTAAAGAACTGCTCGGCTGATTCTTCGGTTTTAGTGACAGATTCGGCAGAAGTGTGGCTCATGGTTACCAGTTTGCCCCTTCCCTGCCCCCAAGGCGAAACCGAAGAGTTCTACAACTCGTAGAAGTGATCAAAGTCACGTTTTGCCGTGCGGCACGCCGCGATGGACCGGATATCAGGGGCGGCGCATGCGAAGGAACACCAGCCCCGCGGCGGCACCCACGCCAACCAGCCCGGCCCCCAGCCACACCATGGCACCAGGCACGTCCCGCAGCGGCCCGACGAAGGACACCGGGCGTCCCGGGCCTGCCTGCTCGCCTGCCGCCTGCGGCAGCCGCGTCGGCTGGGAGTTCCGTGCATTGATGGACAAAGCTGTGGGCAGCGGAGAAGCCGTGGCCCCTTGCGCACCGGGTCCATCGGCGCCGGCGGCAAGGGTACCGGGCAGGAAATTTACCCCAGCACCGGCACCAGGCACCGCGGACTGTTCGCCGGATACCGGGGCAGCGCCTCCCTGGCCGGCCGCGGGCGCGGTTCCCTCCGCCGGCGCGGCAACCGCCGGCAACTGGCCCGTGACGCCTGCGGCCGGAGCTGCTCCTGCCGCGGATGCAGCACCAGGCGCAGAGGCCGCACCGGAACCAGCTGGTGTGGACGCCCCCGGCCGGGCCACCGACGGCGAACCCGTTGGTGCTGCCGCGGATGTGGTTTGCGGGCCCGGCGCCATGGGCGTCCCCGAGGTTGCCGGACCCGTAGGCGCCGCGGTCCAGTCCGCGGACGGGGAAACGGTGATCACCGGAAGCAGGGCGTCAGGCACTGTAGGGATTGCGGACGGCGTGCGCGGCGTCCGGGCTGCCGGGGCGCCGGCACCGGGTCCTGCCGGGTTCTGCCCTTCACTCCCCTGCGGGGAGGATCCGCCAGTCACGTCCGGCCCCGGCGTAACGGCAGCAGTTTGCCGGGCAGCGATGGACAGCCCGAAAGCCGCAGCACTGGCGGCTGGGGCTGCGGGGTCCTGCGGAGGGGGGACTGCGTCGTCTGCCAGGGACGCCTGGACGCCGGTGGAAAGAACCAGTACCGCTCCGACGGCCGCTGCTGCGGTACCGCGCCGGATTCCCCCATGGATACCGGTCCGGGACATTGAAAGCTCGGACCTGTGTTGAACCATAGTCATCGACCCTAACCAGAACAATTGTCCGATTGGAAACCGGAAAGCCCGGCCCGGACGGTGCCGCACGCGGCCGTGCACCTGCTGAACCCCGCTGACCAGCAGCGATGCTCAGGCGGCGGTCAGCCGGCCGATTTGCTCACGTGTGTCGGCCACCACAGCGGCCAGGCCGTTCCCCGCCACCCAGCCGCCCACCACGGCCAGTCCGCCGGCAGCAGTGCATGCCTGGCGGATTTCCGCTGCCCGCGCCCGGTGCCCCACGGCGGCGAACGGCAGGGCTCCGCGCCACCGGACCACGTCCCAGCCCCGCACGTCCTCCCCGGAGATCCGGACGTCCAACAGGGCGGAGGCATCGCGGAGGGCGGCCACGAACAGCTCATCATCGGTCCCGGGGCCGGCGGGCTGCGCCGAAGCACCGTCCACGCGGCCATAGGAAAGACGGACCACGTGGTGACCCGGACCGGCAGCGGCTGCCAGCCAGTCCCATTTGCCCGTGGCGTGCGTGAGCGCCTTTGCTTCGATGCCCGGTGTCTGGGGAGCCACCAGGATTCCCGTTCCGCGGGGGCGCCGGTCCAGCTCCGGTTTGTCCAGCACCAGCGTGACCAGCTTGACGTCGGGCCCCGCCGCCGGTTTCTTTCCGGCGACCGCGGGGACCGCCTGTTCCAGCAGTCCGACGGCGGCAGGTCCCTCCACGGCGACGACCAGCAGGGCGCCGTGGAAGGTTGTACCCGCGGCCTGGACGAGCCAGTCGGCCGGGGAGCGCGAAATTGTTGTGGCGGCGGCGCCCAGCAAGAGGGTCACTCCCCGGCCCCGGAGATCCGCCACCAGGGCGTCCACCAGGGTGTGCATTCCGCCGTCCAGGCCGGCGACGGCGGAGCCCGCCTTGGCCGGGTGGCTCCCCGGGGCTTTGCCGGGCGTTCCTGCGCCGCGCCGCTGCGCCGAAACCGCGGCAGCGAGGGAACCATGCCTGCGGAGCCCGGCACGGAGCCCGGGGGCCACCATGTCGACGTCGAGCAGTCCGGGATCAGCGGAGTGGACCCCGCCGACCACGGGTGAAACCAGCCGTTCCAGCACGCGCGAACCCATCCGGGCCCGAACCAGGGCGGAGACGCTGGTGACGCCCGCTCCGGCACCCACAGAGGCCGGCAGCAACCGGTCCAGGGAGGCGCGGAGTGAGCCCAGGATACCCAGCGTTCTGCGCACCTCGGGGTCCCAGGGGTTGGCGGGGATGCCCAGTACCCCGGTGCGGGGCAGCTCGCGGGGTCCGTCCGGAAGCTGCACCCAGGCACCTCCGGGGCGTGGGGGGACAATCTTCCCGCCGAGCCCGAGTTCGGCGCAGAGCCGGGCGACGGCGTCGGACCTGGTAGCGAAGGACTCGGCGCCGCTGTCCAGGGTGAGTCCGGCGACGGTATGGCTGCCCACGCACCCGCCCCACGCCGTCCCCGCTTCGAGGACGGTCACCTCATAACCAGCCGCGGCGAGTTCCCGGGCGGACAGCAGTCCGGAGATCCCGCCGCCCACCACCAGCGCCCTGCCGGGCTTCGCCGGCGAGCTGCCCATGGCTTACTCCGGCGCGATGGAGTGGATGAGCTCCACCACCCGGGTCAGGACGTCCGGGTCCGTTTCGGGCGGTACGCCGTGTCCCAGGTTCAGGACGTGGCCGGGCGCGGCGGAACCGGCGGCAATGACGTCACGGACGTGCGCTTCGAGGATGTCCCATGGGGCTGCCAGGAGCGCAGGGTCGATGTTCCCCTGCAGCGGCACGGTTCCGCCCAGCCGGCGGTTCGCCTCGTCCAAGGGCAGCCTGTAGTCGACACCCACCACGTCGACGCCTACGTCGCGCATGGCCACGAGCAGCTCGGACGTGCCGGTGCCGAAGTGGATGAGCGGGGCACCAAGCTGCCGGACATGGTCCAGGGCGCGGGCCGACGCCGGTGCAACGTATTTGGTGTAGTCGGCAAGCCCCAGCGAGCCGGCCCAGGAGTCGAAGAGCTGCGCGGCGGAGGCGCCGGCCTCCAATTGGGCCTTGAGGAACATGCCGGAGGCGTCGGCCGCCCAGTTGGCCAGAGCCGTCCAGGTTCCCGGGTCCGCGTGCATCATGGTCCGGGGACCCAGGTGGTCACGGGACGGCTTGCCCTCCACCATGTAGGCGGCCAGGGTGAACGGTGC
Organism: Pseudarthrobacter enclensis; assembly: GCF_030811655.1. GTDB lineage: Bacteria > Actinomycetota > Actinomycetes > Actinomycetales > Micrococcaceae > Arthrobacter > Arthrobacter enclensis_A. The sequence continues at coordinate 92,450 of NZ_JAUSRE010000007.1, read as the reverse complement.
ACCGGCGAACCCGATGAGTGGGGTCTTTCCCAGTTCCGCCACCGTCAGCCGGACCGCTTCACGGATGGGCTCAAGGGCTTCCCACGTGAGCTGCGGCAGGGCTGCGACATCGGCCGCCGTGCGTACGGGCTTGTCCAGCACGGGCCCTACACCCGGGACGATGTCAACGCCAACCCCGGCAAGCTTCAGGGGAATGACAATGTCCGAAAAGAAGATTCCGGCATCCACGTCATGCCGGCGCACGGGCTGCAGGGTGATCTCGGAGGCCAGCTCCGGCCGGAGGCAGGAGTCAAGCATGGCGATGCCCTCGCGGACCTTCAGGTACTCCGGCAATGACCGTCCCGCCTGCCGCATGAACCAGACAGGACGGCGGGACGGTTTGCCCCCTCGGTAGGCCGTGATCAGCGGTGAGTCTGCGGTACGGCCGTCCATCAGTGGATGGTCTGCGGCAAGGGTGCCGGCAGCGGAGACGGCAGGGCTAGGAGTCATGCTTTTGATTGTGCCGAAAAAGAGCTGCAAAAGATAACGACAACCTGTCGACTGACGGCCCCGCTTCGGCAAGGTGGCGCGAATCACTTCAGGCTGTGGCGACAATCCTGTCCGAAGATTGTTCTACCGGGCAACGAAAAAGCTATGATTGGTCTGCTGTGGTTCTTTTCTCATTGGTGGCTACACACGCCGACATCGATCTTGAAACCGTTGCTCAGCTGAGCAACGGTTCTTCCGGGATTGCCGCATCCGCGCTCACCGAATCCCCCGCCGTGGCCGGAGCGGTGGTGCTCGCCACCTGCAACCGCTACGAGATCTACGGCGAGGCCCCCCATCCGGACGACGTCGAAGCCGCCCGCGCTGCCTTGGTCTCCCGGATCAGCGAGGCCAGCGGGCTGGCCGAATCCCTCGTCTCGCGTTCCTTCAGCACGCGCACCGGGAAAGAGGTGACCCAGCACCTGTTTGCCGTCAGCGCGGGACTGGACTCCGCCGTCGTCGGCGAACGCGAAATCGCCGGCCAGGTACGGCGGGCACTGATCACCGCCCAGCATGACGGCACTGCCAGCGCGGGACTTGTCCGGCTGTTCCAGGCGGCGTCGAAGACCGCCAAGGATGTGGGTGCGCAGACGGCCCTCGGTTCCCGGGGGCTTTCCATCGTGTCCGTGGCATTGGACCTGGCCACTGATCTTTCCGAAAACCCCGACTGGTCGGCCAAGAAGGTTGTCCTCTTCGGCACCGGCGCCTACGCCGGTGCCACCATGGCCCTGCTGCGGGAACGCGGCTGCACGGACATCTCCGTCTACTCTTCTTCCGGCCGGGCCGAAGGATTCGTGGCCTCGCGTGGAGGTGTTGCCCTCAATGCTGATTCGTTGCGGCCTGCCGTTGCCGCCGCCGACGTCATGATCGGCTGCAGCGGGTCGGATACGCGGGTTGAGGCCGATGAGCTGGCCCAGGTCCGCGCCGGTTCACCGCAACCCCTGATTGCCATCGACCTGGCCCTTACGCATGACTTCGACCCCGCCGTCGGCGAGCTGGAGGGCGTGGAACTGCTGACCCTGGAGTCCGTCCGCCTGGCCGCCCCGCAGGAACAGGCGGAATCGCTGGCGCAGGCCAGCGGCATCGTCAAGGGCGCTGCCAAGGCATTCGAGCAGGAACGGGAAGCCCGCTCCGTCGATTCAGCCATCGTTGCCCTGCGGCGCCACACCATGAACGTCCTGGACGCGGAGATGGAAAAGGTCCGCGCCCGCCACGGCTGCACCGCCGCAGCCGAAGAGGTGGAGTTCGCCCTCCGCCGTATGGTCAAGCAGTTGCTGCACGTCCCCACCGTCCGCGCCCGCGAACTCGCCGCAAATGGTCAGCAGGACGACTACGTTGCGGCCCTGGAGGCCCTGTACGGCATCACGGTGGAGCAGCCGGCTGCACCGGCTCCGCCTGCAGTGGTTGAGGCCGAGTGCCCGGTGGACCACAACGGCCGCGAAACCGCCTGAGGTTCCCCGCCCAACGCCCCATCATCATTTACCCCTGACCGGGGAACGCCCCATCACTTCCTTGAGGAAAGTGATGGGGCGTTTTTTGGATCAGCGCGAAAGGTGATGGGGCGTCCGGGTCAGTAGACGGGCTTTCCGGGTTCCACCTCCCGCACCCAGGCCAGGATCCCGCCGTCGAGATGGCTGACGCGCTGGTACCCGGCTTCCCGCGCCGCCGCCAGGACGTTGGCGGACCGTGTTCCGGCCTTGCAGTGGAACACGATGTCACGGTCCCGCGGCAGCTCATCCCACGCTTCGCCGGCCAGGATCCGTCCCTGCGGAATCAGCTTGGCCCCGTCGATGCGGACAATGTCGTACTCCCCCGCCTCGCGGACGTCCACCAGCTCAAAGTCCTTGAGCCCGGCATTCCGGGAGGCCAGCATGGTGGCGAGCTGCGTGGCGGTGACAGTGTGTTCGGTGTCCGCCTGGGATGCAGGGGCGATCCCGCAGAACGCCTCGTAGTCCGTGAGTTCGGTGATGGGCTGGGCTGCAGGGTCCTTGGATACCCGGATCTCGCGCCAGCTGCCGCCGAGGGCATCGAAGAGGGCAACCCGCCCCAGCAGGGAACGCCCGACGCCGGTAATCAGCTTCACTGCCTCCGTCACCATCAGCGATCCCACGGCGGCGCACAGCATGCCGAACACGCCGCCCTCGCCACACGAGGGTACTGAGCCGGCCGGCGGAGCCTCGGGGTAGAGGTCGCGGTAGGTGGGTCCGTGCTTTTCCCAGAACACGCTGACCTGGCCATCGAAACGGAAGATGGAACCCCACACATAGGGTTTGCCCAGGATGGCTGCGGCGTCGTTGACCAGGTACCGCGTGGCGAAGTTGTCGGCGCCGTCCAGGATGAGGTCGTACCCGCTGAACAGCTCCAGGGCGTTCGAGGAGTCCAAACGGACGTTGTGCAGCCGCACGTCCACGAGCGGATTCAGCTCCGCGATGGCATCGCGCGCTGACTCCGTCTTGGGCCGGCCCACGTCGCTGACCCCGTGGATCACCTGGCGCTGCAGGTTGCTCAGGTCCACCACATCGTCGTCGATGATTCCGATCGTGCCCACACCGGCCGCGGCCAGGTACAGCAGGGCCGGTGCGCCCAGGCCGCCGGCGCCGATCACCAGCACCCTGGCGTTCTTGAGCCGCCGCTGCCCCAGGGCACCGATCTCGGGAATGATTACGTGCCGCGAGTACCTTTCCACCTCGGCCGGGCTGAGGGCGGCAGCCGGTTCCACCAGTGGATCCAAGGAAACGGTTGACACATTTGCGGTGAAAGACGAAGCCATACTTCAATGTATGCCCCGGGATACCGCCGGGTCATATTACCCCGCAGTAAAGTGAAGGTAACTGCAATGGAAAGAAGGACAACTGTGGTCCCTGAAGCACGGGCTGACCGCCCGCCCGCGGCCGAACCGCAGGCTCCCTCCCGTCCCCCAGGCCAGCGGTCCGCCCGGATGCCCCGGGATGAACGCCGGGCGCAGCTCCTCGTTGCGGCCCAGGAGGTATTCGTGGCCAACGGCTACCACGGTGCTGCCATGGATGAGATTGCGGAAACCGCGCACGTCAGCAAGCCGGTGCTGTACCAGCATTTTCCGTCCAAGCGCGATCTTTACCTCGCGCTGCTGGAAAGCCATCTGGCATCCCTGACCGAACTGATGCTGGGAGCCCTGAACTCCACCACGGACAACGACGAACGTGTCCAGGCCGTGATGCGTGCCTACTTCCACTTCATTGCCAGCGACGACCAGGCGCACCGGCTGGTGTTCGAATCGGACCTGATCAACGACCCCGACGTCAGCTCGCGGCTGGAGACCTTCAACAGGACCTTCGCCGACGCCATTGCCCGGGTCATCGCCGAGGACACCAAGCTCCCCCACCTGGAGGCGGAGCTCCTTGGCCGCGGGCTGGCCGGGATGGCGCAGGTCAGCGCCCGTTACTGGCTGGAAACGGACGGCAACCTGGACCTCGATGTGGCCAGCGACCTCATCTACCGTTTAGCTTGGCGCGGAATCTCTCGCTTCCCCAAAGAGTCCTAGACTACAAATAAGACATCATCGACGAACTTCACAGGCTGGGAGGCCCCCTTGGAAATTAAGATCGGCGTACAGAACGTTGGCCGCGAGATCGTGCTGGAATCGACGCAGGATGCCGACACCGTGGCCAAGGTTGTGGGCCAGGCCATCAGCGAGGGCGGCGAGCTGCGCCTGAAGGATGACAAGGGACGCCTGATCATCGTTCCGGGCAACGCCCTGGCCTACGTGGAAATCGGCGCCGAAGAGGTCCGTCGCGTGGGCTTCGGCCAGTTCTAGTTTCCACCGGCCACCCAGTTCGCAAGGGAGATCCATGCTTTCGCTGACCATCGTGGTGCTGGCCACTGTTGCCGCCGGATTCATCATCTGGGCCAGTGACAAGCGGCATGCCAAGTACGGCGCGGCCCTGCCGGCAGGCATCGCCGCGGGTGTTGCGGCTTTGGCCTGGATCATCCTTATCGCGGCCGGCTTCGGCTACCTGCCCGGGCTGACCTGGCTTCCGTGGGTCCTTCCCATGGTCCTGGGCACAGCTGCTGCGATTGCCGTCGTCGTTTACGTGGGACGGACCCGTGCCCGCCACGACACGGAGCGGCTGACGGCCATCCTGCGGCGCTGACGCCGCCCCGGCAGAGCGGCTGCCGACAGCACAGACAGCTGTGGCCACCACCCATTCCGGGTGGTGGCCACAGCTGTCTGTTCATCGGATCAGAGGAACTCCGCCCGGCCCTCCATTGCCGATGACGCCAGGGCGTGCTCCCGTCGCGGGATGCGGCCGGCCGCGCGTGCCATCCTGCCGGCGATCACTGCATGCTTGAACGCCTCGCCCATGAGCGCCGGGTTCTGTGCGCGGGTCACGGCCGTAGCCAGCAGCACGGCGTCACAGCCAAGCTCCATGGCCAGCGCGGCATCCGACGCCGTGCCGATGCCTGCGTCAAGGACCACGGGAACCGAGGCCCGGGACACGATCAGCTCAATGTTGTGGGGGTTCAGGATACCCAGCCCGGTTCCAATGGGCGCGCCCAGTGGCATGACCGCGGTGGCACCCAAATTCTCGAGCCGCAGTGCCAGCACGGGATCGTCATTGGTATAGGCGAAGACTTTGAAGCCACGGTTCACCAACTGCTCCGTGGCCTCCACGAGCTCCACGGCGTCCGGCAGGAGGGTCTGCTCGTCGGCGATGACTTCCAGCTTCACCCAGTCGGTCTCCAGGGCCTCCCGGGCCAGCTCCGCGGTGAGTACTGCGTCCCGTGCGGTGAAGCAGCCGGCGGTGTTGGGCAGCACGCGGATGCCGTGGTCCACCAGCAGCTGGAACAGCGAGCCGGTCTCAGCCGTAGAGTAGCGGCGCATGGCCACGGTGGTCAGGGCGGTACCGGAGGCCAAAAGCGCAGCACCCAGGCCGTCCAGGCTCGGCGCCCCGCCGGTGCCCATGATGAGCCGGGAACCCAGGGCGACGCCGTCGATCACCAGTGCGTCGCCGGGGCCTGCGTTTCCCGCAGGGTTGATGGTGCTGGTTTCGGTCATGGTGTCAGCCTCCCTGTACTGCAGTGACGAGTTCGATGTCGTCGCCGTCGGCGAGCGCCGTGGCGAACCATTGGCTGCGCGGCACCACCTGGGCGTTGTGCGCGACGGCGACGCCCAGTTTCCGGCCGTCCGTCGCCTGGCCGTCGCTGGCCAGTGGGCGGCCGGTGACCTGGGTGACGAGGGTGGTGATGGAGGCGCCGTCAGCCACCGTGTGCGGGTTTCCGTTGAGGGTGATGTTCACGCTGTCTCCTTGATGTGGGTGCTGTGATCGGCAATTGGTGGACTGGAGAACCGGTCAGGGCTGAAGGGCGACCAACGGGGGTCGGCTTTTCCATCCAGCAGTTCCGTGCAAATGGACGCTGCCGCGGGGGTGAGCAGGACGCCATGCCGGAAGAACCCCGTGGCGATAATCAGACCGTGCACTGTTGCACAGGATCCTTCGTCCAGTGAACCCGGGTTCACTGGAACCCTGCCCAGCAGCGGTGCGTTGTCCGGCGTTCCCGGCCGGGCGCGGGCAGTGCATTCCAGGAGTTCGAGTTCGGCGACGGCGGGCACCAGCGCCTGCGCGTCCCGGAGCAGCTGGTAGACGCCGCCGGCGCTGACGGCGTCGGACAGGGCGTCCTCCCGCTGCGTTGCGCCGATGACCACGGTGCCGTCCTGCCGCGGAACGATGTACACGGCGATGCCGTGGACCATGCCACGTACGGTCGAGGTCACCAGTGGCTGGAGGTGCCGGGGAACGGCAAGGCGGAGAATGTCCCCGTGCACGGGCCTCAGGGGAAGGTGCAGCCCTCCGGGCAGGTTCTCCAGTGCCCCCGCCTGCAGGCCGTTGGCTACCACTGTTTCCGCGGCGAAGACCGCGCCTCCGCCGGCAAGGCGCGCGCCAACCACGTTTCCGCCTTGCCACAGCAGTCCGGTGGCGCGCTCCGGCACGGCAAACCCGTCCACCGCCCCGTCTGCGGCCAGCCCGGGTGACGCGGACGCCCCGGCCGCGAGGGCCAGCCGCAGGGCTGCCACCAGGCGCCGTGGATCCACCTGATGGTCGGCGGGAGTGTCAAGGGCGCAGGCGATGGCCGGGCTGAGGAGGGGTTCGCGGCGGCGGGCCTCCCGCACGGTCAAGGGCTCTACGTCCAGGCCGTTGGCCTGCTGCACGGCGCGCAGGTCCATGAGCGCCCGCCGGTCGGCGGCGTCGGCACCTACGGCGAGCGTCGGCGTCGTCAGATATCCGCAATCCGCGCCCGTTGCAGCGGCGACCCCGGCGGCAAAGGCCGGCCAGCGTGAAGATGATTCGAGCATGAGTTCCAGGAGCTGTTCCTCCTGGTAGTGCAGTTCGCTGACCGGGGCCAGCATGCCTGCGGCGGCCCAGCTGGCACCGGCACCGGGCGCATCGTCGATGAGGACCACGGAGCGTCCGGACCGCTGCACCTCCCAGGCGATGCCGTGCCCCACCACTCCCCCGCCGATGACTGCCACGTCGGCGCGGATACCGGAAGGGGTGGGAGCACCGGACCCAGTGTGGTCTTTGATGGGGGTACGCATATGGGTTCCTTCCCTACGCCGGCATTAACCGGATCAGGTCAAGCGGTCGGCTCTGACGCCCTCTCAGCCCGGCGCTTTGTGACAGCTGCCGCGGGCTCCCGCAGTACCTGCCCAGTTTAGAGGAACTAGGCTTGCAGGCATGAATGCGACCACCCCATCCTTCCCCGCAGCTACCCACGCACCGGCTGCCGGCGCCGTCAATGCTGAAGTCGTCAATGTGCGGAACAACGATGCCCTGAAGGCAGCGCGCCTGTACCTCTGCACCGATGCGCGGAAGGAGCGGGGCGACTTTGCCGAATTCGTGGATGCAGCGTTCACCGGTGGCGTGGACATCATCCAGCTGCGCGACAAGGGAATCGAGGCGGCGGAGGAACTTGATCTCCTGGCCGTACTGAAGGAAACGGCCGTCCGGCACGGCAGGTTGTGGGCCGTGAATGACCGCGCCGACATCGCCGTACTGTCGGGCGCGCCGGTGTTCCACATCGGCCAGAAGGACCTTCCGCTGGCCGCTGCGCGCACGTTGGTCAACGGCAACGCCGCCATCGGGCTCTCCAGCCACACGCGCGAACAGGTGGACGCCGCACTGGCGGCAACCGCAGGCCCCTCGGGCCTGGACTACTTCTGCGTGGGTCCGGTGTGGGCCACGCCCACAAAGCCCGGCAGGGCGGCCGTGGGCCCCGAGCTGGTGAAGTACGCCGCGAAGGCTTCCCGGGAGGCGGCAGATCCGGTGCCCTGGTTTGCCATCGGCGGCGTCGACCACGGCAACGTCCACCAGGTGGCGGAAGCCGGCGCGCGCAGGATCGTGGTGGTCCGTGCAATTACCGACGCACCGGATCCTGCCGCCGCTGCTGCTTCCCTCCTCGACGCGTTGGACGCCGCCGGATCCTGATGCCATATCCGTGGACTTGGAGCTACGCTGATTTTTGTGTCACATCATCGGTTGGCCCCCAACGTCCACGACCACAAGAACGCCCTGGAAGAGGCGTTGGGCCTGCTGCGGACCGAACTCGAACTTCCGGGCACTTACCCTGCCGACGCCGTGGAGGACGCCCGGGCTGCCGTGGCCGCACTGAAGCTGCCCTCCTACGACCTGACCGCCGTCGAGTTCGTGACCATCGATCCGGCGTCCTCCACCGACCTGGACCAGGCCGTGTTTATCGAAGTGGACGGGGACGGCTACCGCGTGATGTACGCGATCGCGGACGTACCGGCGTTTGTGGCTCCGGGAGGTCCGTTGGACGCGGAGACGCGGCGCCGCGGGCAGACCTTCTACGCTCCGGACGGCCGGATCCCGCTGCATCCGGAGGTCATCAGCGAAGGGGCAGGCAGCCTGCTGCCCGGCCAGGAATGTTCGGCGTTCGTCTGGGACTTCACGCTCGACGGCGACGCGTCGGTGCTGACGGTGGGCGTCCGGCGGGCGCGGGTACGCAGCCGCGACAAGCTGAGCTACAAGGGTGCCCAGGCAGACCTCGACGCCGGGACAGCCTCCCCTGTGCTGCATTTGCTCCGTGAGGTGGGCCTGAAGCGGGTGGCACTTGAGCGGGCCCGTGAAGGCGCCAGCCTGAACATGCCGGAGCAGGAAATCGTCCAAATGCCCGACGGCGGTTATCGCATCGACGCGGTTCCGCAGCTTCCGGTGGAAGACTGGAACGCGCAGATTTCCCTGATGACGGGAATGGCGGCCGCGCAGCTCATGCTCGAAGGCAAGGTAGGCATCCTGCGCACCATGCCCGCTCCGGATGAACGGTCGTTAAAGCATTTCCGCCTGCAGACCGAGGTCCTGGGCAGGCCGTGGGACGGGGAAGTCAGCTACGGCGAGTACCTGCGGTCCCTCGACCCCACCGACCCGCGCCAGCTGGCCATCATGCACTCTGCCGGCATGCTCTTCCGCGGCGCCTCTTATACAGCCTTCGACGGGACTGTGCCCGAAGACGGCATCCAGTCCGCCATCGGTGCCGCCTACGCCCACACCACTGCACCGCTGCGCCGCCTGGTGGACCGGTTCGTCCTCGTCATCTGCGAGGCCCTGTGCAACGGCGGCGATGTTCCAGGCTGGGCACGGGAGGCCCTTCCGCTGCTGCCCGGCATCATGGCCGGCTCGGACCAGTTGGCGTCACGGATGGAGCGCCTGGCCCTGGACACAGTTCAGGCGGCCCTGCTACTAAACCACATTGGGCAGGAGTTCGACGCGATTGTCATTTCCGGGTCCAGGCCGCAGAACGGCAACGGCAATGGCAACGGCAAGAACGGCAACGGAAGTTCCGGCATCATCCAGATCGCCGAACCGGCGGTGACGGCCCGCTGCGCCGGGGAGCTGGAATCCGGAACCAAGGTCCGGGTACGGCTGGTTTCATCGGACATCACCACCCGCCAGATCCACTTCGAGCTCATCTCCTGAATCCCGTCGCGCGCCCTTGAGCGCCTAAAACCGTGTTTCCTGACCCTTGCCGCTAGACTGGAGGGGTAGAACTGGATGCCCGGTCGTTGATTTCCTCCCATTGAAACCAACAAGCCCGCCCCTACGCGATCTTGAGATTTGCCCGCTGGTCCCCAGTGCCAGCATTAGATAGCCCGCGATCGGCTTCCACTGGAATCGCTTGCGCGCCTGAGCGTGCTCCGGAGCGGCCAGCCTTGGCCGGACCGTTGAGCAGGCAGCGCCATTGCCTAAATGAATAAGGAAACTCCCCTGTGAGTGAATTGCATACCCACCAGCTCCTGAGCGATGCGTCCGGCACGGAAACCATTGAGCCGGAAGAAACCATCATCTCGGACGAAACGCCGCACGAGATCGCCGAGAAGTCCTTTGCCGACTACAACGTCCGCGAAGACATCGTCGACTCCCTGGCCGACGCCGGGATCACCCACCCGTTCCCCATCCAGGCCATGACCCTGCCCGTCGCCCTGGCCGGCCACGACATCATCGGCCAGGCCAAGACCGGCACCGGCAAGACCCTCGGCTTCGGGATTCCGGCCCTCCAGCGCGTCGTGGGGCAGGATGACCCCGGCTACGCAAAGCTGGCAGTCCCGGGCGCCCCGCAGGCCCTGGTCATCGTTCCCACCCGCGAACTGGCCGTGCAGGTGGCCAACGACCTGCAAACGGCGTCGCGCAAACGCAACGCACGGATCGCCACCATCTACGGCGGCCGCGCCTACGAGCCTCAGGTGGAGGCGCTGCAGCAGGGCGTCGAGGTGGTTGTCGGCACCCCCGGCCGGCTCATCGACCTCTACAAGCAGAAGCACCTGAGCCTGAAGAACGTCAAGATCGTCGTCCTGGACGAAGCCGACGAAATGCTGGACCTGGGCTTCCTGCCGGATGTGGAAACGCTCATCGCGGCCACCCCCGCCGTCCGCCAGACGCTCCTGTTCTCCGCCACCATGCCCGGCCCCGTCATCGCGATGGCGCGCCGCTACATGACCCAGCCCACCCACATCCGCGCTGCGGACCCCGAGGATGAGGGCCTGACCAAGCGGGACATCCGCCAGCTGATCTACCGTGCACACAGCATGGACAAGACCGAAGTGGTGGCCCGCATCCTGCAGGCGCGCGGCCGCGGCCGGACCATCATCTTCACCAAGACCAAGCGCACCGCCGCCAAGGTGGCCGAGGAACTGGTGGACCGCGGGTTCGCTGCCGCCGCCATCCACGGCGACCTGGGCCAGGGTGCCCGTGAACAGGCTCTCCGCGCCTTCCGCAACAACAAGGTGGATGTCCTGGTGGCCACGGACGTGGCCGCCCGCGGCATCGACGTCGAGGACGTCACCCATGTCATCAACTACCAGTGCGTGGAAGACGAGAAGATCTATCTGCACCGGGTGGGCCGCACCGGCCGCGCCGGCAACAAGGGCACCGCCGTCACGTTCGTGGACTGGGACGACGTTCCCCGATGGGCCCTGATCAACAAGGCACTTGGCCTCAACGTACCCGAGCCCGTTGAAACGTACTCGTCCTCGCCCCACCTGTACACGGACCTGGACATCCCCGAGGGCACCAAGGGCCGCCTGCCCCGTGACAAGCGGACCCTTGCCGGCGTTGACGCGGAGGTACTCGAAGACCTGGGTGAGACCGGCAAGAAGAACAGCCGGGGCGGCCGGGACTCGGGCCGCCCCCGTGAGCGCGACGGCCGGGGACGCGGCAAGGCCGACGGCGGCAAGGGCGGCCGCCGCGAAGGTGGCCGCAGCGGTGACGCCGCGGCCCGCCCAGGCGAGCGCCGCCGTCGTACGTCAAACCCGGACGCGGCGCCCGCCGCTGAAGCTGCCCCGCCCGCAGCCGCCGCCGAGCAGCCCTCACGCGCCCGCCGCACCAGGACCCGTACCCGCCGGCGCAATGGCGAAGTGGTGGCGGGTGCCGACAAAGGCACGCAGCCCGGCACCTCCGAGGGCTAACTCCCGGAAATGACTGACACTGTTTGGGCGCCGGACGGCAGCAGCCTGGTGGTGCACGCGGACAACGCGGCGTACCTCCCCACGCTGCCGGACGGCGCCTTCACGCTGATATACGTAGACCCGCCGTTCAACACGGGCAGGCCCCAGCAGCGCCAGGAAACCCGGATGGTGGCCAACGCCGACGGCAGTGGTGACCGGGTGGGCTTCAAGGGCCGCTCCTACGACACCATCAAAGGCGCCCTGCACCGCTACGACGACGCGTTCAGCGACTACTGGTCCTTCCTGGAGCCCCGGCTCGTGGAGGCATGGCGGCTGCTGGCCGACGACGGGACGCTGTACCTGCACCTGGACTACCGCGAGGTGCACTACGCCAAGGTGATGCTGGATGCGATCTTCGGCCGGGAGTGCTTCCTTAACGAGATCATCTGGGCCTACGACTACGGCGCCCGGGCAAAGAACCGGTGGCCCACCAAGCACGACAACATCCTGGTGTACGTCAAGAATCCGGCGAAATACCACTTCGACAGCGCCGAGGTGGACCGTGAACCCTATATGGCGCCGGGCCTGGTGACCCCCGCCAAAAGGGAACTGGGCAAGTTGCCCACCGATGTCTGGTGGCACACCATCGTCTCGCCCACCGGCAAGGAAAAGACGGGCTACCCCACGCAAAAGCCGGAGGGCCTGGTGCGCCGCGTGGTGGCCGCGTCATCCCGCCCCGGGGACTGGTGCCTGGACTTCTTTGCCGGCTCCGGGACCCTCGGGGCAGTGGCCGCAAAGCTCGGCCGGAAATTCGTGTGCGTGGACCAGAACCAGCCGGCCATCGACATCATGGCCAAGCGCCTGGGTGCGCACGCCGCCTTCACAGCGTTCCAGCCCAACTAGGGACGCACGACGGCGGCTCCCGTGCCGAGTTCCTCAATGCGGGCCAGCATGTCCGGTGCAGTGAGGTTCTCCCCCAGCAGGTTCGGCTTCCCCGTGCCGTGGTAATCGGAGGAGCCGGTGATGAGCAGGCCGTGCCTGGCCGCCAGCCTGCGCAGGAAGTCGCGGCCCTCCTCCGGGTTGTCCCGGTGGTCGATCTCCAGGCCGGCCAGGCCGGCGTCGATCATGTCGCGGTAGGTGCGCTCCCCCACAATCCGTCCCCGGGCAGACGCCACGGGGTGTGCGAACACGGGCACGCCGCCGGCGGCACGGACAAGTTCGACGGCGGTGGCAGGGTCCGGAGCGTAGTGCGGGATGAAATAACGTGAGCGGGAGGTGAGGATGGAGGCGAAGGCCTCTGAGCGGTCCTCCACCACGCCCGCCGCAACCAGGGCATCAGCGATGTGCGGCCGGCCGAGGGTGGCGCCGGGTGCCACGTGGTGGATCACATCGTCCCACGTGAGCGGGTAGTCTTCGGCCAGGATGGTGACCATCCGTTCAGCGCGGGTCAGGCGGGAATCCTTGGCCTTGGTGATCTCCTCCAAGAGGCCGGGATGTGTGGGGTCGTGCAGGTAGCTCAGGAGGTGGACGCTGATGCCTTCCTCCGTGCGGCACGAGACCTCCATGCCGGGCACCAGGGCCACGCCGTACGTTGCAGCAGCATCCGCCGCTTCCGTCCAGCCCGCCGTCGAATCATGGTCGGTCAGGGCCACCACGTCCAGCCCGGCACGGGCAGCCGAGGCCATGACATCGGCCGGCGCCTCGGTGCCGTCGGAGACGTTGGAGTGGGCATGCAGGTCAATCCTCACTTATCCAGCCTAGTGGACCAGGGACAGCAGACCGGGGAGGCCCGTTCGCGCTGCCGGGACGCTGGTGAGACGATGGTGCCGTGAACGATGCCGAAAACACCCAAAACTCTGCTTCCCAGCCGCTGGAGGACCGCGTCAACAACCGCTCCCAGCGGCCCAGTTCCAACGCGTTCAAGGCCTTTATGGCCAGCAACTGGGCGCCGTCCAGCCAGGACCTTCCCCAGCGCGACGCCGTCGCCGGTTACGCCGCAACCCGGCGCAAGGCGATCTCGACCCGGTTCAAAGGTGAACGCCTGGTCATTCCCGCCGGCCCGCTCAAGGTCCGCTCCAACGACTGCGACTACCGCTTCCGGCCCCACTCCGGCTTCGCGCACCTGACCGGGCTCGGCCTGGACCACGAACCCGATGCCGTCCTGATCCTGGAACCGGTGGACGAGGGAACGGGCGACGACGGCGGCAACCACCGGGCCACACTTTACTTCCGGCCGCTGGCCGGCAGGGATACGGAACAGTTCTACGCGGACTCCCGCGCCGGCGAGTTCTGGATTGGGGCCCGCCCCACCCTCGAGGAGTTCGAAGCCCGGCTGGGGCTGGCCACAGCGCATATCGACCAGCTGGAAACAGCCATCACCAAGGACGTGGGAGCCCCGGAGATCGGCGGCATCTCCATCCGCCTGGTCCGCAAGGTCGACGACAACATCGACGCACTGGTGGACACGGCCCGCTACAACACCGCCAGGGATCCCGAGAACCTGGACCTTGGCGAGCTCGACGCCCTGGACGAGAAGCTCAGCGAAGCCCTCTCCGAACTGCGCCTGCTCAAGGACGACTGGGAAATCGAGCAGATGAAGATCGCGGTGTCGGCCACCGTGGAGGGATTCGAAGAGGTGGTCAAGGCCCTGCCGCGGGCCCTCACCCACGCCCGCGGCGAACGCGTCGTGGAGGGGGCGTTCTTCGCCCGGGCACGCGAGGTGGGCAACGAACTTGGCTACGACACCATAGCGGCGTCCGGAAACAACGCCACCGTGCTGCACTGGACCCGCAACACCGGCAAAATCCATGCCGGCGAACTCCTGCTTCTTGACGCCGGCGTCGAGGCCGACTCCCTGTACACAGCTGACATCACCCGGACGCTTCCGGCCAGCGGCACCTTCAGCGACATCCAGCGCAAGGTGTACCAGGCAGTCCTCGACGCCGCGGACGCCGGATTCGCGGCGGCCCAGCCCGGAACCAAGTTCCGTGACATCCATACCGCAGCCACCACCGTGCTGGCGGAGCGCCTGGCCGAATGGGGCATCCTGCCGGTCAGCGTTGAAGAGGCCGTCAGTCCCGAAGGCCAGCAGCACCGCCGCTGGATGCCACACGGCACCAGCCACCACCTGGGCCTGGACGTGCACGACTGCGCACAGGCCAAGCGGGAACTCTACCTCGACGGTATCCTCACGGAGGGCATGGTGTTCACCATCGAGCCCGGCCTCTATTTCAAGAAGGAAGACCTGGCAATCCCCGAGGAGTACCGCGGTATTGGTGTCAGGATCGAGGACGACATCCTCATGACCGCTGACGGACCCGTCAACCTCAGCGCCGCCCTGCCCCGCGACGCCGGGGACGTGGAGGACTGGATGGCCGGCATCTACCGGACCGAAGAAGCCTGACGCCCAACGGGATGACGAAAAGAGCGGGACCGCCGGATTCACTCCAGCGGTCCCGCTCTTCGTTACGGGGCAGGAAGCTTACGGCCCCGTCGTGCTAGTGACGGTGTCCGCCCTGGTTCTGGTCCCCGTCGGGTCCATACTTCTGGTCTGCGGGGTGTTCCGTGCCGTCATGCGGCTGGGGCCCGGGAGCGTTTCCTGCGCTGTGTCCCGCTCCCGGCTTACCGGCGTCGGCAGCCGGGCCCTGCGGGAGCCGGACGCCATATTGCGGCCGGCCGTCCGGCAGATCCGGGTAGCGGACCGAACGGACAGGCTGGGGCGCCTGCTGGTGCTGCCCGCCGTCGACCGGGTAACCATGCCCGTCCTGCCCTGATCCGTCCTGCGCCGGGCCGTCCTGCGCTGATCCGTCCTGCCCTGGGCCGTCATGGGCCGAGGAGCCGGAGGACCGCTGGCCGTACGGATCGTTCCAGCCAGCCGGGCGGGCGGGACCCTGGCCCTGCTGCTGCGGGTGCTGCTGCTGGTACGGCTGGTTGTAGTAGTCGCTTTGCGTGTAGGGGCCGTGGCCGGATGCCGCGTCGGAACGGGACATGGGCAGCTGCTGCAGCAGGCGGCGGGCCTCATGGGCTGCCTCCGGGGCCACGATGACGTCATAGCTGGTTGCCACGACCTGGCTGGTGGAGGTGAAGTCCCGCTTGCCGCGCTGCATGGCGTAGGTGACGATGCCGAAGAGCATGAAGAATGCCGCACCCATGAGCACCGAGGTCATGATGGAAAAGTAGCCCGGTGACGGCGCGAAGAAGGAGAGCATGACGCCTACGAACAGGCCGAACCACATACCGCTCAGTGCCCCCGACAGGGCCACCCGCGGGTAGCTCAGGCGCCCCGTGACCCGCTCAACCATCTTGAGCTCGTTACCCACGATGGACACCAACTGGACCGGAAACTGCTGGTCCGCCAGGTAGTCAACCGCCTTTTGGGCGTCGAGGTAAGAGGTGTAAGAGCCAACGGTGTCACCGGTGGGAACAGCCCGGGCATCGTCCGGACCGTTCGGAGAGCCGGCCCTGGGTGCACCAAATATGTTCGACATAACCCCATTCTTGCCCATCGAGGTGGATGCTGCCTGTAAATTCAGCTAAAAGAGAGCAGACTCGGTAGCCTGTAGTGGTGAGTACAACACCTACACGCGTCTTCGTGGCACGCCTCCTGGGCCTCGACGTCTTCGACCCGCTGGGCGACCGGCTGGGCCGGCTGCGCGACGTTGTTGTGCTGTCCCGCGGAACCCAGGGACCCCCGCATGTGGTGGGCATCGTGGTGGAAGTCCCCGGTAAAAAGCGCGTCTTCGTACCCATGACCCGCATCACCTCCATCGACCAGACCCAGATCATCTGCACGGGCCTGGTCAACCTGCGCCGGTTCGAACAGCGCGGGGCGGAAACCCTGGTGGTGGCCGAAATGTTCGACCGCCGCGTCACCCTTCGCGACGGCAGCGGCGACGCCACCATCGAGGACATTGCCATAGACCAGCACCGCTCGCGCGACTGGTTCGTCAGCAAGCTCTTCGTCCGGCGCGGCCATTCGCTGTCCCCCTTGAGCCGCCTGCGCCGCAACGAAACCCTGATCATTGACTGGGCCGACGCCCTTCAGGGCCAGAAGACCGAACCCCAGGCCGCCACCCAGTTCGTGGCCAACCACGAGGACCTCAAACCCGCGGACTTCGCCGAGGCCCTGCAGGAGATGAGCGACAAACGCCGGTTCGAGGTCGCCAGCGAACTGCAGGACGAACGCCTGGCGGACGTGCTGCAGGAACTTCCCGAGGACGACCAGGTGGAGATTCTTTCCGCCCTGGATGTCCAGCGCGCCGCCGACGTCCTGGAGGAGATGGATCCGGACGACGCTGCCGACCTCCTCGGTGAACTCCCCTCGGCCCAGGCCGAGGAACTGCTCCAGCTCATGGAACCCGAAGGCGCCGAGGACGTCCGCCGCCTGCTCGAATACGACGAGGACACCGCGGGCGGCCTCATGACGCCTGTCCCGGTCATCCTTCCGCCGGAAGCCACGGTGGCTGAAGCCCTGGCGCACGTCCGGCGGGAGGAACTCTCCCCGGCCCTCGCGTCGTCCATCTTCATTGCCCGGCCGCCGCTGGAGACGCCCACGGGCCGGTTCCTCGGCGTGGTGCACATCCAGCAGCTGCTGCGTTTCCCGCCGTTCGAAGCACTGGGAAACCTCGTGGACAAGAACCTCGAGCCGTTGTCCGACCAGGCCCATATCAGCGAAGTGGCGCGGACCCTGGCCACTTATAACCTGAACTCCCTCCCGGTGGTTAATGACGCCGGCCGGCTTGTGGGGGCGGTGACTGTTGATGACGTATTGGATCATTTGTTGCCGGACGACTGGCGCGCCCATGATGGCGAAGCCCCGATAAGAAAGCTCGGTGGCCGCATTGGCTGATATCAGTGCCCCGAAGAATCCCAACCAGCGGAACCTGGCCAAAGCGGAATCAAGAGGCAGCCTGGACACGCCCCTGAGCGGCCGGCAACGGATCCTGCCCGCGTTCCGGCCCGACCCGGATGCCTTCGGACACGCCACCGAGGCCTTTGCCCGGTTCATGGGCACGCCCCAGTTCCTGGTCTACATGACGATCTTCTGCATCTTCTGGCTGGGCTGGAACACCTGGGCCCCGGCCGAATGGCAGTTCGACTCGCGGGACCTTGGGTTCACGCTGCTGACCCTCATGCTGTCGCTGCAGGCCTCATACGCGGCGCCCCTCCTGCTGCTGGCGCAGAACCGTCAGGATGACCGCGACCGCGTCTCCCTGCAGCAGGACCGCCAGCGCGCCGAACGCAATCTCTCCGACACCGAATACCTCACGCGGGAGCTTGCCTCCCTGCGGATCGCCCTGCGGGAAGTGGCCACCCGTGATTACGTCCGGGCCGAACTCCGGTCGCTCCTCGAGGACCTGCTGGAAGCGCAGGAGGAACTGCGGACGCATGAGGACTCTGGCCCCGGTTCGCACGAATCCCCGCGCGACAAGGTCAGGGACAGGCTGCGCGAGCAACGGGACCGGCAACGCAACCCCCGCACGCAGCAGATTCCACGGGTCAAGCCCGGCCACTCTGCCCAATGACCGGCAAACCGCACAGCATCCGCCGGCCGGCAGCCCCAACCGCATGAAAGCCGAGGCTCTTCCATGAGCGCCCCCACCGATCCCGCAGCAGCCAACGGATCCCCGCAGCACCAGGCCATCGAAGAAGCCCTGGCCACGGTCATCGACCCCGAGCTCCGCCGCCCCATCACCGAACTGGGCATGGTGGAGTCTGTCAGGGTTTCCGGCGACGGCAAGGTCACCCTGGCGGTGCTGCTCACCATTGCCGGCTGCCCCCTGCGCGACACCATCACCACCGACTCCAGGAACGCCCTTATGGCGGTTCCCGGTGTCACCGACGTGCATGTGGAGCTCAAGGTGATGGACCAGGCGCAGCGCGACGCCCTCAAGGAGAAGCTGCGCGGCGCGGGCGGCCAACGCCGGATTCCGTTCAACGAGCCCGATTCGCTCACCAAGGTCTACGCGGTGGCCAGCGGCAAGGGCGGGGTCGGCAAGTCGTCGGTGACAGTCAACCTTGCCTGCGCACTGGCTGCCCAGGGACTGCGCGTGGGCATCGTGGACGCAGATGTGTACGGCTTCTCCGTCCCTGCGCTCATGGGCATCACGCAAAAACCCACCCAGGTGGACGACATGATCCTTCCGCCGGTGGCTTACGGTGTCAAGGTCATCTCCATCGGCATGTTTGTCTCCGGCAACAAGCCCGTTGCCTGGCGCGGCCCCATGCTGCACCGCGCCTTGGAGCAGTTCCTCACCGACGTCTATTTCGGGGACCTGGATGCCTTGTTCCTGGATCTCCCCCCGGGTACCGGTGACATCGCAATTTCCGTGGCGCAGCTGCTGCCCAAGGCGGAAATCCTGGTGGTCACCACGCCCCAGGCGGCGGCCGCGGACGTCGCGGAACGCGCCGGCGCCATCGCCACCCAGACGGGACAAACCATTGCAGGGGTCATCGAGAACATGTCCTACCTGGAAATGCCCGACGGCGGCAGGATGGAGTTGTTCGGAAGCGGCGGCGGGGCGGTACTCACCGAGCGCCTCAGCAGCACTGTTGGCGCCGAAGTACCGTTGCTCGGCCAGATTCCCCTGGACATCCAGCTGCGCGAGGGCGGAGACACAGGCGTTCCCATCGTCCTGGGGCGCCCGGAAGCGGCGGGAGCGGCTGCGCTGGCAGGAATCGCAGGGCAGCTGGCAGCTAAACCGCGCGGTCTCGCTGGAATGAAGCTGGGGTTGCAGCCCCGCTGAGTGCCCCCTAGGTGGCTTCGGTGTCGAACGGGGCGGTCTCGCCCGGCGCGAGCCGCTGCACAACCCTTTCCGGCCGTTTGGAAGCAGACTCGGCGGCTGCGGCGGCACCGGAAACGGCGGCCACGGCGGCCGGTGCGCCTGCGCTGACCGGCTTGGTGTCGTCGTCGAGCAGTGCTTCCTTGATGATGCGCCGGGGATCATACTGGCGGGGATCGTATTTCTTCCAGTCGACATCATCGATGTCGATGCCTACTTCTTCCTTGATCTGTTCCCGCGCGCCATTGGCCATGCGGCGGACTTCCTTGACCAGGTTTGCCAGCTTCTGGGTGTATTCGGGCAGCCGCTGGGGGCCGATCACCAGCACACCAATGATCAGCAGAACGATGAACTCCGGGCCGTTGATTCCAAACACTTTAGGAAGATTACCCTCTCCGGGCCCGGAGTGACGATTTCCGTCCGGCGGACGGAGCAACAGTGCGCATCACCGGGAGAACAGCCCCGCGATCTTTGTGAATCCGCGCTCGAGCCGGCTCTCCAGGGGTTCGGCGCCCTGCCCATCAGTCGAGTCCGGAACGGCCGCCGCCACCCCCTCCGCGGCGGTGTCGGCCATGCGCTTGAGGATGGGCAGGGCATCGTCGGACACGCCGGCAGGAAGGTCGGAACGGTAGGTGATGGTGAGGCCGGCTGTCCGGTAGGTGGCTGCCCGGTTGGTGCCGTCCCACTCCTGATGGATGCCTTCTCCCTGGGGTTGTGGCTGTGCATCTCCCGCCTGCGGGGCCTGGGCTGAGGCCTGCACCGGGTGCTCCTCAGTAATGGTGGCGTGATGGGAGCCATCGGTGAGCCGCAGCTCCACGGCCGGCTGGCCATTGACTATCAGCGCCTTGGCCGTCTCCAGGTGGAACCCCATGGACTGCAGTTCCGGGCAAGCCCACCCGTCGGAGCGGAGGGTGGCCAGTTGCGCATCGGTCAACGTCCGGCCGTCGGCGGGGGTTTGTGACGAGACGTGCGAGAAGGCGGCGTCGCTGTCCCCTGCAGCGCCCGAACCGGGATCCCCGGCCGCCGTAAACGCACCGACGGCCAGCACCCCGGCGGCAGCCACCGTTCCGCCCGCGGTCAGCGCCAGCGCCCGGGCAGCCACCCGGGACGGACCGCCCTGTTGCGGGGGCACCGGCTCCTGTGCAGCCAGATGGTGGGTGCGGGCCAGCAGCCGGGCCGTGAGGTCATCACTGGCAGGCGGAATGGGAGCGTCCCGGAGACGCTCGATGTACTGCCGTTCCCGGCGGACGGTGGCAGCACACTCCTGGCAGGCCTCGAGGTGGCTGCCGGTGCGCTGATGCCTGCCGCCGAAAGGAAACTGGGACCTCATGCGCCGTTCAGAGGATGCCGGCGATGCGGGGCATCGAAAGCTTGCGGCGGGGCTGCTGCGGGCGCGGGTCGCGGTGGGCCAGCTTCTCCCGCAGCATCGTGCGGCCACGGTGGATGCGCGAACGGACCGTGCCCAGTTTGACGCCAAGAGCCTCGGCGACTTCGTCGTAGGACAGCCCTTCCAGGTCGCACAGGACCACCGCTGCGCGGAAGTCCGGCGGAAGTTCCTCCAGCGCGGCCTGGACGTCCAGGTCCAGGTTGTTCAGCTCAAAGCTTTGCTCCGGACCGGGCTCACGGCCGGGGAGACGGGACTCCGCGTCTTCCGCCAGTGCGTCGAACCGGATGCGGGTCTTGCGCCGGGCCTGGTCAAGGAACAGGTTTGTGGTGATCCGGTGCAACCAGCCGTCCAGCGTTCCCGGCTTGAAGTTGTCCAGGGAACGGAAGACGCGGACGAACACTTCCTGGGTGAGGTCCTCGGCGTCGAATTTGTTTCCGGTAAGGCGGTAGGCAAGCCGGTAGACCTTCGCGGAATGGTTGGTGACCACTTCTTCCCAGGTGGGACGGACCCACTCATCATCGGGATTGTTTACTGCAGGGACAGGTGCCACAACTGAAGATGACATCGTCCACTCCCCTCGTGGAATGCTAACGCCCGGATACTGTTGACATCTCTGATTCGGCGCCGGTCACCTTTTGGATGAGCGGATATTAATCATGTCAAACTTCGCTGGGAATTTCCTGACCGGCGGCCAACTTCCGCCTTGGGCGCAACGGCTGCTTCCCGAGGCTGCCGGGCCGGACACAGTAGGCTTGAGGAGACATTCCCCCTTTACGCCCAGAAAGCGATATTCCATGAGCGCCGACAAGTCCAGCAGCTGGTCCTATTCAGAAGATCTGCCCGCTGAGGATGAGGTTATGCTTCGGGCCCGGGAACGGTCATTCGAACTCGGCGTCAGCGCCATCAGCCCCGGCGTGGGTGCGGTCCTCACCGTGCTCGCTGCTGCGTCCAAGGCCCAGACCGCCGTGGAAATCGGCACCGGCGCCGGCGTCTCGGGCGTCTGCCTGCTGCGGGGCCTGGGTCCGCACGCAGTCCTGACCACCATCGACGTGGACGTTGAGCACCTGAGGGCAGCCCGCGAAGCGTTCGCGGAGGCCGGCAGCCCTGCCAACCGTACCCGCACCATCTCGGGCCGCGCCGGCGACGTCCTGCCCCGGCTCACTGACGGCGCGTACGACCTTGTCTTCATCGACGCCGACAAGCCCGGGCTGCCCGGCTACGTGGAGCAGGCCGTCCGGCTGCTCAAGCGCGCGGGGCTGCTGGTCATCAACGACGCACTGGACAAGGACAAGGTGGCCAATCCGGCCGGCCGCGAGCCCAACACGGTGACCCTCCGGCAGGTGGGGAAGGCAATCCGCGACGACGACCGGCTGTCCTCGGCGATGCTTCCCACCGGCGACGGCCTGCTGGTGGCCGTCAAGAAATAGGTGTCCCGGTAAAAGGACTGGGTCCGCAGCCCGCAGGCCGCGGACCCAGTCCGGCACGATTATTCGGTAACGCCTACCAGGCATTCCTTGAGGTTCGCTGCTTCGGCAGCGTTCAGTTCGACCACCAGGCGCCCGCCGCCTTCGAGCGGGACGCGCATGATCAGGCTGCGGCCCTCCTTGGTGACTTCCATTGGGCCGTCGCCGGTGCGTGGTTTCATAGCCGCCATGAGGAATTCCCCTCCATTTTGTCCCAGGACTGATCAGCCCGGGCGGGCTGTGTCCGCATGTCGATCAGGCCGCTGTGGCGGGGTGGTGCTTCCACCGCCGAGGCTGCGCGTTTTCTGAATGCTTTTGTCCTTGCTTACCTATCATTATCCCGGAATTACCCGCACGTAGCTAATCGATGGACATTTCTGCACGACTGCGATTCGGGCCCTGACCTGCGCAGAAGCCCCATTTTGCTACGGCGGATAATCGCCTCCACTGGGCAGGGGCGCCCACGCCCACAGCCACACGATCCAGACGATCTGAAGCAGCACGAACATGACAACCACCGTCCCGCGGTAAGCCCTTGAGCGGGACAGGAACACCGCACCCAGGGCCAGCGGAAACAGCGGCAGCAGCATCCTGAAAGTGCTGGTCTGCGGGTGGAGGAAGGCCAGCAGGTAACCCATGTAGCAGGCACACCAGAGCCTCAGTTCGGTTCCGAGCTGTTTGACAGGGGGAAGGAAAAGCATCACGGCGAACAGTGCCGTGAACACCAATGGTGCGAGGAGGCCCAGTACGGGGCCGAAGAGCTCGACGCCGGTGTCAAACCACGGCTTGAAGGGCACCAGGTCATGGCCACGCCAGACCGTCTCGGTCTTGGTATACGCCTGGGGGTCGCCGGTGGCTGCCCAGGCCAATGCGGGCCAGGTGAGCGCGGATACACCTGCGGCTGCGGTGAGGCCGGCCAGAGCACCGAGGTCACGGAGCGAGTGGGGTGCTTCGCCGCGGGAGTCCTGCCGCCCGTTGCGGGTGTACGCGACGGCACGGAACACCAGGAGGAACCCGACCGTTGCGGCAAAAGGAACGCCCACCGGCCGGGACAGGCCCAGCAGGACCACCGAAGGTATGGCCCACAGGTATTGCCTGCGCACCACCAGCAGCAGTGCCCATGCAAGCAGCATGAGGGACAGCGGTTCCGCATAAGGTACCTGGAGAACGGCGGAGACCGGAAAGACCGAAAAAAACACCACGCCCCACATCGCCGGGGCGTGGGCGGCTTTTTGCCGGAAAAGCCGGTATACGGCCAGCGCGGAACCCCACCCGGCCAGCATGGCTATCAGCGTGAGCGAGGCGGCCGGACTCAAGCCCGTGAGGCGGCTCAGTCCACCGGCCAGGGCAGGAAAGAGCGGGTAGAACGCCCAGGTATTTTCCTGCACATTGCCTGCCGCGTCCGTGGGGAGGACGGAGGGATAGCCGCTGGCGATGACCTGGCCGTACCAACGGGCGTCCCAGATGTCTATGAAGTTCCAGTAGTCCGGTTTCGGCGGAAACCACGGGTTGGGACCTTGGTGGAGCGCTGCGGCCATGAAGATGCAGGCAGAGACCAGCCGGGCAACAGCATACAAAGCGGTGACCTGGAGCCACCAGGGCCAGGCGCGGACAGCGGTAGCCGCACGCTGGACTGCGCTGCCCACGGCAGATGAGGTATTGGGGTGGGCCACCGTGCTCACAGTCCGCCCTTCCCCGGAGTGGCAACCTCATGGGCGGTTGTGCCGCCGGTTCCATGGCCCGGATCCTCCGGGGACGTTCCTGCGGAAACCGGGGGTCCGCCGTCGGAATCCTCCTCCGCGGGCTGCTCCATGGCAGCCAGCCGGCCCCGCAGCTCCGCCAGTTCCGCATCCCGTGCAGCCAACTGGTCCCGCAGTTCATCAAGGACCTGGTCCACTTGGTCCATCCGGTAGCCGCGCAGGCCCAGTGAGAAGCGCAGGCGGGTGATGTCGGCCGGAACCGCGTGCTCGGGGAGCAGCACGGGAGGGAGGTTGGCCGGGGGTTCTTCGAATCCGCCGTCAAGGAGGGCGGGCAGTCCGGCGGCATTGGTTTTCCGCGGGCGAAGGCCCAGGCCGGCCCAAAGGACCGCCGCAACCAGCACGACGGCGAGGAAGACGAGGAAGAAACTCACTGTCCCATCGTGCCAGACCGTTGGCGGGAACTCCCGCGCACGGCTACTCCGGCCTCTGCTCTCCGTTCAGGGACGGGGTCACGGCGACGTGCAGGACACGGTCAACCGCCTCCGCAGGATCGTCCACGAGCTGGATGAGGTCCAGGTCCTTCTCGGAGACCATGCCCTCGGCCACCAGGGTGCCCCTGATCCAGTCGATCATCGGACCCCAGAAATCGACGCCGAGGAGAACGATGGGGAAGGACGTCACCTTCCGGGTCTGGACCAGGACCATGGCCTCGAACAGCTCATCGAGGGTGCCCAGGCCGCCAGGCAGCACAATGAAGCCCTGTGCGTATTTGACGAACATGGTCTTGCGGGCAAAGAAGTAACGGAAGTTGATGCCCAGGTCCACCCACTGGTTCAGGCCCTGTTCAAACGGCAGCTCAATGCCAAGTCCCACCGAGACACCGTTGCCTTCCACGGTCCCCCGGTTGGCTGCCTCCATGGAACCAGGGCCGCCGCCGGTGATGACCGCGACCCCGGCCTCGGCCAGCTTGCGGCCCACCTCGACGCCCATTTCGTAGTAGGTGCTGCCGGGCTTGGTCCGTGCAGATCCGAAGACGCTGACGGCCTTTCCAATGTCCGCGAGCGCACCGAAGCCCTCTACGAACTCGCTCTGGATCCGGAGGACCCGCCATGGATCGGTATGGACGAATTGGCCGGCGCCCTTGGTATCAAGCAGATGCTGGTCCGACATTTCCACGGCCGCCTGCTTGCGCCGCAGCTCAAGAGGGCCTTTACGGCGCGGCTGGGAATTCTTGGCCGGATCTGCGTTGATACTCATTCCCCTAGGCTAACCTCCAACGTGAGGTATCTCTTGAATCACGATCAGGGGGAACCGGGGGTGATTGGCGTCATAACCCTCGGTTGTTCGCTAGATTCTTTTCTATGACTACACATGTGCCCGGCGATGCTCTCGTCTCCCTGAACGCCGTTAACAAGCATTACGGCCAGCTGCACGTTCTGAAGGACATCAACCTCCAGGTCCGCAAGGGCGAGGTTGTTGTGGTCATCGGACCCTCGGGCTCCGGTAAGTCCACCCTCTGCCGGGCAATCAACCGCCTGGAGACCATTGAGGGTGGAACCATCACCATCGACGGCAAGGTCCTGCCGGAAGAAGGCAAGGAGCTGGCCAAGCTCCGCGCCGACGTCGGAATGGTTTTCCAGTCCTTCAACCTGTTCGCGCACAAAACCATCCTTGAAAACGTCACGCTCGGTCCCATCAAGGTCAAGGGGGCGTCGAAGGCGGAAGCTGAAAAGGAAGCCATGGCCCTGCTGGAGCGCGTCGGCGTCGGCCAGCAGGCACCCAAGCTTCCCGCCCAGCTCTCCGGCGGCCAGCAGCAGCGCGTCGCTATTGCACGTGCCTTGGCAATGAAGCCAAAGGTCATGCTGTTCGACGAGCCAACCTCCGCACTCGACCCCGAAATGATCAACGAGGTCCTGGACGTCATGGTGCAGCTGGCCAAGGAAGGCATGACCATGATCGTGGTCACCCACGAGATGGGCTTCGCCCGCAAGGCGGCCGACCGCGTGGTCTTCATGGCCGACGGCCAGATTGTCGAGGACGAGACGCCCGAGGAGTTCTTCACCAACCCGAAGAGCGACCGTGCCAAGGACTTCCTGTCCAAGCTCCTCACCCACTAGGCACACTGCACCCCATTCGGCCGCCGCGCGCGGCCGACCAATGAAAGGTATCTGATGAAGAAATTCTTTACCCGGAAGAAGCCGCTGCTTGTCGCGGCAACCGCGGCCCTGGCGCTTTCCCTCAGCGCCTGTGGCGGTTCCGGCGGCGGCGGCACGGCTTCCTCCGGCACGGATGAAGCCCCTTACAAGGTTGCTGACAACGTGACCCTCACCGGCAGCCCCACCTACGACGCCATCAAGTCCAGCGGCAAGGTCCGCATCGGCGTCAAGCAGGACCAGCCGGGCCTTGGCTTCAAAGACGCGGCCACCGGTGAATACACGGGCTTCGACATTGAGATCGCCAAATGGATCGCAGCATCACTGGGCATGAGCAAGGACAAGATTGAGTTCAAGCCCATTCCGTCCGCCAACCGCGAGTCCGCCATCACCAACGGGGACATCGACTACTACGTGGGCACCTACTCCATCACGGACAAGCGCAAGCAGCTGATCGACTTCGCCGGACCGTACTTCGTCACTGGCCAGGGCCTGCTGGTGAAGAAGGACAACTCCAGCATCAACAGCGAGAAGGACCTCTCGGGCAAGAACGTTTGCTCAGCGACGGGTTCCACCCCGATCCAGAACATCAAGGCAAACTTCCCGAACACCAAGACCACCGAATTTGATACCTACTCGCAGTGCGTCGAGGCGCTCAAGAGCGGCCAGGTTGACGCGGTCACTACCGACCAGGCCATCCTGCTCGGCTACGCTGCCCAGGAACCGGACAGCCTGAAGGTTGTGGGCCAGCCGTTCACCACTGAGAAGTACGGCGTCGGCCTGAAGAAGGGCGATACCGCGCTGCGTCAGTTCATGAACAAGACTTTCACCGACGGTAACTCTGTGTGGCAGAAGATCTACGACCAGACGCTGGGCCAGTCGGGCACCAAGGTCGAACAGCCCAAGGTAGAGAACTACTAAAACCAAAGTCGAGGGGGCGGCTGTGCAGCCGCCCCCTCTTCCACTGTCGAAAGCGACGATTCTGTGAATACGCTGCTGAACAATTCGGATCTCTTCATTACGGGTTTCCGGAACACGCTCATACTTTTCTTCTTCTCGGCGATCTTCGCCCTGGTCCTCGGTACCATCGTTGCCGCACTTCGGGTCTCCCCCGTTCCCGCCATGCGCGCCACTGCGACCCTCTACGTCAACGTGGTGCGGAATACCCCGCTGACGCTGGTTCTCTTCTTCTTCGCCCTCGGGTACCCGAAACTGGGCCTGGTGCCGATCGACTTCACCACCGCAGCCATCATCGGCCTCAGCCTCTACACCGCCACCTACGTGGCGGAAGCGGTCCGCTCCGGCATTAACACCGTGCCTGTAGGCCAGGCTGAGGCTGCCCGGGCCATCGGCCTGCCCTTCACCCAAACCCTCACCCTCGTGATCCTGCCGCAGGCTTTCCGCGCCGTCATCCCGCCGATGTTCAGCGTGTTCATCGCCCTGCTCAAGAACACCACGGTCGCCGCCGGTTTCTCGGTCTTTGAAGCCGGCGCCATCCGGGCAAACCTCTCCGAGCGCGGTGAACCCGCAATGACCGGGCTGCTGTGGGTCGCCCTGGTGTTCATCATCCTTGTCTTCATCCTTTCCGCGCTGCAGCGAAAGCTTGAACAGAAGTGGAAGGTTGCCCGATGAGTTCAATCCTTTTTGACGCCCCTGGCCCCAAGGCACGCTCCCGGTACCGGATTCTTGGCGTCGTCACCGCCCTCGTGATCCTGCTGATCGTCGGATTCGTCATCCTGCGCTTCGCGCAAAGCGGCCAGTTCGACGCTAAGAAGTGGCAGTTGTTCACTTTCCCGCTGGTGCAGCAGACCATCGCCCAGTCGGTCGGTGCCACGCTGTCCGCCTTCGCCACCGCCGCAGTCCTGAGCCTGGCCCTGGGTGTGCTCCTGGCATTTGGCCGGTTGTCCGACCGCCGCTGGATCAGCGCTCCCTGCTACGGCTTCACTGAGTTGTTCCGCGCCGTTCCGCTGCTGATCCTGATGATGATCTTTTACTATGGCCTGCCGACCATCGGGGTCCAGGGCATCACGCCGTTCACCGCGGTGGTGGCAGGACTGGTGCTGTACAACGGATCTGTCCTCGCCGAGGTCTTCCGGGCCGGCATCGAGTCGCTGCCTCGGGGCCAAAGCGAGGCCGGGTATGCGATTGGCCTGCCCAAGAGCAAGGTCATGACCAGCATCCTGCTGCCCCAGGCTGTCCGGTCCATGCTTCCGGTGATCATTTCCCAGCTGGTGGTCATATTGAAGGACACCGCCCTTGGATTCATCGTGACCTACAACGAGATCCTCTTCCAGGCGAAGTACTTCGGCAGCCAGATCCAGTACGGTTCCCCGATTATCCCGGCAGCCATTGTTGCCGCCGTGCTCTATGTGGGGATGTGCCTGATCCTGGCGGCTTTCGCCAAATGGCTGGAGCGCAGGCTTTCCCGCAAGCCCGGCGCGGCAGTCACACCCGCGGCTGCTGTTCCTGCCGAGGTGTAGCAACTTCGGCAGCGCCGCCGACGCGAAGGGCCCGGAACCGTCAGGTTCCTGGCCCTTCGCGCGTTTCGTGTCCCGGCCAGGGCGCCTCTTGGGCAGCAGCGCCGCTTAGCCGGCGAGCCACTCCTCCAGGGCGCGCAGGCAGGTGCGGATGGCGTCGGCGTCGACGTGCTCGTTGTCCTTGTGGGCCAGCAGGGCGTCGCCCGGGCCGAAGTTCACCGCGGGGATCCCCAGCTCGCTGAAACGTGCGACGTCGGTCCAGCCGTATTTGGGCTTGGGCTCGGCTCCCACGGCGGCAACGAATGAGGCGGCTGCCGGGTGCTGCAGGCCCGGACGGGCGCCTGCTGCGGCATCGGTGCGGACCACGTCGAAACCTTCCAACAGTTCCCGTACGTGGGCTTCGGCCTGGTCCGGCGTCTTGTCCGGCGCGAACCGGTAGTTGATCTCGACCACGCAGCGGTCCGGAATGACGTTGCCGGCAGTGCCGCCATTGATCTTCACCGCGTTCAGGCTTTCGCGGTAGTCCAGCCCGTCAACGTTGATGGTCCGGGGCTCGTAGGCTGCCAGGCGGGCCAGGATGGGGGCTGCGGCGTGGATGGCGTTGCTGCCCATCCATGCGCGGGCCGAGTGTGCGGCCTCCCCCACCGTGCGCGCCTCAAACCGGCTGGTGCCGTTGCAGCCGCCCTCCACCGTACCGTCGGTTGGCTCCAGCAGGATGGCGAAGTCGCCCGCCAGCAGGTCCCCGTGGTTGCGGACCAGGCGTCCAAGGCCGCTCTTGACCGCTTCCACTTCTTCATGGTCATAGAACACGAAGGTGACGTCCCGCTTAGGCTGCTTGCCGCCGTCGAACAGGCCTGCCGCCAGTGCCAGCTGGACTGCCACGCCGCCTTTCATGTCGGTGGCGCCACGGCCGTAAAGAATGCCTTCCCCGGGAACGCCAGACTCCCAAGTGGAGGGGACGGTGCCCTTGGCACCTTCGGTCAGCGGCAACGGGACCGTGTCCAGGTGACCGGCGAGGATGACCCGTTCACTGCGGCCCAGTTCAGTCCGGGCAATGATGGCGTCACCGTCTCGGACCACGGACAGCTGCGGAATCTGGAGCAAGGCAGCTTCAACTGCGTCCGCCAAAGGCCTCTCATTGCCCGACACACTGTTGATGTCCATCAGCGCCGCGGTCAGCAACGATACATCCTGGCGGAGGTCAAGGGTGGACACGAAAGATTCGGGGGCGGTTTCGGCAGTCACGAAGCCAGTCTAGTTCGAACCGCCCGCCTGGCCCTCGATAGACTGGAGCACATGACTGAGACCGCTTCCTCCGCCGTGCCCCAAACCCTGACCCCCAACGCCGATGACCGCTCCGCCTATGGCTTTGGCGTGGCCACCGTCGCCACCGCCGGCGGCGAGGCCACCGTCCTGGACGTCTGGTTCCCCGCACCGGCACTTGGCGTTGCAGCCGAAGACCTTCGATCCGTGGAAGACGCTGACGACGCCCTGACCCGCATCGCCGAGAACGGCGCCGATGAGGACCGCGGCACCGAGCAGAAAGTGGTCTTCGTCCAGATCAACCTCGACGAGGCTCCCGCTGATACGGCAGACGCCTACCTGCGGCTGCACCTCCTATCGCACCGCCTGGTCCGTCCGAACACGATCAACCTGGACGGCATCTTCGGCAAGCTCCCCAACGTGGTGTGGACCAACTTCGGCCCCGCCGCCGTCGAAGGCTTTGAACTGACCCGTGCCAAGCTGCGGCGCCGCGGCGCCGTCACGGTCTACGGCATCGACAAGTTCCCGCGGATGGTCGACTACGTGGTTCCCAGCGGCGTCAGGATCGCCGACGCCGACCGGGTACGCCTGGGTGCCCACCTGGCTGCCGGGACCACGGTCATGCACGAGGGCTTCGTGAACTTCAACGCCGGGACCCTGGGTACCTCCATGGTGGAGGGCCGGATCTCCGCGGGCGTCGTGACCGGGGACGGCAGCGACGTTGGCGGCGGCGCATCCATCATGGGTACCCTTTCCGGCGGCGGCAAGGAAAAGATCACCATCGGCGAGCGCGTCCTGCTCGGCGCGAACTCCGGCGTTGGTATCAGCATCGGCGATGATTCCGTGGTGGAGGCCGGCCTGTACGTCACGGCGGGCACCCGTGTGCGCGTTCCGGGCCCCAAGGACGAGGTGGGCGAAGACACTACGAGGATCGTCAAGGCTGCTGAACTGTCCGGCGTGCCCAACCTCCTGTTCCGGCGCAACTCCACCACGGGTGCCGTGGAGGCCCTGCCCCGCAAGGGCCAGACCGTTGAACTGAACGACGCGCTGCACGCCAACTAATTGCTCCGTGGCCCCCTTGTCTGTGGCGCGCAGGCGCGGCCTGCGCCGCCTTGCGGTGCTGCTCCTCACCCTCGCGCTGGTCGTGGGCGGAATCTACACTGCGGTGTATTTTGTGCAGCGTTCCGAGACCCTCGTTTCAGAGCGCTGCACAGCAACCGCCGGCGGGCGGAGCGGTGAACTCGCCCCGGACCAGGCAGCCAACGCAGCGCTGATCACTGCGGTGGCGGTGCGGCGCGGCCTCCCGGCACGTGCCGCCACCATCGCCCTGGCCACGGCCATGCAGGAGTCCAAACTGCGAAACATCGGGCACGGCGACCAGGCCGGCCCCGACTCCCGTGGCCTCTTCCAGCAGCGGCCGTCCCAGGGCTGGGGTACCGAGGCGCAAATCATGGATCCGTACTACGCCGTGAACGCCTTCTACGACGCCCTGGTAAAGATTCCCGGGTACGAGACGCTGGATATCACTGACGCGGCACAGCACGTCCAGCGGTCCGCCTACCCCAAGGCGTACGCCGAGCACGAGGATATGGGCAGGGCGTTCGCATCGGGACTGACAGGGCAAACGCCTGCAGGAGTGCAATGCACGCTGCGCTCCCCTACTGCGGCTGGCGATCCCGCGACGGTGGCCACTGAACTGGACCAGGGCTACGGCGGCGTGGACTCCCAGGTCGACGGTGGCACCCTGGTGGTCGATGTGGACGGCGCGCTGGCCTGGTCGGTGGCCCAGTGGGCGGTGGCCAACGCCAAGGACCTGGCAGTAACGCGGGTGGAAGTGGATGGACACACCTGGCAGCGGTCCGGCGGAGACGGATGGCAGGTCACGGGGTCTCCCGGGACGCAGGTGCGCATCACCGTGCGTACGGACGACGGCGGCAGCTGAGCGCCGCCGTCGCCGCCCTGGACACCACTAGACGAGGATCTCCAGCACAGGCTGGACATAGCTGCGGAACAGTTCGGGCTGGCTCATCAGTTCCTGGCTCATGATGATCTTGTCCGGCTCCAGGTACCAGGCCCGCTGTTCGTCCAGTGGCAGCTCTATGATGGTCAGTTTGAAGTCCCGCGAGTCCCTGCCCACTTCCATCAGCCTGTCATCCATCATGTCCTGAAGCAGCTGGTCGGTTCCGGTCACCACGCGTTCCGCTTCAAGCTCGGCGTATTCGCTCCGCCGCTCCCTGGCCCAGGTGAGTGCGGAACCGAAATGTGCCTGCAGTACCCGCTGCAGTGCCGGAGAGTTGCCGAACGCCTCAAAGCTGGGCGGGGAGAGCTCGGGAGACATGTGCGGGTGCGCTTTGAGCAGTTGTTCCCACCAGGCCTCCCATTCGGTTTTCAGCGCGCTGAGTCCACCGACGTCGGAAGTGAGGTGGGTGTGGTCGGCGGAGCGGACCTTGGGCGACGCGTGGGAAAGGACGGGCTGCCCCACACCGTTCAGTCCGGCCGCGTCCCTGACGTAGAGCGCAATCATCATCGGCCCGGACGTGTCGGTAGTGATCTGCCATCCTGAACCGCCTGCGTGCTGCATCCGAAGTCCTTCCCTGGCCTGCTCCTGCCGGCCATCAAGATCCGGTCCGGCATATCCGGCTATCAGTCTATTCCCGCAGCCACGCCACGCGAGGGCACCAGGGTATCCGCCTTTGCGGTTTACCGGCCCAGCCCGTCGAGGTGGCGTTCCAGGACATCGCGGCACATCTGCGCAGTCATCCAGGCCGGTTGCAGCAGGGCATGCATGCACAGGCCGTCCACCGTGGCAAGAAGCCGTTCCGCCTCTACCACCAGGTTCTCCCTGGGTTCGTTATCCGGGAGCAGGGAGGCAACCACTGCACCCATGACTGCGGCGACTTCACGGTGGCTGCGGTCCGCTTCCGCGGCAAGAAAGGGCCTGATCCTTGCGGCATTCTTGAAGGCCATCCACGCGCATGCTTCCACCGCTGTCTCTTCATCGAGGGGAAGCATGCCGCCCAGGAGGGTTAAAACAGCCGCTCTTTGCCCAGGGCCACCGGCGGGAGCCGCCTGGACGGCCGGAAGAAGCTCCTCGAGCCGGCCCACCAGGCTGTCCACCACTGTGCCAAATGTGAACGCAAGCAGTTCCTCGCTGCCGGCGAAATAATGGCGGACAGAACCCACGGCGAGTCCGGCTTCATCTGCCACTTCCCGAAGGGAGGCGCGCTCCAGGCCATCCACCGCGATGATGCGGAGAACCGCCTGGACAACATCCTGGCGCCTGGCACCGGCGTCTACTATTTTGGGCACTATTCTTATTAGCACATCTGTGCTTCGACTGCCGCCGCGCGGCGGCCGCGATACGGGACGCGGGGGCGACTGCACTCCCTGTGGGATAGCGTTGAGGCATGAAAATCTTGGTTACAGGTGGCACCGGCTACATCGGTTCCCACACCGTCCTCTCCCTTCAGGAAGCCGGCCACGACGTGGTGGTCATCGACAACCTGGTCAACTCCAGCGAGGAGTCGCTGCGGCGGGTTGCCGAACTCAGCGGCAAGGCCGCGGAATTCCACAAGGTTGACCTCGTGGACGAGGCAGCGGTGGAGAAGGTCTTTGCCGGCAACGCCATCGACGCCGTCATCCACTTCGCCGGCCTCAAGGCCGTCGGCGAATCCGTGCAGGAGCCGTTGAAGTACTACTACAACAACCTCGTCGGCACCCTGAACCTGATCCGCGTCATGGACCGGCATGACGTGCGGTCCATTGTTTTCAGCTCCTCGGCCACGGTTTACGGCGAGCACAATCCCATCCCCTACGTGGAGAAAATGGAGATCGGCGCCAACAACCCCTACGGGCGCACCAAGGAACAGATCGAGGACATCCTCTCGGACCTCGGCACCGCCGACTCCCGCTGGCACATAGCACTGCTGCGCTACTTCAACCCGGTCGGCGCGCACCCCTCAGGGCGGATCGGCGAGGACCCGCAGGGCATCCCCAACAACCTCGTGCCGTTCATCGCCCAGGTGGCCGTGGGCCGCCGCGAGAAGCTCATGGTGTTCGGCGGCGACTACGACACCCCCGACGGCACCTGCCTGCGCGACTACATCCACGTGGTGGACCTGGCAGAGGGACACGTCGCGGCCCTGAACCACATCGCCGACCGCACCGGAGTGTTCCGCTGGAACCTCGGCTCCGGGAAGGGCTCCTCCGTCCTGGAAGTCCTGCGCTCCTTTGAAAAGGCCGTGGGCAAGCCCATCCCCTACGAGATCACCGGCCGCCGCGCGGGCGACCTTCCAGCCTTCTGGGCCGACGCCACGTCCGCGCTGGCGGACCTGAGCTGGTCCACCACCAAGACCGTGGACCAGATGTGCGAGGACCACTGGCGCTGGCAGAAGAACAATCCCCAGGGCTACGCCTCCTGACTTTGCTCCCCATCGATTGCAGTCGATGATGTAGAGACGCAAAACGGCCGCCCACCTGTGGAAGGTGGGCGGCCGTCGTCGTAATTGCCGTTGCTGCCCCTGGCGGGCAGGGAATCAGCGAGCGGGGTAGTCGCGCTCCGGCTCGCCGATGTACAGCTGGCGCGGGCGGCCGATCTTGGTGTTCGGGTCGCTGATCATTTCGCGCCACTGGGCGATCCAGCCGGGCAGGCGGCCGATGGCGAACAGCACCGTGAACATCTTCTCGGGGAAGCCCATGGCCTTGTAGATCAGGCCGGTGTAGAAGTCCACGTTCGGGTAGAGCTTGCGCTGGATGAAGTAGTCGTCGCTGAGCGCTTTCTCTTCCAGGCGCATGGCGATGTCAAGCAGTTCGTCGTTGCCGCCGAGCTTGCTGAGGATCTCGTGGGCCGTTGCCTTGACGATCTTGGCACGCGGGTCGTAGTTCTTGTAGACGCGGTGCCCGAAGCCCATGAGGCGGACGCCGTCTTCCTTGTTCTTGACCTTCTCCATGTAGTCCTCGGGCTTGAGGCCCTCGGCCTGGATCTGGCGGAGCATCTTCAGGACAGCCTCGTTGGCGCCACCGTGGGCGGGACCGAAGAGGGCGTTGATTCCCGCGGAGACGGAGGCGAACAGGTTGGCGTTGGAGGAGCCCACCAGGCGGACCGTGGACGTGGAGCAGTTCTGCTCGTGGTCGGCGTGCAGGATCAGGAGCAGGTCCAGTGCCTTGACGATCACAGGGTCCAGCTCATACTGCTCGGCGGGCAGGCCGAAGCTTAGGCGCAGGAAGTTCTCCACCAGGTTCATGGAGTTGTCCGGGTACAGCATGGGCTGGCCGATGGACTTCTTGTGCGCGTAGGCGGCGATGACAGGCAGCTTTGCCATGAGGCGGATGGTGGAAACCTCCACCTGCTCGGCGTTGAACGGGTCCAGCGAGTCCTGGTAGAACGTGGACAGCGCGGACACTGCGGAGGACAGCACCGGCATGGGGTGCGCGTCGCGCGGGAAGCCGCCAAAGAAGCCCTTGAGCTCCTCGTGCAGCAGGGTGTGGCGCCGGATCTTCTGGTCGAACTCGTCCAGTTCCGTGGGAGTGGGCAGGTTCCCGTAGATCAGCAGGTAGGACACCTCGAGGAAGCTCGAGTGCTGCGCCAGCTGCTCGATGGGGTATCCGCGGTAACGCAGGATGCCGGCATCGCCGTCGATGTAGGTGATGGCGGAGGTGGTTGCTGCGGTGTTCATGAAGCCGGGGTCGAACGTGACGGCGCCGGTCTGCTTCAGCAGCTTGGAGACGTCGTAACCTTCGTTCCCTTCAACAACCTGGATGCGCGGGAGCTTCAGCTCGCCACCTGCGTGGAGCAGGGTCGCAGCATTGTTGGTCTCAGTCATGGAGTCCCCTTCATGAGGCGTCTTTGGCCTCTGTCGAAAGCTTGATCCAATATCAGGTGAGCCGTGCACTGTGCCTGAGAAGACAGGTTCCAACACCCGGGCTGCCTTCTTGTAGAAAGCCACCATTGATCGTCACTTAAAAAGTACCGCTCCTTGGCGGGTGTCACTAATCCGCAGCCTTCCCCGACGGCCTAAAATGCGCCGGATGTGGGGCGAGTCACACGAATGTTACGTACCCCTAGGAGCCGGATGCGCCCAACCGCTGCACGGCTGCATCGATCCGCTCGTCGGATCCGGTCAAGGCCACGCGGATATAGCCGTTGCCCGCCTCGCCGTAAAAGACGCCCGGTCCCACCACGATGCCGCGGTCCGCCAGGCGCGCCACGGTGTCCCAGGTGCCTTCCCCTGCCGTCGACCACAGGTACAGCCCGGCGTCGGATTCCTTGATCTCCAGGCCGAAGTCCAGCAGCGCGGGTACCAGCCGTTCACGCCGCCCCCGGTACAGGTCCTTCTGCGCCTCAACGTGCGTGTCATCGCCCAGCGCCACCCGCATGGCCTCCTGGATCGGGTACGGAACAATCATGCCCGCATGTTTGCGGCTGTTGACCAGGTTGGGCATCAGGTCCGGATCACCTGCCACGAACGCTGCGCGGTAGCCGGCCAGGTTGGACTGTTTGCTCAGCGAGTATACGGACAGCAGGCCGTGGTGGGATCCGCCGGCCACCCGGGGATCGAGGATGCTGGGGACGCGCTGGCCGCCGCGCTGGACGTCCCAGCTGCCCCAGCCGAGTTCCGCATAGCATTCGTCGGAGGCAACGACGGCACCGAGTTCGCGCGCCTGGTCGACCAGGGCCTTCAGGGAGTCAACGTCCCGGACGCTGCCGGTGGGGTTGCCCGGCGAGTTCACCCAAATAAGCCGTACGCGTGAACGGGTGGCATCGTCCAGCTCGTCCAGGTTGTCAGTGGCCACGGAGGTGACCCCGGCGAAGGTCGCGCCAATGTCGTAGGTGGGGTAGGCCACCCTGGGGCGGACGACGACGTCTCCGGGCTTGAGGCCCAGCAGCAGCGGCAGCCAGGCGACGAGCTCCTTTGAACCCACCGTGGGCATGATGTTGCGGGGGTCCAGCCCGGACACTCCACGACGGCGCTCAAACCAGCCGGCGATGGCCTCACGAAGCGCCGGGGTGCCATGGACCGTCGGATAGCCGGGCGCGTTCGCAGCCGCCTTCAAGGCATCCTGGACCAGCTGCGGGGTGGGATCCACGGGCGTGCCGATGGAAAGATTGACGGCTCCCCCGGGATGCTCCGAGGCCTTGGCCACGTATGGTGCCATGGCCTCCCACGGGTAGTCGGGCAGGTTGAGGCCAAACGAGTTCACGGCTGCGGTCATTGTGTCCGACCGCGTCAGTGGTCTTGGTTCTGCGGCGGCAGGGCGGCGATCATCGGGTGGTCCTTGCCCGTGTTGCCGATCTTGGCCGCGCCGCCCGGGGAACCCAGGTCATCGAAGAACTCGACGTTGGCTTTGTAGTAGTCGGCCCATTCCTCGGGGGTGTCATCCTCGTAGTAGATGGCCTCCACCGGGCACACCGGCTCGCATGCGCCACAGTCCACGCACTCGTCCGGATGGATGTACAGCGAACGCTCGCCTTCATAGATGCAGTCGACCGGGCATTCTTCAATGCATGCCTTGTCCTTGACATCCACACACGGCTGCGCGATTACGTACGTCACGTCCCTGGCCTCTCCACGTTGGGGTTCCGGCATCCCGCCGGCTCTTGCGTCCGGCAGCACGGCCGGAGTCTGACATCTGAGCTTATTATCCCCCAGGCCGTTCCCGCGAACCTAGCCGGGGCCCCTAGTATGAACTGGTGAGTCAGCAAGTACCTGCCCCTGCCCGCTTCCTTGCTGCGGCCGAGCCCGGCACGCGTGTTGTGGTTCGCTACCGCATCGAGGGGGGCTTCACGGACGCGCTGGGCCACCTGCTGGCCTGTGACGCCGGTTCCTGTACCGTCCGCACCCGGCAGGCCGACGTCGTCATTCCACTGGAACGCGTGGTGGCGGCAAAGGAAGTCCCGCCCGCTCCCCCGCGGCGCCCCGCGCGCTGAGGGCCCGTCTCGGCGCGCCGCGACTGCCCAGGCGCAATGACCCACAGCTTCACCGCGCCGCCCCGTACACGGCAAGCCCCCTACGAACCATGCCAACGAACTCCGCAGGTTCACGAACAAGCATCTCGAACGTCACCCGGAGAGTTGGGACACCCCTCATGACGGTGACGTTCCAACGCCGCCTGTCTTCCCGATAGGCCTCCCGGCTGCTGTGGTGGGCATAGCCGTCAGCCTCAATGCCCAGCACACCGTCGACAAAAAGATCCAGATGGCCCATTCCAGGAACGTTAACCTGCAGCTCGACCGTAAGCCCCGCTTCCTCCAGGAGATACCGGGCGATGGTTTCGATTATGGAACCCGATTGGGGCCGAATTCTCCCAATCAGGTTCAGCATCGCCTTCTCACGGGCCGCCGGAAACCGTGCCCGCAACGCCGCGAGTTGGACTTGGCCCTTTTTAACGGCGGACTCCGCGATAGTCAGCCCTTCAAGAGGGGACAGACAGCGGAGGGACTGACAGACGATGTCCAAAGGAGTCATTGGAAGGTTGCTCCGATGTACCACACAGCCGGGGATCTGCCTGCCATGGCGGGCGGCCAGATGCGGCCTCTCCGGAGCCTTCACCACCCACAGTCCGGAGGCCAGAGCGGCCGTGACGCAACCGGGTGCGGCGTGATGGCGGGCCGCGTGGATAAGCACGGGATCAGCGTCCGGCAACGCATAGACGCCCCGCGCAACCCTTTGGACGGACCCCTCCGACAGTCCGGATTCCAGCCTTCGGCGCGAGACACCTGCCAATAACAGTGTGCGGGTGCCGGCAACGCCACCCAGGGCCACCAGTGCTTCAGAAACAGTTCGCATGTCTGCATGCTTCCCGTTGCGGGAGGTATTCGCAGGTGTTCGAAACGGCTATGTGGAGAACGGCGCCGGACACCGGAGCGGCTCCTCAGTGCGCACGTGCCGCCCCTGCGCAACGAGGCGAAAGGTGGCTGCGCCGCGCGGAACTTAAAACAGAATGCCACCGGTACAGGACCGGTGGCATTCTTGGTTACAGCTAAAACCCTGGTTAGGCCTTGGCGCGGGCGCGGCTGGCCTTGGCGCGCTCATTGGTGTCCAGGATTACCTTGCGGATGCGGATTGCTTCCGGGGTCACCTCAACGCACTCGTCCTCGCGGGCGAATTCCAGCGACTCTTCGAGGGTGAGCTCCCGCGGCGGGGTCAGGTTCTCGAAGCTGTCGGAGGAAGCGGCACGCATGTTGGTGAGCTTCTTTTCCTTGGTGATGTTGACGTCCATGTCGTCGGCGCGGGAGTTCTCGCCCACGATCATGCCTTCGTAGACCTCGGAGGTGGGCTTCACGAAGAAGGAGCCGCGTTCCTGCAGGTTGATCATGGCGAAGGGGGTGACCACGCCGGCGCGGTCGGCAACCATGGAGCCGTTGGTGCGGTACTCGATGGGTCCTGCCCACGGCTCGTAGCCTTCGGAGATGGAGGCTGCAATGCCGGCTCCACGGGTGTCCGTAAGGAAGCGGGTGCGGAAACCGATCAGGCCACGGGCCGGCACGATGAACTCCATGCGGCACCAGCCGGTGCCGTGGTTGGCCATGTTGGTCATGCGGCCCTTGCGGGCGGCCATGAGCTGGGTGACGGCGCCAAGGTATTCCTCGGGCACGTCGATGGTCATGTGCTCCATGGGCTCGTGGATCTTGCCGTCGATGGTCTTGGTGACAACCTGCGGCTTGCCCACGGTCAGCTCGAAGCCTTCGCGGCGCATCTGCTCAACAAGGATGGCCAGCGCCAGTTCGCCACGGCCCTGGACTTCCCATGCGTCGGGACGTTCGGTGGGGAGTACCTTGATGGAGACGTTACCGATCAGTTCCTTGTCCAGACGGTCCTTCACCTGGCGCGCGGTGACCTTGGCGCCCTTGACCTTGCCGGCCAGGGGGGAGGTGTTGATACCGATGGTCATGGAGATCGCGGGATCGTCAACGGTAATCAGCGGCAGCGGCTGCGGGTTCTCGACATCGGTCAGGGTCTCACCGATGGTGATGTCCTCGATACCGGCGACGGCGACGATCTCGCCGGGGCCGGCGGAATCAGCCGGAACGCGCTCCAGTGCCTTGGTGGCGAGGAGCTCGGTGATCTTAACGGTCTTCAGCTCACCGTTGTGGCGGGCCCAGGCAACCTGCTGGCCCTTGCGGAGGGTGCCGTTGTAGATGCGCAGCAGGGCGAGGCGGCCCAGGAACGGGGAAGCGTCCAGGTTGGTGACGTGTGCCTGCAGGACACCCTCGGGGTTGTACGTGGGAGCCGGGATGTGCTCAATGATGGTCTTGAACAGGGGCTCAAGGTCCTCGTTGTCCGGAGCGGAGCCGTTGGCCGGCTGCTCCAGGGATGCGCGGCCAACCTTGGCGGCGGCGTAGACAACGGGAACTTCCAGCACCTTGTCCAGGTCCAGGTCCGGAACCTCGTCGGCAAGGTCGGAGGCCAGGCCCAGGAGCAGGTCCATTGACTCGTGCACCACTTCGTCGATGCGGGCGTCGGGGCGGTCCGTCTTGTTGACCAGCAGGATCACGGGAAGGTGCGCGGCAAGGGCCTTGCGCAGGACGAAGCGGGTCTGGGGCAGCGGGCCCTCGGAGGAGTCGACGAGAAGCACAACGCCGTCCACCATGGAGAGGCCGCGTTCCACCTCGCCACCGAAGTCGGCGTGGCCGGGGGTGTCGATGACGTTGATGGTGATGGTCTCGCCGTTTGAGGACGGACCATTGTAGGCCACGGTGGTGTTCTTGGCCAGGATGGTGATGCCCTTTTCGCGCTCCAGGTCGCCGGAGTCCATTACCCGGTCCTCGACGTGGTTGTGCTCGGCAAAGGAGTTGGTCTGCTTGAGCATGGCGTCGACCAGGGTGGTCTTGCCGTGGTCAACGTGGGCCACAATCGCGACGTTGCGCAGGTCACTGCGCGATGCAGTGGCTACCGCGGTGTTGGTGGTGGTTTCAGACATGCGTAATGGCTCGATTCAGTGGAGTCAGCTGTTGTATCGCGACATTTCCAACTGGAACGCACGACGGACAAGGCCCTTGGCACAGGGCGCCTACCTCTATTCTAGCCGCTGAGCCATTTATTGGCCTAAATTCCGGCGACCCCGGAGACTGCCGGAGCCTTCGCATTCGCTCATCACCGGTCCGAGGTGTGACTAAGTTCACTCTTACTTCCCCTGCCGTGGCATGATGGCCCTGACAGGCGCACACCTTTGAGCATGCCGGAGACAACGATGCCCCCTGCCAAGGTCAGCACCCCGCGGGGCGCCACCCACGCCACCATGCTTGTGGTGTCCGGTGTACTGGCGTTCACGGGCGTCCTTGGGCTCGCCGGCTACGCAGATTCAGGCGCCCCTTCAGGAAACGCGGCACCCTTTGCCGTTACCGGGCAGGCAGGGGCCGGGGTGGGGGCAGCGGGCCAAGCAGGCCTGGGGGCACAGACGGCTGTGGCTGCGACGTCCCACATGCGCAATCCCGGGAACGGACGGCTTGAGGCGGTAGTGCCGGACATCAGCAGGACGGTGCTCGCAGCGGTGCCGGGCGGCAGCAGCGCGTTCCAGGACTGAGGCCACGGTCGGCTTGCACTTCCAGCCGGCTTAAACGGCTGGAGCCGGGACCCGAAGGTCCCGGCCCCACCCGCGCACAGGAAGTTCCCGCTATGCGACTTCCGGCGGAAGCATCAGCTTCGCGCCGGGGATCGCGTTGAGCAAGGCGTTGGTGTATTCCTGCTGGGGCGACTCAAAGACCTCATCCGTGGATCCCGTCTCCACCAGGCGGCCCTTCTCCATCACGCACACGTGGTCGGCGATCTGCCGCACCACGGCAAGGTCGTGGGTGATGAACAGGTACGTCAGGCCGAGGTTGGCCTGCAGGTCAGCGAGCAGGTTCAGCACCTGCGCCTGAACCAGGACATCCAGCGCGGAAACAGCCTCGTCGCAGATGATGACCTCGGGATCGAGCGCCAGCGCACGGGCAATGGCCACACGCTGCCGCTGTCCGCCGGAGAGCTCGTTCGGGTACCGCTGCATGGCCGACTGGGGCAGGGCCACCTGGTCCAGCAGTGTGCGTACCTTCTTCTCCCGGCTGGCCTGGTCCCCGATCTTGTGGACGCGCAGAGGTTCTTCGATCGTGCGGAAGATGTTGTACATCGGATCGAGGGAACCGTACGGGTCCTGGAAGATCGGCTGGACGCGCCTGCGGAACTTGAACAACTCGGCAGGCTTCAGGGCAGAGGTGTCGACGCCGTCGAACAGGATCCTGCCTTCTGTCGGCTTCTCCAGCTGGAGCACCATCTTGGCCACCGTGGACTTGCCGGACCCCGACTCCCCCACGATCGCCGTCGTGGTTCCCCGCCGCACGTCGAAACTGACGCCGTCGACCGCCGCGAAGTCGGTGGCCTTGCCCAGCCCCTGGCGGAGCTTGTACACCTTGCGAAGGTCCTGGATCTGCAGGAAGGCGTCCGACTTGGCCGTCTCGGCAGCCGGTGCCAGCAGGTCCGTGGTCTCCACGCCCTGCTCCTTGGCCACCTGGATGCGGCGGCTGGCCAGGGACGGTGCGGACTCCACGAGCCGCTTGGTGTACGGGTGCTGCGGATTCCGGAGCAGTTCCAGGGACGGTCCCGCCTCCACCACGCGGCCCTGGTACATGACCACCACTTTGTCTGCACGCTCGGCTGCCAGGCCCAGGTCATGGGTGATCAGCAGGACCGAGGTGCCCAACTCGTTGGTCATGGTCTCCAGGTGGTCCAGGATCTGCCGCTGGACCGTGACGTCGAGGGCCGACGTCGGCTCGTCCGCAATCAGCAGGCGCGGCTGGCAGGAGAGGCCGATGGCGATCAGGGCGCGCTGGCGCATGCCGCCGGAGAACTCATGCGGGTACTGGTTGGCCCGGCGCTTGGCGTCCGGGAGCCCCGCCTGGGAAAGCACCTTGGCGATGTCGTCCGGACCGCTGGGCCGGCCGTTGGCACGCAGTGTTTCCCGTACCTGGTAGCCGATCTTCCACACAGGGTTCAGGTTGGACATGGGGTCCTGCGGAACCATTCCAATCGTGTTTCCGCGCAGTTCGATCATGCGCTGCTCGGTGGCGTGGGCGATGTCCTCGCCGTCGAGCAGTATCTGGCCGCCGGACACCCTTCCGTTGTTGGGCAGGAGGCCGATTGCGGCCAGGGCCGTGGTGGATTTGCCGGAGCCCGACTCCCCCACGATGGCCACCGTCTCACCCGGCATGATGGTCAGGTGCGCATTCCTTACGGCCTGGACCTCACCGCCGCCGGTCTTGAAGGTGATGGCGAGGTCTCGGATTTCGAGCAGCGGCCTGACGCCGGTGGTGTTGGCCTCATCGATGCGGACGTCTGGAGTTGTCATCTCTTTATCTCTCATCGCTGACGGCTCTTCGGGTCAAGGGCGTCGCGTACTGCGTCGCCCAGCATGATGAAGCTCAGCACCGTGATGGACAGTGCCGCGGCCGGGTAGAGCATGATTTCCGGGCGGGTCCTGATCGATGCCTGGGCGCCCGCGATGTCGTTGCCCCAGGACATGATGCTCTGCGGCAGGCCGATGCCCAGGAAGGACAGGGTGGCTTCGGCCACGATGAACACGCCAAGTTCCAGTGTTGCCAGGACGATGATGGGTGCCAGGGCGTTGGGCAGCACGTGGCGGACCAGCGCGCCGAACTTGGAGACACCCAGCGCGCGGGCTGCCGTGACAAAGTCCGCGTTGCGTACTTCGATGACTGCGCCGCGGGTGATGCGGGCCATTTGCGGCCATGCCAGGAGCGAGATGACGAACACCACGGTCCAGACGCTTTTGTTTTCCCGGAACAGCGGCAGCTGGGTGATCACCAGCGCGCCAAGGACGAGCGGCAGTGCGAAGAAGATGTCACCCAGGCGTGCGAGCACGGCGTCGATCCAGCCACCGTAGTACCCGGCGAGGGCGCCGAGGGTCACACCGATAACCAGGACGCAGAGGACGGAGAGCAGGCCCACGGAAAGCGAGGCCTGTGTGCCGTGGATGACCCGGGAGTAAACGTCGCAGCCCTGGAAGGTAAATCCGAACGGGTGCCCGGCAGTGGGCGCGCCTTCCGAGTTGGAAAGCTCGCATCCTTCGTTTGGCGGGGTGGACGTGAACAGGCCCGGGAACAGCGCAATCACGATCAGGGCCAGGATCAACAGTGCCGAGATGATGAACAGCGGACGACGGCGGAGCTTGCGCCACGCGTCTACCCACAGGCTGAGCGGGGCCTGGTCAGTCTTGACGGCGTCCGTTGCCTGCAGCGGTGTCTCTTCAATGGGGGCCACGAAGTGGCTGTTGTTACTGGTCATAGCGGATCCTCGGGTCAAGCCAGGCGTACAGGAGATCGACAAGAAGGTTGGCCACCACGAACACCAGTACCAGGACGCTGACGATGGAAACGATGGTGGGGCCTTCACTGCGGAGGACTGCCTGGTAGAGCTTGTTGCCGACGCCGGGAACGTTGAAGATGCCTTCGGTGACAATGGCGCCGCCCATCAGGCCGCCCAAGTTGGCGCCCAGGTAGGTGACAACGGGGATCAGCGAGTTGCGCAGGATGTGGGCCATGACGACGCGGGGCCGGGACAGGCCTTTTGCGGTGGCGGTCCGAACGTAGTCGGCGTTCATGTTTTCACTGACTGACGCGCGGGTCAGGCGGAGAACATAGGCGAAGGAGACGAGTCCGAGGACTACAGCCGGCAGCAGCAGCGTGACCCAGTTGGCGTTTGCGCCAACGGTGGGTTTGGCCCAGCCCAGCTGCACGCCGAAGACGAGCTGGAAAACGAAGCCCAGGACGAAGGTGGGAATTGCGATGACCACCAGTGAGGCCACCAGGACCGTGGAATCGAACCATCCGCCCCTGCGCAGGCCGGCGAAGACTCCGAAGGCAACGCCGAAGATGGCC
Organism: Pseudarthrobacter enclensis; assembly: GCF_030811655.1. Lineage (GTDB taxonomy): Bacteria > Actinomycetota > Actinomycetes > Actinomycetales > Micrococcaceae > Arthrobacter > Arthrobacter enclensis_A. Next base: position 47,896 of record NZ_JAUSRE010000007.1, on the reverse strand, counting down.
TGGATGGCAAGGGCCTCGATGGCGAGCATCGCTGTCACGGGGAAGACCCGTGCAAGGCTGGCGGCAATGGGCTGGCCGGTGAAGTCGTTGCCGAGGTTGAAGGTGAAGAGGTTCTTGAGGAACAGTCCGTACTGGACCCAGAAGGGCTGGTCCAGGTGGTACTGGCTGCGGAGGGTGTCGATAACTGCCTGCGGGGGCTGGCGGTCACCGAAGAGTGCAGCGATGGGGTCGCCCGGCAGGGCGAACACCATGTAGTAGACCAAAAGGGTTGTGCCGAGGAATACAGGGATCACCTGGAGGAGTCGGCGCAGGATGAACCGGATCACAGGATCACCTGCCTTCCGGTAAAGGGAAAAACGGGTTCATGAATGCCTTCCTGCCATGTGCAAGCCAATGGGGGCCCGGACGCAACCGGAACCCCCATCAGCCATACGGCAAGTTAGATCTGTGACTACTTTGCGGTGATGCCGTAGTAGAGGATTTCACCGTTCCAGCCGGTCTCGGCCTTCACGACGTTGTTGCTCCACACGATCGCGCGTGCCTGGTCCCAAAGCGGCAGCCCGGGCAGGTCCTGGAACAGGATTTCCTGTGCCTGGTTGAACTTGGCGTTGGCCTCGTCGGTGCTCTTGGCGGCCAGGCCCTCCTTGAGCAGCTTGTCGAACTCCGGGTTCGAGTACTTCTCGTAGTTGGAGGAAGCTCCGGTGGCCCATACCGGTCCAAGGAAGTTATAGAGCGACGGGTAGTCACCCTGCCAGCCGGCGCGGGTCAGACCGGGAAGCTGCTGGGACTTGCGCAGGTTCAGGACTTCGGCAAACTTGGCGAAGGGCTGGATCTCAGCCTGGATCCCGAGGTTGTTCTTGAAGCCGTTGGCTACGGCGTCGATCCATTCCTTGTTGCCACCGTCGGTGTTGGAAGCAATCTGGAGCGGCTTGGAATCGTCGTACGGCTGGATCTTGTTGGCCTGGGCCCAAAGGTCCTTGGCCTTCGCGGGATCGAAGTTCAGCACTTCGCTGCCCTTGATGCCTTCCTTGAAGCCGTCGATGACCGGCGGGGCAAAGGCCTTGGCCGGGGTGCGGGTACCGTTGAAGACCACCTTTGCGATTTCCTCGCGGTTGATGGCGTAGGACAGGGCCTGGCGGCGCAGTTTGCCGGCTTCACCCTGGAAGTTCGGGTTGTAGCCCGGGATGTTCAGGGTGGAATCGGTGGCGACAGGCTTGGTGGCGTTGCGGCCCGGGAAGTCGTTGACGTAGGTCTTCAACGCGTTGGACGGCAGGACATCCGAGACGTCCAGGTTGTCCGACTGCAGGTCGGTGTATGCGGGGCCCGGATCGGTGTAGAACTTGAAGGTCACGCCGCCGTTCTTGGCCTCGCGGGTGCCCTTGTAGTCAGCGTTCTTTACCAGGGTGATGGACTGGTCGTGGACCCAGGAACCCTGCTTTTCGAACTTGTAGGGACCATTGCCCACGGGGTTTTCACCGTAGGTCTTGGGGTCTGCCAGCGCAGCGGAAGGCAGCGGGTAGAAGGCGGAGTAGCCAAGGCGCAGGGACCAGTCGGCCTCAGGCTGGGCGAGCTTCACCGTGATGGTGGAGTCATCGGTTGCCTTCAGCCCGGACATGGTGTCTGCCTTGGGGGCAGGAGTGGTGGTGGTCTTGCCGTCAGCACCCTTGACCGAGTTCACAGCCGATACGTCGTCGTAACCGGCGATCGATTCGAAGAAGAACCCATTGTTCTGGAGGTTTTTGGAGTTCGCGGCGAAATTCCAGGAGTCAACAAAAGTCTTGGCCGTGATGGCTTCCCCGTTGGTGAACTTCTGGCCCTGCTTGACCTTGATGGTCCAGTTCTGGGCGTCGGAAGACTCGATGGAATCGGCCAGTGCATTCACTGCCTTGCCGTTGGCGTCGTAGCTGCGAAGACCTTCGAAAAGCAGGTTCACGACGCGGCCGCCGTAGACCTCGTTGGTGTTTGCCGGCAGCAGCGGGTTTTGTGGCTCGTTGCTGTAGGCGGTGATGACCTTATTCGGATCGCCGGCAGCATTGCTCGATCCGTCGGTGCTGCCGCCGCCGCCGGCGCCGCACCCGGTCAGGGCAAGCGCAGCGATTGCCACGATGCCCAGTGCTTTGGAAGTGCGCGTAAAACGCATTCCGCCTCCTATGAGTTGTGGGAGAGATGTAGGGGAATCTTGTGCTTCCCCGCAGGTTGGGCACAGCGCGAAACTGTGACGAAACCTACACAATACGAGTTAGCCTAACCGCACAAAGTCCAGATATTGGTACTCCGTTGCCAAACCGTGACCGGCGCAGTCAAATGCCCTGGCATGCGGTGGGTAGTTAGGCACGTCACATGCTACTCGTCAGTAAGCCGGACGGCGAATCGGAGGGCGGGAGGCTCCGCAAGGGTCAAAGGGCCCTAAAGGTGGCGGCCCCGGGGCGACCGCTAGGACAGCCGCCACTCCCAGACGTTCCACCACACACCCAGGGGGCCAGGGCTGGTTTTGATGCCGGCTACCCGCGAATTGAAGGCAGTTGTTCCCAGGGTTTGGTAGAGCGGGAGGCCGTAGGCGTCGTCCCAGATGTGCTTGTCGACTTCAGCCAGGAGTTCGTCCTGCTTGCCCAGGTCCGTGGTCACAGCAAGCTGTTCCATGAGTTTGTCCGCATCACCATCGGAATATCCCGTGAAGTTGCTCCCCGCGCCAGTACGGAAAATCTGCGGCACCCTGCTGACGCCGGTCTCTGTGCCGATCCATCCTGACAGTGCGGCGTCAAAGCCGCCCCGGCTCATCGCGCCAGCCCAGTCAGCGCTTCCCTGTCCACCGTCGACGACACGGATTCCTGCCAGTGCGGCCGAGTCGCGGATCAGGGAGAAAGCCTTGGCACGGTTGGGGTTGTCGCGGTTGTAGAGGATCCGGATGGTGGGGGTGGCTTTGCCCTTCAGGAGGCTTTTGGCGCCATCAATGTCCACCTTGTCGTAGTCCGATGAGCCGTTGTTCTTTACCGTGTCGTCGTACTTTGGCTGTCCGGGCAGAAACACGTGGGAGTCCAGCGGCTTGTTGTCGGGCGACTGGGTTCCCACGACTGCGTCCACGATTGCCTGCCGCGGAACCGTCTTGAGGAAGGCAACGCGGACGTCCTTGTCGCTGAAGGGTCCGGAGAAGTTGAGGTCCAAGTGGTCGTAGCCGGACTGTTTGTACCGTTGAACGGTGATGCCCTGGCCGGATAGCCCTGCGAGGAGACTGTCGGTGGCAGCCGAGGGCTGCGGAGAGATAATGTCCGCTTGGCCACTGCGCAGGGCATCGACCGCGGCGGGAACCGCGCCGGTGAACCTGACGTTGATCTCGTCCAGCCATGGTTCTGCGCCCCAGACGTAGTCGCGGTTCCGCACCAGTTTCATGGAGACTTCCGGGACGATGTCGCGCACGATGTAGGGACCGCTGGAGAGGTAAAGGGCAGGATCGTCGGGGACCGACTTGGTATCGAACCCGGTGTTCCAGAAGTCACTGACCTTTTTGAGCGCGGGGTTGGATGCCGGTTTGTCGGGGTTGCCCCGGGGCGTGTCCTTGAGCAGCTTGACCAGGTCCTGCTCGTCACTGAGTCCGCTCTTGGCGGCGACAACGTGGGCCGGCAGCCCGACGTCGAAGGCCACCTCCCAGTCTGCGTACGGCGCTGCGTACTCGATGGTGATGGAACGGCCGTCCGAGCCAAGTTCGGGAAACAGGGTACCGGCCAGGCCAGTGGTGTCAGAGGCGACAGAGAAGTACTTGGTGCCCTTGCCGGTGGCGGGATTGACGTCGTCGAAGTAGCCTGACCCGGCAGCCCAACTCAACAGGAGGTCGGCAGCACCGATGGGGGCACCGTCGGACCACTTGACGCCATCGTTGACCGTGTACTTCACCTTGAGCGGCTGGTCGGAGACCTTTTCGAAGTGCCCGAACTTGTCATTGCGGACTACCTTGGAGCTGTCGTCAAGGTAGAAGAAGCCCGAGTGGGTGATGGCGCCGATCTTCGAATTGATGTCAGTGTTGCCCTTCGCGCTCCACGGGTTGAACGAGGAAAAGGCGTTGACCTCAGCCACCGTCACGCTGCCGCCGCGTTTGGCTTCTCCCACCACCACGGACGGTGCGCTTCCGCCCGAGCAACCGGAGAGAACCAGGGCAGCCGCCACCGCCGCGGTGAGCAATTGCATCAGACGCCGGACCGGCATGCCGCCTCCTTGTGTTTTCCCTCTGCGGAGGGCAGTCGGGTCGCCGTGGTCGGGCCCTATTGACTCAGGATACTTGGTGCCGGTATTGCGTAGGCGAATCCGATCCCCCTCCGGACGGAAGGGGTGTTGTCCCCACGAGCCGGTGCCGGCCGGGTGCCTCAAACATTGCCGCAGCCCGTCGCGGGAGGCTTCACGGCCGCCTCACCTCGCTCGGTACCAGCCTGCCCGCCAGCGCCGCCAGGTCGAACATCCCCTCCCGTTGAAGGGCGGGATGTCCCTGAACCTGCTTACGGTTGGAGGCGTGTATCCACGGGGAGTTTCTTGCGGTTATCCGCATCAGACGACCATGTTCAGCCGATGGGCTCGCCACGGTCCACCAGGACGTCCAACCTCCGGCGCTGCCACACATAAAAGTCGTGCATCCCGGCCGGGTTTGTTCGCGAACCATTCCCCGATCTGCGCACGGGAGGTGAGGAAATTGGGAGTCTCCACCACGTCTTAGCCGCGCATTTCGTTGCCGCAGGCCAGCCCTGCAAGCAGGTCCTGCTCAAGCCAGTCGTCGACGACGTCGAACCAGGTCACGCTCGTCGGTGGCCGTCGCCGTTGCCGGATCACTTGGGCCAGCTGGACCCGGAGGCCCGCATCCGGTCGCTGGGCAGCACGATAACGTCATGTCGAAGCGCACGCAGGCGCCGTGCGAACGCGGTCATGGAGGCCCTGTGCAGGACCACTTTGTGGGAATGGAAGCCGGCACCGCCGGCAGCCCATCGCCATGTCCGGCAGTCCGACCTGCCACCGGATCAGATGCACTCCCCGGATCCAGTCCCCGGGAGGCGGGTGGGCGGCTTGGTCATCGCGGTTCTTCTCAGCGGCTGGACGTTGGCCGTTCCTGTAGAGCTCGTCGACCGGCTCAAGGACGCGCCGGGTCTATGGGCAGGCACCGTGTCCGTCGCCGTTGTCACCTGTGCCGTGGTTACCGCGGGCCTGGGTGCTTTGCGGCTTTTCAATGCGGCGGAGGGGCGGCGATGGTTGCGTGTGCCCTTGATTGCCGCCCTGGCCGCGACCGTTATTGCCGGCGCCTTTTCTGCGATCATGCCCGAATACGGACTACTGCTGCTGATCCCGGCGGTATTGGCCGGGGTACCCGGACTGGTCCTGCTGACAAAGGATGCGGGCGTCCTGATGACAGGAACAGCCAGGCCTGGCAAAGGCCTGGCTGTCTCTGGTGCGTGCAGGAGGTTCGTCTTGCCTCCCTGCATCGTCTGAAGCAGCCTTCTGGCATTAGACGTTGAAGCGGAACTCCACAACGTCGCCGTCGGCCATAACGTATTCCTTGCCTTCGATCCGGACCTTGCCGCGGGACTTGGCCTCAGCCATGGAACCGGCCTCAACCAGGTCGTCGAAGGAGACCACCTCGGCCTTGATGAACCCCCGCTGGAAATCCGAATGGATGACGCCGGCCGCCTGCGGTGCGGTGTCACCCTGCCGGATGGTCCAGGCGCGTGCTTCTTTCGGACCCGCCGTCAGGTAGGTCTGCAGCCCCAGCGTATGGAAGCCGACGCGGGCCAGCTGGTCCAGCCCGGACTCGTCCTGGCCGTTCATCTCGAGCATTTCGCGGGCTTCTTCCTCGTCCAGCTCCACGAGGTCGGCTTCCAGCTTGGCGTCAAGGAAGATGCAGTCGGCCGGTGCCACCATGGCCCGGAGTTCCTCCTGCTTCTCCGGGTTGCCGAGAATCCCCTCGTCGGCGTTGAACACGTAAATGAACGGCTTGGCGGTCAGCAGGCCCAGTTCCTTGAGGTGCTCCATCTCCAGCTTGTCGCTCTTGATGGAGGAATAGATGGTGTCGCCCCGCTCCAGTACCGCCTGCGCGGCCTTGATGACGGCGAGCTCAGCGGCTTCCCGCTTCTTGATCTTCACTTCTTTTTCGATGCGCGGGATGGCTTTTTCGATCGTCTGTAGGTCAGCGAGGATCAGCTCGGTATTGATCGTTTCCATGTCCGAGCGCGGGTCCACCTTGCCGTCCACATGCACCACGTCCGGGTCGTCGAAAACCCGCACAACCTCGGCGATGGCTTCTGCCTCGCGGATGTTGGCCAGGAACTGGTTGCCCAGCCCCTCCCCCTCGGAGGCGCCCTTGACGATGCCGGCGATGTCGACGAAGGACACGGCGGCAGGCAGGACGCGCTGGGAGCCGAAGATTCCGGCCAGCTTCTGCAGCCTGGGGTCCGGCAGGTTCACCACGCCTACGTTGGGTTCGATGGTGGCGAACGGGTAGTTCGCTGCCAGGACCTGGTTGCGGGTGAGCGCGTTGAAGAGGGTTGATTTGCCGACGTTGGGCAGTCCGACGATGCCAATAGTAAGAGCCACGAGCATTGATTCTACCCGCCGGGGCGCCGGCGACCGTACCGGGGAATGTCACTGCCAGTGAATGTCAGAGGCCCGTGCAACAGTGAAGCCATGGATGCTTTTGCCTTGATTCTGGCCCTCTTGATGCTGCTGCTCGGCGCCTTTGCCGGCGCCGCTGCCACTTATTTCTCCCTGCGACGGAACTCCCATGCGTTGGAGGCAGACTTTGACCAGGTATCGTCCCGCCTGTCAGAGGTCACGGCACAGTTTGCGGCGGCCGACGCCGAGCGGCGGCTTTTGGCGGCACAGAACCGGGAACTGGGCGAGGCACGGACGCAGGACGGCAGCGTGCTGCGCGCCCTTGCTCCAGTGGCCGAGAAGCTGTCCGCGGTCCAGCAGCAGGTGGCACTGCTGGAGCGGGACCGGGTTGAGCAGTACGGCCAACTGGCCCAGCAACTGCAGGAGGCCAGGCTTTCCGATGAACAGCTCATCCGGTCCACGCATGCCCTGGAATCGGCGCTGCGTTCCAACAGCGCCAGGGGCCAGTGGGGCGAGGTGCAGCTTCGCCGGGTAGTGGAAGCTGCCGGCATGCTGCGCCACGTGGACTTCGTGGAACAGGTGCACAGCGCCGGCCATGACTCGGCAGTACGCCCGGACCTCGTGGTGCAGTTGCCGGGCGAAAAGCAGCTGGTGGTGGATGCCAAGGTACCGCTCTCGTCCTACCTCGAAGCGCAGGAACTGGGCGCGGTGGATCCTCGCGCGGGACAGCCGTCCGGATCAGAGTCGGCGGCCGACGGCCGGAACCGTCAAGCCCTCCTGGCCGCGCATGCCAAGGCCCTGCGGGCCCACGTCGACGCCCTGGGCACCAAGAAGTACTGGGACATCCCGGGGAACTCCCCGGAGTTGGTGGTCTGCTTTATTCCGGCAGAGTCCATCCTGGCAGCGGCCCTGACTGCTGACGCCGGCCTCCTGGACTACGCCTTGTCCCGGAACGTGGTCCTTGCCTCGCCAAGTACCCTGCTTGCGGTGCTGAAGTCCGTGGCGTTCACTTGGCGCCAGGATGTCTTGACCGACAACGCGCGCGAACTGTTCGAACTCGCACGGCAACTGTACGACCGCATGGGAACGCTGGGCGAGAACGTCAGCAAGCTGGGATCTTCCCTGAAAACGTCCGTGGACCGCTACAACGCCATGGTGGGCACACTTGAGGCCCGGGTCCTGCCCACAGCGCGGAAGCTTAATACGCTGGAGGAGTCAGGTCTGGCCACGCCCGCGCTTGTGGAGGTGACGCCCCGGGCAGTCGTGGCACCAGAGCTCCAGGGGGACGACGAAGCGGCCTAGCCAAAAGCCGCCCGAACATCAGACCGGAAGGGCCGGGCAGTTCGAAACTGCCCGGCCCTTCCGGTTGGGTATGTGCTGGCCTGGCCCTAGCTCCGGGGCCGGCGGCCGCCCAGGGCGCGGCTGACGTCACCGGCCTGCTTCAGGGTTGCGCGGAGCTCCTTCGGCAGCGAGAACAACAGGTCTTCCTCGGCAGTGACCACTTCCTCCACTGTGCCGTAGCCGTAGTCGGACAGCAGCCTGAGCACGTCCTGCACCAGAACCTCGGGAACCGAAGCCCCGGACGTCACGCCAACCGTGGCAACGCCTTCGAACCAGGTTTCGTCGACCTCGTTGGCGAAATCCACGCGGTAGGAGGCCTTGGCGCCATACTCGAGCGCCACCTCCACCAGCCGGACCGAGTTGGACGAATTCGCCGAGCCAACCACGATCACCAGGTCTGCTTTCGGTGCAATCTTCTTGATGGCTACCTGGCGGTTGGTGGTGGCGTAGCAAATGTCATCGCTGGGCGGGTCCTGCAGGGTCGGGAACCGCTCCTTGAGCAGCCTGACGGTTTCCATGGTCTCGTCCACGCTCAGCGTGGTCTGGGACAGCCAGATGACCTTTTCGGGGTCGCGGACGGTCACCTTGTCCACTTCGTGCGGACCGTTGATGATCTGGATGTGCTCCGGTGCTTCACCGGAGGTACCTTCCACTTCCTCATGTCCGTCGTGGCCGATCAGGAGGATGTCGAAGTCGTCCTTGGCGAAGCGGACGGCTTCCTTGTGCACCTTGGTCACCAGCGGACAGGTGGCATCGATGGTTCGCAGCCCGCGGTTCTCGGCTGATTCAACCACTGCGGGCGAGACGCCGTGGGCCGAGAAGATGACCAAGGCGCCTTCGGGCACTTCGTCTGTTTCATCAACGAAAATGGCGCCCTTTTCCTCCAGGGAGCTGACCACGTGCACGTTGTGGACAATCTGCTTGCGGACGTAGACGGGCGGACCGTAGTGTTCCAGCGCCTTCTCGACGGCGATCACGGCCCGGTCGACGCCGGCACAGTAGCCGCGGGGGGCAGCCAGCAGTACCTTCTTGGTGCCGTTTACGGGGGCTGCACCTGCCACTTCCTCGGGTGAGCGGCGCCTGCGCGGAATGGTGGGCATCGAAAGGGATACAGCCGGGGTGGTCATCCCTCCATGTTACCGGCTGGTCCGCGCCCGTTTCCGGGATGCGAACAAGGTCACAATGCCCGCTGCCGCCAGGGCGGCACCGGCCGCGGCAGTAGTGGTGATCCACGTCTGGAAGTCTGCGCCTGCCGCGGCCAGGAATTCGTCGCGAAACATATTGGCCACTGCGTTGCCAGTGTCCGTGGCCTGCGCCCGGGCCGAGCCCAGTTGCAGTCCGATCCCCCACAGCCCGGCGAGCGCCAGTCCGCCAAAGCCGGCGGCCAGGAGCACGGTCCAGCGGCGGCGCGCCGCTACGAACGCCAGCAGGAATGCCACCACCGAACCGATGGCCAGGACGTAGCCCATGGGGGCATAGGTCGCCAGCCGCTCCGTCCACTCCCGCTGCGCCGGATGGCCAATATTGATGAGGGTCTGCTTGGGTGGGTCGAGGGGCAGCCTGGTTGCACGGGAAATCTCCTCGGAGCCGAGGGTAACCAAAGGGGCAACATCCAGGGTCAGTGAAGACGCGGAAGCGCCCGGCTGCGAGTCCTTTGCGGGATCAGCGAAACTGAGGCGGTGGCTTCTGCGCAGCGTCTCCTCCCAGGCCGCGGGATAGCCCGGCAGTCCGGTCATGGACTCTGCCGCCTTTTCGAGCATTGGCTGGATCAGGCCAGAAAGGAAGCCCGGAGCTGATCCGGTGTCAATCGTTCCAACCGCCGCCGCAGCAAGCTTCCGCTGGAACTCCGAGTCCTTCCCGAGCGGAGCTGCAAGGCGGACAAAACCGTCCTCCTGGACAACGTTCCGGTCCACCCATATGGCCGGAACGGCTACAGCGGCCAGGAGGATGCCCAGCACGGTGGCGATGGCAGAGACAAAAGTTCGCACAGCAGGTCCTTCGGGGTTGGGGGCCTCCTACCATCCTAGGCAGGGCGGATGGGCGGTTCCTGTCAGCCCCCGGTGCTACAACCTTATGGATAAGGTTGATTGTCCGCCCACAACAGATGAAGGACCGCATGCCCGCAGCACCAGCCTCTCCATGGCGTCCGCATGTCTGACCAGGCATCCCTTCCGGGTACCGGACCAACTACCCTGCCGGCCACGGCTGCGGAAACCAGTCCGGACAATCCGTGGCCGCTGCAGCTGCTCTCACAGAAGCTGAAGGCCCATATCGACCGCACTCCGTCGGCGTGGGTGGAAGGCCAGGTCATCGAGCTGAACCGCCGCGGCAGCAACGCGTATCTCACGCTCCGCGATGTGGACGCCGAGGTATCCCTTCCGGCGTCCGTCTGGACCAAGGTGCTGGAACGGCAGAACCTTCCGCTTGAGCGCGGTTCACGGGTGGTGGCCCTCCTGAAGCCCGAGTTCTGGCTGAAGACGGGCAGGCTCAACATGTTGGTCCGGGATATCCGGCCTGTGGGCCTTGGCGACCTGCTGGCCAGGATCGAGCGCCTGCGGCAGGCCCTGGCGGCCGAGGGTCTGTTCGCCGACTCCCGGAAGAAGCCGCTGCCCCTTCTGCCGCACCGGATTGGGCTGATCACGGGGCGTGATTCGGACGCCAAGAAGGACATCCTGCGCAATGCAGCCCTGCGGTGGCCTGCGGTGGAGTTTGAGATCCGGGAAGTTGCCGTGCAGGGAAACACCGCGGTGGCCCAGGTGGTCCGCGCGCTGCGCGAGCTGGACGCCCTCCCCGCGGTGGACGTCATCGTCATCGCCCGCGGCGGGGGTGCCCTTGAAGACCTGCTGCCGTTCAACAGCGAAGACCTTATCCGTGCGGTTGCCGCCGCCGCCACGCCGGTGGTGAGTGCCATCGGCCACGAGGCAGACCGGCCGCTGCTGGACTATGTCGCAGACCTGCGGGCTTCCACCCCCACGGACGCCGCCAAAAGGATCGTCCCCGAAGTCTCCGAAGAGCTGGCCGGGGTTCGGCAGGCACGGGAACAGCTGCGGCGCTGCGTGGAACGGCTGTTGGACCGGGAGTCGGACCGCCTGTCGGCGCTGCACTCCCGGCCCGTCATGGCGGCACCCGAGGGGATGGTTTCTGTCCGGGCCGAGGAAATCGAGCGCCTGCTGCGGCGTTCCTCAGCGGCCGTGAGTTCGACCGTGGTGCGGGCAGCGGACCAGCTGGAGCACCTCAAGGCCCAAGTGCGTGCGCTGTCCCCGCAGAAGACGCTGGACCGGGGGTACGCCGTCGTCGAACTTTCGGGAGACCAGGCCGCCCGGATCGCCAAAGCCGGCCACGCTGTTGTCCGCGCCCCTGCCGAGGCGCCCGCGGGCGCGGCCCTGTCCATCCGAGTGGCGGAGGGGCAATTCGGGGCCACGTCCACCGGGTCACCGCAGCCCGGAGCACCAGACCACCACGAGGAATTGGAAGAGAAGGCATGACCGAACAGAAACCAGAAGCCGACGTCGCCGCCCTGAGCTATGAGGAGGCCCGGGAACAGCTCATCGCCGTGGTGGGCAGGTTGGAGGCGGGAGGCGCCAGCCTGGAGGAATCGCTCGCCCTGTGGGAGCGCGGCGAGGCGCTGGCGGCGCGCTGCGAGGAGTGGCTGGAGGGAGCACGGAAGCGGTTGGCCGCTGCCCGCGACCAGCCGCTGTAACCCGGCCACTGTTCGCTGGGCCCGGGCCGGTGTCACGAACGGGCGACGAGTTCCCGTTCGATGTCGACGTCGAACTCGGCTTTGGGCCACTCCAGTCGAAGATCGGACAGCGCCGACATCACCAGTTGCTGCACGGCGATGCGGGCGAACCATTTCTTGTTGGCCGGCACCACGTACCAGGGGGCCACGGCGGAGCTGGTCTCGTCGAACGCGGCCTGGTACGCGGCCATGTAGTCATCCCAGAATGCCCGTTCCTTCAAATCGCCACTGCTGTATTTCCAGTGCTTGGCAGGATTGTCCAGGCGCGCCAACAGCCTGGACCTCTGCTCATCCTTGCTGATGTTGAGCATCACCTTGATGATCCTGGTGCCGGCATCGGTTTGGCGGGCCTCGAATTCATTGATGGCCCGGTAGCGTCGGCCGATTTCTTCGGGGGTAGCCCAGTTGTGCACCCGGTGGATGAGGACGTCCTCGTAGTGGGAGCGGTCGAAGATCCCCACCATTCCGGCTGCGGGGACCTCCTTCTCGATACGCCACAGGAAGTCGTAGGACTTCTCCTGCTCGGTTGGGGCCTTAAACGCCTTGAATTGGACGCCCTGCGGGTCCATGGTGGCCATGACGTGGTTGACGATTCCGCCCTTGCCGGCCGTATCCATGGCCTGCAGGACCAGGAGGATCCGTTTCTTTCCCCCGGCCCGTGATTCGGCGAACAGCTGTTCCTGCAGTTCCGAGAGCTTCCCGTCCATCTCAGCCAGCAACGCCTCGCCGTCGGCCTTGTTGCCGTTGTAGCCCGGGGTGGCGTCCGGGTCCACCGAGGCCAGGGAAAATCCCTTTCCAACGCGCAGCGTGTCAGATGGTTGCTGGTCGAAACTGACGACGCGGGCCATGGGATTCCTCTCCACAGGGGTACACGGGCCCGGCAGGCCCGTGTGCACAGGCTAGTTCCCCTGGTACCGGCTTAGGAAGTCCCCCATGCGTCCGATGGCTTCCTCGATGTCCTTGACGTTGGGCAGCGTCACCATGCGGAAGTGGTCCGGCCGCACCCAGTTGAAGGCGCGGCCATGGGAGAGCAGGATCTTCTGTTCCTTCAGCAGGTCGAGGACAAACTTTTCGTCGTCGCGGATGTGGTAGACCTCGGGGTCGAGCCGCGGGAAGAGGTAGAGGGCACCCCTCGCCTGCTGGGTGCTCACTCCGGGAATGGCGTTCAGCATGTCATACGCCTTGTTGCGCTGTTCCAGGAGCCGGCCGCCGGGAAGGATGAGGTCGGTGATGCTCTGGTAGCCACCGAGGGCTGTCTGGATGGCGTGCTGGGCCGGGACGTTGGCGCAGAGGCGCATGTTGGCCAGGAGGTTGATGCCTTCGAGGTAGTCGGCAGCATCCTTCTTTGGCCCGGAGATGGCCATCCAGCCGGCCCGGTAGCCGCACACCCTGTAGGCCTTGGAGAGGCCGCTGAAGGTCAGGCAGAGGACATCGTCGCCGGTGAGGCCGGCCAGGTTCACGTGGACGGCGTCCTCGTAGAGGATCTTCTCGTAGATCTCGTCGGCGAAGATCACCAGGCCGTGCTTTTCCGCAAGGGCCACAATCCGCTTGAGCGTCTCTTCCGGATAGACGGCGCCCGTGGGGTTGTTCGGGTTGATGACCACGATCCCCTTGGTGCGCGGAGTGATCTTGGCTTCCATGTCCTCGAGGTCGGGCTGCCAGCCGGAGTCCTCGTCACAGAGGTAGTGGACCGGCTTGCCGCCGGCGAGTGCAACGGATGCCGTCCACAACGGGTAGTCCGGGGTGGGAATGAGTACCTCGTCGCCGGCATCCAGCAGCGCCATCAGTGACATGGTGATGAGCTCGCTGACGCCGTTGCCCAGGTAGATGTCGTCCACATGGATGTTCTGGATGCCGCGGGTCTGGTAGTACTGCGAAACGGCGGTGCGTGCGGAAAAGATACCGCGGGAATCGCTGTACCCCTGGGCGTGCGGCAGGTGGCGGATCATGTCCACCAGGATGGCGTCCGGGGCTTCGAAACCAAACGGCGCAGGGTTTCCAATGTTCAGCTTGAGGATCCGGTGGCCCTCCGCCTCCATCTGCTGGGCAGCCTGGAGGATCGGTCCACGAATGTCATAGAGAACGTTGTTGAGCTTCGTGGACTGCCTGAATTCTGCCATTCCTCAAATATGCCACAGGAAGGATGAATGGCCGTTGAGACGTCCGCCACACGGCCGACGGCGGCTGCCGGACCTTCGAAGGTCCGGCAGCCGCCGTCGTCAACATCAGGTAATTGCCGTCCGCGGGGCAGCGAACGGATTTACTTTACGATGCCCTTTTCCTTGAGCCACGCGGTTGCTGCCGTCTTGGCGTCCTGCTTCTGGTTGCCGCTGACCGCCCGGTTGAGGTTGATCAGGTCATCCGTGGTGAGAATGCTGGATACCGAGTTCAGCGCCTGCTTGGCCTTGTCCGTCATCTTGGACTTGTTGTACAGCGGCAGGACCTGCTGGGCGATGAAGTTGTTCTTGGGATCGTCCAGGACCACCAGGTCGTTGTCGGCGATGGAAGGCGTGGTGGTGTAGATGTCCGCCACCTGTACCTGGTCCTGCAGGAGCGCCTTGAGCGTCACCGGGCCGCCGCCATCGCTGAACGGCTCCAGCTTCTTGGGCACGCAGTTGTAGTTCTTCTTCAGGCCGGGCAGGCCGTAGGCACGCTCGGCGAAGGTGGCGGGGGCGCCCACCACGATGTCGCTGCAGACCTTGGCCAGGTCCTCGATGGACTTCAGCTGGTACTTCTCAGCGGTCGCCTTGGTCACCACCATGGCGTCCTTGTCCTCGGCCTTGGACGCGTCCAGGACGCCCAGCCCGTCCGGGAGCTTGCCCGGCAGTGCCTTGGCGATATCGCCGGCGGAGACTTCGGTGGCTTCCTTGTTGACGTAGAGCAGCAGGTTGCCGCTGTAGTCCGGCACCACGTCCACGGAGCCGTCCTGCACAGCCTTGAAGTACACCTCACGGGAGCCGATGTTCGGCTTGGTGGTGGCGGTGATGCCGTTGGCGTTCAGGGCGCCGGCGTAAAGTTCGGCGATGATCTGGCTTTCGGGGAAGTCCGCGGAGCCCACAACCAGTGATGTCGCTTCACCCGAAGCCCCGCCGCTGGAGGCCGGGGCGTTCTTTAACGGATCGGACGAACCGCCGCAGGCGGACAGGGCCACGGCGAGGCCAAGCCCGGCAGCCAGGCCGCTGAACGCCCGCCTGCCGAGGCGCTGGGAACGGCTATCTTTCATGACTTACCTCCTTGTACAACAGTCTCCGCAACTACGGGGTCTGTGAGTTCAACCGCAGCCTCCTGGCTGCGGTGGGACAGTTTTGAGGCGCCCTGAGTGAGGAACAGCCTCTGGAACAGGGTCAGGACGAGGTCCACGGCGATCGCCAGCACGGCAATGAGAAGGGAACCTCCCAGCATCTGGGGGAAGTCACTGAGGACGAGTCCGTCGAACAGGTAGCGGCCAAGGCCGCCAAGGTTGATGTACGCAACCACGGAGACCGTGGCGATTACCTGCAGCACCCCGGTCCGGAATCCGCCGAACATGACCGTGAGGGCGTTTGGCAGTTCGGCCCGGAACAGGACCTGCAGTTCGGTCATCCCCATGGCGCGGGCGGCGTCCACCACGTTCCGGTCAACGCTGGAGATCCCGGCGTAAGTTCCTGCCAGCAGCGGGGGTACCGTGAGGATCACGAGGGCCCAGATTGGGGGCATCAGCCCAATGCCGGCCAGCAGCACGAACAGGATCAGCAAGCCGAGGGTGGGCAGGGCACGCAGGGCGCCTGCCAGTGCGACGACGGCCACGCGTCCCCGCCCGGTGTGGCCCACGACCAGTCCGACCGGAACGGCAATGGCGGTGGCGATCAGCATGACGAGCCCGGTGTACTGGAGGTGCTCCCCCAGCCGGGTGGGGATTCCCATGCTCCCGGACCAGTTCAGGGGGTCGGAAAGCCAGGAGAAGGTATCGGCGAAAACGTTGCTCATGGCGCTCCCCCTGCGGCGTGCGCGGCCCGGTCGGTTGCGGACGCTGCCAACGAGTTGCCGGGTGCCCCGCGGCCACGTCGAGTGCCGGCGCGCTCCCAGGGAGTGAGGATGCGTTCGAGCAGGACCAGGACGGCGTCCATCACCAGCGCCAGGACCAGGATGGCCACGATACCCACCACCACTTCGGTGACGAAGTCGCGCTGGAGGCCGTCGGTGAAGAGCATGCCCAGGTTGCCGACGCCAAGGAGGGCCGCCACACTGACCAGCGAAATGTTGCTGACGGACACCACCCGCAGCCCGGCGAACATGACCGGCAGGGACAGCGGCAGGTCCACCTGCAGGAACCGTGCCAATGGTTTAAACCCCATGGCCTGGGCGGCCTGGCTGACGTCGGCGTCGACGGAATCGAAGGCATCCAGGGCTGCGCGGACCAGCAGGGCGACGGCGTAGATGGTAAGCGCCACCACGACATTGAGGGGATCCAGGATGCGGGTGCCCAGGATGGTGGGCAGGATGATGAACAGCGCCAGGGATGGGATGGTGTAGAGGAGGGAGGAGGCCGTCAGCACCACTGAACGCAGGACGTTGTTTCGCCGCGCCAGCTGCGCCAGCGGGATGGAAACCAGCAGGCCAAGGACCATGGGAACGATGGCCAGCACCAGGTGCTGGCCGCCGCGCTGCATAACCATGCCGGTATTCGCCAGGAACCACTCCATCAGAGGGCAGCCTGCCGCATCTGGCGGGCTTCTTCGATCAGAGCCAGCACTTCGCCGCCGCGGACCACTCCCCGGACCCTGCCGTCGGAGTCCACGGCAACGCCCAGGCCCGACGGCGAGGACAGGGCAGCGTCGAGGGCGCGCCGAAGGCTTTCCCCAGGACGGAACAGCGAACCACCGGGAACCAGTTCCGTTTCGGTGCCGGGCGCCGACCAGCCCAGCGGACGCTTGTCCGCGTCCACCACCAGCTGCCAGCCGCCGGCAGCGCTGGAATCGGACTGGTAACCCTCCGGCGCGCGGACAATGGTTGGCACGGGGTGGACCGCCACGGCATCGGCCGGGGTGAACCCCAGATGCCGGAAGCCGCGGTCCCGTCCCACAAAGGAGGCTACGAAGTTGTTGGCCGGCGCCCGCAGGATTTCCTCGGGAGTGGCGTACTGTGCCAGCTTCCCGCCGGTGGCGAAAACGGCCACCTTGTCCCCGAGGATGGTGGCTTCGTCAATATCGTGGGTGACGAACACTATTGTCTTGGCCAGGTCCTTCTGCAGCCGCAGCAGTTCCTGCTGGAGTTCGTCACGGACCACCGGGTCCACTGCACTGAACGGCTCATCCATGAGCAGGATGGGCGGATCTGCGGCCAGGGCGCGGGCCACACCGACGCGCTGCTGCTGGCCGCCGGAGAGCTGCGACGGGTAGCGCTTCCCCAGGGATTGGGCCAGGCCCACCACGTCCAGGAGCTCGCCGGCCCTTTTGCGCGCATCCGCTTTGGAGACGCCGTTCAGCCTGGGAACCGTGGCGATGTTGTCCAGCACGGAGCGGTGCGGCAGCAGCCCTGCCGACTGCATCACGTAACCCATGGAACGGCGCAGTTCCGCGGCCGGCACCGAGGTGACGTCCCGGCCGTCCACTGTGATGGTTCCGGACGTGGGTTCCACCATCCGGTTGATCATCCTGAGCGATGTCGTTTTGCCGCAGCCGGAAGGACCCACAAAGACGGTGACAGAGCCCTTGGCGATGGACATGGACAACCCGTCCACGGCCGGCTGGCCGCCAGGGTACTGCTTGGTAACGCTCTGGAACTCGATCATCGCCTGGTCCATGGTGCGGACTTACCTGTTCTCTTGGACGGGCTGCTCCCAGCACCGCGACATTGCCATCAGCACGCTGATAGTTACGGTAGCCCAAACGGGGGCGGCCTTCAGCAGCTGAAGCCCTAATCCACGCAAAGGAATCCCTACTGTGACCATTCGGCACCCGGGCCGGGGCGGATGGGTTTCGACGCCGGCACACACCCGCTGCTGTCGGGGCGCGCCGGCCGCGCCTAAAGTAAAGCCGTGACCAACTTGGAAGTCTCGCCCCAGGAAGAGCTCTGCCCGCCGGCCCAGGAAGGCACGTCGGGCCCCTGCCTGCAGTTATGGCCCGAGCGCGAAGTGCCGCTGGGCGGGGTCCGCGCCATGAACGTCAAACGCACGTTGCCCCAGCGCGGACTGCCCACCATCGGTGCCTGGTGCTTCCTGGACAGCTTCGGCCCGGACCGGACCGCCATGTCCGTCCTCCCGCACCCGCACATCGGGCTGCAGACAGTGACCTGGCCGCTCGCGGGGAACATCCGCCACCGGGACAGCGTGGGAAGCGATGTGGTGGTGCGCCCCGGGGAGCTGAACATCATGACCGCCGGACACGGCGTGTCGCACTCCGAGTTCGCGGTTCTTCCGTCCGACGGCGGCGAGTTGCCGCTGCAGCGGGGCCTGCAGCTCTGGGTTGCCCTGCCCGACGGGGACCGGCACCGTGAACCTGCATTCGAACAGCACCGCGAACTGCCACGCGCCGAGGGGCACGGCTTTACGGCAACCGTGATGGTGGGGGAACTCGCCGGGGTGGTGTCCCCCGCAACGATGTACACACCAATTGTCGGCGCGGACGTTTCCTGCGAAGGGGAAACTGTGCTGCCGCTGAACCCGGCCTTCGAGCACGGGATTTTGGTGCTCGACGGCGGCCTGGCGGTGGACGGGCAGGAGATGCCGGCGGGCCCGCTGGGCTACCTGGGCACCGGCCGCAGTGAGCTTCGGATGCAGGCCGGCCCGGGCACCCGTTTCCTGCTGATCGGCGGCGAGCCGTTCGGCGAGGAACTGCTCATGTGGTGGAACTTCGTGGGCCGCACCCACGAAGAGGTGGAACAGGCACGGGACGATTGGGAAGCGCAGGCCGGACTCCCGGATGCCGAAACGGCCGCTGCCCGCTATGGCCTGGTGCCGGGCCATGGACCGGATGCCGGGGCGGAAGCAGGCCGCATACCGGCTCCCCCGCTGCCCGGCGTCCGGCTGACACCGCGCAAGCGCTCCGACAATTAAGACCCTCCGCTGGAGCTCAGTTCGGCTCTGCCAGGAGCTGCAGGACCCCGAACACCGGTTCCTGGTCCAGGACCCGTACATCGGTGATCCCGGCGGCCTCAAGGTTCCGCCGGAACGACTCCTGGAGGGACGCTACGTTCATGCCGAGCCCGCCGCCCAGGATGACCGGGCCGTTGATCTTCAACTGTCCCAGCACCTGCCCTGCCAGGGCGGCGAGGTCCGTTCCGGCCTGGTCGAGCAGCGCAATGCTGTCCTGGTGCCCAGCGGCTGCCGCTTCCACAACGTGCCTGGCCTGCTGTGCCCAGAACCGCCGCCCCGTCTCCGGGGAGTGGAACAAGGCAATGAGTTTGTTGGGATGGTCCAGCCCGCAGGACGCCAGGAGGTCCGCGGTGAGGTGGTCGATGGGCAAGCCCTGGTTCATCCGGCGGAGGCTGTGCCGCACGGCTTCCCTGCCTAGCCAGTAACCGCTGCCTTCGTCCCCGAGCAGGTATCCCCAGCCGCCGGCCCTGGCCTCGCCGCCGTCGGCATTGCGTCCCCAGGCGGCCGACCCGGTGCCGGCGATGACCGCCACTCCGGTGGCGGCACGGCCCGCGGCCAGCAGCAGGCGGGAGTCGTGGACGACGGTGATGCGGGCCTCCGGGGCCAGCGGCTGGATCAGGGCAGCCAGGGCGGCTGCGTCCTCGTCGGTGTCGATTCCCCCGGACCCTGCGTAAACCCTGTCCACCCGGCCTCCCCCGATCCTGGCGAAAAGATCCGCGAGGTTTTGTGCCGCCTGCCCGCGGGTAACGTTCTGCACATTGGAGCTCCCGGCCGAATCGTCAGCGACGGGAAGTCCGTCCTCAAAACGGACTCCGTGCGTTTTGGTTCCGCCGATGTCCAGGCCGATGGTGACGCCGTGGAGGGGACTTGCCGGGGAGCCCTGCATGTAGCCGGCCGGGCTGGTGGGGGAGTTTTGGGTGTTGGTCACGTCACAAGGGTACTGGCGCGGACAACCGGGTGCCGTCAGTGGCCTGCCTTGGCCGCCAGACCCGCCAACAGCGCGGGGCCCTGTGCCACCACCAGCTCGCGGAAGAGCCGGGCCGGAACAGGTTCGCTTTCGGGCTTCCGCCGCCGCCAGCTGACGCCGACTTCCCGGAAGGCGAGCGCAGAGTCAAGTGGTACCTCCAC
The DNA here is from genome assembly GCF_030811655.1 of Pseudarthrobacter enclensis. Lineage (GTDB taxonomy): Bacteria > Actinomycetota > Actinomycetes > Actinomycetales > Micrococcaceae > Arthrobacter > Arthrobacter enclensis_A. The sequence goes on along the minus strand of NZ_JAUSRE010000007.1, from coordinate 28,034 downwards.
CCAGCCCAGGTCCCCTCTCTCCGGGCGGACGATGCGGCCCGGAGAATCACCCCCGGGCGGCAGGATGCTGACGCCAAGGCCTGCCGAAACCAGCCCGCGGACGGTATGCGAATCCTGGCTCTCAAAGGCAATACGCGGCCGGTACCCCGCTTCCCGGAACAGCGCGTCCGTCATCGACCGCAGCCCGTATCCGGATCCCAGGGCCACAAACGGCTCGGTGCGGATGTCGGCCATCCGCGCCATCGGCTGGCGGGCCAGCGGGTGGCGGTGATGTACCACCAGCCGGAGTGGTTCACGGTACAACGGCGCCGACTCCAGGTTCCTGCCGGGCGGAGCGACGGGGGCGGTAAGGGCGAGGTCCGCGTCCCCGGATGCAAGTTCATCCAGGCAGGCGCTGCGGGCGCCTTGGCTCAGCCGGAAGCCTGCACCGGGGTGCCGGGCACGGAAGGCGCTGATCAGCAACGGCAGGGTGGCTTCACCGAAGGTGTGCTGGAAGGACACCGTCACAGTGCCCCTGACCACCTCCGACTCGTTCCTGACCAGATCCAGTCCGGCCTGGAACTCCGCCAGTGCCTGGTCGATGTAGGGCAGCAGGGTGCGCGCGGCGGGAGTCAGGCGTACTCCGCGGCCGTCCCGGACCAGGAGTTCGGTTCCGACGGCGGCGCTGGCCCTGGCAAGGGCACGGCTCACCGTTGACTGGGGTACTCCGAGCAGTTCGGCTGTTTCCGTTACGTGCTCGGTGCGGCCCAGTTCGGCAAGTACCGGCAGGAGCGGCAGCAGTTGAGCCAGTTGTTTGCGGTCCGGTTCCATGGCCACCTCGGCGCAGGCGTTTTGAAGCAATCGATTCCTGCTATGAGTTTGGCACGAATTATGCATTGGAAGCATCTTTTGCCCGCGGACTAGGCTGGCTGGATGCCACAGAATGCACCCACCGGCACTGCTCCGTCCCCCAATTGGAACGGCCATGCCAAGGGATCCAGGGACTACGGCCGGATCCTCGCCGGCCTCTCCTGCGCCGGCGTGGCGACATTTGCCCAGCTCTACTCCACCCAGGCAGTCCTGCCAATCCTCGCGGCGGATCTGCGCATCACGGCTCCCGAAGCCGCCCTCACCATCTCCCTGGCCACAGTGGGCCTTGCTGCGACTGTCATACCCTGGTCCTTCCTGGCGGACCGGGTCGGCAGGGTGAAGGCCATGATGTGGGGCATCACCGCTGCCACCGTCCTGGGACTGCTGGTGCCGCTGTCGGCCAACTTCGCCATGCTGCTCGGGCTGCGGCTGCTGGAAGGGATGGCACTGGGCGGCATCCCCGCCATCGCCATTGCGTACCTCAACGAGGAGGTCAGCAAGGCCCACGCCGCAGTGGCGGCTGGAAGCTATGTTGCGGGCACCACGCTGGGCGGCCTGTCCGGCCGGCTGGTGGCCGGACCGGTCGGCGAGCTCTGGGGCTGGCGCGCGGCCGCCCTGGCCGTGTCCCTCCTGGCGACGGTTGCCGCCGTCGTATTTCTGGTCCTGGTGCCCCGCGCGCGCGGATTTGTCCCCGCCCAGGCTGCCGGCCTCCGCAGCGCTGTCGCGAGGCTGGGCGCCCACCTGCGCAATGTCCGGCTGCTGGCCCTCTACGCCCAGGCCTTCCTGATGATGGGCGGCTTCGTGGCCGTCTACAACTACCTGGGGTTCCGGCTGGCCGGCGCGCCGTTCGGGCTCCCCGCAACCGTGATCAGCCTGATCTTCCTGGCGTACCTGTCCGGCACGTTCTCCTCCCGGTGGGCCGCAGGAATGACCACGAGGTTCGGCCGCCGGAACGTCCTTCTCGCAGGGCTGGCACTCACCTTGGGCGGCCTCGCCCTGACCCTCACCCCATCCCTTGTGCTGATCCTGTCCGGACTGGTGGTGTTCACCGGTGGCTTCTTCGCGGCCCACAGCATCGGCTCCGGATGGACCGGGGCCATCGCCAGTACCGGCCGGGCGCAGGCAGCGTCGCTTTATAACCTGGCCTACTACCTTGGCTCCAGCCTTCTCGGCTGGGCCGGCGGCCTGGTCTTCCAGTCCTGGGGCTGGAGCGCCCTCGCTGGAGCCGTCATGGTCCTGGCCTGCCTTACGGCGGCGACTGTCGCCGTCGTTCATTCCCGCCCCGACGCTGCGGCTGGAGCTCCTGCGAATTAACCGGGGCCCAACGGCGGCTCGGTGCCAAGGATATTCGGCAGCACCGGTACTGGCTGCGCGGATGGCGATGATTCTGCGGTCTAGGATGAATGCAGGACCGTTTGGAAGGAACCGCAGTGACGACGAATCCCAGGAACATCAGGGCAGGGGTGCATTCCGAGCCGCTGGATGCCATTGACGAGCGCCTGCTGGAAGCCCTCGTTGCCGATGCCAGGATTTCCAACAAGCAGCTTGCCGAAATGGTGGGGATCGCGCCCTCAACAGCCTTGATGCGCACGCGTGCGTTATCGGAGCGGGGCATCGTCCAAGGCTATGAGGCGAAGCTGAACCTGTCGGCCATCGGCCGGTCCGTGCAGGCCCTGGTGGCCGTGCGCCTCCGCGCGCACGACCGGGACCAGATCGACCGCTTCACAGCTCGCGTGCCCCACCTGCCGGCAGTACTTTCAACCTTCCACACCTCAGGTTCGGTGGACTACCTGCTGCACATCGCCGTCGGAAGCACCGAAGACCTGCGGGACTGGGTGCTGGACAACCTGGCCACAGACCCCGTGGTGGGCCACACCGAAACAACGCTCGTGTTCGAACACATCCAGGGCAACCACGGCCCGCTTCCGGAGTAGCCCGGCAGTGCCCGTCCAGGCCGCTGCACCTACGCCCGCCGGCGCAGTGCGGCCGCCAGTGTCACGGCAGACAGGACAAGCGCCGCCGCGCCGCACACCAGGACGAAACCCTGGACTGCCGTGGTCATTCCGAACGCGGCACTGGCCCAGCCCAGGCCCAGCACCGGCACGGCGCTCCCCAGATAGGTGATGACGTAGACGGTGCTGATGATCTGGGCGTGCCGGGCAGGCTCCACTCGCCCCGCCACTTCGTTGAAGGCTGTCCTGAACGCCAGTCCCTGACCCAATCCGGCCGTTACGGCGGCGCCGACCAGCAACAGCGGCAAGTGCCAGGTACCCGCGGCTCCCAGCAGCACGACCGAGGCGCCGAGCACCGCCAGCCCGGCGGGTACCGTCAGGCGGCCGCGCACGGTGACCAGCTGGCTCAGCGCAGAGGCTCCCAGCGGCAGGCCGGCCAGCACGCCAATCAGCGGCCGGGAGTCCGTGCCAAGGACCTGCGCGAAGTACCCGGGAGCCAGCGACAGGGAGAATCCGAACACGGCGAAGCTCAGGAAGCCGACGCCGGACGCCAGCCAGAAGGCCCCCCTTGCCTGGCGGGATACCGAGGGCCGGCGGGGTGCAAGGACGTGCAGGGGGCGGGACACTGCGGGGACCATGATGGCTGGCCGCGCCCGGATCAGGTACAGCGGCACCAGAAGGGCCGCAAGCAACAGCGAGTGGACCGCATAGGGGGCCGTAGTCGCGCCGGGAAGCAGCGACAGCAGGCCGCCGATCACCGGTCCCGCCGCCACTCCCCCGGACGAGGCCAGCAGCGTGAAGCGGGATGCCCATTCAGGGCGGGACGGGAGAAGCTCGCGCAGGGCGGCCGCACTGGCCCCTGTTGCAAGCCCCACAGCCATGCCCTGGAGTGCCCGGCCGGCGCAAAGGGCAGCCAGTGTTGCCGCATCCGCAAAGATCCAGCCGCCGGCGAGCCCCGTCAGGACAGCAACCAGGAGTGCAGCCCGCCTGCCGATGTGGTCGGACCAGTGTCCGGCCAGCAGCAGGGTACCCACCAGCGCCAGGACGTAGCTCGCAAATGCTGCGGTCACCTCGAGGCTGGACAATCCCAGGGTCGCCTGGAGCAGCGGGTAGAGCGGCGTAGCAAGGTTGGCGCCCACCAGGAGCATGAAGATGACTGCTCCGGAAATGACCAGCCGCGCCGTGGTGGAGGCATTCCACCCGCTGGGCGCTGCCGTCGCCGGGCGCATGCGCAGTTCGCTGAAGACCGTCAATATGCCGCCTTAGGGTCGCCGCGGCAGGTGGGTCCTTGTGGGAGCCTGGCGCGGGTACAACTGTGTTGCTCCAAGATTGGGGCATGACTGCTGATTCCATCCGTCTTCCGGAGGATAATTGAGCAGAATTATCAAATTTGCCAATCAGCAATGATGGAGAGTGGCGATCTTGAACAAGCTGGACCCTACCGACCTGAAGATCCTCCTGGCCCTCATCCGGGATCCGCGGATCCAGATCGGCGAACTGGGCGAGTCCCTGGGAATCGCCCGCAACACGGCACAGTCGCGGCTGCGCCGCCTGCTCCGCGCCGGCGTTTTGCGCCCGGGCGGCCGGGAGGTGGACCTTGAAGCGGTGGGCTATGACGTGGTGGCCTTCGTGACCATCGAGGTCTCCCACCGCGAGCTCGACGGCGTGGTGGCGGCGCTGAGGCTCATCCCACAGGTCCTGGAGGTCCACGAGATTTCAGGCCGTGGCGATGTCTGGTGCCGGGTGGTGGCCACAGACACGCACAACCTCCAGGCGTCCCTGCGGCAGGTCCTGAGGATCAAAGGGGTCATACGGACAGAAACAGTGCTGGCCCTGCACACCCACATCCCCTACCGGACGGAGCCACTCATCAGTGGCCTTAGCAACGCTTCAGCTCCGGCGGCTAGGATTTCCTGAATGACCATCATCGATAACGCCGTATACGTCAACGGCGTCCGCCACGCTGAGCCGGAAAACCTTGAGCAGACCTTTGAGACGCTGGCCCGCCACGGCGGGATGGCCTGGATTGGGCTTTACCGGCCCACTGCGGAAGAGATGGCCGCCGTAGCCGCCGAGTTCGGCCTCCACGCCCTTGCGGTGGAGGACGCTGTCTCGGCGCACCAGCGGCCGAAGCTGGAGCGTTACGATGACAACCTTTTCACCGTCCTGCGGCCGGCCCGTTACCTGGACGCTGATGAAACCGTGGAGTTTGGCGAACTGCACGTCTTCACGGGCAGGAACTTCGTGGTGACCGTCCGGCACGCCGAAACAGCCGGTGTAGCCACCGTCCGCCGGCGCCTGGAGGCAAGGCCGGATCTCCTCCAGCACGGCCCCGAGGCGGTTCTCTATGCTCTGCTGGACCGCGTGGTGGATGATTACGCGCCGGTGGTCGCCGGACTGGAAAACGACATCGACGAGATCGAGGACCAACTGTTCAGCGGTGACTCCTCCGTGTCCCGCCGCATCTACGAACTGGCACGGGAAGTGATCCAGTTCCAGCGTGCCATCCATCCCCTGCCGGAAATCCTGGACCAGCTGAAGCGCGGCTTCGAGAAGTACCAGGTGGAAACAGACCTGCGGCACAGCCTGCGGGATGTCGAAGACCACGTCGAACGGGTGATTTCGCGGGCAGACTCCTTCCGGGACCTGCTGCAGAACGCCTTGACCCTCGATGGGACGCTGACCGCCAACCGGCAAAACGAAGCCAGCGCCGAACAGAACGAACAGGTCAAGAAGATCTCCTCCTGGGCAGCAATCCTGTTCGCGCCCTCCTTTGTCGCGGGGATCTACGGGATGAACTTTGACAACATGCCCGAACTGCATTGGCCCTTCGGTTATCCGTATGCCTTGGTCCTCATGGTTGCGGCAGGCGCGCTTATGTACGGGATCTTCAAAAAGAAGGGCTGGATCTAGCCGGTCTTCGGCCTTGGGCGCCGCCCGAGGGACAGCGAAACCCTCGCGTTGCCCGCTGCGTGCACCAGCAGGGACATGACCAGGAACGCGAAGAGGACCTGGGTGGTTGCCACCAGCACCCTTGGCCAGCCGCCGTCGAGGGTGGGGTCCAGGAAGTCATAGACATACCATCCGTCCAGCCCGCCCCGGATCCAGGAGAACGCAAGGAACGCCACGGGGTACCCCAGCCAGGCCAGCGGCCGCAACCACCGGCCGTGCACTGTCCGGGTCACAAGAAGCCAGTCAAGAGCCGCCGCCAGCGGGGCCAGGCGGTGGTGGGCCAGCTGCGGCCAATACAAGTCCCAGGTCCACCACGGCTCTCCCGGCGGTGCTACCAGCACCACGTAGATGATCCCCGTCATGACCATGTACAGGACCAGTGCGCCGAACAGGTGGTCCCACCACGCCGGCAGCCCTGACCGGTGCCGCGCCGCTGAGTAAACCAGGACAAGCCCGAACACCAGGTTTCCCTGCACCGTGAATTCCGAGTACAGCTGCGGAACATCCACGTCGTTGCCAGGCAGTGTGGCATCAAGGGTCTTCTGGATGACTGCTGCGATCACGAACAGGCCCACCAGGATCCGGACGGCACGAATCCATGGCCGGTCGGGATGCAGGGCGGAGTTCACCTCCATGTGCTGCCGGACCGGCGGAACCAGCGGCACTGGCCCGGGGGCCTCCCCTACACGGCTCATGCAGGTAGCATGCAGCCCCTGCCGACGGATAGCCAGAGTCCTTCGGCAGTAGGTCTTCCCGCTGCAGCAGGAAGACGAAATCAGGCGTTGGTTCTGCGCTTGAGCCAGCCCCAGACGCCGGTGGCGACGAACAGGACCAGCCCGATGATGGCGAGCCACAGAAGGCCCTTCACGACGAAGCCGAGGATCGACAGGATGAGCCAGATGACAAGAAGTCCAATAATGATTCCCATGGCCCCCACTCCAGGACCCGCCGTTTGGATCGGTGGGCCCATCGCTCCCGCGTTTTGCCGGGTGTCACCCGCAACAGTCCCAGCCCTTGGCGCGCAGTCTCGCCGGAACCTGTGGACGCTGTGTGCGTGGCGGGTGTATACCGATGGAACCCGCGGAGCCGCGAATGCGGCCGAGTCGAGGGTCTGATCTGCCGGGAAGACAACATGGCCAAGCGAATTGTGGTGTGCTGCGACGGAACGTGGGCAACGCCGGACCAGACTGAAGACGGGCAACCATGTCCCACCAACGTCACCAAACTCGCACTTGGCATCGCCGCCACCGGCAAGGACAGCATGGGCGCTGATATCGAGCAAAGGGTCTTCTACCACCGCGGGGTGGGCACCGGACGCCAGGACCGGCTCGGAGGAGGCGCTTTCGGGGCGGGTCTCTCCCTCGATATCCTCGCCGCGTACCGTTTCATCATGGGTAACTTCCAGCCCGGGGATGAGTTGTTCCTCCTGGGTTTCAGCCGGGGCGCCTACACAGCACGCAGCACCGCCGGACTGATCAGGAACGCGGGCATCCTCCGGCGCCGCTTCCGGGGCAGGCTCCGCGATGCCTACAGCCTTTACAGGGACCGAACGGCCACCACCAATCCCCGGTCGGTGGAAGCCACACTCTTCCGCCGCTCCTTCTCCCACGAAACCCGCATTCATTGCATTGCCGTCTGGGACACCGTGGGTGCGCTCGGCATTCCCCTCACGGGGTTACCTCTCGTGGACAGGTTCAACCGCAGGTTTGCGTTCCACGACACCGGGCTGTCCACAACGGTCGACAACGCATTTCAAGCCCTCGCAATTGACGAGAAACGCAAACCGTTCGCCCCGGCCCTCTGGCAGCCACAGGACGACGCCGGCAATCAGCGTCTGGAACAGGTCTGGTTCACCGGAACCCACGGCGACGTTGGCGGCGGGAACCGGAGCAGCCTCCTGTCCGACATTGCACTGGGATGGATCATGGAACGCACCCGCAGCGCAGGCCTTGCGTTCCGTCCTGACGCCGTGCCGGTTGCGGTACCGGGCACGCCGGCGGACGGTGCATCAGATGTGTTTCCGCCGATCCAGGAGTCGCGCACCGGTTTCTGGAAGATGCTTCCGGCGTATGTCCGGCCGATAGGTCTGACTGATCCCGCGCATGAAACGGTGGCGGAGTCAGCCATGAAGCGGCATGATCAGGATCCCGCGTACCGGCCACCCAACCTGGTGCGCTTCCTGGCGGAACGTGCTGGGAACCCAGCCTCGTCTTGAGGACTATCTCCCGCCGAACAGCCCCACCCCGGGACCCGGAATGGTCGTCCGATGAAACCCTGGACGGCACCGGTCCGCCGGCACGGCCGGCGGACCGGTCCTCGACTCCAAACCCACTCCTTGCTGCCGGTGCGGCCCCATCCACTCGGTTGCCCCTGTCCCACCCGGACTGGGACTCGAATCTGCTTGTCTGTCAGATCTGCAGGACAACCGACTTCGCAGCTGCCGATTCCTCGATCGCGGCCAAGACCCGCTGGACCTGCAGCCCCTCCTCGAACGATGGGGACGGGGGGATTCCGTCACGGATAGCGGCAAGAAAATCACTGACCTGGTGGGTAAACGTATGCTCCCACCCGATTACGTGGCCCTGGGGCCACCATGCATCAACGTATGGGTGTTCCGGCTCTGTGACAACGATCCGCCGAAAGCCCTGCTCCTCAACGGGGTTCTTCGCGTCCAGGAACTCAAGCTCATTCAGCCGCTCGAGGTCGAACGCCAGGGAACCGAGGGAGCCATATACCTCGATCCTCAGCGAGTTTTTCCGACCCCGCGCCACCCGGGAAGCTTCAACAGAAGCTATCGCTCCACTGGCGAGGGCCAGCGTTGCCCAAGCGGCGTCGTCGACTGTGACCTGCTCCGTCCCGCTGTGGCCCGGGCGGTGGTTGACGAAGGTGTGAAGACGTCCGGAGGCCTCTGTGACGGTGTCGCCCAGAAGGTATTGAACCTGGTCAATGGCGTGCGAGGCGATGTCTCCCAGTGCCCCCGAACCTGCGGCCTCTTTCCGCAGCCGCCAACTCATGGGTGCGTGCTCGTCGGCCAGCCAGTCCTGCAGGTACGACACGCGGGCTTGTATGACCGTACCCAGACGCCCGGTGCTGATGAGGTGCTTGGCATAGGCGAGGGCGGGCACACGCCGGTAGTTAAACCCCAGCATCGATTGCACCCCGTGGGCCCGGGCTGCCTGGGCCGCGGCGACCATGGCCTCGGATTCGGTGATGGTGTTGGAGAGCGGCTTCTCTACCAGCACATGTTTACCAGCCTCCAGTGCGGCGATGGCGATCTCGGCGTGGAGCCATCCGGGGGCACAGATGTCCACGACGTCCACATCCTCGCGCACGATGACCTCGCGCCAGTCCGTGGCCGACTCCGCCCACCCGTACCGGGCCGCCGCATCGGCGACCTGGCCCGCGTCCCGGCCAACCACGACCCGCTGCTCAATGGCAGGAACGTCGAAGTAGGCCGCCACGTTACGCCACGCCTGTGAGTGTGCCTTGCCCATGAACGCATACCCAATTGCTGCGATACCCAGACGGCTCATCGGAGCACCGCCTCATCCATGATTGGCGGGGACTGACGGTGCGCCGGCAGGTCGGCCGGAGTTTCGTACCATCCTCGTGGCCGGTGGCTGACTTCCGGGGCTGCGCGGTCGAGCCCGGGCTGCGCGGCCCAGCGTACCCCGTTCGCCAGGACCCGCTGGATCTGCGGGTGGTGGTACACGGGGTACTCCTGGTCGCCGGGGCTGAAGTAGAAGATGCGGCCCTTGCCGCGGGTGAACGTGACACCGGAACGGAACACCTCGCCCCCGGCGAAGGAGCTGATGAAGATCAGGTCGTCAGGGTCAGGAATGTCGAACAGTTCCCCGTACATCTCCTGTTCCGGGATGACGATGGGGCTGTCCACGCCTTCTGCGATGGGGTGCGAGGGTTTCACGGTCCACACCAGCTCCCGCTGGCCGTCGTTCCGCCACGCCAGCGAGCAGCTGGTGCCCAGCAGTTTGGTGAAGATCTTCGAAAAGTGCCCGGAGTGGAGCACGATCAGCCCCATCCCGCCCAGCACGTGGCGGTGGATGCGCTCGACGACGGCGTCACTGACCTCGGCATGCGCCTTGTGGCCCCACCAGAGCAGGACATCCGTCTCCGCGAGCACCTCCTCATCCAGTCCGTGCTCGTCATCGGTGGCGAGGACCGCCGTCGAAATGTCGGCGTCCGGAAGGTGGGAGCGAAGCCCTGCAGCGATGGCTCCATGGATGCCGTCAGGGTACATATCCCCGATGTGGGCCGGTTCGTTGAGGGCCTCGTGGACGCCCTCATTCCACACCAGGATGGTCAGTCTTTCGACATTGTTCACAGCTGAACCTCCTTGCTTTCGCGGGCAGACCGATAGCATGCATCAATGATTTCGGCCCGGTTCAAGGCCAGGGAGCCGTCATGATGCCCCCATACCGTTTCGCCCCCGCGGACGCTCTCGATGAAGTCTCTGACGACGGCCTGATGGCCCAGCCCTGGCTGAGCTTCCGGCATGTAGTCGGCGTTCTCCCCATCTTTGTCCGTAAAGATCGTGAGCTGGCCGACGGGGGCGGACGGAGATCCTTTTGCTGTCAGTTCCGCGCCCCCATCGGTGCCGTAGACCATGAAGCCCAGCAGGTCGTCCTTTTCTCGGTAGCTGGCCCAGCCTGCCTCGATGAGAAGCGTTGCGCCGCCTTCGAGCCGGAGGAACGCGGAGGCAAAGTCCTCGACTTCGAAGGCGTGTTCGGCACTCATCGGTGAGAAGCGTGAGCTTCCGCCTCGGCCCCTGGGGCCGAGCTCTGCATGGATGGTCGCCGAGACGCTCACGACCTTGGGCTCGCCCAAGAGGTGAAGCGCGTAGTCCAGGACATGGACGCCAATGTCGGCCATGGGGCCACCCCCGGAGAGCTCCGGGTTTGTGAACCAACTACCGAGGCGGGGAATGCCTGTCCTGCGTAACCACGAGGCCTTTGCATAGTAGGGGCGCCCAAGTTCCCCGTTGTCGATGATCGATTTGAGTTTTTGGATGTCGCCGCGTCGCCTGTGGTTGAAGGCAACGTCCAGAACTCTGCCGGCTCTTCGAGCCGCGGCGACCATGGTGCGGCCCTCTTCAGCGGAACGGGCGAGGGGTTTTTCGCTCAGGACGTGCAGCCCGCGGTCGAGGGCGGCCACGGCGATCGGCGCGTGCAGGAACGTAGGCACCGCGACGCTGATGGCGTCCAGGTCCTGGAGCTCCAGCATGTCCTCCCAACGCCGGAACGCGTTCGGGATGGCGTACTCAGTCTGGAGCGAGAGGAGCAGGTCCTCTTCCATCCCTGCAACCGCGTGGATCTCGACGCCAGGAATAGTGCTGTAGGCCTTCAGATGCTGTTGGCCTGCCCAGCCGATGCCGACGACACCGACCTTCAGTGTGGGAGTTTGTGGCTGCTCGGAGTTCACGAAATTTGGTTCCTTATCTGTGGTTTGCCGCACCTGTGCGGATGCGGTCTGGAAGGTGTTGATTTGACCGTGGAGCGGGTCAGCCCTTCACGGCGCCTGCCGTCATGCCAGCGACAATCCGCTTCTGGCAGATCAGCACCAGGATGACGAGGGGGATCGTGACGATGACGGACGCTGCACTGATTCGGCCCAGCGGAAGGTCGAATTCACTCATACCGTTGAAGAACGCGATCGCCACCGGGACGGGCCTGGCTGCGGGCGAGCTGGTCAGGGTGACGGCCAGGAGAAACTCGTTCCAGACCGAGATGAAGACCAGGATTGCCGTCGTCGCCAAGCCCGGAACAGCAAGCGGAAGGATGACCCTCCTGAACGCTTGAAACGGCGTGGCACCGTCCACATAGGCCGACTCTTCGAGCTCGCGGGGAATGTCCCTGAAGAACGAGGTCAGCGTGTAGATCGCCAAGGGCAGCGCAAAGGTGAGTTTGGGAATGATCAGGCCGACGAGGGTGTCGTACAGGCCGATGTCGCGCCAAATCGCGAACATGGGCGCGGCGATTGCGATGGCAGGGAAGGTCGTGACCGACAGGATCAAGGTCAGGAGGAGAGCCTTCCGGCGCATTCTAAGACGGGCGAGCGCATAGGCTGCGAATGACGCGAAGACCAGGGAGATTATGGTCGTTACGACGGCGATAATCACCGAGTTGCGCAGCGCCAGCAAGAAGTCCCCGTTGCCGAACACGGCCACGTAATTATCGAGGGTCGGCTCGCTCGGGAACAGCTCGCCCCGGCCCAGGCTCGCGCCTTTCTTCAGGGAAGTGCTGACCAGCCAGTAGAACGGCACGAGCGAAAAACCCATGGCAAGGATGGCGAATACCCACACTAGGGGGTGGAGCCGTGCCCTACTGCGGCGCGGCGCCGTGGTGCGTAGGGACCGGGTGCTGCCGGCCGCGGCTCGTGAAGCGGTCATTGTGCTCATTGGCGGTCCTCCCGGGCAATGTCGCGGATGTTCCCGCCACCAAAGCGGATGTACACGGCGGAGACGATCATGACAGTGACGAATGTGAGGATGGAGAGTGCCGAGCCCTGCCCGACGAGCCGGTTTTCGTTCAGCTGGGTGTAGGCCAGCATCGACATTGATTGCGTGCCGTTGGCGCCATGCGTGAGCACGAACGGCAGGTCGAAGATCCTTAGTGCGTCCAGGGTACGGAAGATCGCTGCCAGGACAATGGCGGGACGAAGCAGCGGGAGTGTCACGTACGCGAACGTTTTCCACCGGCTTGCGCCGTCAAGTTCGGCGGCCTCATAGGTCTCCTGCGAGATCGCCTGCAGGCCGGCAAGGATAATGAGCGCCGCGAACGGGGTCGTCTTCCACACATCGGCCATCACGATCACGGACATCGCGTAGCCCTGTTCACCAAGCCAGACAACTCCTGCTCCGGGCAGGTGAAGGGCTGCGAGGATCTGGGGCACAAAACCTGTGGTCGGATCGAACATCGTCTGCCAAGTGATAGCGCTGACGACCGTGATGATCGCATAGGGCACCAGGACGACGGTGCGGAGCAGGGCCGGCCACGGAAGGTGAGATTGAGCAGCATCGCCATCCCCGTCGCCAAAACCATCTCCAGGGTCACTGACGTGGCGGCGAAAAGAAAGGTCTGGCCAAACGCTTTCCACCAGTCGGGACCCGAGAGCGCGGCCGCGTAGTTGCCCAGCCCCACAAAACGGGACAGCCCAGCCTGGATGAGGCTGTACTGGTTGAGCGACAGCCAGATCGCATACCCGATCGGTACGGCCGCTACGAGCGCCATAAGGATGAGCGACGGCGCTGTCATGAAGGCCGCCAGGCGCCGCTCCTCACGATCCCGGGTGCTGCGATGTCGGTCGGGCAGCAGAGTCCGCGCTGTCGTCATCAGAAGCTCGCCTGCGCGGTCTTGATCTGGTCCGCCATGTTCTTCACCGCGTCGTCGGTGGTGGATGTGCCCGAGAGCACGGCGTAGACGTTCTTGTTGATGGCCGCCGAAATTTGAGAATAGACCGGGGAAACGGGCCGGGGCTTAGCGCCTTTGACGGAGACCAGGAGCTCCGTGGCGAACGGCATTTTCTCGAGGACCGCCGGGTCGGAGTACGCTGCCTCTCCCGCGGGCGCCTGGGAGTAATCCATAGCCACATGCTTCTGCCACTCGGGTGAGGACTCGAAGTTCACAAAGGCCGCTGCTGCACCGGGGTTGGAGGCGAAGGCCGAGATTGCGAGGTTCCACCCGCCGAGTACGCCGCTGCCATGGGACTTGCCGTCAAAGGACGGCAGCGGCGCGACGCCGAAGGTGCCCTTGAGCGGGGTGGCGTTTAGCTGGCCGTAGACGTTCGGCCAATTGCGTTCGTATCCGAATTTGCCTGATTCGTAGGCAAGGCGCGTCGCGTTCTCGTCATAGGTGAGCACCGCACGGTCCGCCGAACCGTTCTTAATGCCCTGTGCCATGAAGTCGAGCACTTTGCGGGTCTCAGCCGAATCGATTTTGACGTTTCCCTGCTCATCGATGACGTCACCGCCGGCACTGTAGAGGAGTTCGAGGAAGTTAACTGTCAGCCCCTCGTACTGCTTGGCCTGGTACACCAGGCCGCTGCCGGGCGACTTTGCCGCTTCGGTGTAGAGCTGCTGCCACGTTTCGGGCTTGCCCACCTTGTCCTTGGCGTAGTAGATCAGACCTGCGTTGGTGTAGAACGGCGTCGCCCATGATTTGCCCTTGTATTGGGTCGTCGCGACCGTGGAAGGGATAAGGGTGCCTTTGACGGCGTCGGTCACCTGGGTCATGTCCTGGAGCCAGCCCTGCGAAGCGAACTCGGGCGTCCACGTCACGTCAGTGAGGTACATGTCGCATTCGCTGGATTTGGCCTGAAGCCTTTGCACGGCCTGGGTGCGGCTCTCATCCGTGGTGGCGCCCAGGACCGTATATTTCGCAGTAATTCCCGGGTTCGCTTTCATGAACGCGTCGATGGTGCCCTTGTAGAGACCCACAGAGTCGCGGCCGCCGCAAATTGAAAGATTCCCCGAGGCTCCCTTGGCCGAGGCTGGATCCACGACTGGAGCTGAGGGACCTGCTGCCGGCGCGGTCGCGCTCCCGCACCCCCCTAGGACCAGGCTTATGGCCCCAACGGCCGCCAGGATGCCAGCGGTCCTCCCGCGTCGCAGCGGGCCAGGCCGTCCGACGGTACCTGCGCCGGAAGACGGGTTTGAAGAAATGGTTGCGTCCATACATCGCTCCTTGGGAGTCGCTAGCTCGGGAAACCTCAGGTTTGATGGATCGATTCAGCAACTTTGCCGAATCGATCCACCATGAAGGAAAAGGATTAGCGCCGGGGATCCCTAGGCTTTGAGGGATCGATTCAGCACTTCGCCGATCGTGTCAGGTGATGTGGATCACTGTCAAGGGTTACAGGGATGAAGGCACTCCATGACAACCGCAGGATTCCCGCACCATGAGCTCCGGGGCGAAAATCTTTTCCGTTACGCCTCCCGAAGGGGTTGCGATCTCCTCCAAAAGCAGTTCAGCAACCGCCCGTCCGAGCCTTTCGGGGTGGGTAGCGACGGATGTCAGGGGAGGTTCCCAGAGCGCCGCTGTCCGGACATCGTCGTAACCAATGACCCGCACTTCGCTGGCTCTTCCCGCCTCACGCAACGCCCGATAAACCCCAAAGGCAACCCCGTCGCTCTGGCAGATAATCGCTTCCGGAAGCTGGCGTGCCTGGAGGAGGCGTTTGCCTGCCTCCAGACCACCTGCCCCGTTCGACGCGCTTTCAATCTCCGTGAACCGGTCAGGTTCCAGTCCAGCTTCCCTCAGTGCTGAACGCACGCCCTCGATGCGGTCGCGGCGGGACAGGTGGCCGGAAAAGCCCCCAACGAATGCGTAAGTTTGGCAACCGTGGGCCAGGAGGTGTTGCGCCGCCAGGCGGCCACCTAACCTGTCGTCTGGTCCCACGTAAGGCGCGGGCATGCCTTCCAGGTACTTCGTTACGAAGACGTGCGGCATCCGAGAGGCTTCGAGACCCTCCAGAAAGCTACGGCTGGAGCCGGTGGCCGGCATGATGGCAAGCCCAGCTACCTGGTATTCACGGAGCTCATTAACGAGCTCGTCCTGCCGCACCGGGTTGTCTGACGACGCGACAACAAGGGAGCGGAACCCTGCTTCAGCCAAGGCGGACTCAAGACCCACGAGGAGTTCGCCAAAGAAGGGGTTGGCAATGTCGGTAACCACGACGCCGACGGTGGTCGTCCGCCGCGTTCGAAGCGATGCGGCGCCACGGTTGTAAACATAACCGAGCTCGCGCATGGCCTGATGGACTCGATCCCGCGTCTCGGAGGACACACGCCCCGTGCCCGTGAGCACATTCGAGGCCGTCGTCCTGGACACGCCAGCGTGGGCGGCAACGTTTTTAAGCGTGACAGCAAGGTCCATCCGCAAAAGATAGCACTCCCGCCCGTGTACGGAGCCCAGAAATGCTCCTCCCGTCCATGGTCCCGGACGAGGGCCTGCAATTTGTGGAGCTAAGGAGATTCGAACTCCTGACCTCTTCGATGCGAACGAAGCGCTCTACCAACTGAGCTATAGCCCCGGATCTTTTCCGCGTCCTGCGGGAGACCGCGGCCGGTGCGGAACCGGTGTCCCTAGGCTACAAATTTTCCCGGCCCAACGCCAATTGGCGCGGGCAGGGTGCGGGAAGGACCCCGGCGCGCCCCCACCTGACCCTAAGCGCGGCGGCGCTGAAGGACGTCGTCGAGGTTGCTGAGTGCGCTCTGTGCCTTGGACAGCTGCTGCGCTTCCGCACCGTCGGCGGGCGCCGTAGCGGCAGCGCCCTTCTTCAGTGAAGGCTTGCCAACTGCCTTGGGGGCTTCCGGGAGTTCGAGTGGCTTCGGCTCAGGGCGCTGGGCCTTTGCGGCCTCCACGTAGACAGGCTTCGGAACTTCCACCGGCTCCCAAGGGGTACCGGCGGACGCGGCTGCAGCAGCGGGGGCTGCAGTAGTGTCACCGGCCGCCACAGCCACGGCGAGTGCTGCTTCACGGAGTTCCACCGCAGTCAATGGCTTGATCCTGGCCTGCCCCGCCTCGGCATCAAAGAGAGGGCTGTCCGGCCGCGCAGGAGCGGAGGCAGGCTTTTCAGGATTGACGATGGCGGCGTCCGGACGGCGCGCCGGAGCGCTCATCGCCGAGCGGAAAGCGGCGTTGACCTTGGCCTTGCGGTCCCGGACGGCAAGCGAGCGCAGCAACGCCACCGACCCGGCGGCCAGCAGGGCGCCCAGGAGTGGAAGGGCCGGTGTACCGATACCGAACGGAAGCAGTACACCCGAAATGAAGGCCGTGACCAGGGACAGCAGCCCAACAACGGCCAGGGCGGTCCGACCGTAGCGGACGCGGAACCGGGCCGGCTGCGGGGTGCTTGCAGTGCCGGCACCGGGTGCGGCACTCTTCCTGGGTTCCATGGCTTTCTCCTGCTGGACGGCAACGTTCAGGACCACGCCGGGCAGCTGGTCCGGCTTCTCATCGGCGTGGGCGTCCGCCAGGAAGTCGGCGGCGACCTGGAACTGGCGCCGGCGGTTCCTGAGGACGTAAGGGGCAACCCATACAATCCAGAGCGCGACGGCAACCACAAGGATCACTGAGCTGCTAAGGGGGAAGTCCACACTCAAAACCGTATGAGCATCATGCCTGCTCAGGGCGCATTACCACCGGTGTGTCGTGCCCCCACCGGCAAACCGTTGGATTTAAGAGCGGCGGGAGGCCAGCCACGGGCCGAGAAGCCCGTCCGGGACTTCCTCCGCAGTGAGCGCGAACGAGCGGTGGTCGGCCCATTTGCCGTTGATGTGCAGGAAACGGGGCCGGTACCCCTCGTCCCTGAAACCCAGTTTCTCCACTACCCGCAGGCTGGGGCCGTTCTCCGGCCGGATGTTGATTTCCATCCGGTGCAGGCCGAGGGCGCGGAAGCAGTGGTCCGTCACCAGTGCCACGGAGGTGGGCGCAATCCCCCGCCCCGCACGCTCCCGGTCCACCCAGTACCCCAGGGTGGCCATCATGGCCGAACCCCAGACGATGGACGATACCGTCAGCTGGCCCACGATGGCGGGGTTCCTCAGGCCCGGCATCCACTCGGTGATGAGGAAAGGCAGCGCTGTGGCCTGGGCGGCCTGGACATTGAGGGAGCGGACCATGTGCCGGTAATCGGGCAGGCCGCCTGCAGGATCCGGGTTGGAGGCCTCCCACGGCGCCAGCCACTCACTGTTGCGCGACCGTACGGCGGTCCACTCTTTCTTATCGCGGTACCGGATGGGCCGCAGGACCAGGTCGCCGCATTCGAGGGTGACCGGCCAAATGGGACCAGTGCGCATCGCGTTACCGGGAGAGGCCGGCCGTGAACCCGGGCAGCCATTCCCTCAGGCCGGGCCCCAGGTCCTCGCTGTCGATGGCCAGCTGGACGCATGCCTTGAGGTAGCTCAGCTTGTCGCCGGTGTCGTAGCGGCGCCCGCGGAACACGACGCCGTACACGCCGTGCCCCTCGCCGTCGCCCTGCGCGAGCTCCTGCAAGGCATCGGTCAACTGGATTTCGCCGCCGCGTCCCGGCTCAGTGCGCTCAAGGACTTCGAACACTGCGGGATGGAGGACATAGCGCCCGATCAGCGCCAGGTTGGAGGGCGCTTCCTCCGGGGAAGGCTTTTCCACCAGCCGGTTGACCCGGACGTAGTCCTCGCCCTCGATTTCCTGGACGTCCGCGCAACCATAGGCGCTGATCTGCGAAGGTTCCACCTCAATGAGGGCCACCACGGACCCTCCCGTTTCCGCCTGGACATCGATCATGGTGCTGAGGAGTTCATCGCGGGCATCTATCAGGTCGTCCCCCAGCAGGACAGCGAAGGCTTCATTGCCGACGTGTTGCTTGGCGCGGAGCACTGCGTGACCCAGGCCGTGGGGGTCGCCCTGCCGGACGTAATGGATGTCGCCCAGCTGGCTGGCGGCCTGGATGGATGCCAGTTTCTCCTCGTCCCCCTTGTCCTTCAGGGTTGATTCCAGTGACGGCACCCTGTCGAAGTGGTCCTCCAGAGCCCGCTTGTTGCGGCCGGTGATCATCAGGATGTCATTAAGGCCCACGTGGACAGCTTCCTCCACCACGTACTGGATGGCAGGCTTGTCTACGACGGGGAGCATTTCCTTGGGCATCGCCTTGGTGGCGGGCAGGAACCTGGTACCCAGGCCCGCTGCGGGAATGACGGCTTTGCGGACTCTGGGGTTACTGGTGTTCACCGGTCTAATCTAGCGTCAGTCCCGTCTTTCGGTAACTACCGGCGCGTCAGACGGGTGCCGGGGCAGTTAAGCGGTGACCCGACGCGTACTTACAGGACAGGCAGGAAGGACACAATGCTTCAGGAAACGAATACGGTCAAGGATGATATCCGGGCCGCCCACCGGCGGCGGCGGGCAAGCCTGCTGCCGGAGCAACTCGAAGCTGCAGGCGTGGCCCTGGCCGTCCACGGGGAAGCCTGGGCCGGCACGGTGACAGGCCGCAGCCCAGGAACGGCGTGCGTCTACCTCGGCGTTGGGCAGGAACCCCCAACGTTGCCCCTGATTGCAGCTTTGCACCGCGGCGGACACAAAGTCCTGCTTCCGGTGTGTGAACCCGGGCGGGAACTGGGCTGGGTGTTCTGGACCCCGGATACCAGGTTTGAGCGCAGCAAATACGCACCCATCCTGGAACCGGCAGGCGAGAGGCACGGGCCCGAAACAGCGGGCGGCGCAGCGATGCTGTTCATCCCTGCCACCGCAGTGGATCTCGCAGGCAACAGGATCGGCCAGGGTGGCGGGTACTACGACAAATTCCTGGGGCACCTCGCGACGGCTGGGAAGGAAATACCCCTTGCCGCGGTTATCTATGACGATGAATTGCTGCCTGCAGGCCGGATTCCCGCCGAAGAATTCGACCGGCCGGTTCCTGCCGTGCTGATGCCGTCGGGATACCGGAAACTGCCGGGCGGGGCCTGAGCCCGGCCCCACCGGGCGCAGTGATAGAATTAGCACTCAGGCCCTGCGACTGCTAATGGTTTACCAGGTGGCAGCACGGGACCTCTCGTTTGCCCAAGAGGAGGAGCACCAGTGCCAACATATGCTTACGCCTGCAAGGATTGCGGCCACGCCTTCGACATCGTCCAGTCGTTCTCGGACAGCAGCCTGACGTCCTGCCCTGAATGCCAGGGGACGCTGCGCAAGAAATTCAACAGCGTCGGCGTCGTCTTCAAGGGCTCCGGTTTCTACCGCACCGATTCCCGCGATTCCAAGGGCAGCTCTGTCTCCCCCGCACCGGCCGCCGCTCCGGCTGCACCCGCTGCAGCCCCCGCCGCTCCGGCGCCCGCAGCAGCGGCCAGCTGACCGCCTTCACTTTTAGTACGACGGCGGCCGGTGCGCTCCAGCGCCGGCCGCCTTTGTCCACATAGCCTTAGTCCCCGCTCCCCCGCCACACCCTTCGGCGCTAGCGTGGGCGCATGCCCAGACTTCCCCGCCGTCGCCGCGACGGTTTCCGGCTCTCCACACCCCCGCACAGCCTCCAGGCCCGGTCGAAAAGCCGCCCCGTGCGCGTCCGGCTCGGCGCCTGGCTGAACCGCAACCGCCGCCTCGCCGCAGCTTTGTTGTTCTGTGCTGCCGCAGCTGTCGCCGTCCAGCAGCTCACTCCTGCCCCGCTTTCCACTGTCCCGGCGTTGGCCGCGGCGCGGGATCTTCCCGCCGGAAGCGCGGTAACGGCCGCCGACCTGGCCCGGGTCCAGGTTCCGCCGGGAATGGTGGCCGATGGCGTCCTCCAGGACGGCGCCGCGGCGGCCGGCAAGCAACTCGCCGCGCCGGTCCGCAAGGGCCAGCTCCTCACGGACACCCAATTCCTTGGTCCCGGACTGCTGGCAGGTACTCCACCCGGTTCAGCCGCCGTTCCGCTGCGCATGGCTGACGCCGCGTCCATCCAACTTGTTTCGCCTGGCCAGCTGGTTAACGTGGTGCTGACGTCCGCCAACGGGTTCGACCAGCAGGGCCCCTCCGAGGTGCTGGCATCCGCGGTCCCCGTGCTGTGGACGTCAAACAATGGCGGCCAGGGCGGACAATGGCTTGGTACGGGCGAAACGGACGGACTGATCGTGGTGGCAGCAACAACGGAACAATCATCCCGCCTGGCCGGAGCCTCCACCCAGGGCAGGCTTTTCTTCGTCCTGGTCAGCCCGCAGTAAGCGGGACAGCGCCTGCACGGAAGGGGCGGAAGCGGTCAGCCCCAGTGCGGCGGCCTTTGCTCCTTCAGCCAGGTATCGTGGTCCTCTTCCCGGTCACCCCAGCTGCGGGCATCGTCTTCCGCGGCTTTGCTCGGGAGGATCTCTTCGGTCCCTCCGGTTGCGGTCCGCGCCGCCGGTGCAGGTGCCGTGGGCCCGGGCCCGTCGGTTTCCTCCGCAGTGCTGTCGTTCGCGTTCCCGTTCTGGCGCATAGCTTCGTCGTGCCTGTCTTCCTCAGGGCTGCTCTCTTCGGCCACGTGGCTGTCCTCCTTGCCGGCGACGTCCCCCCGGCTGTACCCGCCATCACTGGTCCTGGTTTCGGCCGCTTCGCGGGGCCGGTACCCGGGGGAGGCGGAACGCGGGGCGTCCAACCCTTGGAACGTCTGGTCAAAGTCGTCATCAAGGAAGCCGCCCGGCTGCGTTGTCCTTGCCGGCAAGACCATTGTCTCAAGTCCCAGGTAGCCGGCAATCCGGTCTGCGCAGGAAGAGGGGTCGGTGAACACTTCGATGGTCCACAGCGGCATGTAGCGCCACCCCAGGCGTTCCAGCAGCTGCGGGCGCAGCCGGCTCCGTTCGCGAACACTCATGCTGCGGTACTGGGCGGTGCCGTCCGATTCGATGGCCACGGGCCGCGGAAGGTCCGGGTCGTCCTGGCCCATAGTGTTCAGTGGGTCAGCCGCCGCCACAACGTCGATGGCACCGTCATACTGGTGCCAGACCCTGGCGCCCCGGGCACGCAGCCGGTCCCCCAGGTCCGCCACGAGGGGGTCCGCCCCCAGGGACTGTTCGCTGGCGGCGGCACGGGACGCAGGAGTACCAAGGTCCGTATTGCCGGAAATCTCCCGGTCCAGCAGCGCGTACAGGTCCACCGCTCCGTGGGTGAGCCTGGTGTGGTCCAGGTCCTCGGGACGGAAGCACGTCAGCACGTGCATGGAACGCCGGGCCCGGGTCATGGCCAGGGCGAACTTTTCACGGCCGCCCTCCGCGGACAGCGGCCCGAAGTTATGGAGTGCCCGGCCGTGCGGGGTCCGCCCAAATCCCGGCGAGAAGATCACGTGGTCGCGGACCAGGCCCTGGGCCCGTTCCAGGTCGACTACCCGGAAGGATTCGGGGCCGGCACCGAAGAAGCCGGCCAGTCCGGGCTGGTTGGACAGCTGGAGCCTGATGGATTCGCCGATCCGGGCGGCGTGCCGCAGGCTGGCGGTTACAACGGCGAGGGAAGTCCGCGGACGCAGGCGGGCGTGTTCGAAGACCAGTTCCACCACGCGGTTGACCTCTGCGACCACAGATTCCACGCCCTCATGATCGGCGCTGGGAAGGCCGGTGCCGTCGGGAAGGTATTCCACCAGGAGGGAGCGGTCCAGCCCGGTTGCTGACTGTCCTTCAGGCAGCCGGCGCAGGCCGCCGTCGTAGAAGCTCTTGCTCAGCTGCAGAACCAGGTCCTCGTCCACCGCCCGGTAAACCTGGTTGAGGCGCCAGACGGGCAGGACTGCAGAGAGCGCGGTGAAGGCGCTCTCCACACGATGATGAGCGGACTCTCCCGGTGCCAGCCGCTCCACACCGACGGTGAAAGTCCTGGGCGTGGCAATGCGGGAGTCACCGAAGGCAACCACCTGCCGTGCCCGGGCGATCGAGGGCAGCACAGCCTGAAGCGACGTGGCCTCGGCATCGAGGATCACGACTGCGTCGAAGTGCTGCTCCGCCGGAAGGAGGCCTGTCATCAGGTAGGGGCTGACCGACCAGACGGGAACCAGCGTCCCGATCAGGTCCGGAGCCTGTGCCGTCAGCGCCGCCAGGGAGACGCGGCCGTCCTTGAGCAGGCTCCGCAGGAGGTCCGCCTGCCGGGGCTGGGCCGCGATAGCGCTCCGCCACCGCTCCGCCAGGTCCCACCGCAGGCGTGCGGCTCCGCTGGCGATGTGGGCGTTGTCCGCCAGCCGGTACTCTGCCTCCAGCTGGCGCAGGGCGTCGCCGTCGGACATGGCAAGGTAGTCGTCGCCACTGATCATTGCCTCGAGCGCCGACTGCCACCAGGCCAGTTCCAGCTCGGCGGTTACTGATCCTTCCGGTACTTCCCGTTCAGCAAGGTCGGCAAGGAGCTCGCCCAGGCCGTGTTCGCGCATGTTCTCGATCAGGAGCGTGCGTTCGGGCAGTGTCTTCAGGGTCTCCGTGTCTGCCACCAGGCGTTCCAGGCGTTCCATCAGC
Organism: Pseudarthrobacter enclensis; assembly: GCF_030811655.1. Classification (GTDB taxonomy): domain Bacteria; phylum Actinomycetota; class Actinomycetes; order Actinomycetales; family Micrococcaceae; genus Arthrobacter; species Arthrobacter enclensis_A. The sequence continues at coordinate 5,357 of NZ_JAUSRE010000007.1, read as the reverse complement.
TGTGCGTAAGGAACGGTGGTCAGCGAGCCGCCGTCTTCGGTATGCCGAAGCGCCTCGCCCAGCTGCGCCAGTTCCTGCGCCAGGGAGCGGTACATGGAGTTCATCTCGGCCAGGCCGGACGGAACCGCAGGGTGCCGCTGGGTGGTGGCGTAGCCGGCCCACAGGGCGCGCTGTTCCTGGACCAGCAGCAGTGATGAGTGCAGATCGGCGATGTGCACGCCAGGGCGAACGTACTCTTTGGCCACCCGGCGGAGCCTGGAGCGTTGCATGGAGGTCATCTCGATGCCGCGTTCACGCCGCCAGGCGGACGGTGCCGTGGCGGAAATCAGGTCCGTCACCGGCCGGTCGAAGATGTCCGGAGTGAATTTGTCCAGGCTACCGCGCACGGCCACCAGCAGTTCAAGCTGCTCGCCCCATTCGGAGAAGGATTCGCCCAAACGGATTTCGGCATGCTCAGCCACGGCGTCCATCCGGTCGCGCAGGAGAGGAAGGCTCTTGGCAATGGAGCCAACCAGGTCCTGGGCTTCCTCGGTCTCCTTGCGCGTCAGGAGCCGGGCACCGTGCCATGGGCTGGTGGTGGCCGCCTTGCTGAAGCTGCCCAGTTCTGCGGCACGCCGAAGCCTGCCGGCAAGCTCCTCGCGGTCCCGGATGTTGTCCAGGACGCTGCGCTTGAGCCTGACCGTGGTGGCGGGGGCGGGATGGATGGAGGTGAGCTCGGCGAGCGACTGCATGGCCTGGTAGGGCGAGCAGCCCCACCGCTCCCGGACGTTGTGGAGGGATGCCACATGGTCCATGAGGGCATGCCGGTGCTCGGTGAGCGTGGTGTGGAGGTTCCCGAGCTGCGGTTCCAGCGACTTTTCGTTTCGGACAATCGCCCGGACCAGCTGGCCCTTCAGCTGCTGCGCGCTGACGTTTCCCGAAAGCTGGAACAGGATGGACTCCAGGCCCAATGACTCCAGGTGTCCGGTTACCTGGTTGAGGCTGGCGCGGCGGTCGCCCACCACCAGCACGGTCTTGCCGGCGTCCACCAAGGCACCGATCGTGTTGATTGCGGTCTGGGTCTGGCCGGTGCCCGGTGGGCTGCTGACCACAAGGGAGTCACCGGCCCGGGCCGCATCGATCACGTACTGCTGGTCCGCGTCCGCGTCAAGCAGGAGCAGTTCGTCCTCGGGGTGCCTCCTGTCCAGGTGCGGGAAGCGGGACGGATCCGGCTCCTCGACGTCCACCACTTCCCCGCCGGCAGCGGTGGCCAGCGCGGAGACGATGGGGTGGTTGTCGTTGATCCAGGGGTCATCGAGGTTGCCGGAGAGGTCCGCGAAAGTGGAGACCAGCAGGTTGTGCTGGGTTTCCGCGCCGTGAATGGGCCTGATCAGGGTGGCCAGCCGGTCCAGGACGGGCTGGGGGTCGAACCGGGCGGTGCTGTACGCCAGCCGTGTTACGGCGTTCACGTCGAAGACAATGCCGTGGATGTTTTTCAGGTGCCGCACCAGTGCAGGATTGATGTGCGCCTGCTCGGTGAGCTGCAGTTCGAAGTCATCCTCCCCCGGCCGGACCGTAAGGGAAATCGCGGTCAGCATGACCGGGGCGGACACACGCTGGGGTTTACCCCCAACGGCGGACGTCCACACCACGGTACCCGCGGAGAGGTAGCCGGCATCGATGCCGCGGTCGTTGGCGAGTTCGAAGATCTTGGAGCGGATGTTCCGTGAGGCCCTGGCGGCCACCACATACTGCTGGCGGTCCCGGATCAGTGTGGACAGTCGTGTGCGGCGCCCGGCCATGAGCTGGGCCAGTCCCGAGGGGTGCGCCGAGGTGAGGTCGATGGAGCCTTCGGGCGTCTTGGTGAAGCGCAGCATTGTGTCCGCACCAGTAACAGGTTTGAGCCCGGACAGCCATTTGCGAAGCTCTTCCGAGCCTTCCGGGTGGCCTTGACCAACTGACACTTCTGCCTTCTTTTCTGCGTTTGCACGTGACGCCCTGGACCATACCGGCATAGGTTCGAGAGTAGCCGCTTCGATGCCGGACTTGAGAGACCGCAACACTGGGGCAGGGAAATTGCGGAGGATTTCGCCGGGAAAAGCAGTGGCCGGCCCCCGCTCTCGGAGGCCGGCCACTTAGGATGCTATTCCCACTCGATGGTTCCCGGCGGCTTGCTGGTGACGTCCAGCACCACCCGGTTGACGCCGTCCACTTCGTTGGTGATCCGGTTCGAGATCCTGGCCAGGAGGTCGTACGGCAGGCGCGACCAGTCGGCCGTCATGGCGTCCTCCGAGGACACGGGACGCAGCACGATGGGGTGGCCGTAGGTGCGTCCGTCGCCCATGACACCGACGCTGCGGACGTCTGCCAGCAGGACGACGGGCATTTGCCATACTTCGTTGTCCAGGCCCGCTGCGGTCAGCTCGGCGCGCGCGATGGCGTCCGCCTTGCGGAGCAGGTCCAGCCGCTCCTTGGTGACCTCGCCCACGATCCGGATGCCCAGGCCGGGGCCGGGGAACGGCTGGCGGCCGACGATCTCCTGCGGCAACCCCAGCTGGGCGCCCACGGCGCGGACTTCGTCCTTGAACAGGGCGCGCAGCGGCTCGACGAGTTCGAACTGCAGGTCCTCGGGGAGGCCGCCCACGTTGTGGTGGCTCTTGATGTTCGCGGCACCTTCGCCGCCGCCGGATTCGACGACGTCGGGGTACAGGGTGCCCTGGACCAGGAACTTGATCTTCTCTCCGTGGGCCGCGGCCTCGGTGATGATGGCCAGTTCGGCTTCTTCAAAGGCGCGGATGAACTCGCGGCCGATGATCTTGCGCTTGGTTTCGGGGTCGCTGACGCCGGCCAGTGCGGAGAGGAAGCGTTCCTGCTCGTTGGCCACGTACAGCTTCACGCCGGTGGCGGCCACGAAGTCGCGTTCCACCTGTTCGGCTTCGCCCTCGCGCAGCAGTCCGTGGTCCACGAAGACGCAGGTGAGCTGGTCGCCCACCGCGCGCTGGACCAGGGCTGCAGCGACGGCCGAATCCACTCCACCGGAAAGGCCGCAGATGACGCGCGCATCCCCGATCTGCTGGCGGATGCGCTCCACCTGCTCTTCCAGGATGTTGCCCGTGGTCCAGTTGGGTTCGATCTTGGCGCAGTTGAAGAGGAAGTTCTCGAGCACCTGCTGGCCGTAAGCCGAGTGCTTGACCTCAGGGTGCCACTGCACCCCGAAGAGGCCCTTTGCTTCGTTGGCGAAGGCTGCCACTTCAGCGCCCGCCGTCGTCGCCAGGACTTCAAAGCCCTCCGGCGCCTGGTGGACGGAGTCGCCGTGGCTCATCCAGGTCTTCTGGTGCTGGGGCATGCCTTCCAGTACGGAGCGCCCTTCGCCCAGGATGGTGGTCTCCGTGGAGCCGTACTCGCGGAGGCCCGTCTTGTCCACTTTGCCGCCCAGTGCGTTGGCCATCGCCTGGAAGCCGTAGCAGATCCCGAAGACGGGGACGCCTGCTTCGAAGAGGTCGGCACCCACGCTCGGGGCGCCGTCGGCGTAAACGCTGGAGGGTCCGCCGGAGAGGATGATGGCGGAGGGGTTCTTGGCCAGGAGCTGCTCGGTGGACCAGGTATGCGGAACTACTTCCGAATACACGTTCGCTTCCCTGACGCGGCGGGCAATCAGCTGCGCGTACTGGGCACCGTAATCAACAACCAGCACCGGCTTCTGGGAAGTCTGGGATGCAGTGGGAGTAGTCACCGTAATAGCCTACTTGGCGCCCTTGCACCGGCGCATCTTGGGAGGCCCGCTGTGACGGAGCAAACGTTCGACGGCGGCCAGCTAAGCGGGTGCCGGCAGACGGCTGGAGCGGCTTAGTAGCGCTGCGGCGCCTGCGGGTTGGCGGCCAGTTCCGCCTCCACCTCGGCATGGAACTTCTTTTCGACGATGAAGGACAGGAACGGCACCACGCCGCCGAGGGCGAGCAGGACCAGCTTCAGGAACGGCCAGCGCATCAGCGACCACAGCCGGAAGTTGGACACCAGGTAGACCACGTACATCCAGCCGTGCACGATCAGCACGGTCACGGACACGTTGACGCCGTTCAGCACCGCCGGCGGCTCGGCGCCGGCGAACCCGAAGCCGAACGGCTGCCCGGTGAGGGCGTCCGTGCCGCCGGCGAACAGGTACTGGCCGAAGCCGTACCGGACAACCAGTTCGGCGCACAGCAGGAGCAGCATGGTGCCGGTGAGGTAGGCCATGACTTTGTAGAACTTCAGGGCTGACCGGATCTGCGCCTCGGTACCGCCGAAGCGGCGCTTCTTGCCGGAAGCCTGGCCGCCGCGGGCCTGCGGGGACGGGGTGGCGGGTTTCGGATCAATCATGGCTGTACCTTTTGTTCGTGCGGACCGGGCTGCTGGTGCTGTCCGGTCTGCGGCGTTTCGTGCTGGTGCTGTTCGGAGGTGGGGGCGCCTTCATCCTCGAGGGCTTCCTCCAGGTCGCGATGGTAATCGTCTTTGACCAGCCGCCACCAGATAAAGAAGGCGAAGCCCGCGAAGACCACCCACTCGATGGAGTAGAAGAGGTTGAGCCAGTTGATGTGCTGTCCTGGCGGCTGCGGCCCGATATTCAGGGGCTGGAGCTTCCCCGGTGCTGCGGCGGCACTGACGTCCTGGCCGCCCACCACCTCTGCGGTGGCTGACACGAAGCCGGGGTAGCTGCTCACCTCCCAATCGTTGATAAGCTCCGCCACGGAAACGGCTGAAGCTTCTCCGGGCTTGGGGTCTTTCCCGCCCACGGGGGCTTCGGAGGGCAGCAGGCGCCCGGTCAGTTGAACAGCGCCCGACGGCGGTGCTGCCGCATCCCCGGGTTCGGCCACCCAACCGCGGGCCACGGGGATCCAGGTTTGTGGTGAGGCGCCGGCTCCCGTCAGCGCGGGCGCGCCGCTGACGGCGAAGGCGCTCACGACCCAGTAGCCGGTCTTCCCGTCGTGGAGCCTGCCTGGTATCAGCACTTGCTTGTCGGGACTGTACGTTCCCTGCGCAGTGACCATCTGGTCAGCAACGCTGCCATGGAAAAACTCGCCGGGCTGCAGGGTGCCGGTGAGCGGCTGGACCTGCTCGGACGCCGGATTCACCGGGACCTCGGGTTGCGTGGAGCGGCCGAACTGCCACTGGCTCAGCAGCACGAACACCCCGGAGAGAACGATCGCCAAGACAAAGCCAGCGATCCATCGGGGCTTAAGGGCTGTTTTCCACACGTCTTAACCGTACTTCGTACTTCTGTAGAACAACTAAACGCGGGGCTTCCGCCCCCGTTACCTTTTTCGTAGCCCGTTCCTGTTGCAGGATGAGGGTGTGTTGGCCGGTCGGTCCCGGCATGGTTTCTGCCCCCAGTCGTTTCATGA
>NZ_JAUSRE010000006.1 GCF_030811655.1 Pseudarthrobacter enclensis | reverse complement strand
GGCGTACATGCCGGGGGAGGCGTGGCCCTGGAAGAAGACCTGGTCCCCGCCGCCGGGGTGGTCCTTGCCGCGGAAGAAGTGGTTGAACCCGACCTCGTACAGGGTCGCCGCCCCGGCGTAGGTGGAGATGTGGCCGCCGACCCCGATATCGGGCCGCTGCGCCCGGTGCACCATGACCGCGGCGTTCCACCGCATGTACGCCCGGTAACGGCGCTCGTACTCCTCGTTGCCCGGGAACTCTGCTTCCTGGTCCACCGGGATCGTGTTCACGTAATCCGTCGTGGTCACCATCGGCACACCCACGCTCTGCGCGCCCGCGCGCTGCAGCAGGCTCCGCATGATGTATTGGGCACGCTCGGTGCCCTGTTCCCTGATCAACGCATCCAGGGACTCAACCCACTCGGCAGTCTCTTCCGGATCACGATCAGGCAGCTGGTTAGTCAACCCGCTGAGGATATGGGAGGTATCTTCTCCTGCAGCCACGTCCAACCTCTCTTTGCGCGCGTGAATCGGCGCACTCAGGCCAGGCAGGGTGACTGCCCGGCGTACATACGCCGTGTGCGACGTATCGGTTACAACAGCCCGGTCATGTGTGCCGGGCAGCTTCCTAGCGCTCCTATGTCTGCACGGAGTCACAAGGTTCTCGTACCGCAGGCATAGTTGTCACCAGCCACTCTAGCCCTGACGGGAAGACGATGCGTAGCTGCCCGCGGTGCTGCGGTTGTATTTCGTTCGTCATACTGGTTGTGTGACGAAAAGCCCCTGCACCGGGGCTGCCGCAACCGCATGTGACGCAGAATATGCGCAATCCCGGGGGCTGCAGCTTGAAGCGCAGGCACAAAGGGTGTTGGCTTGGGAGTAATGGAAATCACTATGCGCACCGCATATATGACGTATTGGAGGAACACGTGAGCGAGGCCGACGCCGCCACTTCGGTAAATGTGGCGGAAAAATTGGGTTTCAAAAACGGGGATCTGATTCAGGAGTTCGGTTACGACGACGATGTCGATTTCGACTTGCGTGACGATATTGAGGACCTCACCGGTTCCGAATTGCTTGATGAGGACGATCACGAGGTAGCGGACGCCGTCATCCTCTGGTGGCGTGACGGCGACGGTGACCTGGTGGACAGCCTGGTGGATTCGCTCACCACGCTGAGCGAAAACGGCGTTGTCTGGGTCCTCACCCCCAAGTCCGGCAGGGACGGCTATGTTTCGCCCGCTGACATCCAGGAAGCCGCACCCACTGCCGGCCTGCATGTCACTACTTCTGCCGGGGTATCGAAGGACTGGAGCGCCACCCGCCTGGTCAGCAGGAAGAACAAATGACAGCAGCGGTTGAGGCCGCTTCCGCCGATGCCCCTGCCCTGGGGTCACTGGCTCCGGATTTCGAGTTGGCCAACCAGTACGGTGAGCCGGTCAGGCTATCGTCGTTCCGTGGGCAGAATGTGGCACTGGTCTTCTATCCTTTCGCTTTCTCCGGCATCTGCACCGGCGAGCTGTGCGAGATTCGGGACAACCTGGGCCTGTTCGATGATTCGAACGCCGTGGTACTGGCAGTGTCCGTGGACAGTAAGTTCAGCCTCCGCGCTTATGCCGCGCAGGAGGGCTACACCTTTGACCTCCTGGCCGATTTCTGGCCGCACGGCGGTGTCGCCGGGGCCTATGGCGTGTTTGATGCCGGCAGCGGCATGGCCAAGCGGGCAACCTTCATCATCGACGCCGAAGGGCGGGTCCGTTACAGCGTGGTGAACCCCCGCGGCCAGGCCCGCGACTTCGCCGAGTACCGCAAAGCCCTCGCGGACCTGAAGCTGGCCTGAGCGGCATGGATGGGCAGCGGCGGGGCACCGGGCTTACCGGTTTCGCCAGTATGCCGCCCGTGGATCCTGCACCACTTTCCGATGCTGATTTGGAAGTACTGGCCCGGATCCGGGACCTGCTCGCCGGCGCTCGCTTCGCGCTGCTGACGGGTGCCGGCCTCAGCACCGACTCGGGAATACCGGACTACCGTGGCCCGGATTCGCCGCCGCGGTCGCCCATGACATACCAGGAGTTCGTCCGGGACCCGGCCAACCGCCAGCGCTATTGGGCCCGGAATCATATCGGCTGGTCGCACATGAGGCACGCGGACCCCAACCGGGGCCACTTTTCGGCCGCCGAGCTGGAACGCCGTGGGTACCTCACCGGCCTTGTTACACAGAACGTGGACCGCCTCCACCAGGACGCGGGCAGTTCAAACGTCGTCGATCTCCATGGCCGGTATGACCAGGTCATCTGCCTTGACTGCGGACGTACTTACTCCCGGCGCCTCCTGGCGGGCGTCTTCGAGGAACTCAACCCCGGATTCCTGGAGCGGGCAGCAGCCACCGGCCTTGTGGAGATGGCTCCCGATGCGGACGCAACGGTTGAGGACCTGGCACTGATCCGCAGCTTCGTGGTGGCGGTTTGTCCTGCCTGCGGCGGTACGCTGAAGCCTGATTTCGTCTACTTTGGCGAGAACGTGCCCAAGGACCGGGTGGAACGCTCGTATGCCATGGTGGATGAGGCGGCGGCGCTGGTGGTGGCGGGATCCTCCCTGACGGTCATGAGCGGCCTACGGTTTGTGCGGCACGCCGCCAAGGAGAACAAGCCGGTGGTCATCATCAACAGGGGTGCCACCCGCGGTGATGAGAAGGCGACCATCAAGCTCGAAGCGGGGGTAAGCCAGGCACTGGGCTACCTCGCGGTTGAACTTCCTTCCCTGTAGCGGAGAAGGCGGCGCCCGGATTCGCGTTTCGGGCCCACAGTCCGGTAGAGTCTATGTTCGTTGGTTACGGCGGAATGGCCGGGATCAGCGCGTTTTGGGTCTTTAGCTCAGCTGGTAGAGCGCCACGTTTACACCGTGGATGTCATCGGTTCGATCCCGGTAGGACCCACCAGGAAAACCCCGTTGCCCTGCCATTCGTGGCAGGCAGCGGGGTTTTTTCATACCTGGATGCGGACTGCCATTGTCAGACCCCTGCCTTACGTTGCTGGAATGGAAAAGGTCATCGTGCAAACAAACGGCAACGGAATTCCGACGGCGGTGCTGAGCCGGGGCAGGGAATGGGCTGTGGGTGCCGAGCCTGTCAGGTGGTTTGAGCGCATCAACTGGTGGGAGACCAGCCGGCGCATGCCAAAGGGCAACAGTGGCGTTGACGTTGAGGTCCTGCAGCTGCAGGTCAGGCTGGGAAACAACAGCAGGTCCGACTTGACCACGCTGTACCTCCAGCGGGATGGGCTCGGCGGCGGCTGGCACCTCCGGGAAACTGTGGCGGGAGCGGCTTAGGTACCGGGTGCCTTCCGGCTGTTTCCGGGCATTGGAAAACCCTCCACCGCGACTATTGGGGGATGCCGCGGGGGAGGGCTTGCAATGAATATACCGTGAACTGCCGGAAACAAAAAGTCATGTTCCGTTCTGTGTCGCACACGCCGGCGTTTCGGCCGACGGCAGCAGGCTGCTACTGCCGAAGGGGGATGAACACGCGGGGCTGCTCCGTCCACGTATCGGCCATTTGGGACATGGTCCGCCGCATGATCCGGTCTGAGGCTTCGCGGGCCGAGGTGGCGTCGCCCCTGGCGATTGCCTCCGCCACATCCTCATGCCACTGCAGGGCGGCCTGGTGCGGGTGGTCGGGCATCAGGCCGTGGACGGTGCGGCCGGTCAGGGTTTCGGCAACCTGCCCCATGAGGTTCGCGAACATCTCGTTGCCGGACCCCGAGAGCAGCAGTGAGTGGAAGCGGATATCCAGCTCCAGGAAGCGCGCAACTTCGCCGTTGTTGCCGGCCTCGCGCATGGCGCGGGCAACGTCGACGAGTTCCATCCGCAGGGGTGCCGGGGCGTTCTGTGCCGCCAGCTCGGCAGCGGCCGGTTCCACTGCTGCGCGCAGCTCGGCGAGGGAGCGCAGCTGGGCCCCGCGGGCGTCGCTGGCCAGGCGCCACCTGATGACCTGCGGATCAAAGGGATTCCAACGGCTTGACGGCAAGACCCGGATGCCCACGCGCTTGGTGGTTTCCACCAGGCCCAGAGACTGCAGCACCCGCACCGCTTCGCGGATGACTGACCGGGAAACCTTCAATTCAACCTCGAGCTGCTCGGCCAGCATGACATGGCCGGCAGGAAGATCCCCCGAGATGATCCGCGTGCCCAGGTTGTCGATGGCACGGTGGTGGAGGCTGCTGGTCATGAAGCTAAGCCTAGTTGTTGGCAGGCGTCCGGACTTCAGGCCGGCCCCCGCTCGCCCGGGACACCGCGGCGCGGCAGCCCTAGACTGGCACCGACACAATCGGTTCCATGACGCGGACGTTACTTTCGCGTCACCGCCAGAATATATATGCTTTATTCCGACCCCCTGATCTGCCCCGGCGCCTTCCCTCCTGCGGAAGCCGGCAGCCGAGGCGAACAATGAATTGGAGTTATTGATGTCTGCACACATCGGTGTCACCGGCCTCGCCGTCATGGGCGCCAACCTGGCCCGCAACCTGGCCCGGAACGGGTTCACGGTTGCCCTCCACAACAGGTCAGTGGAGAAGACTGACGCCCTGCTGGAGAAGCACGGCTCGGAAGGGGACTTCATCCGGACCGAAACCCTGCAGGAACTGGTTGATTCCCTGGAAAAGCCGCGCCGAGTGCTGATCATGGTCAAGGCCGGCAAGCCGGTGGACTCGGTCATCGAGCAGCTCGAGCCGCTGCTGGAGCCGGGCGACATCATCATCGATGCCGGCAACTCCCACTATGAGGACACCCGCCGCCGGGAAGCCGCGCTGGCCAAGAAGGACCTTCACTTCGTGGGCGTCGGCGTGTCCGGCGGTGAGGAAGGCGCACTGAACGGTCCCTCCATCATGCCCGGCGGCTCCAAGGAGTCCTATAAGGCCCTCGGCCCCCTGCTGGAGAAGATCTCCGCAAAGGTCGACGGCGAGCCCTGCTGCGCGTGGATCGGCACCGACGGTGCGGGACACTTCGTCAAGATGGTCCACAACGGCATCGAGTACGCCGACATGCAGGTCATCGGCGAGGCCTTCGACCTCCTGCGCTCCGGCGCCGGTATCGAGCCTGCCGAACAGGCAAAGATTTTCACCGAATGGAACAAGGGCGAGCTGTCCTCCTTCCTGATCGAAATCTCCGCGGAAGTCCTGGGCCATGTGGACGCCAGGACCGGAAAGCCGTTCGTCGACGTCGTGGTTGACGCCGCCGGACAGAAGGGCACGGGCCGCTGGACCGTTATCTCAGCCCTGGAACTCGGCTCCCCGGTGTCCGGGATCGCCGAGTCCGTCTTTGCCCGCGCCCTCTCCTCCCAGGCTGCCCAGCGCAAGCTGGGCCAGGAACTCCTGGCCGGCAACGAGGTTAAGGTGGAAATTCCGGAGACGTTCGTCGAGGACGTCCGCCAGGCCCTCTACGCCTCCAAGCTGGTCTCCTACGCCCAGGGCCTGGACATGCTGACCTCCGCTGCCAAGGAATACGGCTGGGACCTGAAGCTGGACGAGATCGCTTCCCTGTGGCGGGCGGGCTGCATCATCCGCGCCGAACTGCTGAAGGACATCACCAAGGCCTACGCCGCCGATGAGAAGCCGGCCAACCTGCTGTTCGCCCCGGCCTTCACCAAGGCGATTGCAGATGCCCTGCCGGCGTGGCGCCGCGTGGTTGCAACGGCCGTCCAGCTGGGCATCCCGGTACCGGTGTTCTCCTCATCGCTCGCGTACTACGACGGCCTGCGCCGCAAGCGCGTGGCCGCCGCCCTGATCCAGGGCCAGCGCGACCTGTTCGGTGCACACACTTACGGCCGCGTTGACACCGAAGGAACCTTCCACACCCTGTGGGGCGAGGACAAGTCCGAAATTGAAGCGGTGGACACCCATTAGTATCCCCGCTGCCGCATAACAAAGGCGGGCAGTTCCCCGGTCACCCGGTGGAACTGCCCGCCTTTGTCTATGGCTGCTAATGAATCAGATCCGGTATTCGATGTCGTATTCTGCCGGGTCCACGGCCGGCTTGGTTTCCCGTTGCGCGTCGCGGTGCCGCCATTTGGCGGGAACGCCGGTAACGATGGATTCCGGTGGCGCGTCCTTGACCACTACGGCATTGGCGCCAACGGCGCTGTCCCGGCCGATGGTGATCGGTCCCAGGATCTTCGCGCCGGCACCAATGGTCACGCGGTCACCGATGGTGGGGTGGCGCTTGATCCTGGCCAGGGACCGTCCGCCCAGCGTCACACCGTGGTAGATCATTACGTCCTCGCCGATCTCGGCGGTCTCGCCAATGACCACGCCCATGCCGTGGTCGATGAAGAAACGGCGGCCTATGGTCGCGCCCGGATGGATTTCGATACCGGTCCAGGACCGGCCCAGCTGCGACAGGAGCCGCGCCGGAAACCGCAGTGACGGGTTCTGCCACATGCGGTGGGTCAGCCGGTGGATCCATATGGCGTGGAGACCGGAATAGGCGAAAAAGTTCTCAAAAGAACCTCGAGCCGCCGGGTCGTGTGACCGGGCGGCGTCGAGGTCTTCCTTCAGTCTTGCGAAAAAGCCCACAAAGTTCTTTCTACAGGAAACGGGCGGACAGCGGACTGATCAGCCGCGGATGTCGTCATAGAGCACGGTGGAGATGTAACGCTCACCGAAGTCGCACACGACCGCCACAATCAGCTTGCCGGCATTTTCCGGCCGCTTGGCCAGCTCCAGGGCCGCCCAAACGATGGCGCCCGAGGAGATGCCGCCCAGGATGCCTTCCTTGACGCCCAGTTCGCGGGCCACCCGGACGGAATCCTCAAGGGTGGCGTCAATCACTTCGTCGTAGACGCTGGTGTCCAGCAGTTCCGGGATGAAGTTGGCGCCCAGGCCCTGGATCTTGTGCGGGCCCGGGGCACCGCCGTTCAGGATGGCGGAGTCCTTGGGTTCCACGGCCACGATCTGGACGCCCGGCTTGCGTTCCTTCAGGACCTGGCCCACACCGGTGATGGTGCCGCCGGTGCCGATTCCTGCCACGAAAATGTCAACGGCTCCGTCCGTGTCTGCCCAAACCTCCTCAGCGGTGGTCTTGCGGTGGATTTCCGGGTTGGCTTCGTTGGCGAACTGCTGGGCCCAGATGGAGTTTTCCGTGTTGGCCACGATCTCCTGGGCCTTTTCCACGGCACCCCTCATGCCCTCGGAGCCTGGGGTAAGCACGATCTCGGCACCAAAGGCGCGGAGCATGACGCGCCGCTCCGTGGACATGGTCTCGGGCATGGTGAGGATGACCTTGTAGCCGCGGGCGGCGCCCACCATGGCAAGGGCGATGCCCGTGTTGCCCGAGGTACCTTCGACAATGGTGCCGCCGGGCTTCAGGGCGCCGGACTTCTCCGCGGCGTCGATGATGGCAACACCGATGCGGTCCTTGACGCTGTTGGCCGGGTTGTAGAACTCCAGCTTCACGGCAACGGTGGCATCCAGCCCCTCGCTGAGCCGGTTCAACCGGACCAGCGGGGTCCCGCCGACCAGTTGCGTCACATCGTCATAGATCCGTGCCATGTACATACGCCTATCTCTAAGGGGTGAATACTGAGGTCAGCCTAACGAGGCCGGGTAACGGTAGCTAAGCGTTAAGCCACGCAGAGTAATATTTCCGGGCCTTGGCCAGCTTAGGGTTGATGATCACCTGGCAGTACCCCTGCTCGGGGTGTTTGGCGTAGTAATCCTGGTGGAATTCCTCCGCCACATGGAACCGTGGGAGGCGGCTGACCTCGGTGACGATCGGATGCGGCCACAGGGCCTGGTTGCGTTCGATCGCCTCTTCAAAAAGGATCTTCTCCTCGGTGGTCTCGTAGAACATCGAGGAACGGTACTGGGTGCCCACGTCGTAGCCCTGGCGGTTCAGCGTGGTGGGATCATGCAGGGCGAAGAACATGTCCAGGATGACCTCAGCGGGGATGATTTCCTCATTGAAGGTCACCGCCACAACTTCGGCGTGGCCCGTGGTTCCGCTGCAGACAGAGTAGTAGTCAGGGTCCGGATCGTGGCCGCCGGTGTAGCCGGACACCACCGAAGTGACGCCCCTGGTCTTCTGGTAGACGGCATCAAGGCACCAGAAGCAGCCCCCGCCAAGAACAAAAGTTTTCATGACCTCTTCAATGGTTGACGGCGCAGGATCATTCCCCGGCGGCCCGGCGCGGCCGGTGCAAACTGCGGCGGCCGGTACCCAATGGGGTAAAACTAAGACTATGGAACCTGTGGACACCGACGTTACCGGCCAGGCAGATCACGACGGCGAAACCTCCTCCGACACGCCGGCCCCGACCGGTTCCGCGGACAACCCCACGCTGGCTGAGTTGCTCTTGGCCGTCGAGGAACTGTGGCCGGAATCCCTTGCGGAGAATTGGGACGAGGTGGGCCTGGTGGCAGGGCACCCTTCGGCGTCCGTGTCCAAGGTGATGTTCGCGGTCGATCCCACTCTGGAAGTCATCGACGAGGCTGTGGAGTGGGGAGCCGAACTGCTTATTACCCACCACCCGTTGCTGCTGAAGGGCGTCACGTCAGTGGCTGCCACGTCGGCAAAGGGCCGGGCTGTCCACCGCCTCATTGAGTCGGGAACGGCGCTGCTGACGGTACACACCAACGGGGACTCCGCCGTCGGAGGTGTCTCCGATGTCCTTGCCGACGCGCTGGGGCTCCAGGACGTCGCGCCACTCACCGTTGCCGCCAACGGACTTCCGGAGGAAGGCATCGGGCGGGTGGGCGACCTGGCGGACGCCATGAACCTGGGCGACTTTGCAGCCCGGGTTTTCGGCATCCTTCCGTCCGTGGCAGGGGGAGTGCGGGTTTCCGGTGACAAGGACGGGCTGGTGCGGCGGATCGCGGTATGCGGCGGCGCCGGCGACTCCCTGTTCAATGAGGTGCGGGCCAGCAACGCCGATGTCTACGTAACGGCAGACCTGCGCCACCATCCAGCGTCGGAGGCGCGTGAGGCTGCCCTCAACGGGCGGCCCTACCTGGTGGATGTGTCCCACTTTGCCAGCGAGTGGCTTTGGCTGCCTGCGGCGGCGGCAGCCCTGGGCAACGTCCTGGCGGACCAGGGCCATGAGGTGGAGATCCGGGTCAGCACCACCAACAGTGATCCGTGGGATTTCATCCTGACCCCTGGCTAGCATTCGGCGCCGGGTCAGGCAGGGGAGCGGGCCACGCGCTAGAGTCTAGGAAGCGCCGGTACGGTGCCCGGCTGCGGCCGGAAGGGATCCAGCGGAGGTAACAGTGGCCAAGGCAGCACCGGCGGAACAGTTGAAGTTGCTCGAACTGCAGGGGCTAGACGCCAGGCTCAAGGGACTCGCCAACCGCCGCCGCACCTTGGAAAATGATCCCCGTATCAAGGACCTTGAGGCCGCACTGTCCGTGGCGAACGGTGAACTCGGCGCAGCGAAGGTGGCCGTCCACGACGCCGAGGCCGAGCTGAAAAGGGCCGAGGCCGACGTCGAGCAGGTGGCGTCGCGGATCGAACGCGACGAGGCCCGGCTCAACAGCGGCACCGGGCTGTCCAAGGATCTGGTGGCCCTGCAGAAGGACATCGCTTCGCTGAACAAGCGGCGGTCGGATCTTGAAGACGCGGAACTGGAAGTCATGGAGCGGCTGGAATCGCTGCGGGAACGGCAGGCAGCCCAGCAGCAGATCGTCGATGACATCCAGGGATCTTTCGGAACCATCAGGGCCGAGCTTGATGCCGCCCTGGCGGAGGTGGAAACGGAGGCGGCGGGGATTGGTGCCCAGCGCGCCGCATTCGCCGCCGGCCTGGATGCCGGAATGCTGGCGGTTTACGAAAAGACCCTGGCAAAGCGGGGAGTCGGCGCAGCTCGCCTCTTCCACGGCACCTCCGAGGCCTCGGGCATGAAGCTCAGCCCCGGCGACCTTGCCGAGATCAGGGCCGCTGCCGCCGACGACATTGTTTTCTGCCCGGACTCGGGCGCTATCCTGGTCCGCTCCGACGATTGGTCCTGAACAGCCGGCAATGGCCCGCGGGGTAAATCAGCCGGGCAGGATGATGTTCAGGGCGTGCGGCTTGCGGGCGGTACCGGCCACCAGTTCGGTGTCCCACTTTTCGCGCGCGGCCTTCAGGAGGTCCGACGGCGACACCGGGGCTTTGCCCCGCCTCACCAGCAGGTGCCGCGCCAGTTCGCCCCGGGTGTGCTTGGCGAAGTGGCTCACCACCTTGCGGACGCCGCCGGTCTCCGTGAAGACGTTCACGGCAACGGTCTGTTCCGGCGGCGGAGCCCACGCGGCAGCGTAGGTGCTGGAGCGGCAATCCACCAGCAGGTGTCCCTGTGCTGCGGCGCCAAGCGCGCCGGCAAGATGCGCCTTCCAGAACGGAGCCAGCCGGCCGACATCGGGCAGTGCGGCGCCCATGGACAAGCGGTAGGCCGGGACGCTGTCGCTGAAGCGGAGCGCACCCCAGAGCGCCGAAATTACCACGACCGCCTCATCCGCCTTCCGGCGCTGGGCAGGTGTCAGCGTACGGTAGCCCAGGGCGTCATACAGTACGCCGGAGTAGATACTGTGTGCCGGTGCCGCGGGCTCGCCGTGCAGGCGTGTGTTGCGTTCGACGTCGTCCCGCAGCGATGCTCCAACGCCCAGCAGCGCAAGGGCGTCCTCATGCGCGCTGACCGTACCCAGCGCATCGAGGACCTTGGCGCGGCAGGGGTTCAGATCCGGAAAGCCCAGGGAGGACCAGTCGACGGCGGGACCACTGGGCGCGGGTGTCTTGCCTTCGGAAGGGGGAAGCAGAATCAGCACCGTCCGATCCTACCGGCGGCAGCAGCAGCCGCCGGGCGCCGGTAGGATGGACGCGGATGGGACAGCCAGACGGCCGCGCGCTACGCAAGTGGCTCGAGGAACGTCCGGGCTCCGCAGGGCAGGGTGGTGGGTAACACCCACTCGGGGTAACCCGCAGGCCAGTGCCACAGAAAACAGACCGCCCGCGTTCCCGGCCATGCCGGGAACAGCAGGTAAGGGTGAAACGGTGGTGTAAGAGACCACCAGCTTCCCGGGTGACCGGGAAGGCTAGGTAAACCCCACCCGGAGCAAGGCCAGACAGGACACGTTCGAGGGCTGCCCGCCCGAGTGTCCGGGTAGGCCGCTGGAGGGTGCCGGCAACGGTACTCGTAGATGGATGGCCGTCGCTCCCTTGCCGGTAACGGCGGGGGAGAACAGAACCCGGCGTACCGGCTGTCCCATCCACATATCGCGTTTGACCACGGGCAATGTGTCGGGGATGCTGGACCGTGCCCGTAATTCCTGACCCCCGCCCCGACGCCCGGGTGCCTGTTGCCGGTGCCCGGTCACAGGTCGCTGCACTGGCCGGATTCCTTGCCCTCTCCGCCCTGGCCTGGGTGCTCGCCTCGGCCCCCATCATCCTGAATGCCAATGGCTGGTACGCCGGTTCGGTGAAGGCTCCCTGGATGCCGCCGTCGTGGATGTTCCGGACCACGTGGATGGGGCTGTACGCCGGGGTGGCCGCAGCGGCATGGCTGGTGTGGCGCAGGGGCGGCCTGACCGGCGGAACCCGTACCGGCTATGTACTCCAACTGCTGCTCAACACTGCCTGGCCGGTGGCATTCTTCGGGCTGTATCCAATGCTTGGAGCGCCGGCCCTCTGGGCGGCATTCCTGATTATCTGCGCACTTACAGGCACCCTTGCGTTCCTCATCCTGCGGTTCGGACCTGTCGACGCCGCCGCCGGGGTCCTGGTGCTGCCGTATTTCTACTGGCTTGTCTTCTCCGCCAGCCTGAACCTGTATGCCGCCATGCATAACTGAGAGGCCACCGCCGCATACCGTGTGAGTGATTTCACGCAGCGCAAGCGTGTTCCGTGTGGGGCGCCAAATTAGAATGGATACCGGACGCAGGAGTTCTACCGCCGAAAGTTGCGTTCGCAGCCGGCGGTTTTTCTTTGCACGCGATCCAGGTGCCTGGGGGCCATCCCTGCAGGTGCCGGTGCCCCTGGACATCATCAGGTGGCCTACATCCGTGTACGAGGACGTACACGGCTGAACCGAGGAAGGTATTTCTGTGAGCCAGACGTCTGATTCTTGTCTTGATACGTGGATGGGCCGGGAGGCCCTGGCTGAGGCCATGATCCCGGTCATCGGCAGGCTGTACCGCGAAAACAACGTGGTGACCAGCATCCACGGCCGGAGCCTGATCAACAAGTCCACCATGAACATCCTCAAGGCACACCGTTTTGCGCGCCGGATGAGCAAGGACGAACTGCTCCTGGAGGACACCGCACCCCTGCTCAACACGTTGGCCGGCCTGGATCTGGGCGCTGCCGCGATCGATATCGCCCGCCTGAACCAGAAATTCAAGGAAGAAGGCGACGGAGCCACCCTTGAAGAGTTCCTTCGGGCCGAACTCGCCGAGATCGTTGGCAAGCGTGGTGCCGACGAGCGCACCAGCACCGACGTGGTGCTCTACGGCTTCGGCCGCATCGGGCGGCTCCTGGCACGCCTGCTGATCGAAAAGGCCGGTGGCGGCCACGGACTGCGGCTGCGCGCCATCGTGGTCCGCCGCGGGTCCGACAACGACCTTTCCAAGCGGGCCAGCCTGCTCCGCCGGGACTCCGTGCATGGTTCCTTCGAGGGCACCATCCGGATCGATGAAGAAGCCAACACCATCACGGCCAACGGCGTCCGCATCCAGGTGATCTACTCGAACGACCCCGCCACTATCGATTACACCGCGTACGGAATCAAGGATGCCCTGGTGGTGGACAACACCGGCCGCTGGCGGGACGCCGAAGGGCTGTCCCAGCACCTGCAGAGCGAGGGCGTGGCCCGCGTCCTGCTGACGGCTCCGGGCAAGGGCGAGCTGAAGAACATTGTCCACGGCATCAATCACCGCGACATCACAGATTCGGACAGGATCGTCTCGGCGGCGTCCTGCACCACCAACGCCATCACTCCGGTGCTGAAGGCCATCAACGACAAGTTCGGCGTGATCCACGGTCACGTGGAAACCGTGCACTCCTTCACCAACGACCAGAACCTGATCGACAACTTCCACAAGGGCGACCGCCGCGGACGTTCCGCCGCGCTGAACATGGTCATCACCGAAACCGGTGCCGCCAAGGCTGTAGCCAAGGCGCTGCCCGAACTCCTGGGCAAGCTCACCGGAAGCTCCATCCGCGTGCCCACCCCGGACGTCTCCCTGGCTATCCTGAACCTCACCCTTGAAAACGGCACCACCAAGGATGAGGTGAACAACTACCTGCGCGAGATGTCCCTGCACTCGGACCTGCGCAAGCAGATCGACTACATCGACTCGCCCGAGGTTGTCTCCACCGACTTCGTGGGCTCCCGCCGTGCAGGCATCGTTGACGGCCTGGCCACGGTTTCCACGGACAAGAACCTGGTCCTGTACGTCTGGTACGACAACGAATTCGGCTACAGCTGCCAGGTGGTCCGGGTCATGGAGGAAATGGCTGGCGTAAACCCGCCGTCGTTCCCCGCCAAGGAAAGCGCGGCCGCCCTGGCCGCGATCGCCGTCTGACCAATAGCGACACGTCCTGCCAATTCCCGGCTGGTTCACTGGAATCAGCCGGGAATCCGGACCAGACTGGTGGCATGGACAACGAATCGACGCTTCAGCACGAAACCACCCTTGAGCACGCCCTGGACGTGGCAAAAGCCAACCATAAGGAAGCTGTGCGCCTGCTTGAGCGCGCGCGTGCAGAGCAGAAGACGGGCGATGTCAGCGATGAGCGGGTACGCCAGCTCGAGGGCCTGCTGTCAATCGCCGAGGAGGATCTTCGCAGGGTCACGAAGGAGCAGTAGGGGCCGGGGGCTGGGGAACGTGTGACCCGTCACTCGTCCTCAACAGTGTGGATATCACTGGCCGGCCTGGTGCTTTGACCTAGGCTCTTGGGGTGCCTGACTTTCCCTTTTCGCCGTTGACGCCGTGACCGCAAGCTGGTCAGCGTACCGCCGCGCACGCCGCCGGTCCCGGCAGGCCTGGGCCATTTTGGCCGCAGCCGCGGTGGGTATCGTCGTCGCACTGGCCTGGTTCTTCGCAGCCGGCCAATTCGCCGCTGGGCCAACACAGCGGGGACCGTCCGAGGCCCCCGTGTTCGACGCCGGCTGGATGAAGCCGGTGCAGGAGCCCAATCCGGTACCGCCCGGTACCGCGCTGTCGGCGCTGGACGGCCTGCCCGTGAAGGGCCGGGCGCCGGGCACCAACTACAGCCGGGAGGCCTTCGGCCAGGCATGGCTGGACGTCGACCGGAACGGGTGTGATACCCGCAACGACATCCTTCGCAGGGACCTGTCCGGCGTGGTGTTTTCCGAGGGCTCCACGTGCAGCGTCACTGCCGGGCACCTCCTCGAACCCTATACGGGCAGGGACGTTGACTTCCGCCGCGGCTCCGAGAGCAGCCGTGCCGTCCAGATTGATCACGTGGTGGCACTTGGCGATGCCTGGCAAAAGGGCGCGCAGGGCCTGGGAGCCAAGGAACGCCAGAACCTGGCCAACGATCCACTGAACCTCATCGCCGCGGATGGTGCAGCCAACCAGCAGAAGAGCGCCGGGGACGCCGCCACCTGGCTGCCCAAAAACACGGCCATCCGCTGCCACTATGTGGCCCGCCAGATCTCAGTGAAAGCGGCGTACGGACTGTGGGTGACTCCGGCGGAAAAGGACGCCATGAAGCAGGTCCTCGGTTCATGCCCGAAGCAGCAGACCATCACCGTCCGCTGAGCGCGTCCAAAGGCTTCAGTGGCCGAACGGATCCGGATCGACGCCGGGCATCCAGGTCAGCCCCGGAACGCCCCAGCCGTTCTTCTTGGCCTGCTTCATGGCCTTCCGGGAGTAGCGGTCAATCAGGCGGTTGACGTACAGCTTGCCGTCCAGGTGGTCGTACTCGTGCTGGATCACCCTGGCGAACCAGCCCGTGGCCTCAAACCTGACGGGATTTCCATCCCCGTCGAAGCCCTCAACACGGGCCCATTCGGCGCGTTTAAGCGGGTACTGCTCACCCGGGAAGGACAGGCAGCCCTCTTCCTCCTCGTCCGGGTCCGGTGCCGCCCCGGAAACCTTGGAGAGAGTGAGGACAGGATTGACCACGACGCCGGTTGGGGGAGCGCCGTCGTCATTGGCGTACTTGTAGACGAAGATGCGCTTGCCGACGCCGATCTGCGGGGCGGCAAGGCCAACACCGTTTGCGGCATCGTTGGTTTCGAACATGTCGGCGATCAAGGTCCGCAGTTCGTCGTCGAATACCTCCACCTCGGCAGCGCGGCGGTGCAGGACGGGCTCGCCCCAGATGGTGATCGGCAGAACGGTCATGTCAGTAGTCCTTTGGCTTCGCGGTGTCCCCGGGCTGCAATGCACGTACCCCGGCGGGCCACAACAAAAGAGGCCGCACCGGATATCCGGTGCGACCTCCCTTATTGACGGCTGCATATGCCGCCCCGTGAGGGTGAGCGACGGGGGTTGAACCCGCGACCTCCTGGACCACAACCAGGCGCTCTGCCAACTGAGCTACGCCCACCATGTGCCTCAAGGGATTCTCGCCTCAGCGGCTCCCTGGAAACGCAACTCAAATAGCTTACCTGCTCGGAAGGGGTGCTTTGTCCACTTTTGCCGTTTTCAGCAAAATTTCATCCGAACGTGGCGCAGATTACTCTGCCGCCTCCACTCCGGCACCCCCATTGGTGATGGCCCGGGCGATCTTCTGCGCCGTGGCGCTGTCGGGTCCGGGGGCGGGAACGAAGACTGCCTCCCGGTAGTAGCGGAGTTCATCAATCGAGTCCTTGATGTCTCCCAGCGCGCGGTGGCCGCCCTTCTTGGCCGGTGACTGGAAATAGGCCCTGGCGTACCAGCGGCGGGAGAGCTCCTTGATGGTGCTGACATCAATGACACGGTAGTGGAGGTGCTCCACCACGGCGGGCATGTCCCGGGAGAGGAAGACGCGGTCGGTCCCCACCGAGTTGCCGCCGAGCGGTGCCTTCCGCGGGTCCGGGACCCACTTTGAGATGTACTCCATGACGGCGGCTTCCGCCTCTTCCATCGTCTTGCCGTTCGGCAGTTCCGCCAACAGCCCTGACTTGGTGTGCATGTCGCGGACGAAATCGGACATCTGCGCTACGGCGGCGTCGTCGGGTTTGATGACGACGTCAACGCCGTCCCCGAGAATGTTCAGTTCCGAATCAGTGACCAGGGCTGCCACCTCGATCAGGGCGTCGTTCTTGATGTCCAGACCGGTCATTTCGCAGTCGATCCAGACGATTCGTTCGTTAGATATAGGCACCGGACCAGCCTACCGTTACACTCCCTGACGCCCGGCCGATGCTAGGATTTCGGGTACACGGCGGGTCGCCCTTCCGCCCTTTAAACCTTGTCCCGGCCAGCCCGCGTGGGCCGCCGGGTGAACAGCGGAAACGCACGAAGATTGGACGATCCTGAAATGACGGCGCCCGTGCCCGCGATGGGGGAGATGGCGGCGGCCGGCATTGCCGGGGAAGGCAGTGCCGAGGTGGACAATCCCCGCTCGCCCCTGCTTGCCGGTTTCCTGGGTTCCATGTTCATGCTGATCGGATCGATCGGTGTTGGCTGGCTGGCCCCCGTTTCCGAGCTGCGCCGCATGCCCCTCTTCATTTGGATGCGCACCGAGGCCCCGGGCGTGGCCCTGTCCATTGTCCTGGTGGCCGGAGGGGGCATGCTGCTGGTGCGCGCGTGGCTCCGGCTTGGGCAGAAAGTCCGCGTGTGGGGTGACCAGGCGCGGAGGGCAACCCTGACCGCCGTGGTGGCCTGGGGACTTCCCATGGCGTTCAGCGTGCCTCTGTTCAGCCGCGATGTATACGCGTACATCGGCCAGGGGCGCCTGATGGTGGAGGGATTCAACCCCTACGAACACGGCATCTCCGCCCTGTCCAACTACTTCCAGCTCGGCGCCGACAAGATGTGGACCGAGGCGCCGGTTCCCTACGGACAGCTGTTCCTATGGCTTGAACAGTTCATCGTATGGGTCACCGGCGTCCAGCCCGAGACCTGCATCATGCTGTTCCGCCTGGCCTCCCTGGCCGGGGTAGCGCTGTGCGTCATTTACGTGCCCCGCCTCGCCGAACTGCACGGCGTCAACCCCCACAGGGCACTCTGGCTCACCGTGGCCAATCCGCTCTTCCTGACCAACTTCATCGCCAGTGTGCATAACGACTCACTGATGATCGGGCTGGCCCTGGCCGGGTTGTACTATGCCGCAACCCACCGGCAGATCCGCGCCATCATTCTGGTCACGCTGTCCATCGCGGTGAAACCCATCACCATTGTCTTCCTGCCGTTCATCGGCCTGTTGTGGGCCGGCAGGAAGGCAGGATGGCTCCGAAAGATGGCCTTCTGGACGTTGACGGCCGGACTGAGCCTGGGGCTCCTGACCGCGATGAGCATGGTTAACGGATTTGGCTTTGGCTGGATCAACGGCCTCTCAGCTCCCGGCAGCATCTCCATCTGGTATGCCCCCGTGGGCCTGATCGGCATGGTGGTTGCATCCCTGGCCACGGCTTTGGGTTTCGACGGATCAGTTCCCGCCGGCTGGGTGTTCGACGCCGGGAAGCTGCTTGCGGTGGGCATCATCGCCTGGCAGGTTTTCAAGGGGGACTACGACCGCCTCATGCGCCGCCTTACGCTCTCCCTGGCAGCGGTGGTGCTGCTGGCCCCCATCATCCAGGCCTGGTACGTCGTCTGGCTGATACCGCTGTTCGCCGTGACCGGCATCCGCAACGACTGGCAGGTGAAGGCGCTGTATTTCGTGGTGTCCTTCTTCATGATCTATGCCATCTCGGACCAGCTGGACGTGTTCCCGTATCTTCAGACCCAGGACCTGGGCTTTGCCCTGGCCCTGGCCAGGGTGGCCGCAGCGCTGACGGCGCTCCTGTTTGCCCTGTACCTGATCTTTTGGGATCCCGGGACCCGTCGGCTGTTCCGCAAAACGCACGAACCCGTCGTCGAACGGCCCGTGATTTAACGCCCGGCCATCACTTCCCGGTTGCTGCCGCGCCCCCCAGGCGCCGCAGGGCCTCCCTCTGCGACAGTGGGCTCAAAGCGCCCGGGTGACGGCTGACGAACGCCTCCACCCATTCAGGTGCAGTCCTGGCATATTGCCGCAGCGCCCAGCCGATCGCCTTCCGGATGAAGAACTCGGGGTCTCCGATGTTCTGTTCGATGACGTCCGCGAGCAGTTGGGGGTCGGTGGCCTTTCCGGCGCGAAGCTGGGAGGTAATGGAAGCCCTGCGGATCCACACGTCCGGATCGCGGCTCCACTGCCTGAGGACGGCGGACATGGTTTCGCCGTGCGCCAGCAGCAGGCCGCAGATCCGGCCGGACACGCCATCGGCAAAATCCCACCACGCGCCCGTCCTGATGATCTCCTCGTACACGGGAAGCATGTCCATCCAGCCGCCCAGCAGGCGGTGTGCCGTCAGGTCGATGGCGGCGTACCGCTCCTCCCGGAAGGTTGAGCTCCGCCACAGTTCCAGGACGGTGGCGCGCAGCTGCGCCGCGGACGCGGGCGGAAAGTCCCGGACGGCCTGGGCAGTGACCCGCCGAACCTCGGGTACCCTGACGCCCAGCGAAGGAATCCGGGACTTCATGTAGGCCTGCGCGCCGGCAGCCCGCTCCGGGTCGGCCATCGCGCGAAGCGCCGCCTTGACGGCTGCGACGAGATCCTGGTCAGCGGCGGATTCCATGCAGCAACCTTAGCCATTGCGGGGGACCGGGTGAGGTACGCTGATGAGCGCTAACACCCAGCGACCCAAAGGGAATTCATGCCCGAAACCGAAGTCCACCTCGCCCACGGACCCTACTCCGCCGTCGTAACCCTCCGGGGCGGGGCGCTGCGCGAACTGCGCCACAACGGCAGGAACCTGGTGGTGGGCTTTGGCCCGGAGGGCGCCGTGCCCGACTACCGCGGAGTCATCTGTGCCCCCTGGCCCAACCGGCTCGCGGACGGCACGTACACCTATGCCGGCAGGTCTTACGCCGCCGCTGTCAACGAACCCGAACGGGGCTCCGCCCTCCATGGCCTTGCGATCCACCGGGCATGGGAACTTGTTGAGGCTACGGCGCCCCAGGCAGTCTTGCGCTGCCGCATTCCGTCAGGCCCCGATTACCCCGCCGACCTGGAACTAACGGTCACGTACTCCCTTTCGGACGACGGCCTCCAGGGAACGGTGCAGGCGGTCAACGCCGGTTCTGTTTCAGTACCGTACGGAGTGTGCCCGCATCCCTATCTCGTGGCCGGTCCTTCGCCCTTGGATGACTGGTCGCTGGAACTTCCCGCCGATACCTACCTGGAGGTCACGCCGGACCGGCTGCTCCCCGTGGGAATGCGGCAGGTTGACCAGGGCCGCTTCGACTTCCGCTCCCCGCGGCGCCTGGCGCAGGTGAAGATCGACCACGCTTTTACGACCCTTGGCCGGGACGCTGCCGGTTTGGCCCGGGTCCGGGTGACGGATCCGTCGGGGACAGGTGTTGAACTGGAGTGGGGGCCGGAGTGGCCCTGGGTCCAGGTGCACACCGGGGACAAACCCGCGGGGCCCGACCGTCTTGGCCTGGCGGTGGAACCCATGACGTGCCCGCCTGACGCCCTGCATTCCGGGACGGACCTGGTGCACCTGCAGCCCGGCGGATCCCATTCTGCCAGCTGGATTATCCGCGCACTGGGCTAGCTGCGCTTGCTGCAGCGGTATGCGTCCACCCGGCGCGCTGCAGCCATGCGGCGCATAGCGACGTCCACTGCTGCGGCCCGGGCTCGCCTGTGGCAAGTCCCAGGCCGTGCCGTCCGTGCGGAAAGACGTGGAGTTCCGCGGGAACGCCTGCGGCAAAGAGAGCCCTGGCGTAGTTCAGGCTGTTGCTCACAGGCACGGCCGCGTCGTCGGCAGTGTGCCAGAGGAACGCCGGGGGCGTGAGGGGCGTGACGTTCAGTTCCGCTGACAGGGCCGTCAGAAGATCCGACGGCGGCGCGTCGCCCAGGAGGTTCTGCACAGATCCCTGATGCGCTTGGGAGGTCATGGAAGCCACGGGGTAGCAAAGTACCGAAAGATCCGGAACGGCGGCAGGCACGTCCAGGCTCGGATTCCCCGTGGCGGCTGCCGTGGAGAGGGTGGCGGCCAGGTGCCCGCCGGCCGAGAAACCAAGGACGCCTGCGCGCCCACTGTCAACAGCCAGCCCGTGCTGCCCGCTGCGGATGTAAAGCATGGCTTCCTTGGCATCCTCCAGCGGGGCCGGATGCCGGTCCGGGGCCACCCGGTACCGCAATACGAACGCATGGATGCCCAGGCCGGCCAGCCAGTCCGCCACGGGCTCCGCCTCATGGTCCGCCTGGCGGGCATAGCCGCCTCCGGGCAGTACCAGGATCGCGGGCCGGGGTCCGCCGGCTTCCGGACATGCGGGGATGGCGGAGAGCCCACGGGGAGTTGTCACGCCGCTTCGGTGCTGCGCCGCAGCGTGACCTCGCCGGTGACGGCGCCCGGAGCGGCCTCTTCGCCCTCTTCGCCGTCCGGCCGGCCGCGTGTGGCCCGGGTGGCAAGCCGCCCGATATCTTCCAGGGGCAGGCGGACGGTTGAGAGGGCAGGCCGGAAGTCCCGCAGGGTTTCGATGTCGTCGAAGCCGGCGATCGCGGCGTCGCGGGGGATACGGAGCCCCTCTGCCCGGAGCGCCGCTGCCGTTCCGATGGCCATCACGTCGTTGACGGCGAAAATGCAGAGCTTCGGCGCAGCCTCTCCCGACCCGGGCGCTTTGATCCGTCCAGCCAGTTGAAGCCCGGCGTCATATCCGCCGGACCGGTTGAACGCGGTCCTGAGGACTTCCGCCTGAGGCCGCCCGGCCCGCTCCAGTCCTTCCTGGAAGCCGCGCACGCGGTCATCCGATGTGAGCAGGCCCTCTGGTCCGCCCACGATGACAAAGTCGCCGTCCCAGCCTGCCGCAAGTTCCGCGGCCAGCCGGCGGGCGAGCTCCTGGTTGGGGACTCTCACCACGTGGTAGCCCTCCTGGACAGTGGCGCCCACCACGGGATGTCCCACAACGGCCACCTGCCCGCCGTTCCGGCAGTACCGGTCAAGTTCTGCCGCGAGTTCGGCGTTGCCGTCCTGGTCCTCCGTCCGGCAGGAACGGGACCCTGCGATGACGATCGAATCAGCGCGGCGGGCGGCGAACGCGGCCACCGCTTCCCTTTCTTCCGTCGGTCCGCCGCCGGTGGTGGCCAGCAGCACCATCTTGTGCTGTTCCCTTGCCGCTTCCTGGACACCCCTGGCAATGGCGGCGAAGTAGGGGTCGGCGATGTCATGAACGATCAGGCCGATCAGGCCGGAACTGGACTTCGCCAGCCCCTGGGCCTGCGCATTGGGGATGTAGCCGAGCGATTCAGCCGCCTGCCGGACCCGCTCGGTGATGTCCTTGCCCGGCTTGCGGGCAGAACCGTTGAGCACGCGGGAGGCCGTGGCGGGCGAGACGCCGGCAAGGCGCGCCACCTCGGTAAGGGTACTTGCAGCCACTGCATCTCCTGATTGTCTGTCGGGGGCTCAAACGCTAAGCACATTATGGCAGGTCACCCCTCTTCCGGAAAGCGCTTGCCAACCATTAGCGCGGGGTGCATCATTGAACCAATGGGAACGCGCTTTCCCAATGAGCGTCAGAACATCGCCTACTCACCGTGGAGGACACATGGGCTTCGAAACCAAAACGATCCGTATTGCCATGAACGGCATCACCGGCCGGATGGGCTACCGGCAGCACCTGCTGCGGTCCATCCTGCCCATCCGCGATGCCGGCGGCTTCACGCTGGAAGACGGCACCCGGGTCCAGGTGGAACCCATCCTGGTGGGCCGCAACGAGGCCAAAATCCGCGAGCTGGCGGAGAAGCACAAGGTCTCGGAGTGGACCACCGACCTGGACGCCGTGATCAACGACCCCACTGTCGACGTCGTCTTCGATGCGTCCATGACCAGCCTGCGCGCCGCGACGCTGAAGAAGGCCATGCTGGCCGGGAAGCACATCTTCACGGAGAAGCCCACGGCCGAAACGCTGGAAGAGGCCATCGAACTGGCGCGCATCGGCAAGGAGGCCGGCGTCACCGCGGGGGTTGTTCACGACAAGCTGTACCTCCCGGGCCTGGTCAAACTCCGCCGCCTGGTGGATGAAGGCTTCTTCGGCCGCATCCTGTCCATCCGCGGGGAGTTCGGATACTGGGTCTTTGAAGGCGACATCCAGGCCGCCCAGCGGCCGTCCTGGAATTACCGCAAGGAAGACGGTGGCGGCATGACCACCGATATGTTCTGCCACTGGAACTATGTCCTTGAGGGCATCATCGGCAAGGTCAAGAGCGTCAATGCCACAACCGCCACCCACATCCCCACCCGCTGGGACGAAGCGGGCAAGGAATACAAGGCAACCGCGGACGACGCCTCCTACGGCATCTTCGAGCTGGAGACCCCGGGCGGGGACGACGTCATCGGCCAGATCAACTCCTCCTGGGCCGTCCGCGTCTACCGGGACGAACTGGTGGAATTCCAGGTGGACGGCACCCATGGCTCGGCTGTTGCCGGCCTGAACAAGTGCGTCGCCCAGCAGCGCGCCCATACACCCAAGCCCGTGTGGAACCCTGACCTGCCAGTCACCGAGTCCTTCCGCGATCAGTGGCAGGAAGTACCCGCCAACGCGGACCTGGACAACGGCTTCAAGCTGCAGTGGGAGGAGTTCCTCCGCGACGTGGTCGCCGGCCGCGAACACCGCTTCGGCCTGCTGTCCGCCGCCCGCGGCGTCCAGCTCGCCGAACTCGGCCTTCGCTCCAGCGAGGAACGCCGCACCCTCGACATCCCGGAGATCACCCTCTAATGACGTCCCTCATCCTTCCCTCCGAAGACGGCGGCACCAGGGAGTACCGGCTGCGGGGCGGTGCCACATGGGCCCGCCCCGCAGCACCCCTGACCGCACGACGGGCCTACGCGGCAGCCCACGTCATCCCCGACGTCCTGGCAGACAATACCCCGGGTGCCCCGGCCCGACTGGACTGGGACGCCACCATGGCCTACCGCCACGAACTGTGGTCCTACGGCCTGGGCGTTGCCGATGCCATGGATACCGCCCAGCGCGGCATGGGACTCGACTGGGCCGCCACCCAGCAGCTCATCAAGCGCACAGGCGTCGAAGCGGCCTCGGTGGTCGCCGCCGGCAATGCGGCAACCGCGGGCAAGACCGTCCGTGACCTCGTCTCCTGCGGTGCCGGCACCGACCAGCTCGACATCGACGCCCTGCCGTCCGGCGACGCCGGCATCAAGGCCGTCCTGGAGGCCTACCGCGAGCAAATCGCCGTCGTCAGCGAGGCCGGACCCAAGGTCATCCTCATGGCCTCCCGCGCCCTCGCCAAGGCAGCGCGCGGGCCCGAGGACTACCTCACGGTCTACTCCACCCTCCTGCAGGAAGTGGACCAGCCCGTCATCCTGCACTGGCTCGGCACCATGTTCGATCCCGCCCTCGCCGGCTACTGGGGGTCCGAGGACGTTCCGGCCGCCACCGAAACCTTCCTGGGCCTGATCAGGGACAACGCTGACAAGGTGGACGGCGTCAAGGTTTCGCTGCTCGACGCCGGCCACGAGGTCGCCCTGCGGGCAGCCCTGCCTGACGGCGTCCGTCTCTACACCGGGGACGACTTCAACTACCCGGAGCTCATCGACGGCGACGGCACCCACCACTCCGACGCCCTGCTGGGCATCTTCGCGGCCATCTACCCCGCTGCGTCGGTGGCACTGCAGAACTACGACGCCGGCAACGCCGCCAGGGCACGCGAGATCCTGGACTCCACCCGCGAACTGGGCAAGCACATCTTCAGCGCCCCCACGTTCTACTACAAGACCGGCATCGCCTTCATGTCCTGGCTCAACGGCAAGCAGCCCGGCTTCCAGATGGTGGGCGGCCTGCACTCGGGCCGCTCCGTGTGCCACCTCGCCAGGACCTTCGAACTGGCGGACCAGGCCGGGCTCCTCAGGGATCCGGCGCTGGCCGCCTTCCGGATGTCCGACTACCTGCGCATCAACGGGGTGGGAGCATGAGCGATTTCTCCCGCCTCTCCATCAACAGCGCCACCACCAAGAAGTGGACCCTCGCCCAGGTGGTGGAGGGCTGCGTGAACGCCGGCATTCCGGCCATCGGCCCCTGGCGGGACCGGGTGGCGGAAGCGGGCCTGGACAAGGCGGCGCGCCTGATCAAGGACGCCGGACTGCGCGTCTCCTCCCTGTGCCGCGGCGGCTTCCTCACGGCCGCCGACGCCGCCGGCCAGGCTGCCGCCCTGGCCGACAACCGGGCAGCGATCCTTGAAGCCGTGGCCCTGGACACCACGGAACTGTTCCTGGTGGTTGGCGGCCTCGCCCCGGGGGAAAAGGACATCGTGGGCGCCCGGCAGCGTGTGGCTGACCGGCTCGCGGACCTGGTCCCGTTCGCACAGGAAAACGGCGTCCGCCTGGTGCTGGAACCGCTGCACCCGATGTACGCCGCGGACCGCGCACTGATCTCCACCCTGGGGCAGGCCCTGGACCTCGCGGCGCCTTTCGACGCGGCAGCGGTGGGGGTCGCCGTCGACACCTTTCACGTCTGGTGGGATCCGGAACTTAAGGCGCAGATCGAACGGGCCGGCCGGGAGAACCGCATCGCCTCATACCAGGTGTGCGACTTCAACATGCCCATTGCCGCCGATCCGCTGCTCTCCCGTGGATACATGGGAGACGGCGTGGTGGACTTCGCCACGATCGGCACCTGGGTGCGCGACGCCGGGTACACGGGCGACATCGAAGTGGAAATTTTCAATCAGGAGATCTGGGACACGGACGGTGCCGCCGTCCTGGCCACGGTCAAGGAGAGGTACGCGGACCTCGTCCTGCCGTATGCCTGACCTGATGCAGACCGCGGGCTCCTGCTACGTCACGGCAGGAGCCTGCGCCCCACATGACAGGACCCGGACCATCGGGGGATGCCCCCAATGGTCCGGGTCCTTCTCCTGTCCGCTGCTTATCCTGCCTTACACGTACAACGAAGCGAACCGGCGGTACCTCGCCAGCACACCGGCGTCGTCCTTCCCCGGGGGAAAGTCGACGGCGTCTGCCGCCCAGGCAGGGAATCGTCCGGTGAGTGCCGCCACAGCCTGCCGGGCCGCGCCGTCGGCGACGTATTCGCCCGGCCGGGGGACAGAAATGGCTGTTCCCAGCAGCCTTGCCGCCACTTCCTGCACGGCCGCAGACTGGGCGCCCCCGCCCACCAGGAGGATCCGCCGGGCTGACACCCCCTGGTCCCGCAGTGCCGCCAGGCCGTCCGCCAGGGAGCAGACCACCCCTTCGACGGCGGCGCGCGCCAGGTTGGCGGCCGTGTAATTCGCCCTCGTGATGCCATGCAGCGAACCGGTGGCATCCGGAAGGTTGGGCGTCCGCTCCCCATCGAAGTAGGGGACCAGGGTCAGGCCTCCGGCGCCGGGCCCGGCGGACAAGGCAAGCCGGTTGAACTCTGGCAGGTCCACGCCCAGCAAAGCGGCCGTGGCATCGAAGATGCGGGTGGCATTCAGGGTGCACACCAGCGGCAGGTAATGTCCCGCCGCGTCGGCAAACCCCGCTACGAGTCCGGAAGCGTCTGCCGCAGCTGTGTCCGAGATGGCGAACACCGTGCCGGAGGTGCCCAGCGACATCACTACGTCGCCCAGGCCCGCGCCCGCACCGAGGGCGGCGGCCGCATTGTCACCGGCACCTGCAGCCAGGATGGCACCTGACTGCGTCATCCCCGCAGACTCCAACGGTGCGAGGACCTTGGGCAGGGCCGGCACGTGGCCGAGTGCCGCAACCAGGACATCGGGCAGGTAGGTGCCCTCCGCCGTCGAGTAGTACCCGGTGCCTGACGCGTCCGAGCGGTCTGTCCGCAGCGCGGCCAGGCCCTCAGCGCCGCTGCCGGGCCCGTAGCCTGCGAGCCGCCAGGTCAGCCAGTCGTGCGGGAGGCATACGGCGGCTACTTTGGCCGCGTTCTCCGGTTCGTTTTCCGCCAGCCAGCGCAGTTTTGTCACCGTCAGCGAGGCCACTGGGACGGTGCCGGTGGTGCGGGCCCAGTACTCTGCGCCGGCGGCGGGATCTCCGCCGCCGGCACTTGTGATGAGTTCCGCGGCTGCGCCGGCGCTCCGGGTATCGTTCCACAGCAGCGCCGGGCGGATCACCGCGCCCTCGCTGTCCAGGCACACCATGCCGTGCTGCTGGCCACCGACGGAGACGGCGCCGACGTCATCCAGCCCGCCTGCGTCGGCCACAGCTTTTTGCAGCGCCGTCCACCAGTGGTCCGGGTGTACCTCGGTGCCCTCCGGGTGAAGTGCGCGACCCTGGCGGACCAGGGTCCCGGTGTCCGCGTCACGGATGACCACTTTGCAGGACTGGGTGGAGCTGTCGATTCCTGCGACGAGCACCATGGCTTAGCGGGCGCCCAGGAGGTGTTCGATGGCGAGCTGGTTGAGCCGGACGAACGCGAAGGAGCGCTCGGCGGCTTTGTCGGCGTCGAAGTTCTCGAACGCGGCGGCGTCGGCGAGCAGGTCTGCCGTGCTTTCACCGGCCTTGAGCGTGGGTTCGCCGAGTTCGAAGACGCCGGAGGCCTTGAGGGCTTCCTGCACCTGCGGATCCGCGCGGAAGGCGAGGGCGCGTTCCTTCAGCAGCAGGTACATGGCCATGTTCGACTTGGCGGATTCCCAGACGCCGTCATAACCGTCGGTGCGGGACGGCTTGTAATCGAAGTGGCGGGGGCCGTCGTACTTCGGGCCGCCGCCAGGGAAACCGTTCTCGAGCAGGTCCACGGTGAAGAACGCACTGGTGAGGTCGCCGTGGCCGAAGACCAGGTCCTGGTCGTACTTGATGCCGCGCTGGCCGTTGAGGTCGATGTGGAAGAGCTTGCCGGCCCACAGTGCCTGGGCGATGCCGTGGGTGAAGTTTAGTCCGGCCATCTGCTCGTGGCCCGTTTCCGGGTTCAGGCCCACGATGTCGCCGTGTTCCAGCTGGGCAATGAAGGCCAGTCCATGGCCGACGGTGGGCAGGAAGATATCCCCGCGGGGCTCATTGGGCTTGGGCTCCAATGCGATGCGGAGGTTGTAGCCCTTCTCCTTGATGTAGCCGGCGGCGGTGTCGACGCCTTCCTTCATCCGGTCAAGGGCGGCCGCCAGGTCCTTGGAACCGTCGTATTCGCTGCCCTCCCGGCCGCCCCACATGACGAACGTTTCGGCACCAAGCTCTGCGGCGAGGTCGATGTTCCGCAGGACCTTGGACAGGGCAAAGCGGCGGATTGAGCGGTCGTTGGACGTGAAGCCGCCGTCCTTGAACACGGGGTGGCTGAACAGGTTGGTGGTCACCATGGGAACCTTCAGCCCGGTCTCGGCCAGGGCTGAGCGGAAGTTCTTCAAGATGAGCTCCCGCTCCGAGGCGGAGGCGTCGAACGGAACGAGGTCGTTGTCGTGGAAGGTGATGCCGTACGCGCCGAGTTCGCTGAGCTTGTGGACTGCCTCAATGGGGTCGAGGGCTTTGCGGGTGGCCACACCGAACGGGTCGGCGCCGGTCCATCCGACGGTCCACAGGCCAAAGGTGAACTTGTCGGCGGGGGTGGGGGAAAGAGTCATGATGCGTCCTTGCGATCGGGTGTTCCGCGGAAGTGCGAAGCTTTAGTTCATTGCTTGAACTATATGAGCGGACGTAGGGTGGGGTCAAGAGTTCAGCTGGGAAAGAGCCGGGAAATCCGGCGGGTACCCAACCAGGGAGGTTTGTGATGGTGATGCCGGCGCCTGCAGTGTCAGGGACCGGAGGGGCAGCCCCCGGAACCGTGGGTGATGTGCGGCGCAGCAACCTTGCTTTGGTCCTGGGCTCCATCGCAGAGTTTCCGCCAGGTACCTGCCCAAGCCGCGCCCAGGTAGCCGCCGCTACCGGACTGACCAAAGCTTCCGTGTCCAGCCTGGTGCTGGACCTCCTGGACGCAGGGCTCATCCGCGAAGTTGGCTTGAACCCGCAGGGGCGCGGCCGCCCCGGGGTTGGGCTGGAACTTAACCCCAGCCGCGCCGTCATGGGCATGGAGATTAACGTCGACTACATCTCGGCGGCGGTGGTTGACCTGACCGGCAAGGTCCTCATCCGGGAGGTCAAGGAGCGCGATAACCGTAACAGTGCCCACGCCCCGGTGCTGGCAGCGCTCGCAGCCCTGGCCGTGCGGGTGCGGAGTTCCGCAGGGGAGCGGGGGGTGGAGGTCCTGGGCGGAGGGCTGGCGGTGCCTGGACTCGTGGATCCTGCCAGGGCCCGTGTGCTGACCGCTCCCAACTTGGGCTGGGTGGACGTGGACCTTGATCTGGATGCCCTGCTTCCCGAAGCACCCCTGGGGGTTGCGCTGTTCAACGAGGCGAACGCAGCGGCGCTGGCGGAACTTCGGGACCGGCCGGACGGTGCTTCCGACTTCCTGTTTGTCTCGGGCGAAGTGGGTGTGGGTGGAGGCATCGTCATAGGCTCGGAGCTGTTTACCGGCCCTGAGGGCCACGCCGGCGAGGTTGGGCACATCGTGGTGGACCCGGATGGCGGACATTGTTCGTGCGGGGGAACGGGCTGCCTGGAAACTGTCGCCGGCCAGGATGCCATCTTCACGGCCGCCGGGCTGGTCCCGGACACCGGTTCGCGCTCTGCGAGCATGTCCGCGCTCCTGCAGGCGCTGAAGGCCGCCGAGCCCGGGCCGGTGACTGCCGTCGAACGCGCCGGCCGCAGTCTCGGCATAGCGCTGGCGTCCGCGGCGCGCGTGGTGGATATCCAATCGGTGGTCCTCGGTGGCCACTTTGCGCTCCTTGAACCATGGCTGCGCGCCCCGTTGCTGGAAAGCCTGGGCAAGTATGCGCCGGGCAAGTATGCGCCGGAGCAAGTCACAGTGTCCGCGGTAGGTGAAGCGGGAGCCCTGCTGGGTTCGGCCGGCAGCGTCATCCGCTCCCTCATGGAGGCGCCACACAGGCTGCACGCATAGCCGAAATGCAGGACGCCCCGGTCCGAAGACCGGGGCGTCCTGCATAAAGGTGCCCCAGGAGGGAATCGAACCCCCGACCGGCGGATTAGAAGGCCGCTGCTCTATCCCCTGAGCTACTGAGGCATCGGTTTCCGGCCTGCAGCCGGTGCCTCGAAAAGTTTACCTTGCCCGGGATGCTGGCGGTGTCATCCAACCACTCCTCCTCCACATCTGCATGCAGACGGGCCGTTGTCCACATACGGGGATCGGCCCCTCCTGTCAGGCGGCCATCCCGCGCCATGCTGGTCGTGCCTGCTAAGGGCGCCACCATCCAGACAGGACATAGACATGAGCGAAACGATCACTATCCGGGGCTTCGTGGCCACCGGAATTACGAGTTCCACCACGCCGGGAGGAGTGGCAACAGCTTCCTTCCGCCTCGGTTCCACCAGCCGGCGCTTTGACCGGGAGACCAAAACCTGGGGTGACGGGCACACCAACTGGTTCACCGTCCAGGGCTACCGTGCCCTCGCGGGAACCCTGGGCTGCAGCATCAGGAAGGGGCAGCCGGTCATCGTCGTGGGCAAGCTGAAGATCCGCACCTGGGAAAAGGACGGCCGGGTGTACCACTCCACCGTCATTGACGCGGACACCGTGGGCCACGACCTCACCTTTGGATCCGCCAACTTCATCCGGACGGCTTCCAGGCCGGCCCTGTCCCTCGTGGAACAGCCGCCGGCTTCCGATGTGCCCGGGATGGACGAGGTCCAGGACGAACCGGAGGACCGCCAGGACGAACATCCTGAGGATGACGGCCACCCGGCCGTCGTCATTGAGGACAATGACGGTGGACTTGCCTCGCTGGACCTGGAAACGGGGGAGCTGGCCGAAGTCTAAGGAAGCACCATCAGGTACCAACGGTTCCATCCAGTCCCGGGCAGACGGAATGGCGGCACCCCCGAACCGCCTTCCGTCCGTCCGCCAATGCGGACCGCGTGACTCCGGGCCCTGCGGGTCAGGAGCCTCCCGGCACCCGTGGCAGAATGACAGCATGCGTCTGACCCCTTCCCGCCGGTACACAGCCTGTGCCGGTGCAGCATTGGCAGGGGCGGTCCTGGCCGCTGTCCTGTCAGGTTGTGTCGCCGGCCCGGCCGGGAAAGAAACAACCGGCAGCCAGCAGTCATCAGCGTCCCCGGCCGCCGGCACCACGGCACCGGCACGGCCTGGCCACGCTGCGGATCCCGCACCGCCAAGCGCCGGTGCCTCCGCGCAACCCCTGGCAGACACCTCCGGAGGTGCGTCTGCCGCCGCAGCCGCCGCCACCGAAAAGGCAAAAGTCACCGTCACTGACGCCCTGACCAGGCTGGCTGCCGGAGCGCCAAAACCGGCCACGGCCCAGGTCAGCGACGCCCTCACAGGTGCCGGTATTGCAGCGTCGCAGCTTCAGGTATCGCAGAGCCGAACACCAACCGGGCTGGAGGCGGACGCCATCGAAGCAGCGGTGCTTCAGGGCCGGGACTGCGTCATCGGCCAGGTGCGCGAAGGGGCAGTGACCGTCACAGTCCTTCCCGTGCTGGCCAGCGGCAAATGCTTCGTGGGGTCCTGACCCCTCTGTCCCGCCGGCCGAAAATGTGAGTTCTGCCCGCCAACCCACTAGATTTGAGACCATGGCGGAATTTATCTACACAATGACCAAGGCCCGCAAGGCCGTTGGCGAAAAACTCATTCTTGATGACGTAAGCATGTCCTTCTTCCCGGGCGCCAAGATTGGTGTTGTGGGCCCAAACGGTGCCGGTAAGTCCACCATCCTCAAGATCATGGCGGGGCTGGACACTCCCTCCAATGGCGAGGCCAGGCTCAGCCCCGGCTACAGCGTGGGCATCCTGATGCAGGAACCCCCGCTGAACGAGGAAAAGACCGTCCTGGGCAACGTCCAGGAAGGCGTTGGCGAGATCTACGGCAAGATCCAGCGCTTCAACGAGATCTCCGAGGAAATGGCCAGCCCTGACGCTGACTACGACACCCTCCTCGAAGAGATGGGCAAGCTGCAGGAGGCCATCGACGCCGCCGATGCCTGGGACCTCGACTCCCAGCTCGAGCAGGCCATGGACGCCCTCCGTTGCCCCCCGGCGGATGCTGACGTCACCAACCTCTCCGGTGGTGAGCGCCGCCGCGTGGCCCTGTGCAAGCTCCTGCTGCAGAAGCCGGACCTGCTGCTCCTGGACGAGCCCACCAACCACCTGGACGCCGAAAGCGTGCTCTGGCTGGAACAGCACCTCTCCAGCTACCCCGGCGCCGTACTGGCCGTGACCCACGACCGCTACTTCCTGGACCACGTGGCGGAATGGATCGCCGAAGTGGACCGCGGCCACCTCTACCCCTATGAGGGCAACTACTCCACCTACCTGGAAAAGAAGCGCGCCCGTCTCGAGATCCAGGGCAAGAAGGACGCCAAGCAGGCCAAGCGCCTCGCCGAGGAACTCGAGTGGGTCCGCTCCAACGCCAAGGGCCGCCAGACCAAGTCGAAGGCCCGCCTGGCCCGCTACGAGGAAATGGCCGCAGAGGCAGACCGCACCAGGAAGCTGGACTTCGAAGAGATCCAGATCCCGCCGGGACCCCGCCTGGGCGGCCTGGTGCTGGAGGCCAAGAACCTCCAGAAGGGTTTCGAGGACCGGGTCCTGATCGACGGACTGTCCTTCACTTTGCCCCGCAACGGCATCGTGGGCGTCATCGGGCCCAACGGCGTGGGCAAGACCACCCTGTTCAAGACGATCGTCGGCCTCGAGCCGCTCGACGGCGGCGACCTGAAGATCGGCGATTCCGTCAAGATCTCCTACGCGGACCAGAGCCGTGGCGGCATCGACCCCAACAAGACCCTGTGGGAAGTCGTCTCAGACGGGCTCGACTTCATCCAGGTGGGCAACGTTGAGATGCCGTCCCGCGCCTATGTTGCCGCTTTCGGCTTCAAGGGCCCGGACCAGCAGAAGAAGGCCGGTGTCCTCTCCGGCGGTGAGCGCAACCGCCTGAACCTTGCCCTGACCCTCAAGCAGGGCGGAAACCTG
Organism: Pseudarthrobacter enclensis; assembly: GCF_030811655.1. Classification (GTDB taxonomy): domain Bacteria; phylum Actinomycetota; class Actinomycetes; order Actinomycetales; family Micrococcaceae; genus Arthrobacter; species Arthrobacter enclensis_A. Next base: position 192,064 of record NZ_JAUSRE010000006.1, on the reverse strand, counting down.
CTGCTCCTCGACGAGCCCACCAACGACCTCGACGTCGAAACCCTCAGCAGCCTGGAAAACGCGCTGCTTGAGTTCCCCGGCTGCGCCGTAGTGGTTTCGCACGACCGCTGGTTCCTTGACCGGGTGGCCACCCACATCCTGGCCTACGAAGGCGACGACGAGAACCCCTCCAAGTGGTACTGGTTCGAGGGTAACTTCGAATCCTACGAGGAGAACAAGGTCCAGCGGCTGGGCCCCGACGCTGCCAAGCCGCACCGTGTCACGCACCGGCGCCTGACCCGCGACTAAAAGCGCGGACCCCGCAGCCTGACAGAATGCAGAAGGCCGGCACCCCTGACAAGATCGGGGTGCCGGCCTTCTGCGTGCCTCCGACGCTACGGCCCGTCCGGGGTGGGGGGAATACGCACCATGCCCTCCTGAGCCACGGACGCCACGTGCTGGCCCTCACGGTTGAAGATCCTGCCGGTTGCCAGGCCGCGGGCGCCGTGGGCACTGGGGGACTCCTGGACGTAGAGGAGCCACTCATCCACCCGCGCCGGCCGGTGCCACCACATGGCGTGGTCCAGGCTGGCGACGTTCATCCCGGGGGTGGTCCAGCTGAGGCCGTGCCTTCGGAGAATGGACTCGAGCAGCGTGTAGTCACTGGCGTAGGCAAGGGCAGCGCGGTGCAGGTTGGAGTCGTCCGGCATTGGTCCGAAGGTCTTCATCCAGACGGCATTGCGCGCCTCCCGGGGTCCCGCTGCGGATACGTACAGCGGGGGGTCGACGTGCCGGATGTCGAAGGGCCGTTCATAGGCCCAGTGGCGGGCTACCGGGTGGTCGAATTTACCCAGCAGGTCCGCCGTGCTGGGCAGCGACTCAGGGTCCGGAATCCCGGCAGGCATGACGGAGGAGTGGTCCACTCCTTCGTCCTCGCCCTGGAAAGAAGCGATCATTGACAGGATGGGCACGCCCTCCTGGTACGCGTGCACCCGCCGCGCGGAGAACGAACGGCCGTCGCGCAGCCGCTGAACTCCGAAGGTGATGGGCTTGTTGGCGTCACCGGGGCGCAGGAAATATCCGTGCATTGAGTGGACAAAGCGCTCCGGGTCCACGGTCCTGGTGGCGGCTACCAGCGACTGCGCCAGCACCTGCCCGCCGAACACCCTGTGGTGCGGCTGCCGCTGCGACGGACCCAGGAAAATATCCTCATCCGTGCGGGCGCCCTCAAGCTCACCAAGGTCCAGCAATTCGATCAGTGATGAGGTTGGGTCCCCGCTTGGCGGCGCCAGCAGTCCGGCTTCGGCTTCAGTCATGGTCCGACTCTAGACGGCGCCCCGGGAACCACTCAACCGGAACGGAGCCGGTAGTGTCATAGGTGTGTCTGAACTTCTCACCTCGTCCTTCCGTTTCGCCGATCCCCGGGATCTGGCGGACCTGAAAACGTTCGCCACCCGGGCCAAGGCCATCGACGACGGCGGTGCCATGAGGCTGCAGGCGGCCGGCCCCGTCCTGGCCGCCTACGTCTGCGTCCTGCGGCCCAGGCTCCTGGGCGAATCAACCCCCACCATCCTGGGCCTGCGCACCATGGCACTGGCGGAACCGTCCGCCACGGACGTCACCGTTGCCTTGTCATCCGTCCTGGACCGGCTGGCCCGCATAGGGGAGAACGACGTCGAATTGCCCGTTCCGCCCACCACCGTCACCGAGTCATGGACAGGGGTTGGGGCCCCGCGGAGCGGATGGGAGCTGCTGGGGGCCGTAAGCGACGCCCACTTGCGGGCGGCGGCTGAGGCAGGCATTGCCGAGGTGGCAGGAATCGTGCCGGACAAGCCCGGAGCCCTCATCGTGAACAACGCCCGGGCAGCCGTCTGGGGGCGGGAGCTTGACGACGCCGGCCTGCCCGCCGGTGCAGCGTTCGCCGCCTTCGCGCTGGGGTTCCTCGCGGACGGCGACCAAAAGCTTTACCGCGCGGGCCGCTGGTTCCGCCTGTCCGGTTCCCGTGGCCACGTCCTGGCACGGACCGGCAGCGGCCTGTTGTAGCCGCAGGCCGCTGCGCCAGAGAAGGCCGGAACCGGGATCAGGAACCGGAGGGACTGTTCACCATGGACAGGGCGGCCCGCTCCATGTAATCCCAGAGTGTTCCCTCGTACAGCGGCGGCAATTCCAGGGCGTCCACCGCGGTGCGCATGTGGAACAGCCACCGGTCCTTTGCCTCGGGAGTGACCTTGAAGGGCATGTGCCGCATGCGCAGGCGGGGGTGGCCGCGCTCCTCGCCGTAGGTGGTGGGCCCGCCCCAGTACTGCTCCAGGAACATCAGGAACCTGCGCTTTGCCGGCGCCAGGTCCTCTTCGGGGTACATCGGGCGCAGCACCGGGTCGGTGGCCACGCCATCGTAGAAGACGTCGATGAGCTTCACGAAGGTTTCGTGACCGCCCACGGCGTCGTAGAAGCTGTCCGTGTAGTCCGGCTTGCTGAAAGGGTCGTTCTGCATCAACTGTGGCCGCTGCCCGGGGCGCGGCTCGATGGGAAGCGACATGCTAGTCCCCGGCTTTCTGGTCAGTCTTCTTGGTCTCAACGTGCGCCGAGCCCTGGTCGGTCGTTCCGTCGTCGGATTCGTGCAGTGGAACGTACCGCCCCTGGGACCGGTTGCCCACCCTCAGGATTTCGCCATTGCGCAGGTACCAGATGGCGCCGTCGTCGGAGCGGACGCGGGTGATCCGCAGCCCCATGGACTCCACCACTCCCACCACCTCGCTGGTTTCGATCACGTCGCCGATTCCGTACTGGTCTTCAATGGTAATGAAAATACCCGCCAGGAAGTCCCGGATGAGCTGCTGGGCGCCAAAACCAATGGCCACACCCAGGATGCCCACGCTGGTCAGCAGCGGTGCGATATTGATGTCAAGGTTCTGCAGCACGTACATGCCGGTGATGATCACCACCAGGACGCCCACCACACTGTTGAGGAGCGAACCGATGGTCTCGGCGCGCTGGACTCGGCGTTCGTGGTCAAGGGCGCGAAGTGCCGGCGCCACCCACTTGAACGTGGGCTTCTTGAAGAAGTTGCTGCCAGACGCCACCCGCTTGGTGATGCGGGAAATGACGAACGTGGCCACGAGCCAGACGGCGACGCCGATGCCCAGGCTGATCACGATGCCAGGAATGCTCACGCCACTCGGCTGGCTGGGGGCAGGAGGGAGTAGGGACAACGTGGTGATCATGGGTGGAAGGAACTCCTCGGGATATTGCATGGTGGTCCCTCAACCCTAGCGCCGCAACCTGGGGCAATGCCGGGCGTGTAGAGCTGCCCCCAGGGAAGACCGGGCTAACCCACCACCGTGACAGGCTCATGCTCCACCGGGAAGTTCACGCTCCGGGCGATGAAGCAGACCTGGTTGGCCTCGTGATGCAGCGAGTCCGCCAGTTCGGCGTGGCCGGCATCGGCCACCGTTACGAGCGGGTGCAGGACCACCCGCTCGAACTGGCCGCTGCCGTCGCGGTTGAGCCGCATAAGCCCGGACGCCTCATCCCGGTAGCCCGTCACCACCACCCCGTGCTTCACCGCCACGTGCAGGTAGGACAGCATGTGGCACTGTGCCAGCGCGGCCAGGAGGAGCTGCTCCGGGTTGTAGCGTTCCCGGTCCCCGTGGAACGTGGGGTCGGCAGAACCCTTCAGCACCGGCAGGCCGGGAACGATCACGTCGTGGTCGCGGGAGTAGCTCCGGTAGGACGAGGTGCCGTCACCCCGGTTCCCGGTCCACTGCACGGTCAGCGCGTAGTGGTGTTCACCAAGGCTCACTGCGGACTGCCTTCCTCAACGACGTCGGCGGCACGGGCGCGCAGGGCCCGTGCAACCCCGTCGCGGTTTTCCAGCATCATCCGCCGCAGCGCTGCACTTTCGGCCGGCAGCGAGGCGAGGAAGCTGTCCGTCCGGTCGATGGTTTCCTGTGTGGTCAGCAGCGCCGGGTAGAGGCCGACGACGATCTGCTGGGCCAGGGCGTGGGTGCGGGTTGCCACGATCCCCGGTACGGCGGCGAAGTACTTTTCCGCGTACGGTTCCAGCAGGCTGCGGTCCAGCACCCGCATGAAGCCGGTGACTGCCGAACCCTGCAGCGCGTTGGACAGTTCGCCCTTCACCACGATCGAGTCCCAGGCGGCAGCTTTCGCTTCGGGCGTGGGGATGGCGGCTTTGGCCAGGGCCGCCGCGTTCTGGCCGCTGGACGTGTTATCCCGTTCCAGTTCCGCGTCGATGCCCTCCTGCCCCATCCGGCCGCCGGCAACCAGGGAGGCCACCAGTTCCCAGCGGAGGTCCTGGTCAACGCTCAGCCCCTCCAGGGCAGCGGAGCCCTCCAGCAGTCCGGCCACCCGGTCAAGCTGCGACGCGCTGCGGGCCAGGAGCGCGAAGGACTTGATGAACTGCAGCTGCGCGTCGGAACCGCCCGGAACGCCGGAGGCCAGGTCCCACAGCCGGTCCACGGCGGTGACCGCGGTTGCTTCCCTGTGGTCCTCGGCCACATAGAAGTTCAGGGTGGTGGCCAGTTGGCGGAGCTGCACCAGGATCACGGACGAATCCGTCTCGGCGGCGACGTTGGACAGGATCAGCTCCACATACTTGCGGGCCGGAGCCTCGCCGTCCCGGGCGGCGTCCCAGGCGGAGTTCCACACGAGGGTCCTGGGCAGGCTCTGGGCGAAATCCTTCAGGTGGGCAGTGGCGGTGGCCAGGGACTTCGGGTCCAGGCGCACCTTCGCGTACGCAAGGTCGTCGTCGTTGACGAGGACCAGGTCCGGCTGTGCCATGCCCGCGAGCTCCGGCACCTCGGTGCGTTCGCCGTCGACATCCAACTCCTCGCGGTGCACCCGCTCAAGCTTCCCGGCACCGTTCAGGTTGTAGAAACCCACGGCCAGGCGGTGCGGCCGGATGGTGGGCCACTCCGGAACAGCAGACTGCACGATTGCAAAGGAGCGCAGCTTCCCGTCCCCGTCCACCTCCAGTTCGGGAGCGAGGGTGTTCACGCCGGCGGTCTCCAGCCATTGCCGGCCCCAGTCGTCCAGGTCCCGGCCGCTGGCCTTTTCCAGTTCCACCAGGAGGTCGCGGAGTTCGGTGTTGCGCCAGGCGTGCTTGGCGAAGTACTCCCGGACACCGGCCATGAACTGCTCCGGCCCAACCCATGCCACCAGCTGCCGGAGTACCGAGGCGCCCTTGGCGTACGTGATGCCGTCGAAGTTGACCTCCACATCCTGCAGGTTGTTGATCTCGGCGAAGATGGGGTGCGTGGTGGGCAGCTGGTCCTGGCGGTAGGCCCAGGACTTCTCCACGGAGGCGAACGTGGTCCAGGCGCTGGTGAAGGACGTGGCTTCCACCGCCGCCAGGTGCGACATGTACTCGGCGAAGGACTCGTTGAGCCAGAGGTCGTTCCACCAGCGCATGGTCACCAGGTCTCCGAACCACATGTGGGCCAGTTCGTGCAGCACGGTAATGGCGCGGCGCTCGATCTGGGCGCCGGTGACCTTGCTGCGGAAGACGTAGCCTTCCAGGATGGTGACCGCACCGGCGTTTTCCATGGCTCCGGCGTTGAACTCCGGCACGAAGAGCTGGTCGTACTTTTCAAACGGGTAGGGGCAGCCGAACTGTGCCTCGAAGAATCCGAAACCCTGCCGGGTGAGTTCGAAGATGTTCTCCGCATCCAGGTACTGCATCAGCGACTTCCTGGCGAAAACCCCAAGCGGGATGACCCGGCCGTCCGAACTCGTGACCTCACTGCGGACGGACTGGTACGGGCCGGCGATCAGGGCTGTGACGTAGGAGGACAGCCGGGGTGTCGGCGCGAACGTCCACGTGGACCGGGCCGTGCCGTCCCCGGCGTCCACCGGCTCGGGGGTGGGGGAGCTGGAAACCACGTCCCAGTGTGACGGCGCCGTGACAGTGAAAGCGAAGGTTGCCTTCAGGTCCGGCTGCTCGAAGACCGCGAACATCCGGCGGGAGTCGGGAACCTCGAACTGCGTGTACAGGTAGACCTCGTTGTCCACCGGGTCAACGAACCGGTGCAGGCCTTCACCGGTGTTCATGTAGGGCATCTCTGCCACGACCGTCAGTTCATTGTGCCCGGCCAGGTCGGGCAGCTGGATACGTATCCCGTCCGAGACGGCTGCGGGGTCGAGGCTGCGGCCGTTCAGGGTCACGCTGTGAACAGTCCGGGTGATGGCATCAATAAAGGTGGATGCGCCCGCAGATGCAGTGAATTTCACGGTGGTGGTGCTGCCGAAGACCTCTCCGCCGCGCGTCAGGTCCAGGCTGACTTCGTAGGACTCGACGGTGATCAGTTCGGCGCGCTCACGGGCTTCGGCGCGCGTCAGGTTCATGCCTGGCAAAGGAGACCCTCCAGAGAAGATTCGGCTGCCGGCCGGTGGTCCCGGTTCCGGCACTGTGATGCATTCTTCCATCCCCTGACTCCTTGGCAAGTTGCGGAGCTCACAGCAGGCCCTGGCGATTGGCTGAACGCCTGCAGGGGTAGCGTTAACTGCATGGGAAAGCTGCTGGATTCGGTGGACACAAAGGCCTTGCGTTTCGCTGCAGGGTTCCCGGTTGTCCTTGCCGCCGGCTTTGTCTTCTGCGCGTTGCTGCTTCGCTCCGACCTGCCGGAGCCACTCGCCGTCCAGTGGACGGACGACGGCGGCGCCTCCTTTGCGCCTTTCGGCGCCTACGTGGGGGTCGGCGCCGCGGGGATCGTGGTTTCGGGGTGGCTGGTCCTGCTCCAGGCAGTGCCCCTGGGCCGGCCGGTGATGATGCGGCGGATCATGATGGGCGCCGGCCTCTTCGTGAGCCTGTTCGTCACCTCTGCCCTTGCCGCGGGCCTCGTCGGCCAGACCGGCCTGGCGGACGCCCGGCAGTCGCACGTGGACATGACCGTCCTTGCCCTCGGAAGCGGCGCGGCAGTATCCCTTGGCGTTGCCATGGGCATGGTGTACAAAGCTGACCGGCAATGGTCCCCAGATGACGACCGGGCGCTGCAGACTGCCATCGCAAAGGAGCTGGACCCCGACCTGGCCCGCGACAGCATCAGGCTGTGGGTGCACGCAAGGAGCTCGGTGTTCGTCATGATCGCCATCGCCTCACTGTTCCCGGCTGCCCTCATCGCCCTCCTGGTGCCGTGGCTGGGTATCCTGCTGGTGGTCCTGGCCTTTATCGGCGCCGCGTTCCTTTTCGCGCGCATCAGGGCGGACCGGCGGGGGCTGAAAGTCCTGCTGGCCGGGGTGGTGCCGGTCATGGATGTACCCGCAGGCGCCATCTCGGACGCCAGCGCAGCGGAGGTGAAAGCCGCCGACTATGGCGGGTGGGGCTACCGGCACCACCGCGGAACCGCCGCCATGCTCGTCAGCAGCGGACCCGCCGTCGTCGTGAGCAAGACTGATGGACAGCGGCTGGCCGTCAGCGGCGGCAGCCAGGCCTCCGCCGCGCAGCTGGCCGAAGTACTCACGCGTGTGGCCGCCAGGGCCCGGCGGGGCGGAACCCCGCCCGTCCATGGCGGAGAGTCCTAGTATCCTTATCGGTGTCGTTCGGCCTCCACCCGGATGGCCCGGCTCCCCACAACCGAATGGAAATTGCACGTGACAACTTCCCCTGCCTTCCCGCGGGTCCATATCGCCACCGACCACGCAGGCATGGAGCTCAGCGCCCACCTGGTCACCCACCTGACCGGCAAGGGGTACGAGGTGGTGGACCATGGCCCCAAGGTCTACGACCCCCAGGACGATTACCCGTCCTTCTGCATCAACGCTGCCCTTGCCGTCGTGGCAGACCAGGACGCCGGCGTCCACGCCCTGGGCATCGTGCTGGGTGGTTCGGGCAACGGAGAGCAGATCGCCGCCAACAAGGTCAAGGGCATCCGCGCGGCCCTCGCCTGGAACCTTTCCACCGCCACCCTGGCCCGCGAGCACAATGACGCCAACGTGGTTGCCCTGGGCGGGCGCCAGCACACGGTTGAAGAAGCCACCGCACTGGTTGAAGCCTTCCTTGCCGAGCCGTTCAGCAACGATGAGCGCCACGTCCGCAGGATAGAAAAAATTGCTGTCTTCGAAGCCACCGGCGAGGTTGTCGAGTAGTGCCTGAAGGCCACTCCGTCCGCCGGCTTGCCCGGCAGTTCGGGGACGTCTTCGCCGGTGGGAAGCTCGCCGTGTCCAGCCCGCAGGGAAGGTTCAGCGGTGGAGCGGCGCTGCTGGACGGCCACACGCTGGAGGCGGCGGAGGCGCACGGCAAGCATCTGTTCCTCCACTTCGACAACTCCCTGGTGCTGCACGTCCACCTTGGCCTGTACGGTGCCTGGAGCTTCGGCGGCGACAGCACGTTCGCCGGTGCGTCCAGCATTGGTGCCCCGCGGCGGGTAGGGGAGCGGGAAGCCTTCGGTGCCGGGGACGACGACGGGTCCGCGCCGTACGCGGGACCGCCGGCTCCCGTCGGGGCAGTGCGCGTCCGGCTGGCCGGGAGCCACGGCTGGGCGGACCTGCGCGGCGCCACCACCTGCGAGACCATCACTGCCGCGGAGGTAGAGTCTGTCCTGGCGCGTCTCGGCCCTGACCCGCTGCGCAATCTCCGCGGTGACGCCGGCCGGTTCGCGGCCACCCTCCGGTCCCGGAAGACGCCCTTGGCGGCGCTGCTCATGGACCAAAAGGTGATTGCCGGCGTCGGGAATGTCTACCGTGCGGAAGTCCTCTTCCGGCGCCGGCTGGACCCGTGGCTTCCCGGAAGCGCCCTCCCGGACAACGATGCCCGCAAGCTCTGGCGCGACATCGTGGCCGTCATGGGCGACGGCGTCGCGGATGGCCGGATCATCACCACCCCGCCGAAATACTGGCGCCTCGACGGCACCAGCGCTGCCAAGGCTGCCGCGGCGGGACAGCCGGTCCCGGCGAAGAGCGCGCACTTTCCCCACCGCGAGGATGTCCACTTCGTCTACAAGCGGCAAGGGCTGCCCTGCCGAGTGTGCCGCACGCTCGTGCTGACCGCCGAGCTCGCCGGACGCAACCTCTACTGGTGCCCGTACTGCCAGCAGACACAGGACTAGCCGCTTCTTTGCTCCGGTGCGGAAACGGGCACTTTGGCGCGGACACGCCGTCGGCCGCGCCCGAATGGGGCGCCGACGCCCGCAAAGTGCCCCATGACAGCCTGCCGGCCCGGCTTAAACCAAAAGGACCCCTCTGCTGAGGGGTCCTTTTCCATGGAGGGGACGACGGGAATCGAACCCGCGTAATCAGTTTGGAAGACTGAGGCTTTACCATTAAGCTACGTCCCCGAAGGAAGATCCGTTTTTCGCGGAAACTCCGGGCTGGCTGTCCAAGCCGGATACAACTAAACCTAATCCATGGCCTACGTGTCAAATGTGCATTCGCGGCGCGTATCACCGTAGACTTGCCTGTGCACTTACGGGGTGTAGCTCAGCTTGGCTAGAGCGCCTGCTTTGGGAGCAGGAAGTCGCAGGTTCAAATCCTGTCACCCCGACTCTGCGGCCAGGACCAGTCGGCCTGGACACACACGCGTTGCAGAAACCCATCCCACAACCCAGGAGTACTTAGACCGTGAAGAGCGCTGTCGAGAACCTCACCCCCACGCGGGTCAAGCTCAATGTTGAGGTCCCCTTTGAGGAACTGAAGCCCAGCATCGACTCGGCCTACAAGACTGTTGCTTCGCAGATCCAGGTTCCCGGGTTCCGCAAGGGCAAGGTTCCCGCGAGGATCATCGACCAGCGCGTCGGCCGCGGCTACGTCCTGGAGACCGCCATCAACGATGGCCTCAACGGCTGGTACCAGGCTGCCGTGCAGGAATCCGGCATCCGCCCCCTGAGCCGTCCCGAGGTGGAAATCACCGAGGTGCCCGATCCCTCCGCAACCGACGGCGGACTGAAGTTCGCCGCAGAGGTTGACGTCCGTCCCGAAATCGAACTCCCGGACTACTCCGGCATTGAGGTCCAGGTCGGTGCTGCGGAATCCTCCGAAGCCGATGTGGACAAGGCCCTGGACGAACTGCGCGGCCGCTTCGGCACGCTCAAGTCCGTCGACCGTCCCGCTGCCGACGGTGACTTCCTCACCATCGACATCACGGCCACGATCGACGGCGAAGAGGTCGACTCCGCTGCCGGCCTGTCCTACCAGGTTGGCGCCGGCACCATGCTTGAGGGCATGGACGAGGCCGTGACCGGCCTCAGCGCAGACGAAGACGCCATCTTCGACACCACCCTCGTTGGCGGCGACCACGCCGGCGAAGCCGCCCAGGTCAAGGTCGTCGTAAAGGCCGTCAAGGAACGCGAACTGCCCGAAGCGAACGATGACTTCGCCCAGCTCGCGTCCGAGTTCGACACCCTCGCCGAACTCCGCGAAGACCTGGCCAAGCAGGCTGCAGACTCCAAGATCGTCGAGCAGGGCGTGGAAGCCCGCGACAAGGTCCTGGACAAGCTGGTTGAACTGGTTGAGGTTCCCGTTCCGGACTCAGTGGTCGAAGAGCAGCTGGAAGCCCACTTCCAGGAAGGCAACGGCCACGGCGACGGCGAGCACGACACTGAAGAGCACCGTGAAGAAGTGCGCGCAAACACCGCCCGTGCCTTCCAGAACGAGATCATCCTCGACGCCATCGCTGAGAAGGAAGAAGTCAACGTCAGCCAGAACGAGCTGATCGACTACATCGTCACCACCGCAAGCCAGTACGGCATGGACCCGAACCAGTTCGCGCAGATCATCGATCAGAGCGGCCAGGTCCCCATGATGGTTTCCGAGGTCCGCCGCCGCAAGGCCCTGGCAGTGGTCCTGGGCCAGGCTACGGTCACCGACACCGAGGGCAACGCTGTTGACCTGAGCGACTTCGTGCGCCCCGCCGGTGAGGAAGCCCCTGCCGCCGAGGCTGCTGACACGGACGCCACCGGGGCGGCTGAGACCGAGGTTTCCGAGGCTGAGGTTGTCGAAGCCGAGGACACCACGGCAGACGCCAAGGCATAGCCCTTACCGGCCCGCCTGAAACGGCCCCTGGATCGCTTCGATCCGGGGGCCGTTCGCATTGGACACGAAGGATGCACCGCCGATTCGACGATCGTGCGCCGTCAGCGAACAGCCCTCGGTGCGCGAACAAAACGCCCGGGAAACCGGTTAGTGTCCAAGTAGTGATTTTCAGTGATGTCACCGTCACCAGTGAGAGGTAAGTAAACATGTCACAGCACTCAGAGGCCCCCCGGATGGCGACCGTCGATCCTGCAGCCCAGGACAACTACATTTACAACCGCCTTCTCAAGGAGCGGATCATCTGGCTGGGCTCGGAGGTGCGTGACGACAACGCCAACGCGATCTGCTCACAGCTGCTCCTGCTCTCGGCCGAGAACCCGGAGAAGGACATCTACCTCTACATCAACTCGCCGGGCGGTTCCGTCACGGCAGGCATGGCCATCTACGACACCATGCAGTTCATCCCCAACGACGTCGTGACCGTCGCCACCGGCCTGGCAGCTTCCATGGGCCAGTTCCTGCTCTCCTCGGGCACCAAGGGCAAGCGGTACGCCACCCCCAATGCACGCGTGCTGATGCACCAGCCCTCCGGCGGTATCGGCGGTACCGCGTCCGACATCAAGATCCAGGCCGAACTTATCCTGCACATGAAGAAGGTCATGGCTGAGCTGACTGCGGAGCAGACCGGCCAGACCGTGGAAACCATCCTCAAGGACAACGACCGCGACAAGTGGTTCACTGCCGCTGAGGCCCTCGAATACGGCTTCTTCGACAAGATCGCCGCTCACGCCGGCTCCGTGTCAGGCGGCGGCGGAACGTCCAATGGTTCCTCCGGCGAATCAGCCTCCCAGAACTAACCGGCATCAAGAACCCCTTCGATCAGGAGCAAACACAATGAACTACAACTTCGGGTGGTCAGCCGGCAATCTTCCGTCCAGCCGCTACGTCCTGCCACAGTTCGAGGAACGCACCCCGTACGGCTTCAAGCGCCAGGACCCCTACACCAAGCTCTTCGAGGACCGCATCATCTTCCTCGGGGTGCAGGTTGATGACGCTTCCGCCGATGACATCATGGCCCAGCTGCTGGTTCTGGAATCCACGGACCCGGACCGCGACATCACCCTTTACATCAATTCTCCCGGCGGCTCGTTCACGGCCATGACGGCGATCTACGACACCATGCAGTACATCCGCCCGGAGATCCAGACCGTGTGCCTGGGCCAGGCCGCCAGTGCCGCCGCCGTCCTGCTGGCCGCCGGCACCCCCGGCAAGCGGCTGGCCCTGCCCAATGCCCGCGTCCTGATCCACCAGCCGGCGCTGTCCGGCGGCCAGGGTGGACAGGCCTCAGACCTGGAAATCCAGGCGGCAGAGGTCATGCGCATGCGGTCCTGGCTTGAGGACACGTTGGCCCAGCACTCCGGACGCACGTCCGAGCAGGTCAACAACGACATCGAGCGTGACAAGATCCTCACCGCCGACGAGGCCCAGGCATATGGCCTCATCGACCAGGTACTGGATTCACGCAAGATCAAGCCCCAGGCAATCACGAGGTAGCAGTGCGTAGAGCCGGTGCGGCCAATTCATTTGGCCGCACCGGCCTTTTCTTTCCACCTTGGGGAGCGAATGTGACCTAGAGTGGATGTTGTCATAAACCGGTCTGCGCTGGCCGGGTAGATTTCAGCAATGGTGCAGGGCTGCCTGGCAGCAGGATACTAAGGGGTTCACATATGGCTCGGATTGGCGAGAGCACGGATCTGCTGAAGTGCTCTTTCTGCGGAAAGAGCCAGAAGCAGGTGCGCAAGCTCATTGCCGGGCCCGGTGTCTACATCTGCGATGAATGCATCGAGTTGTGCAACGAAATCATCGAAGAGGAACTGGCGGAGGTTGCCGACCTCGGCAGCTTCGAACTGCCCAAGCCGCGTGAGATCTTCGACTTCCTGCAGGAATACGTCATCGGCCAGGAGCCTGCGAAACGCTCTCTCGCCGTCGCGGTCTACAACCACTACAAGCGCATCCAGGCCGGCCACGCACCCAAGTCCGGAAGCCTCGGGGACGGCGGCCATCACGACGACGTCGAAATCGCCAAGTCGAACATCCTCCTCATCGGACCCACAGGATGCGGCAAGACCTACCTGGCCCAGACCCTTGCCCGGCGCCTGAACGTCCCCTTCGCCGTCGCGGACGCCACCGCTTTGACCGAGGCCGGCTACGTGGGCGAGGACGTGGAGAACATCCTCCTCAAGCTCATCCAGGCCGCGGACTATGACGTCAAGAAGGCCGAACAGGGCATCATCTACATCGACGAGATCGACAAGATCTCCCGCAAGAGCGAAAACCCCTCCATCACCCGGGACGTGTCCGGCGAGGGCGTGCAGCAGGCACTCCTGAAGATCCTGGAGGGCACTGTTGCCTCCGTCCCGCCGCAGGGCGGACGGAAGCACCCGCACCAGGAATTCATCCAGATCGACACCACGAACGTCCTGTTCATCGTGGCAGGCGCCTTCGCGGGCCTGGAGGAGATCATTGGGTCCCGTTCCGGCCGCAAGGGTATCGGCTTCGGCGCGCCGCTCAACGAGGCCAGCAAGAAGGTTGACTCCTACGGCGAGGTCATGCCGGAGGACCTGCTGAAGTTCGGCCTCATCCCCGAATTCATCGGCCGGCTCCCCGTCATCACCACCGTGTCCAACCTTGACCGGGACGCCCTGATCCAGATTCTCTCCACTCCCAAGAACGCACTGGTGAAGCAGTACCAGAAGATGTTCCAGATCGACGGCGTGGAGCTGGTGTTTGACGACACCGCCCTTGAGGCCATTGCCGAGCAGGCCCTGGAACGGGGCACAGGTGCCCGCGGGCTCCGCGCCATCCTGGAGGAAGTCCTGCTTCCCGTCATGTTCGATCTTCCAAGCCGCGAGGATGTTGCCAGCGTGGTGATCACCGAGGACGTGGTCTTGCGCGGAGCCGAACCCACCATGATTCCGCACGTCGCCAAGCGCCGTAAGTCTGCCTGACCGAGAGGACCTTCGTGTCTGCACCTGCCAAGAACAAAGCCGATTTCTGGTTCGACCCCCTGTGCCCGTTCGCGTGGGTCACATCCCGCTGGATCGGTGAGGTGGAAGCCGTCCGCGACATCGAGACGGAGTGGCACGTCATGAGCCTCGCGGTGCTGAACGAGGGACGCGACCTGGACCCCGGCTACCGCGAATCCATGGACAACGCCTGGGGGATGGTGCGCGTCATCATCGCCGCCCGGGAGGAGCACGGGCCGCAGTTCATCAAGCCCCTGTACGACGCCATGGGAACGCTGATCCACAACCAGGGTGAGAAGGACCGCACGCAGGTGATCACCAAGGCCCTGGCCGAGTGCGGGCTCCCTGCTTCCCTGGCTGACGCCGCCACCAGCGACGCCTATGACCGGCAGCTCCGGGCCAGCCATGACGAAGGCATCTCCCTCGTGGGCCAGGACGTGGGCACACCTGTGGTCGCGTTCAACGGAACCGCCTTCTTTGGTCCGGTCCTCACCAGGATTCCCCGTGGAGAGGAAGCCGGCAGGATCTGGGATGCCACCACAACCATCGCCGCCTTCCCGCACTTCTTCGAGTTGAAGCGCAGCCGCACCGAGAGCCCGGAATTCGACTGAGCCCGGACCGCCGGCGGGGTCGCGATGCTCCAGGGGCCCCGGGATAACTACCAGCGTGTAGTTATCCCGGGGCCCTTGTGCATGGCATGGAGCAGGAGAACAATTGACCTTACCCACTTCGAAAGAAGCGGGACGCAGGAACCAAAGATTCAGTGATATGTATTTTGACGCAGCCATCGGCAAAGTTGAATGCAAGCTGTCAGTGACGGGGCAGTAAGACCTGAAGATCAGCGGATCCTGCCAGACCATCAGAGCACGTCACCGGATGGCCGAAACAGTCGAAGCCCCACCAACGGCAAAACGCTGATGGGGCTTCCCCTTTGCCCGGAAACAGGGCCGGGCCGGCTATGGGCGCCTTTCAGGCCTTGGCGGGCTCGTCACTGGGCGCCAGGGCAACGTCGCTCACCGTGAGGTCGCCTTCACCCACCACCAAAGTGATGTCCCGGGCGTTGGACGCGGCCTTGAGGTCGGCCAGTCCCGCCTGCAGTTGCGCGGTCAGCGCTTCCGGGGCCGTGATGGTCGCGGACAACACCTCGGTGCGCTGCTTGACCTTCGCCTCCGACTTGGCCTTGCGGACACCGCTGAGCGCCACGCCAACGGTCGCCAGCATGGTGGTGTCCCCACCGGGAATCTCCAGCGCGGCGGGCCACGCCGCCCGGTGCACGGAGCCGTTGCGCCACCAGCTCCATACTTCCTCCGTGGCGAAGGGCAGGAACGGAGCGAAGAGCCGCAGCAGGGTGTCCAGGGCAGTAGCCAGCGCAGCAAGCACGGACGCCTGCTCCGCTTCTCCCGCTGCACCGTATGCGCGGTCCTTGATCAGCTCAACATAGTCGTCCGTGAACTGCCAGAAGAACGACTCCGTGAGCTGAAGGGCGCGGGCATAGTCGTAGTTGTCGAACGCCCTGGTGGACTGCGCGACGACGTCGGCCAACTGTGCCAGCAGCGCACGGTCCAAGGGGTTCGTCAGGACCGACAGGTCACCGGAGAGCACAGAGTTCTCGGTGGCACCCAGGTTCAGCACGAACTTGGAGGCGTTCAGCAGCTTGATGGCCAGTCGCCGCCCGATCTTCATCTGGGCGATCTCGTAAGCGGTGTCCGCGCCCAGCCGGGCGGAAGCCGCCCAGTAGCGGACGGCGTCCGAACCGTATTCGTTCAGCACATCCGTCGGGACCACCACGTTGCCCTTGGACTTGGACATCTTCTTGCGGTCCGGGTCCAGGATCCAGCCGGAGATGGCCGCGTGCTTCCAGGGAGCGCACTTCTGCAGCGCATCGGCACGGACCACCGAGGAGAACAGCCAGGTCCGGATGATGTCGTGGCCCTGCGGGCGGAGGTCGAACGGGAAGACTTTGCCGAACAGCTCCTCATCCCTGCTCCAGCCGCCCACGATCTGCGGGGTCAGGGACGACGTGGCCCACGTGTCCAGCACGTCCGCGTCTCCCGTGAAGCCGTTGGGCTGATCACGCTGGGCCTCGTCGAATCCCGGTGCGGCGTCGGCTGCCGGGTCCACTGGGAGCAGGTCGTCGGAGGGCAGGATGGGGTTGTCATAGTCCGGGTTGCCCTGGGCATCGAGCGGGTACCAGACGGGGATGGGCACGCCAAAGAAGCGCTGGCGTGAGACCAGCCAGTCGCCGTTGAGGCCCGCGATCCAGTTCTCGTAGCGGGAGCGCATGAAGGACGGGTGGAAGTCGATTTCCTTGCCCCGGCCGATCAGGCGTTCGCGGCGGTCCTCGTCGCGGCCGCCGTTGCGGATGTACCACTGGCGGGAGGTGACCACTTCCAGGGGCTTGTCGCCCTTTTCGAAGAAGTTCACCGGGTGGCTGATCTTTTTCGGTTCACCGTCCAGCAGGTCCGCTTCCTTGAGCAGCTCCACCACGGCTTCCTTGGCGGAGAAGGCAGTCTTGCCGGCGATTGCGGCGTAGGCTGCCTTGCCGGCGTCGCTGGTGATCCACTCGGGGGTCTCAGCAATAATGCGCCCGTCGCGGCCCATGATGGCGCGCGTGGGAAGCTGCAGTTCGCGCCACCAGGTGACGTCGGTGAGGTCGCCGAAGGTGCAGACCATGGCGATGCCGGAACCCTTGTCCGCCTTTGCCAGCGGGTGGGCCTTGACCTCCAGCTCGACGTCGAACAGCGGGGACTTCACGGTCTTGCCGAACAGCGGCTGGTACCGCTCGTCGTCGGGGTTTGCCACCAGCGCCGCGCACGCCGCCAGCAACTCCGGACGGGTGGTCTCGATGAAGACCTTCTCCCCGTCTTCCGTGAAGAAGGGATAGCGGTAGTAAGCGCCGGGAACTTCCCGGTCCTCGAGCTCTGCCTGGGCCACTGCGGTGCGGAAAGTAACATCCCACAGCGTGGGTGCCTCGGCCATGTAGGCATCCCCGGCAGCCAGGTTGGCCAGGAAGGCGCGCTGGGACACGGCACGGGAGGTGTCGTCGATGGTGCGGTAGGTGAGGTCCCAGTCCACGGACAGGCCCAGGGTCTGGAACAGGTTCTCGAAGACCTTTTCGTCCTCGACGGCCAGTTCCTCGCACAGTTCGATGAAGTTCTGGCGCGACACCACATCGAAATCGCGCTGGTTCTTGGCCGGCTGCGCCGGTGGCCGGTAGTCGGCGTTGTACGGGATGGCGGGATCGCAGCGGACACCGTAGTAATTCTGGACCCGGCGCTCGGTGGGCAGGCCGTTGTCGTCCCAGCCCATGGGGTAGAAGACGTTCCTGCCGGTCATGCGCATGTAGCGGGCCTGGACGTCCGTCTGGGTGAAGGAGAACATGTGCCCCACATGCAGGGATCCCGACGCGGTGGGCGGGGGAGTGTCGATCGAATAGACCTGCTCCCGGGTGGTGTCGGGGTTGAACTTGTAGGTTCCTTCGGACAGCCAGCGCTGGGTGAGCGCGGCTTCGAGGCCCTCGAGGGCCGGCTTGTCCGGAACGTTGATGCGGGCGGTGGTGGGCGTGTCTGTACCCTGCGTGTCTTCAGCCATTGGGCAATTCTTTCATGCCCGCTTCCATCCCACCCAACCCGCGGGGTCCGGCGGGACGCGTGCACCGGTAGCATGCGCCTTATGAGCGGCATTCACGGAACCATTCGCATAAAGCGCATTTATGACCCGCCGGCGGACGACGACGGCTTCCGGGTGCTGGTGGACCGGCTCTGGCCGCGGGGGATGCCCAAGGAGGGCGCCGCCGTCGACCTCTGGCTCAAGGACGTGGCACCGTCCACGGAGCTGCGCAAGGAGTTCAACCACCGCCCGGAGCGGTTTGCCGACTTCAGCGACCGCTACCGGGCGGAACTGGGCACCAATCCTGCCGTAGAGACGCTCCTGGAGCTGTCGGCCGGCCATCCCCGGGTCACCCTCCTCTACGCCGCCCGCGATACCGATGCCAACAATGCACGCGTCCTTCTTGATTACCTCGTGGGACTGGCCGCCGACTGATCCGGCTAGGGTGGTGCCATGACTGAGGAATTGCAGAAAAAGGCAGCATTGGTAACCGGCGCGAGCAGCGGAATCGGCGAGGCTGCAGTGCGTGCGCTCCGCGCCGACGGGTGGACGGTCTTCGCCGTGGCGCGACGGGCCGAACGGCTCGCGGCCCTGGAAAGGGACACGGGCGCCGTCGCCATTCCTGCAGACATTGCGGAGGACGACGACGTGTCCCGGCTTCTCGCGCAGGTCACCGGTGCTGGCGGCATCGATACCCTGATCAACATCGCCGGCGGCGCCCGGGGAGCTGACAAAGTGGGGGACGCCACCACGGAGGACTGGGAATGGATGTACCGCGTCAACGTCCTGGGCACCATGAAGCTCACCCGCGCCTTCCTGCCCATGCTGCGCGCCACCGGCGAGGGCACCGTGCTGAACCTGACCTCAACGGCGGGCCTGGAAGCGTACGAAGGCGGCGGAGGCTACAACGCAGCCAAGTTCGGCCAGCACGCCCTGACCAACGCCCTCCGGCTTGAGGAAGCCGATCACAACGTCCGCGTCATCGAGGTGGCGCCGGGACTGGTGCAGACGGAGGAGTTCGCGCTCAACCGCCTGGGGGACGCACAGGCGGCCGGCAAGGTGTACCAGGGCGTTGAGAAGCCACTGACTGCGGAGGATGTGGCCGACGTGGTCCGTTACGCCGTCACACTCCCGCACCACGTCAACCTGGACCAGATCGTCATCCGGCCAGTGGCGCAGGCCGGCACCCACAAGCTGATCAGGAAAAGCTAGGGCACCTGGACATGGAGCGTTGCTATAACTGCGGCGTGGTCCGTCCCATCCACCCTTTGGACGGTGTATTCGGAGCCCTTGATGTCGGGACTGGCCACCAGATGGTCAAGCGCAATCCCCGGCAGTCGGTAATCGCGCATGGGCCACGTGGGCACCAGCCGGTCGCCCAGCGAGGCGGCCACGTCCACCAGGGCGCGGTTGCCGCCGGTTCCGGCCAGCAGCGCCCGGAACTCCCGGTGGTCGTACGTCGCGTTGAAGTCACCCGCCAGCAGCAGGGGGCCTGAACCGTTGTCCGACCTGGCCACCGTGGCCAGGTCACGCCGCCATTGGCCGAGGCCGTCCCCCACGGGGGCCAGGGTATGGACGGCCACAACGCGAAGGCCGGTGCCGCTTCCGTCGCCGAGGTCCAGGCGGACCACTGGCATGGTGAACTGCGTACCGGGGAGCACTCCGGTCTCCTTCATGCTGAACGACGTGTAGATGGCCGTCCCGCCTGCGCCGGCCCTGGGATGGGCGTCACGGTGGGGTAGGAGGCCGTCAAGCCCGGCGGCCGCGAGCCGTCGGGACAGTTCCGGCGTGTACTCCTCGACCGCCAGCAGGTCCACATGCCGGTCGCGGACCAGTCGCACGATGCCCTCGGCGTCTGCGCCGCCCAACTCCGCATTGATGCTCATGGCGACAAGCGTGATCTGTTTGCCGGCAGCTTCGGCAGCGGGCTCCCGGACGTCCAGTGGGAAGAGCCAGAACGCCTGGCACGCGGCCAGGGCGGCGGCCAGCACCTGCTGCCAGCGGCGCCGTCCCAGGAAGGAAAGCAGCAGTGCCGCGGCGGCGGGCACTGCGAGCCAGGGTGTGAACGCCACGAGCTGGACCCCCAGTACGGGCAGGTCGGCGGGCAGCCCGCGCAGGGCTGAGACCACTGCCACCGGCAGTACAACGGGGAAGAACAGCCATCTGCCCACGGCAGCCAGGCGCCTGGCTGCCGCCGAACGCCCGGGAGCTGTCATGAGCTGAGTCTAGGCATTGAGCGCGGGAAGCGTCAGCCCCCAGCAACCGTCCCCTGAATGGCACTGGCGCTGCGGCGATAGTAGACTCTGGTGTGGCTATGACCCGGCAATCACCGGTGAGCTTCCGGAAGAACGCACGGGCGCCCCGTACAAGGGCGCGCGGCGCCAGTAGAACCGGACGGGTAAGCCCGTTACAGCAGTAAATGAGTGGCCGGTGCAGGGCGGTTCCCCAAGGGAACCGGCAGCGCCGGTAAGTGAGGTGGTACCGCGGTGGGCGTGCAGTTTTGGGACAGCACGGCAGCCGTCCTCGCATCCTGATCGGAACGAAAGGCGCAAGCCCGCAGTTCGCCAAGCTCAACCCGGGATGTCGAGAATGACTTTTTACCCCAAGGCCTCAGCCTCCGCCAGTGGCACGCGCGGCGTTTCCGCCTCCGTGAAGTTTCCGGAGATCGAAGAGCACATCCTGAAGTACTGGGACCAGGACGGCACCTTCCAGGCCAGCATCGACCAGCGCAGTGCCGACGTTCCCGGCGGCGAGCCGGGCAGCAACGAATTCGTGTTCTACGACGGCCCGCCCTTCGCCAACGGCCTGCCGCACTACGGCCACCTCCTTACGGGCTACGCCAAGGACCTGGTGGGCCGCTACCAGACTCAGCGCGGCAAGCGCGTGGAACGCCGCTTTGGCTGGGACACCCACGGCCTGCCTGCCGAGCTTGAAGCCATGAAGCAGCTGGGCATGACGGACAAGACCCAGATCGAAGCCATGGGCATCGACAAGTTCAACGACGCCTGCCGGGCATCGGTCATGAAGTACGCCGATGAATGGCGTAGCTATGTCACCCGCCAGGCGCGCTGGGTGGACTTCGACAACGACTACAAGACGCTCAATGTCGAGTACATGGAGTCGGTCCTCTGGGCCTTCAAGCAGCTGCACGACAAAGGCCTGACGTACAACGGCTATCGCGTCCTGCCCTACTGCTGGAAGGACGAAACGCCGCTGTCCAACCATGAGCTGCGCATGGACGACGATGTGTACAAGAACCGCCAGGACCAGACCGTCACCGTCACGTTCCCCATCCGCGCGGGCGCGTCGGAGCTGTCAAAGGAACTCGCCGGAGTGCAGGCCCTGGCCTGGACCACCACCCCCTGGACCCTGCCCACCAACGCCGCGCTCGCCGTCGGGCCTTCCATCACTTACGTTGTGCTGCCCGCCGGACCCAACGGCATCAAGGCAGCCTCCGCTGACGCCCCGGTCACGGGCAGCTTCCTGCTCGCAGCGGATTTGCTGGGCAGCTACGCCAAGGACCTGGGCTACGACAGCTTCGAGGACGCGGAAGCCGCCGTCATGTCCACCCACACCGGCGCGGAGCTTGAAGGCCTGGAGTACCAGCGGCTCTGGGACGACTTTGCCGACAACGAAAAGTACGGCATGGAAAACGCCTGGCGCTTCGTGGTGGCCGACTACGTGACCACCACGGACGGTACGGGCATCGTGCACCAGGCGCCCGCCTACGGTGAAGACGACCAGAAGGTGTGCGAGGAAGCCGGCATCCCCGTGGTGCTCTCCGTGGACGAGGGCGCAAAGTTCCTGCCGCTGTTCAAGCACGGCGCCCTCCACGACATCGTGGGCCTCCAGGTCTTCGACGCCAACAAGCCCATCACCCAGGTGCTCCGCGCCCAGGGGCGGCTGGTCCGCCAGGCCAGCTACGAGCACAGCTACCCGCACTGCTGGCGCTGCCGCAACCCGCTGATCTATCGCGCGGTGTCTTCCTGGTACGTGGAGGTCACCAAGTTCAAGGACCGGATGTCCGAACTGAACCAGGAGATCAACTGGATCCCCGGCAACGTCAAGGACGGCCAGTTTGGCAAGTGGCTGGAAAACGCCCGGGACTGGTCCATCAGCCGGAACCGTTTCTGGGGCAGCCCCATCCCCGTCTGGCAGTCCAGCGATCCGGAGTACCCGCGCACCGACGTCTACGGCTCCCTGGCGGAGATCGAAGCCGACTTCGGCCGGCTGCCGCTGAACAAGGACGGCGAGGTGGACCTGCACCGGCCGTTCATCGACGAGCTCACCAGGCCCAACCCGGACGATCCCCGCACCCCCGAAGAGGGCCAGTCGGTGATGCGCCGCGTTGAGGACGTCCTGGACGTCTGGTTCGACTCCGGCTCCATGCCCTACGGCCAGGTGCACTACCCGTTCGAGAACGAGGCGTGGTTCAACACCCACAACCCGGCGGACTTCATCGTGGAGTACATCGGGCAGACCCGCGGCTGGTTTTACATGCTGCACATCCTGTCCACGGCACTGTTCGACCGGCCCGCCTTCAGGAACGTCATCAGCCACGGCATCGTGCTCGGCTCCGACGGCCAGAAGATGTCCAAGAGCCTGCGCAACTACCCGGACGTCTCCGAGGTCCTGGACCGTGACGGCTCCGACGCCATGCGCTGGTTCCTGATGTCCAGCCCCATCCTGCGCGGCGGCAACCTGATCGTCACCGAGCAGGGCATCCGCGACGGCGTCCGCCAGGTCATCCTGCCGCTGTGGAACGTGTACAGCTTCTTCACCCTGTACACGAACGCCGCCAACGGCGGTGCAGGCTACGACGCCAAGCTGCGCTATGAGGGCTACCGGGACACGCTGGACCAGTACCTCCTGGCCAACACCGGAGACCTGGTGCGCACCATGACCGGCCAACTGGACACCTATGACATCTCCGGCGCGTGCGATTCGCTGCGCAGCTACCTGGACATGCTCACCAACTGGTACGTCCGCCGCAGCCGGCAGCGGTTCTTCGACGAGGACCAGGACGCCTTCGACGCACTGTTCACCGCGCTGGAGACCGTCACCCGTGCTGCTGCGTCGCTGCTGCCGCTGGTCTCCGAGGAGATCTGGCGCGGCCTGACCGGCGGCCGGTCCGTGCACCTCGCCGACTGGCCTGACGCTGACCTGTTCCCGGCCAACCCGTCCCTGGTGGAAGCCATGGACCGGGTCCAGCAGATCTGCTCCACCGGCTCCTCGCTGCGGAAGGCAGCGAACCTGCGCGTCCGCCTGCCGCTGCAGGAACTCACCGTGGTGGCACCCGGCGCGGGCGCACTCGAAGGCTTTGCCGCCGTCGTCGCCGATGAACTCAACCTCCGGTCCGTCCGCCTGCTGGACGCCGCAACCGCTTCCCCCGAAGAGTTCGGCATCCAGCAGAAGCTGGTGGTCAACGCCCGTGCCGCCGGTCCGCGCCTGGGCAAGAATGTCCAGGTGGCCATCAAGGGCTCCAAGTCCGGGGACTGGTCCGTGGACGATGCGGGCGTGGTCACCGCCGGCGGCCTCCAGCTGGAGCCGCAGGAGTACACGCTGGAGACGGTGGTGGCAGAATCCGACGGCGGTTCGGCAGCTGTTGCCGTACTTCCCGGCGGCGGCTTCGTTGTGCTCAATACCGAGGTCACGCCGGAGCTGGAAGCCGAAGGTCTGGCCCGCGACATGGTCCGCGCCATCCAGCAGGCACGCAAGGACGCCGGACTCAACGTGAGCGACCGGATCCGGACCACGGTCACCGCCGCGCAGAACGTGGTGGATGCCCTGCTCGCCAACGCTGAACTTGTCAAGGGTGAGACGCTGACGGTGGACCTGGCCGCTGAACCTGCCGATGTGTCCGAGCCCGCCGTCGCGGTGGAAAAAGTGGAGGCCTAGGACATGACCGACGAATTCTCGGTTGAAAGCGTTTATGCCGAACTGCTGGGCCGGGCTCCGGAAAACAAGATGGAGCCCCGCCTGGCGCCGCTGTTCCGTGCCATGGACGTGCTGGGCGAGCCCAACAAGGCGTACCCGATCATCCACGTGACCGGCACGAACGGCAAGACCTCCACCTCCCGGATGATCGAGTCCGTGCTCCGCGCGCACGGCCTGAGCACGGGCCGGTACACCAGTCCGCACCTGTCCAAGGTCACCGAGCGGATCAGCATCGACGGCCACCCCGTGTCCGACGAGACGTTCGTCCGGATCTGGGACGAAAT
Organism: Pseudarthrobacter enclensis; assembly: GCF_030811655.1. Classification (GTDB taxonomy): domain Bacteria; phylum Actinomycetota; class Actinomycetes; order Actinomycetales; family Micrococcaceae; genus Arthrobacter; species Arthrobacter enclensis_A. The sequence goes on along the minus strand of NZ_JAUSRE010000006.1, from coordinate 168,246 downwards.
CCGGCCCTACCTGCAGATCGTCGACTCCGAACTGGAAGCTGAGGGCCAGCCGCGGCTGACCTACTTCGAGTGCCTCACCATCCTGGGCTTCGCCATCTTCGCCGACCAGCCCGTCAACGTGGCCATCATCGAGGTGGGACTGGGCGGCATCACCGATGCCACCAACGTGGGCGACGGCCAGGTCTCCGTGGTGACTCCCATCTCGCTGGACCACACCGACCTGCTGGGGGATACGACGGCGGACATCGCCTATGAAAAGGCCGGCATCATCAAGCCCGGCGGCTACCTCATCAGCGCGGCCCAGCCCCTTGACGCGGCCCAGGTGCTGCTGGAAAAGGCCAAGGAAGTGGGTGTGCCGTTCCGCTTCGAAGGCGTGGAGTTCGGCGTCGAGTCCCGCACTGTCGCTGTTGGTGGGCAGCTGGTCACCATCCAGGGCATCGCAGGCCGCTACCCGGACCTGCTGGTGCCGCTGCATGGCGCGCACCAGGCGCAGAACGCCGCCGTTGCGGTGGCCGCGCTGGAGGCATTCTTCGGCGGCGAGAAGGAGCTCGACTTCGAGGTCCTGCAGGAAGGCTTCGCGGCTGTGACATCCCCGGGGCGCCTCGAGGTGGTGCGGACTGCCCCCACGATCATCGTGGACGCCGCGCACAACCCGGATGGCATCAAGGCCTCCGCTGCCGCGCTGCAGGAAGCATTTACCTTCACCAAGCTGGTTCCCGTCGTGGGCGTGCTCAAGGAAAAGGATGCTGAGGAAATCCTCCGGGAACTCAAGGAGTCCTTGGAAGGGGTAGCGGACGAATACTGCTTCACGCAGTCCAACTCGCCCCGGGCCGTTCCTGCTGCCGAACTGGCTGAGCTGGCGATCGAGCTGGGCTTCGGCGAGGACAATGTCCACATTGCCGAGAAACTGGACGACGCGCTGGAATGGGCGGTGGAACGGGCCGAAGCCAACGAGGACCTGTCCGGCGGTGTGCTGGTCACCGGCTCCATCACGCTGGTGGCCGAAGCGCGGATCCTGCTCGGAAAAACGGAGGCGTGACCGTGGCCAGACTCACCAAAGCACAGCGCGAGTGGCGTCCCGGGATGCCGAAGAAGCGGCGTTCCACCAAGGTCATGTTCGCCTCAACGGTCCTGCTCCTCGAAGCGTTCGTCATGTTCTTCGCCACCCTGGCGGTGTTCGGCCTCCGCCGCGGTGAGTTTCCGCCGGTGCTGATCCTCGGGGTCGGCATCGGCCTCAGCGTGCTCATGGTCGCCGCCTGCGCGGTCCTCAACAGACCCTGGGGAATCGGTGTGGGGTGGGTCCTGCAACTGGTCCTGATCCTCATGGGCATTATCGAACCGACCATGTACCTGGTGGGCGCGCTCTTCGCCCTCGCCTGGTGGTACGGCATACGCACCGGCATCCGGCTGGACCGCGAGGCCGCCCAGCGAGCACGCGAGCAGGCGGAATGGGAAGCCGCCCACCCCGACCAGGCTGCCGGTCCGGCCCAGCCCCAGTCCCCGTAGACTTGTCCCGAAACCCCACCAACCCATTGGAGCAGTTGTGACTACAGAGCGCACCCTCGTCCTGATCAAGCCCGACGGCGTCGCCCGTAACCTGACCGGCGCCATCCTGGCCCGTATTGAAGCCAAGGGCTACAGCCTTGTTGAGCTGAAGAAGGTTGACGCCACCCGTGAACTGCTGGAGCAGCACTACGAGGAACACGTGGGCAAGCCCTTTTACGAGCCGCTGGTGGAGTTCATGCTCAGCGGCCCCGTGGTGGCGGCCATCTTCGAAGGCCACCGCGTCATCGAAGGTTTCCGCTCACTCGCAGGCACCACCGATCCCACGACGGCGGCCCCCGGCACCATCCGTGGCGACTTCGGCCGCGACTGGGGCCTGAAGGTCCAGCAGAACCTGGTGCACGGCTCCGACTCGACCGATTCCGCCGAGCGCGAGATCAAGATCTGGTTCCAGTAACCGGCGGTCGCGCCCCGCGCAGTGGCGTGGACCAAAGCGTTGCCAACTGACAGATAAGGCCAATGTTCTTGTGAACATTGGCCTTATCTTTTATCCGCCGGGGGAGCCGCCCGGCTAGAAGCCCGAGGTCCCCACAAACACCTGGATGAACGCGAAGAAGATGGTGGCGACGACGGCCACGTAGAGCAGCGCGGTAAGGATCCAGCCGGAATCACCCAGGAGCCGGGTCGCACCTGCCGGGACGGGAATGACGCCGGCTGCGATGTTCCTGATGGTGGTCCACACGAAGAGCGGGATCATGGCTGCCCAGACGATCATGCACAGCGGGCAGAGGATGTGGATGGAGTACAGGGCCTGCGACCACAGCCAGACAACGAAGGCGAAGCCCAGCGTGACTCCGGTCTGCAGCCCCAGCCAGTACCAGCGGGCAAAGGTCGCCCCGGAGAGCAGGGCCATGCCCACGGTGATGATGACGGCGAAGGCCACAATCCCAATGAACATGTTGGGAAAGCCGAATACGGAACTCTGCCACGTCTGCATTACCTGGCCGCACGAAATCCAGGGATTCACGTCGCACACCGTGGCGTGGTTGGGATCCTTAAGTACTTCGAGTTTTTCCAGGACCAGGGTTCCCGACGCAAGCCAGCCTGTGATGCCGGTGATCACCAGCAGCCAGCCGAAAGGCCGGTTCCGGGCCATGGGGGGAAGGCTTCCGGCAGCACTGGCCTGTGGATCGGCTGCCCGTCCATGTTCCTGGGCGCTGACGGGGGAGATGCTGGGCATGGGTGTGGCGTCCTTTTCGTCCGGTGCTCCTGTGCCTGATTGTAACGCCGGCGGCTGGAGCCATCACACAGCAACGGGAACAGCAGCACCTGCCTCCGCGGCGATCCTGCCGCGGTATGAGAGAATGAACGTGGCTGGAAGCCGATCCACATTCGGACTCCGGTCCGGTGGTTTGTTCCCAAGACCGCCAATGATGAGCAGGGCAGGCTTCGGATTCTTCCGGCACACCCGCGACTCCATTGGGCGGCACCTGGTTGTGGCACGTGGAACAACGGGTTTTCAGAACATCCACCGGCTCCCACGGGCTGCCGCACCCCAACGACGGTGCGAACCTGGGAGTATCCACTTGACTTCTGTCAACGCCTGCGGGTTTTGACAATATGTGCCCCAATGGGTGCCGGATGTGGCGGTACGTCAGGGGCAGGAGTGTTGCCACATATGGACAATGATCAGGAACTGGCCGTTAATGACACAGCAGCGGACGCCGATGCTGCTGCACCCAGGAAGGCCCCGCGTACGCGCCGCAAGGCGGCTCCAAAGACCAGCGAAGACGTGACGGCCGCCGGGGGCAGCTCAGAGGCCCCTGACACCACCGGTGCTGAGGGCGCCGTGTCGGAAGAGGCGCCCAAGGCGCCGGCCCGTCGGACCCGCGCCAGGAAAAAAGTCGACGCTGCCGAACCCCTGCCCGCCTTCGCCGATGAAGCAGACCCCGCCGTCGCCGCTGCCGTTGTTGACAGTCCCGCCGCTGAGGAGCCCGGTGCTGCATCTGCTCCGGCACCTGCGGCCGACGTTGAAACCAAACCCGTTCGCCGCCGCCGGGTCGCCACCCGCAAGGTTGCATCCCCCGCTGCGGCCCCCGTGGTGGAAGCCAACGAGGCGGAAGCTGTCGTTGCTGAATCCATAGCGTCGAACGCCGGGGAGCAGGAGTCCGGCTCCGTCCAGGCAGCCACCGCCGCCCAGGAACCCGCCGCCCCGGATGCCGGTGAGCAGCAGGCCACCCAGGAGCCCACCGCCGCAGAGGCTGCGAAGCAGGACAGGGAACCAGCGGCCGCTCCGGCCGGAGAAACCGCCGCGCCCGCCAGCCCCTTTGGCTCGCTCTTCCTGGAACCCGCGTCGCCCACCTCAGTGCTCTTCCAGGCCCCGGACCTCAGCACGGTTGTCCGCCCCGCCGCGGCCGCCGCAGAGGAGCCTGAAGAGGAGGAGACCGAAGACACCGACGACTCCTCCAGCCGCCGCCGGCGCCGCAGCCGTGGCCGCCGGGGCCGCAGCCGGACCGGCGAGAGGACCGACGAGGACCTTGAAAACGGCGCGGAGGCTGACACCGAAGACGAGGCCGACGAGGATACCGCCGGGCAGGTGGAGGACGGGGTGACCTCCCGCCGCCGCCGTCGCCGCCGCCGCGGTGACCAGGACCTTGAACTGACCGGCGGCGGAGATGACGATCCCCCCAACACGGTGACCAGGGTCCGTGCACCGCGACCTGTCAGCGAAGTCCCGGTGAGCAACCGGGTGACCAGCGTCAAGGGTTCCACCCGGCTTGAGGCCAAGAAGCAGCGCCGCCGTGAATCCCGCGACACCGGCCGCCGCCGCACCGTCATCACCGAGGCAGAGTTCCTGGCGCGCCGGGAGTCCGTCGACCGCCAGATGATCGTTCGCCAGCGCGACGACAGGATCCAGATCGCCGTCCTCGAAGACGGCGTCCTGGCAGAACACTTCGTGTCCAAGACCCAGCAGGACTCACTGATCGGCAACGTGTACCTGGGCAAGGTGCAGAACGTGCTGCCGTCAATGGAAGCTGCATTCGTCGACATCGGCCGGGGCCGCAACGCCGTCCTCTACGCCGGCGAGGTCAACTGGGAAGCCGTGAACCTCGAGGGCAAGCAGCGCCGCATCGAAAACGCGCTCAAGTCCGGCGACACCGTGCTGGTCCAGGTCACCAAGGACCCCGTGGGCCACAAGGGTGCCCGCCTGACCAGCCAGATCTCGCTTCCCGGACGCTACCTGGTCTACGTGCCCGGCGGCTCAATGACGGGCATCTCCCGCAAGCTGCCCGACGTCGAACGCAACCGGCTCAAGCGCATCCTCAAGGACCGCCTGCCCGAGCACGCCGGCGTCATTGTCCGTACTGCCGCCGAGGGCGCTTCCGAGGAAGAGCTGACGCACGACATCAACCGGCTGCGCGCCCAGTGGGAAGGCATCGAAAGCCAGGCCGCGTCCACCAAGATCCTGGCTCCGGAACTGCTGTACGGCGAACCGGACCTGACCATCAAGGTCGTCCGAGACGTCTTCAACGAAGACTTCTCCAAGCTCATCGTTTCCGGCGAGGAAGCCTGGGACACCATCGAGGCCTACGTCACCTACGTGGCACCTGACCTGGTGGGGCGGCTCGAGAAGTGGACCAAGGACCAGGACATCTTCTCCGCCTGGCGCATCGACGAACAGATCCACAAGGCCCTTGAGCGCAAGGTCTTCCTGCCCTCCGGCGGGTCCCTGGTGATCGACCGCACCGAGGCCATGACAGTGGTGGACGTCAACACCGGCAAGTTCACCGGCAGCGGCGGCAACCTCGAGGAAACCGTCACCAAGAACAACCTCGAAGCAGCCGAAGAAGTGGTGCGCCAGCTGCGCCTGCGCGACATCGGCGGCATTATCGTCATCGACTTCATCGACATGGTCCTCGAATCCAACCGCGACCTTGTCCTGCGCCGGCTGGTGGAGTGCCTGGGCCGGGACCGGACCAAGCACCAGGTGGCCGAAGTGACGTCGCTGGGCCTTGTCCAGATGACCCGCAAGCGCATGGGCACCGGGTTGCTGGAAGTCTTTGGCGAGCAGTGTGAGGCCTGCGCCGGCCGCGGCGTCGTCACCCACGACGATCCGGTGGAACACCGCCGCGCAAACATCGTGGCCGCCGAGCACCACGTCCAGCGCACCGACAGCCGCCCCGAACCGCGGGCCGAAGTGCACCGCCCCGAGGCGCAGCGGACCGACAACGCCCAGCAGGGACCCCGTTCCGAGCGCAAGCGCCGGCGCGGACGCGGCGGCCAGCAGCCCGAGGCTGCGCCGGTGCCCGCGGTGCAGGTCCACACGGTCCTGCCGGAGGCGGCAGACGCGGAGCGGCACGCCAAGGCAGAAGCCACCCGGCTTGCCCTGGCAAACATCGCGGCTGCTGCCCATGCCGCCCATCTGCACGACGATGAGGTGGCGGCTGCCCGGCAGGTGCCACCGGCTCCGCCTGCGCCTGCACCCATGGAGGAGAAGCACGACGCCGACGCCCCGGCCCGACCGGCGGCTGTCCTGACCTTCGGGGGAGAGGAAGTCCCGCTTCCCTTCGTGGAGCACGCGGAGGAGCACCACCCCAAGCCGGCCCTGACCCTGGACCGGCTCGCGGAAGCGTTCGCCCACCTGGGCCAGCCCGCATCCTCTGTCGAGGATGCACCCGGCAAGGCCGCCGCTGCCCCGACGGGCGCCGAACCTGCAGCTGACCAGCCGGCACCGGAAGGGCGGACTGCCGGGGGAGGGGAAGCGCGCGCCACCGTTGATGCTCCGGCTGAAAAGGACTATTCGGACCACACTCTGGAGCAGTCCCGGCAGCGGCGGCCGCGCCGCCACCGCGCTGCCAGCCGTGCCCAGGGCGCCGCCAACGAGACCGCGGTGCAGCACCACGAGAGTGTCCAGGCGACCGCGTCGGGCCACTCCCACGAGGCCAAGGCCCCGGAGACCGCTGTTCCGTCGGCTGAGGTGGGCAAGGCCGCCGAGGAACCGATCATCCTCGGTGTCGGTGTGCCCGCTTCGGAGCTGTAAGCCACACGTCCGGAACGGACAGCAGCACAGAAACAGCCAGGAGTCCCCGTTTTGTGGACAGTTCCCCCTGTAAGTACAGGGGGAACTCTCCGCAGGGCGGGGATTTCTGCTGGGTGCAGGGAAGGGGCTGTCACCTTTTTCCGGATGCGCGCCAGCGGCTAGGCTGGACCTCGACACGGGGTGCCGAGCAGAAGGCCGGCTGAGATCCAGACCCGTTGAACCTGTCCGAGCACCGGCGAAGGGATGTCTCTTGTCTACGACCCTTTCCATGACCCTGCCGGCCGTACCGGGTGCTCCTGCGGGGGCGCCCGTGGGCCGCGACGTTCCGCGGGTGCTTTCCATCGCGGGCTCCGATCCCTCGGGTGGAGCAGGGATCCAGGCAGACCTGAAAAGCATCGCCGCCCACGGTGGATATGGCATGGCCGTGATTACGGCCCTCACCGCACAGAACACACGGGGGGTGCAGGCCGTGCACGTTCCCCCGGTTGCGTTCCTGGCGCAGCAGCTGGACGCCGTCAGCGACGACATCAGCATCGACGCCGTCAAGATCGGCATGCTGGGAGATGAAGCGGTAATCCGCACTGTCCGCGGCTGGCTGGAGAAAGTACGTCCCGCCGTCGTGGTCCTGGACCCGGTGATGGTGGCAACCAGCGGTGACCGCCTGCTCAAGGAATCCGCCGAAGCTGCCCTCCGGGAACTGCTGCCTCTTGCCCATCTCATTACCCCCAACCTGCCCGAGCTTGCCATGCTGGTGGGGGCGGAGCCGGCGGAGAGCTGGGACGCGGCCCTGGACCAGGGGAAGCAGTTGGCGAAGACCACCGGAGCCACGGTACTGGTGAAGGGCGGCCACTTGGCGGGGACGGACTGCCCTGACGCGCTGGTCAACGCCTCAGGCCTGCTGGCACAGGACGTGGTGGAAGTCCGGGGCAACCGGATTGCCACCCGCAACAGCCACGGCACCGGCTGCTCCCTGTCTTCTGCGATGGCCACCGTGCAGGCCCGGGTGGGCGACTGGGAAGCGTCGCTGCGGACCGTGAAGCCCTGGCTCGCCGGTGCGCTTGAGAACTCCGGAGAGCTGGAGGTGGGCCACGGGAACGGACCCGTGCACCACTTCCACCACCTGCGGCCCGCCCTTCATGAAGGGGGCTTCGCTGCCCGGCTGTGGGACGAAGCCCAACAGGACCTCGACGACATCTACGCGCTGGACTTTATCCGGAGCCTGGCCTCGGGCGAGCTTGAGGAGAAGGACTTCGCCTACTACCTGGCCCAGGACGCCCTTTACCTCAACGGCTACTCCAGGGTCCTGGCCCGGGCCAGCGCCCTCGCACCATCGGAAGCCGAGCAGCTGTTCTGGGCCGGCTCCGCACAGCAGTGCCTCGAGGTGGAATCGGAACTCCACCGCTCCTGGCTGAGTACCCGCCCGGCGCAGAGCGGACTGGGCCCCGTCACAAAGGCATACGTGGACCACCTCACCGCGGCGTCGGCATCGGGCAGCTATGCAGTCCTGGCTGCCGCCGTCCTGCCCTGTTTCTGGCTCTACGCCGAGGTGGGGGAGAAGCTCCACGCGCGGTTCGTTGCCGCCGGTGAGCCTGACGGGCACGCCTACGCCTCGTGGCTCCGCACCTATGCGGATGAGGCGTTTGCCGCGGCCACCCGCCGGGCCATATCGATCGTTGACGCCGCCGGACGGAACGCCTCTGCGCAGGAGAGGGCAGCGATGCTGACCGCGTTCAAACAGTCCTGCCGCCTGGAGGTGGCTTTCTTCGACGCGCCGAGGCTGCATTCCTGACGTTTGCAGGCCGGCCCGCCGCTATTATGGAGGGGCGCGGTTGCGGTGCAGTCTGCCGGCCCTGTGGTTCTTACCACAGCCGGCCCGCCGGAACCAGCCTCATTTGCGGCCGAAGACGGATTTAGCGTATTCTGGATCTTCGGTGCTTACGCCAACACTTGGGTTATGACCCCACGGCGTTGAGGCACAGCGGGAACCCAGGCTTTTAGCATGTCGGTTCCGCACGCAAATTTTGTAATAAACGTCGAGAGAAGTGAGTTCCCAAGTGGTGTACGCGATTGTCCGCGCAGGCGGCCGCCAAGAGAAGGTTTCCGTTGGAGACTTCGTTACCCTGAACCGCGTCGCCGGTGGAGCCGGCAGCACCATCGAGCTGCCCGCACTGCTCCTGGTTGATGGTGACAAGGTCACCTCCGCCGCCGCTGACCTGGCCAAGGTAACTGTTACGGCTGAAATCCTCCAGGACCTGCGTGGTCCTAAGATTGTCATCCAGAAGTACAAGAACAAGACCGGTTACAAGAAGCGCCAGGGTCACCGCCAGGAACTGACCAAGGTCAAGATCACCGGCATCAAGTAACCACCGGTTACTGTTCAGGTATTTCAACAGATTCCCCAGAATTTAAAGGCAGGCATTTCAGATGGCACATAAAAAGGGCGCGAGCTCCACTCGCAACGGCCGCGATTCCAACGCTCAGTACCTCGGCGTCAAGCGCTTCGGCGGCCAGGTAGTTTCCGCAGGCGAAATCATCGTCCGCCAGCGTGGCACCCACTTCCACCCGGGCGCCGGCGTTGGCCGTGGCGGCGACGACACCCTGTTCGCCCTGACCCCGGGCGCCGTTGAATTCGGCACCCGCCGCGGTCGTCGCGTAGTCAACATCGTTGCTGCTGCAGCTGCAGAGTAACAACCGGTTCTGAAGCGGTGGAGCGGGCCTGAGGGTCCGCTCCACTGTTCTTTTAAGCGCATTACAATCGATGTGGCGTCCGCGGACGCCCACACAGACACCACTCGAGGAGATCCACGTGGCCAGCTTTGTAGACCGGGTAGTCCTGCACGTATCCGGCGGATCCGGCGGCCACGGATGCGTCTCCGTCCACCGTGAGAAGTTCAAGCCACTGGGCGGCCCCGACGGCGGAAATGGCGGCAACGGCGGCGACGTGATCCTTCGCGTCGACCACCAGACCACCACCCTCCTGGACTACCACCACGCACCCCACCGGCACGCCAGCAACGGCGGCCCCGGCATGGGTGACTGGCGCGGCGGGAAAAACGGCGAAACCCTGGTGCTGCCCGTGCCGGACGGCACCGTGGTCAAGACCAAGGACGGTGAGGTCCTGGCTGACCTCGTCGGCGAAGGTGCCGAGTTCGTGGCGGCCGCAGGCGGCCTGGGCGGCCTGGGCAACGCTGCCCTTTCCTCGCAAAAACGCCGCGCCCCCGGCTTCGCGCTGCTCGGCATCGAGGGCGACTCCCGCGACATCGTCCTGGAACTGAAGTCAATTGCGGACATCGCGCTGGTGGGCTTCCCGTCCGCCGGGAAATCCAGCCTCATCGCAGCCATGTCCGCTGCCCGCCCCAAGATCGCCGACTACCCCTTCACCACGCTGGTTCCCAACCTCGGGGTAGTCCAGGCGGGAGACGTGCGTTTTACCATCGCCGACGTTCCCGGGCTCATCGAAGGCGCCAGCGAGGGACGCGGCCTGGGCCACCACTTCCTGCGCCACGTTGAACGCTGCGCCGCCCTGGTCCACGTGCTGGACTGCGGCACCCTTGAATCGGACCGCGACCCCCTCTCGGACCTCGCCATCATCGAGGCGGAGCTGGAAAAGTACGCCGTGGACATGAGCTACGCTGGCCAGGACGGCGAAGTGGTTCCCCTGAACCACCGCCCCCGCCTGGTTGCGCTGAACAAGGTGGACCTGCCGGACGGCAAGGACATGGCGGACTTCGTGCGCCCGGAACTCGAATCGCGTGGCTACCGCGTCTTCGAGGTATCCGCCACCAGCCATGAGGGCCTGCGCCAGCTGGGCTTTGCCATGGCGGAAATCGTCAAGGCCGCCCGCGACGCCGTTGCTGCCGCGCCGCCCAAGGTCCAGCCCGTCGTACTGCGGCCGCGCGCCGTCAACGAAACCGGGTTCAAGATCCGCCGCGAGGAGAAGAACCTGGAGCCGCTGTTCCGCGTCCTCGGCGAAAAGCCGGAGCGCTGGGTCAAGCAGACCGACTTCACCAATGAGGAAGCCATTGGCTACCTCGCGGACCGCCTCGCCAAGCTGGGGGTTGAAACCGAGCTGTTCAAGCAGGGGGCAAAGCCCGGCGACACCGTGGTCATCGGCGAAGACGACGGCGTCGTCTTCGACTGGGAGCCCACCATGATGGCAGGCGCCGAACTGCTGGCTTCCCCGCGCGGTACGGATCCACGCTTCGCGGACATAGGTGACCGGCCCACCCGAAGCCAGAAGCGCGAAGAGCAGCAGGAGCGCCGGGATGCCAAGGCTGCCGCCCGTGCCGAGCTTGAAGCTGAGCGGCGGGCAGGAATTTGGACTGAGTCCGTCAGCGCACGTCGGGCTGCCCAGCCGCTGAAGGAAAGCGGACTGGAAGCGGACGATGACCTCTAGGGGCATGACCGCGGACCCGGGCGTTTCTGCCGGGGACCGAAGCGCGCTGGCCGGTGCCCGCCGCATCGTGGTGAAGGTGGGGTCATCCTCGCTCACCAGCATCAAGGGCGGCATCTCGGAAGAGTCCCTCACGGCCCTCGCTGACGCCCTGGCGGCCAAACGCAACGCCGGCGCCGAGATCATCCTGGTTTCCTCCGGCGCCATCGCCGCCGGCCTGGCGCCGCTGGGCCTGGCCAAGCGGCCCCGCGATCTGGCAACCCAGCAGGCCGCCGCCAGCGTCGGCCAAGGGTTGCTCATGGCGCGGTACACGCAGGCCTTCGGGGCGCATGGCGTCACGGTCAGCCAGGTCCTGCTTACGGCCGAGGACCTGATGCGCCGCAGCCAGCACACCAACGCACTGCGCGCCATGGACCGGTTGCTGAACCTTGGAGTGGTCCCCGTCGTCAACGAGAACGACACCGTGGCCACCCACGAAATCCGGTTCGGCGACAACGACCGGCTCGCCGCCCTCGTGGCGCATCTGGTGCGCGCGGATGCCCTCGTGCTGCTGTCCGACGTCGACTCCCTGTATGACGGGCCGCCTGCCCAGGGTGCCAAACGCATCCCCCTGGTCACCGGTCCGCACGACCTCGAGGGCGTGTCCATCGGCAAGGCGGGCAAGGCCGGTGTGGGCACCGGCGGAATGATGACCAAAGTGGAAGCAGCCAGCATGGCCGCAGGCTCCGGCATCCATGCCCTCGTGACCTCGACGCCGAACGCGGCCGCGGCCCTGAACGGCGAGGACGTTGGCACCTGGTTCGCCGTCAACGGCTCCCGCAAGCCGGTCCGCCTGCTGTGGCTTGCCCACGTAGCCTCGGTCCAGGGGCGCCTGGTCCTGGACGAAGGGGCCGTCCGCGCCGTACGCCACCACCACACGTCGCTGCTGCCTGCAGGCATTTCCGCAGTGCACGGCGACTTTGAGCCTGGGGACGCCGTTGAACTGGCCGGTGCCGACGGCACCGTTGTTGCCAGGGGACTGGTCAATTACTCCTCCCAGGAGTTGCCGCACATGCTGGGACGGTCCACCCGGGAACTCGGCGAGGAGCTGGGCAGCGGCTATGACCGCGAAGTTGTTCATGTTGATGACCTGGTGCTGGTCTGAGCTGCCCGCTCGCCTAAACTTGGAGCATGACTGAAGCCCTGATGCACGCTGCTGAAAATACCGGAACCACTGCTGCCCACGCGCAGCCGGGTGCCTCAGCGGAACCGGCCTCAGCTGAAGTGGCGCTTTCCGCAGCAGAGGTGGAAGCTGCCGTGCACGCCATCGCCGATCGGTCCCGCCATGCGTCCCGCCGGATGGCCACCGCCAATCGGGCCTGGAAAGACCGCGGCCTGCGTGCCGTGGGGGCTGCCCTGCAGGAAAATGTGCAGGCGATCCTCGCCGCCAACGCCATGGACGTCCAGCGCGGCAAGGACAACGGCACCTCCAAGGCGTTGCTTGACCGGCTCACGCTCACCGAAAGCCGGGTAGCCGGCCTGGTGGCAGCCCTTGAGAACCTGGCCAACCTTCCGGACCCCGTGGGCAATGTGGTCCGGGGCCAGACGCTTCCCAACGGACTCCGCCTCCGCCAGGTCAATGTGCCCATGGGTGTGGTGGCAGCCATCTACGAGGCACGTCCCAACGTCACCGTGGACATTGCGGGCCTGGCCCTCAAGAGCGGAAACGCCGTGATCCTGCGTGGCGGCAGCGCTGCCGAAGCCACCAACCAAGTGCTGGTGCGGGTGCTTCGGGAGGCCCTGGAATCCGTGGGCCTTCCTGCCGACGCCGTGCAGACCGTTGACCAGTTTGGCCGGCCCGGTGCCAACGTCCTGATGAAGGCCCGCGGCAGGGTGGACGTGCTGATTCCCCGCGGCGGCCGGGACCTGATCCAGACCGTTGTGACCAACTCGGCCGTCCCCGTGATCGAGACAGGGGAGGGGAACGTCCACATCTTCATCGACGAATCGGCTGACGAAAACATGGCTGTCGAGATCCTGCTCAATGCCAAGACGCAGCGGCCCAGTGTTTGCAATACGGTGGAGACCCTGCTGGTGCACTCCGGCTCAACGGTGCTGCCTGCAGTTGCCGGTGCCCTGCGCAGCGCCGGCGTCCGCCTGCACGTGGACCACCGGATCAAGGCCGCGTTGCCGGGGGTCGAAACCCTCGAGGCCACAGACGTGGACTGGGGCACCGAATACATGGACCTGGATCTTGCCGTGGCCATGGTCGACAGCATGGACGAAGCCATGCAGCACATCCGGACCTGGTCCACCGGGCACACGGAAGCAATCCTCACCAATGACCTGGCCAACGCCGAGCGGTTTATTGCGGAAGTCGATTCGGCCGCCGTGATCGTCAATGCTTCCACCCGGTTCACCGACGGCGGGGAGCTGGGTCTTGGTGCCGAAGTAGGAATCTCCACGCAGAAGCTCCACGCCCGCGGTCCCATGGGCCTGACCGAGCTCACCACCACGAAGTGGATTGTCCAGGGTGAAGGCCAAGTCCGCGCATAGCAACGCGGTAACATAGACCAGAACCCGGAAAGCAGCGGAATGTTCCGCTGCCCGTAAATTCCTGAACATAGGGGAGAAAATGCTGCTCCAGCAGATTGCCATGTCCGTCGCCGCCGCAGGTGAATCCGGCCACGAGGCGCCTGCGCCGCTGTGGGCTGAGCCGTGGGTCTTCGGCGTGTCGATGTTCGCGATCCTGGTGGTGCTCATGTTCATCGCCTGGTCCTACAACAACCTGGGCAACCGCCACGCCCCCACGGACGAGCACGCGGATCCGCACCGGCAGCACCCCAACAAGCACGATCGCGGGCAGGGCCACTAAGATTTCCCACAACCTGCACCGCAATGGTGCCCGGGGGAGGCTGCGGCTGGGCGTGATGGGCGGGACCTTCGATCCCATCCACCACGGCCACCTGGTCGCGGCCAGCGAGGTCGCGGCCGAATTCGACCTTGACGAGGTGGTCTTCGTACCCACCGGGCAACCATGGCAGAAGTCCCATAAGCAGGTCAGCGAGCCTGAGCACCGCTACCTGATGACTGTCATTGCCACGGCTTCCAATCCGCGCTTCACCGTCAGCCGTGTCGACGTCGACCGTCCTGGTCCCACTTACACCATCGATACCCTCCGTGACCTTAGGGCGCAGCGGCCTGACGCAGATCTCTTCTTCATCACGGGGGCGGACGCGTTGGCCCAGATCCTCTCCTGGAAGGACATCGACGAGTTGTGGTCGCTGGCCCACTTCGTGGGAGTCACCAGGCCAGGGCACGTCCTTGACGGCATGGGCCGCGACGACGTGAGCCTCCTGGAAGTCCCGGCGATGGCCATCTCTTCCACGGATTGCCGCGCCCGCGTGGCAGCGAACAACCCGGTCTGGTACCTGGTCCCGGACGGGGTAGTGCAGTACATCGCCAAATACGGCCTGTATTCCGACCCGCCCGAAGGCGCGGAGGAACCAACTTCCGAAGCACGCGAACCAGCCAGTACTGAATGAGTCCTCAATGAGTCAGGAACAGCCACAAATCCGCAGCCGCCGGGAACTCCGGAAGGCCAGGGAAGCCCAGCAGCCTGCCACGCCCGAATCGGAGCAGATCCAGCCTGCCGCCGACCACACGGCTGGCCGTGCTCCTGCGACGGCAGGGCCGGATGCTGCCGGTTCGGCCGGCGCCGCATCCCCGCCCCGTGCACAGCCCGCCCCGGAGCAGCCTTCCACCCAGCGTTCCTCCCAGATACGGGCCCGCGACCGTGCCGCGCTGCGGACCTTCAAGGAGCTTGAGGAAAAGGAAGGGCAGCTTTCTGCCGGTGGGCCGCCCACCCGCCGCCAGTTGCGCCTGCAGCAACTCAAAGAGCAGGCGCTCACGGCTGCGAACCCTGTTGTTCCCTCCGCCGCTCCTCCAGCCCCTGCGCCTGAGGCCGGAAGCAGCGCGGCCGCGACGAAAGCACCTGAGCCCCCGGCCGCGGCTCCCCTTGGCGCCCCGGATGGCATGACGGTGGAGCAGGCCCTGGAGGCGCGGGCGCTCATCGCGGCCCAGGCGGGGAACCATACCGCCAAGGTGGAGCAGAGCGCTTCCCCCGATCCCGAAGCCGTGGACCCCGAGGACCTGGCCGAGCAGATTGCCCTTGCCGAGCGGGCAGCAGTCTTGAACCGACGGGCCATGGCACGGCGAAAGCTGGCTGAACAGGCCGGTACGCCGGCCGCCCCCGCCAGGCCCGTCGTTCCCGCTGACAAACCGGGCCCCTCCACCGCCAACAACCTGGCCATGGTGACGCCTCTTGAGTTCGTCCAGGTGCCCGGCGTCGATCGTCCCGTGATGAAGCCCCCGGCCACTTCCCATGTACCCGTCACAACGCGGCCCGGGACCAAGCTGCCGGGGGCTGGAAAACGCAAAACCCCGGCACGTCCCAAGCCGTCTGCGGCCGCCTCCGCCACAGGCCGTTCGCAGGTCATCGCCCGCGCGGAGGCTGCCGCCAAGGCTGCCACGCGGCCCAAGCCGGCCGCCCGTCCGGCGAGCCTCACGGAAGCCCCGTCCGAGGACCTCTTCGAGGATCTTCCCAGGGTGCCTGCCCGGTCCGCGTACGGCCTTGACCCACTGGATGCCGCCACCGCAGGACTCACCCGGGCCCGGCGGAACCGTGTCCTTCAGTTCTGCGTCCTCGCGTTCGGGATCCTGGCCCTCATTGCCGGCATCATCCTGATCGTCAGCGGCATGTCCCGCTGATCCCGCATCACAGCGCGCTGCCGGCTTCAACACTTAACCCAAACAAGGAGTCCCATGACTGCAACAGAATCGTCCATTGCCATAGCCCGTACGGCCGCGAAAGCTGCCGCCGACAAGATTGCCCAGGACATTGTGGCCATGGACGTGAGTGAGCGCCTGGCACTTGCCGACGTCTTCCTCATCGCGTCCGCGCCCAGCGAACGCCAGGTCAACGCCATCGTGGACGGGATCGAGGAAGAACTCGCCAAGCAGGACCTCCGTCCCGTTCGGCGTGAGGGCCGTTCGGGCGGCAGGTGGGTCCTGCTGGATTACGCCGACGTCGTGATCCACGTCCAGCATGAGGAAGACCGTGTTTTCTATGCCCTTGAGCGCCTGTGGAAGGACTGCCCCGTCGTGGACCTGCAGCTCGGCGACGACGCATCCGCTAAAGCTGCCGCAGTTTCGGACTAGCTGGGCGCGCCCGGCGGCGAATATTCCCGATTTGGAATTTTCGGAATTGCTGTTCTAAGATATTTGAGTTGCTTCGGGGGAGACCCTGAACGAGGCTCGCAAGAGCAGCAACAATCCGGGGCTGTGGCGCAGCTGGTAGCGCACCTGCATGGCATGCAGGGGGTCAGGGGTTCGAGTCCCCTCAGCTCCACCGGGTAAGTCCGTCGGAACCACTGGTTCCGGCGGACTTTTTGTTTCCACTCCCCCGCGTTCCCCGGTGAAGTGTCCAGTGGCGGGTGCTTCAGGGCCACGGCGCGCCGGCTGAAGGCCGATTGGCGTCCAGCGGAAAAGTGCATTACTCTGGTCAGGTTGCTCCGGGGAATTCGGCCGGAAACGACAAAAGTACGGGGCTGTGGCGCAGCTGGTAGCGCACCTGCATGGCATGCAGGGGGTCAGGGGTTCGAGTCCCCTCAGCTCCACCGGTACACAAAAAAGGGAATTATCACCACGTGATGGTTCCCTTTTTTGTTGCCATCGGCAACCGCCAGTGGGCCAAAACCCTTCCGGCGCAGGTCAAAGCGCGGTACAACTGTGAATGAGGGCACCATCGTCCCGCCTCCGGACGGCTTTCATCCAAAGCGGCGGCCGCGGGATGGGCTGACGAGGAGGTCGCAGATGTCCCACTCAGACGGTTCCGGCTACAGCCAGAACGGCGAAGCTTTTCCCGAAGATTCGCGCCTGACGCGCGATACCGCCATCCGCGGACCGGCCAGGCCCGCTCCCTATATCGGCGCCGGCATCCTGCTGGCCGCCGCCATACTGTTCCCGCTGTTGCCCCAGCTCTATGCCTTTGACGCGCCGCGGCTGGGCGGGATGCCGTTCTTCTATTGGTACCAGCTGGCCTGGGTGCCGGTTTCGGCGATATTGACCGGCTCTTCCTACTGGCTCGTCACCAAGGAAGACCGGCGACGCCGTGCCGAGGCCCGCGCCGGTGGGCCGCCCCAGGCAGGGAGTGCCTCTGCCCGAACGGGACTGGAAGGGGACCGGCCATGAACGGGCGCGAAATCAACTGGACTGCCCTGGTCATTGTTGTGCTGCTCTTCGTCGTCGTTGCCGTGATGGGCTTCCTGGCGGCAAAGTGGCGCCGGGGCACGGACGTGGAGGGGCTGCACAGCCTGGACGAGTGGGGTCTCGGGGGCCGCGGCTTCGGCACCTGGATCACCTGGTTCCTGCTGGGCGGTGACCTCTACACCGCCTACACTTTCGTGGCGGTACCGGCAGCGATGTGGGCGACGGGCGCGGTGAGCGGCTTCTTTGCCGTTCCGTACACCATCGTGCTGTATCCGATTATTTTCATCATCATGAGCCGCCTGTGGTCAGTGTCCCACCGGCACGGCTACGTAACATCGGCGGACTTCGTCGGTGGCCGCTACGGGAGCCGGTGGCTCTCGCTGGCTGTTGCCGTTACGGGAATCGTCGCCACCATGCCGTACATCGCGCTGCAGCTGGTTGGCATCAAGGCAGTTCTGACCGTTCTGGGCCTGGGCAGTTCCGGCAACGTGCTGCTGACCGACCTGCCGCTGATCCTGGCCTTCGTCGTCCTCGCCGCGTACACCTACACGTCGGGCCTGAGGGCGCCGGCGATGATCGCCGTCGTCAAGGACCTGCTGATCTACCTTGCCGTGATCGTGGCCGTCATCTACCTGCCCATCAAGTTCGGCGGCTGGGACACCATCTTCGGGTCGGCCCAAAGCAAACTGGCCACGGTGAACCAGGCCACGGGCAAACCGGCCGGCGTCTTCATTCCCGGCGCCGCCAATTACTCGGCGTACTGGTCGCTGGCCCTGGGCTCGGCGATGGCATTGTTCATGTACCCGCACTCCGTGACGGCGGTGCTGGCCTCTAAAGCGCGCAACACCATCCGCCGCAACGCGGCCATCCTGCCGCTGTATTCACTGATGCTGGGCTTCCTTGCGCTGCTCGGTTTCGTGGCCATCCAGGCCGGCACCAAGCCGATTGACCTGGACGGCTCAGTCAACCCGCAGCTGGTGGTTCCGCAGCTGTTCCTTGACCAGTTCCCGGCCTGGTTCGCCGGGATCGCCCTGGCTGCAATCGCTATCGGCGCCCTGGTGCCCGCGGCCATTATGTCCATCGCCGCGGCCAACATGTTCACCCGCAACATCTATCGGGACTTCATCCGCCCGGACGTGGACGCCAGGACCGAGGCGAAAGTGTCCAAGATCGTCTCGCTGGTGGTCAAGGTGGGTGCCCTGGTCTTCGTGATAGCCATGGACCAGTCGGCGGCCATCAACATGCAGCTGCTGGGCGGCATCTGGATCCTGCAGACCTTCCCGGCTGTGGTGGCGGGGCTCTACACCCGGTGGTTCGACCGCTGGGCGCTGCTGGTCGGCTGGGCGGTCGGCATCATCTTCGGCACCGTTTCCGCCTACAACGTGGTCAACCCGGTCACCAAGGCCCACTTCGGCGGTTCGGTGGCTCCCATCCCCGGGACGGACATCAGCGTCTACATCGCCGTATCAGCCTTTGCGCTGAACCTGGTGGTCGCCGCCGTCCTGACTTTGGTGCTGAGGGCCCTCAAGGTCCGGACGGGCGAGGACATGACGCGCCCCACGGACTACGCGGCCGACGAAACCGACCCGAAGGTAGTCCAGATCGAAAAGATCCAGCACTACACCCAGCCCGGCGGCCCGTCCCCGGTGGCGTAGGCCCCCCGGGGGATAAACCGCCCTCCTGCCGGGTTACGTCCCGGCAGGAGGGCGCTGCCGTTACAGCCAGTCCGTGCGCCGCAGCGGCGGTTCCTCTCCGCCCGGCCGGCGCACCAGGACCTGGTTGACCCCGGTCAGTCCGTTTTCAAAACCGATGGCACTCGCGGCCATGTAGAGCCGCCAGACACGCGCGCGGCCCTCGCCGGCCAGCCGTACCGCCTGCTCCCAGTTCTGCTCCAGCCGGCTGACCCATGCACGGAGGGTCAGGGCGTAGTGCCGGCGCAGCGCCTCCACGTCCAGAACCTCGAACCGGGCAGTCTCCAGGGCGGACACCATCTCGCCCAGGCTGATCATCTCGCCGTCCGGGAAGACGTACCGGGGGATGAACGAATCCGGGTCCGGGCTGGTGGGTCCGGCGTTCCAGGAGATTGCGTGGTTCAGCAACCGGCCGCCGGGCCGCAGCAGCCCAAACAGCGCGGCGGCGTAGGCAGGGGTCTGCGCCCGCCCCACATGCTCCGACATGCCGATGGAACTGATCGCATCGAAGGGCCCGTCCCCAACATCCCGGTAGTCCTGCACCCGGATCTCCACACGGTCCGTCAGCCCCGCGTCCGCAACACGCTTACGCGCCAGTACCGCCTGTTCAGTGGACAGCGTCACGCCCACCACACTGACGCCGTACCGGGCCGCAGCGTGGATGGCGAAACTGCCCCAGCCGCATCCAACGTCAAGGACCCGCATTCCGGGCCCCAGGCCCAGCTTGCGGCAGACCAGGTCCAGCTTGGCTTCCTGCGCGGCGTCCAAGCCGTCCTCCGGTTTTGCATTGGCAGACTGTCCGGCGCCGTCCGGGGGCCACACCGCGCAGGAATAGACCATGGAAGGCCCCAATACCAGGGCGTAGAAATCGTTGCCGACGTCGTAATGGTGCGAGATGGCGGCCGCATCCCTGCCCTTGGAGTGCATCCTGCCTTTCCTGGCGACGCGTGCCTCCTCGGGCGGGGGAGCGGGATTGGGACCGAGCGCACCCAGCCGGACGGCTGTACGCACCAGGAGCCAAAGCTCGGCGGCCGACGGCGGACGGAAGGGGCCGGGCTCGGAAAACTTACCGGCCGAGCTCAACGCCGAGAAGGCCGCGAAGATGTCACCCGGTGCATCGATGTCACCGGCAACGTACGCCCGGCTCAAGCCCAGCTGCCCGGGCGACCACAGAATGCGGCGCAGTGCCTTCCGGGACCTGAACTCCAGGATGGGTGCATCTGCCGGGCCTGCCTCGGATCCATCCCAGGCGCGCAGCCGCAGGGGTATCTGCCCGGTGCCAAGGACCACCCCCAGAGCCCTTTCCAGCCGGGCCGCATGCCCTGTGGTTCCGGTTCCCGTCCGCGGCGCTGTTCCACTGTCCATGCGCCCACCCTAAGGCCGCGCGGGCCTCCGCGACTATCATTGGGGAGTGATTCCTGACCGGACCGATGTGGTGGTCATCGGAGCGGGGCAGGCCGGCCTGTCGGCCGCGTACCACCTCCAGCGCCGGGGACTTGACTACGCCGTGCTCGACGGGGAGGAAGGTCCCGGCGGTGCCTGGCGGCACCGCTGGAAGAGCCTGAGCATGGCCACGGTGAACGGAATCAGCGACCTGCCGGGCATTCCCAAACCTGAGGTTGATCCGGCGGAGCCCAGCTCCCGTTTCCTGACCCGCTACTTTGGAACCTATGAGGCGCAGCTGGGCCTCTCCGTGCGGCGGCCCGTCAACGTCCGCGCCGTCAGGCGGGAAGACGATGATCCGGCCGGCCGGCTGCGGATCGAAACGTCCGACGGCGAATGGAGCGCCCGGGCCGTCATCAACGCCACGGGTACGTGGACCCGTCCGTTCTGGCCCATTTATCCGGGCCGGGACCTTTTCCGGGGCAGGCAGCTGCACGTGGCCGACTACGTCTCCGCGGAAGAGTTCCGCGGCAAACACGTCATCGTGGTGGGTGGCGGCATCTCCGCCGTCGGCCTGCTGGCGGAGATCTCGCTGGTCACCTCCACCAGCTGGTTCACGCGCCGGGAACCGGTGTGGCGTGACGGGCCGTTCGACGCCAGGGCCGGCCATGACGCCGTGGCGCTGGTGGAGGAACGCGTCCGCCAGGGGCTTCCGCCGCAAAGCGTTGTTTCGGTAACCGGGCTGATCTGGACACCTGCGCTGCGGGACGCCAGGGACAGGGGCGCCCTGGACCGCCAGCCGATGTTCACATCGATTGAACCTGACGGCGTCTGCCGCGCCGACGGCAGCCTCCTGAAGGCCGACGTCATCCTATGGGCTACGGGCTTCAGGGCGGAACTGGAACACCTCGCACCGCTGCACTTGCGTGGCCCCGGCGGCGGTATTGCCATGGACGGGACGCAGGTGGCAGCCGAGCCGCGCATCCACCTGGTGGGTTACGGACCGTCGTCGTCCACCATTGGCGCCAACCGGGCCGGACGGGCAGCAGTGGCGGCGATCATGAGGCTGCCTGGAATGCCGGCAGGGGTGGAACCGGTAACGTGGGGGTGATGCCCCGGGAGCCGGGGCGGGCAAAGGCAACAGAAGGCGGCATGACACCGGTGGCAGCAAACACGCTGGAGGACATTTTCCGGGTCCTGCGCCGGCGCCCGGACGTCGAAGCCCCCAACCTGCAGGCCTGGGATGCCACGGACCGGCTGCTGCTGGAGACGGCCGTGCAGCTGGGCCGCGCCGGCAGCAAAATCACTGTTATCGGGGACCGCTACGGCGCCCTGACGCTCGGCGCTTCGGCGGTGCTTGCCCCCGCGTCGCTGCGGGTGCACCAGGACCTGATCACCGGCGAAAGGGCCCTGCGGCTGAATGCTGCTGCCCTGGTTGGCGAAGACGGCCACCCACCCGGCCCTGCCGCGACTGATGCTGCCCATACCGGGAATGGCTTCGTCCAGCTGCCCCTGGGTCCCGAACTGTTGGCGGAAGCAGACACTGTGCTGCTGCAGCTCCCCAAAACCCTTGCGGAACTGGAGGAAGTCGCCGCCCTGGTGGCCCGGCATGCGGCACCAGGCATCCGCCTGCTCGCAGGGGGCCGGGTCAAACACATGTCACTGGGCATGAACGCGGTCCTCGAACGGTACTTCGTTTCCGTCCAGCCGCAGCTCGCACGGCAAAAATCCCGGATCCTCCTGGCCTGCGGCCCCAGGCAGGTTACAACGTCCCCCCGCTTTCCCGTGGTGGAGCATCTCGCGGAACTGGACCTGGACGTGGCGGCCCACGGGGCTGTTTTCGCCGGCCCCCGCCTGGACATCGGCACCCGTTTCCTGCTGACGTTCCTGCCCTCGATGAAACCCGCACGCCATGCGGTGGACCTGGGATGCGGTACCGGCATCCTGGCCGCGATGTACGCCCGGCAGTTCCCGGCCGCTTCAGTGACGGCAACCGACCAGTCCGCGGCGGCCGTGCAGTCCGCCCTGGCCACCGCGCGGGCCAACGGACTCGCAGACCGGATTACCGTGCTGCAGGACGACGCGCTCAGCACCTTCCCTGACGGCACCGTGGAAACGGTGCTGCTCAACCCGCCCTTCCACGTGGGCGCCGGCGTCCACGCCGGCGCCGGCCTGAAGATGATCGGGGCGGCCGGCCGGGTACTGGCTCCCGGGGGCGAACTGTGGACGGTCTTCAACCGCCACCTGGCCTACGTACCGGCACTGGAACGGCTCGTGGGGCCTACAGACGTGGAGGGCCGGAACGCGAAGTTCACCGTCACGCGGAGCAGACGCCCCACCCGCTGACGTGGGAAGACGCATGCCGCGCCGCGCCGCCGGCCATACATATGGGCGGCGGCGCACCCTTAACGTACGATTCAAAGCATCACCATCACAGGTAGCCGAAGACGTTTAGGGGACACAGTGTCTGAGATCCGCCAATCCTCTCCGAGACGCGGAACCAACTTGCCCAGGATGGGGGACTTCAACCTCACCGTCATCCTTGACGCAATCCGCAGGACTTCCGGTGGCCTCAGCCGCGTGGAGCTGGCCCAGATCGTTGGCCTGTCGCCGCAGACCATCTCGAATATTTCCCGGCGCCTGCTGGACCAGAACCTGATCGTGGAGGCGGGCAAGGAGGGGACTGGCCCAGGCAAGCCGCGCACCATCCTCCGCCTGAATCCCGGCGGCATGTATGCCCTCGGGGTCCACCTGGACCCGGCAGTAACAACTTTCGTGGTGCTGGACCTCGTGGGTGCCGTTGTCCGGCATTCGCGGATCAAGACACCCGGCGGAAACGATCCGTCCGCCGTCATCGCCACCATCGCAGCGGAACTCGCGCAGCTCGTGGAAGACTCCGGCGTTGACCGCAGCCGCATTGCAGGGCTCGGCGTCGCTGCCCCGGGCCCCATCGACCTGGACAACGGCACCGTGGTGGACCCCCCTCTGCTCCCCGGCTGGGACCGGGTGGAACTGCGCGACGCGCTGGCCAGGGCCACCGGGTACTCGGTCCTGGTAGACAAGGACGTTACGAGCGCCGCCGTCGCCGAAACGTGGGCGGGCGGCCCCAGCGGCGCCGGCAGCTTCATCTTCATGTACATGGGCACCGGCATCGGCTGCGGCATCGTCCTGAACGATGAGGTGGTCCGGGGAACGTCCGGCAATGCCGGTGAAATCGGCCATATCATCGTGGACCCGGATGGGCCACCCTGCGACTGCGGCCAGCGCGGCTGCGTCAAATCCTCCGCCATCCCGCAGGTCCTGGTGGCGCAGGCGGAAGCGGCCGGAATCCTGGAAGGCCCTGCGGCCGGCAGCGCCGCCGAAATCCAGCAGAGCTTTTCCGAGCTCTGTGCGCGTGCGTACGCAGGAGATGAAGGGGCCTCCGCCATCCTGGACAGGTCCGCCACACTGGTTGCGAGGGCCGCCTCGGTGGTCACCAACACCCTGGACGTGGAACGCGTGGTCTTCGGCGGCCCGTTCTGGACCTGCCTGGCGCAGCGTTACCTGGAACTGGTCCCGCCGCTCCTGGACGCCAACAGCGATGCCCGCCTGATCCACCCCATCGAGGTCGTCGGTACGGGGGTGGGGGAGGACGTGGGCGCCATCGGCGCCGCCTCACTGGTCCTTGAACATACCCTGGCGCCCCGGGCCCAGCGTCTCCTGCTGGAAAGCTGACGGGCATGCTTCGCCGCGCACCCAGGACGCTGTCCCTCCTCGCTGCCGCCACCCTGGTCCTGGCAGCCTGCACGCCCGCCGATCCGGGCGGCGGGAACAAGACCATCAAAGTGGCCTATCAGAAGACAGACTCCTTCACTGCCCTGGACAGCATGCTCCAGGATGCAAAAAAGGAGTTCGAAGCCGCAAACCAAGGCGTCACGGTCGACCTGCAGCCCATCCAGGCCAACGACGACGACTACGGAACCAAGCTGGCACTCGCCCTCCGGTCACCCTCGACGGCTCCGGACGTCTTCTACGAAGACACCTTCAAGGTCCGCTCCGACGTCGACGCCGGATACCTCCTGAAGCTGGACAGCCGCCTGGCAGGGTGGGGCGACTGGGGCAAGTTCGACGCCGGCGCCAAGGAAGCAGGCAAAGCGGACGACGGCGGCACGTACGCGGTGCCGCTGGGCACCGACACGAGGGCCATCTGGTACAACAAGAAGGTTTTGGAGACGGCAGGCATCAGCGTGCCGTGGCATCCGTCCAGCTGGCAGGACATCCTGGACACCGCCAGGAAGATCAAAGCCGCCGAGCCGGATGTGATCCCTTTCAACATGTACGCCGGCAAAGGCACCGGCGAGGGTACGGTCATGCAGGGCTTCTATGAGCTCCTGTACGGCACCGGCGCGGCCCTCTACGACCAGGATTCGAAAAAGTGGGTCGTCGGCTCAACCGGCTTCAAGGACTCGCTGACGTTCCTCGACACGCTCTACAAGGAACACCTGGCGGTCGCCCCGGCCGACGCGCTGGACCCGAACATCTGGAAGAAGGTGTTTGGAGAGTGGTTCCCCAAAGCAAAGCTCGGGGCAACCGTGGAAGGCTCCTACGCGCCGTCGTTCTGGCAGGCCGGCGGAAGCTACGCTTGGCCGGGCTACGCGCAGGACATGGGCGTGGCTCCATTCCCCACGGAAAGTGGCGGGGCCCCGGGGGCGGTCAGCATGTCCGGCGGTTGGACCCTGGCCGTTGGTGCGGACACCAAGCAGCCGGACCTTGCCTTCAACTTCCTCACCACGGCCCTCAACGCCAAGAACTCCCTGAAGTTCACCGTGGCCAGTTCACAGATCGCCGTCCGCTCGGACGTTGCCGCTGACGCTGGTTACCAGTCAGCGAATCCGTTCGTGAAGGACGTCTCCGGCCTGGTGTCCGTCACCAGGTTCCGCCCGGCCACGTCTGACTACCCCCGGATCTCCGCTGCCGTCCAGGAAGCCACCGAGGCCGTCATCACCGGGAAGAGGACCCCGGAACAGGCGGCCGCCGACTATGACGCGGCCGTGGCCGGGATAGTCGGCGCGGACAAGACAATCCGGAAGTAGCATTGGCCGCCACCCACCGGGGGCGGCAGGTGGTCCGCTACCTGCCGGTCCTGCCCGCGGCCGTGCTGCTGCTCGTGTTCCTCGCGGGCCCCGTGCTGTGGGCCTTCCACGCCTCGATGACCAATGTTGGCCTCACGGGACGGCACGCCAGGAACCCGGAATGGGTGGGGCTGGAAAACTACCAGCGGCTGGTGCAGGACCCGGTCTTTCCGCTGTCGCTGGGGCTGACGGTCCTGTTTGTCGCTGGATCGGCCGTCCTGGGCCAGAACGTGCTGGGGCTGGCCCTCGCCGTACTCATGCGGCGCGCACGTCCGGCTGTCTCGGCAACGGTGGGCACCGCCGTCGTTGCCGCCTGGGTCCTGCCGGAAATCGTGGCCGCGTTCGCCGCTTATGCTTTTTTCAGCCGCGACGGCACGCTCAACCAACTCCTTGGCGGCCTGGGACAGCCGGAGACCGACTGGCTCTACACGGTGCCCATGGCGGCGGTGGTACTGGCCAATGTCTGGCGGGGGACAGCCTTTTCCATGCTGGTGTACCGCGCCGCACTGAACGGCGTCCCGGCCGAGCTGACCGAGGCGGCGCAGATGGACGGCGCCGGCGCCTGGCAGCGGCTGGCCTACATTACCCTGCCGGTGATCCGGGGAAGCATTGCCACCAACCTGATGCTGGTGACGCTGCAGACCCTGGCTGTCTTCACCCTGATCTGGGTGATGACCGCCGGCGGTCCTGCCAACGGAAGTACCACGCTGCCCGTGCTGGCCTACCAGGAGGCCTTCAAGTTCGGAGACATTGGCTACGGCACGGCTGTGGCCACTGTCCTGATTGTCATTGGCGGCGTGTTCGGCGCGGCCTACCTCCGCCTGCTCAGGGAGCAGAGGCCGTGAAACCGCGTGGCAGTACCTGGGCTGATGTGGTGTTGCTGCTGGTGGGTGCCTGTTTCGTGTTGCCGCTGCTGTGGCTGGTCTTCGGTTCCCTTGACCCGGCCGCCGGCCACGCTACTCGGGTTCCCCAACAGCCCGGCCTGGGGAACTTCGCCGCGGTCTTCACGCCCGGGCTGCTGTTCCTGCCACTGTGGAACAGCTTCCTTCTCTCCACCGGGACCGGGCTGGTGACCGTCGTGGCTGCCGTGCTGGCTGCGTACCCGTTGTCCCGCTACCGGTCCCGCTTCAACACGCCCTTTATGTACGGCATCCTCTTCGGGACCTGCCTGCCGGTGACTGCCATCATGGTCCCGGTGTACGGATTGTTCGTGCAGCTGCGGCTGCTGGACTCCATGCCCGCCACGGTGCTGTTCCTGGCCGCAACCAGCCTGCCCATGGCCATCTGGATGACCAGGAACTTCATGGATGGCGTACCGCTGGCCCTGGAGGAGGCGGCGTGGGTGGACGGTGCTTCCAGGTTGGCAGCGCTGCGGGCCATTGTGCTGCCGCTCATGCGTCCGGGCCTGGGCGTTGTATTCATTTTCGTGTTCATCCAGGCCTGGGGGAACTTCTTCGTCCCGTTCGTCCTCCTGCTGTCCGAGTCCAGCCAGCCCGCGGCAGTATCGATCTTCAGCTTCTTCGGCCAGCACGGCGCAGTGGCGTACGGCCAGCTGGCCGCATTCTCGATTCTCTATTCGGTGCCGGTCCTGGCACTTTACGTCGTCGTGGCGCGCGGGTCCGGCAACGCCCTGGCCCTTTCGGGGGCCGTCAGGGGTTAGTCGATGTCCTCGAGGACCACGCCGAAAGGCAGGGTGTCATCGAGATGCGCCTGGTGCCCGGTGGGATTGTTCACCACCCGGACCCCATGCAGCTTTTCCGCCGCAGACTGCATCAGCACGGGCCGGACCGTATCGACGAAGTGCTGGCTCTTGCCGGCGAGATATTCCTTGTAGCTGGCTGGAAGCTCAATCATGGCAAAAGGATAGACCTGCACCCGTCCCCATGGGGAGGGGTGCCCATTGCCGGGGTTCGTGGTGCCGGGCTTGGATAGGATGACAGGCGGGACACGGCCGGCCCGGCAGCCCGCCCAATACCGTCACCAGGCGGAAATCCAGTGCTTTCGACCAGCGTGCCCGAAAGAATCCAGCCGGCAGACTTTCCATGGCCAACGTCGTCGGACCGCATAAAAGCGGCGTACGCTACCGGGGACCCGGCGTCGGCCCTTCCCCTTTACAGGGAGGCGCTGGCAGCGGCCGGCCAGGCACCGGAAAGCTGTCAAGCTGCGGACGCGGCAGCAGGAACGGGCACCCGCTTGGCGGAGGCCGGGGAACGGCTGGACGCCAAGCTCGGCGCGTGGCAATCCACCAAGCCCGCGCCCGGCGGGAAATCTCCCGGGGAAACGCCGGCAGGGGCGCTGCAGGACCGGCTGGATCAGCTGCAGGACAGGTCACGGCAGGCGGGGCGGGAGCGCAACAGCGGACGCGAACGGGAAGAGTACCTGGACAGCAACGACGGCAGCGCGCCCGAACGGCCCTGGTAGATTCGGTACTGGCGAAGGAAATTCTGCGGCCGGAAGAATCGGGCTGTAAAAGTGCGTCTTAATTCGGCGCCGACTTGAACCCGCCCCGGGTGGCCGCCTAAAGTCTTATACAAGTTACCGCGGTAACGTGTCAGCGATCCTCCGCTCCGGAGGGTGTGGGTGCCCCCATGTGGGCCTGACATTTGCTCACGGACTACTTCATGCAAGGCGTAACAGTCGCGGCTGCGTCCCTTGTGGAGTCCCTCCGTGTTCCCAAACTCAATTCATTGCCGGTCTCCCTTCCGTTTTCGCCGGGGGACCCCAATGGCCCAAAGCCAAGGACGCAAATGTCACCACCAAGCCTGATTGACGCACACCCAAACCTCTCCGACACCGCCCCGGTGGCGCTGTCCTACGAGCTGTTCCCGCCGCGTTCGCCTGCGGCGGCGGAGACGCTCTGGACCACCATCCGCGAGCTGGAAACAACGGAGCCGGACTATGTCTCGGTGACATACGGCGCCAGCGGATCCAACCGGGACACCGCCGTCGAACTCATCAACCGGCTCCTGCTCGAAACCACGCTGCGGCCGCTTGCCCACCTCACCTGCGTGGGCAACAGCCCACAGGAACTCGCCGGCATCGTCGGTGAGTTGCTGGACACCGGGGTGCGCGGAATCCTTGCCCTGCGCGGCGACCTTCCCAAAGACGCCAGCGCACCGGCCGCCGGATCCCTGCGCTACGCCCAGGACCTGATCGAACTCATCCGCCGGGTGGAGCAGCGCCGTTCAGCCCTGCTCTGCGCCGGCAAGATCGCCGTGGGTGTGGCCGCTTATCCCTCGCGGCACCCTGAATCGCCCAGCGAGGAACACGACGTGGAGGTGCTGCTGGCCAAGCAGCGCTCCGGGGCTGACTTTGCCATCACCCAGGTGTTCTTCGAGACCAGGCAGTACGCGGACCTGCTGACCCGGGCACGCCGTGCCGGCGTGACCATCCCGATCATCCCGGGAGTCATGCCGCTGACCAGCCTCCGCCGGCTCAAACGGCTGGGAGAGCTTACCGGGGTGGAGCCGGCACCACAGCTGATGGCGCGCCTCGCCGCGGCCGGCAGTGACCTCGAACGGCTCCACATCGGCGTCGACGCCACCGTCGACCTCGCCAATGCCGCCCTTGATGCGGGTGCTCCCGGCATCCACATCTACACCTTCAACGAGCACCAGAGCGCACTGGAGGTGCTGGACAAGCTGGCCCTTCCGCGGCGCAGCCGCCCCGGCAGCCGGCGTGCCTCCGGCGCCGCCCAGCTCGCCGGCTGACCAGCACTTTCACAACCTTCGCCCGCGGGCGCCAAACCCCGGACTCGACACACGTCTTCGACCCAAGGAACTTCGCCATGCCCAAAAACACCCTGCCCACCAACGCCACACCCTTCCCCTCCGCCTCCCTCCTCGGCTACCCCCGCATCGGCCGGCGCCGCGAGCTCAAAAAGGCCGTTGAGGCCTACTGGGCCGGAAAAATCGACGCCGCTGCCCTGGAGGCGGCCGCCAGGGACATCCAGCTGTCCATCGCCAGGCGCCTGCAGGGACTCGGCCTCACCGAAGCCGCCGCAGTGCCGGGCACCTTTTCCTACTACGACCAGGTCCTGGACACCACCGCGCACCTGGGCGCTGTTCCGGCACGCTTCGGCAAGCTCCTCAACGCTGAAGGTCAGCTGGACATCGACGGCTACTTCACGCTGGCCCGCGGCACCAAGGACCAGCAGCCCCTGGAAATGACCAAGTGGTTCGACACCAACTACCACTACCTGGTGCCTGAAATAGGTCCGGAGACCAGTTTCGCCCTTGCCTCCACCGCCAAGGTGGACGAGTTCGCCTTCGCCCTGGAAAACGGCGTCGAAACCCGCCCCTACATCGTGGGTCCGGTCACCTACCTGCTCCTGTCCAAGGCCTCGGACGAGGCTCCGGCCGGCTTCGCACCGCTGTCCCGCCTTGAGGACATCCTTCCGGTATACGTAGAGCTGCTGCAGAAGCTGTCCGCCGCGGGCGCCGGCTGGATCCAGCTCGACGAACCCGCCCTGGTGGTAGACCAGGACACCCCCGCCGCCGAGATTGAAGCCGCTGTTGCCCGGGCCTACGGTGTCCTGACGGCGGCAGCCAACCGGCCCCAGATCCTTGTTTCCACCCCGTACGGTTCGCTCGAGGGCCAGCTGGGCACCCTCGCCGCAACCAACATCGACGCGCTGCACATCGATGTTTTCAAGGGTGCCGTGCCCTCCGCAGCTGCGCTGGCCGGGCTGGGCAACAAGACCCTGGTGGCCGGCGTCGTGGACGGCCACAACATCTGGCGCAACGACCTCGCCGCGTCAGCTGCCAAGCTGGACCAGCTGAAGGCAGCCGCCGGCAGGCTCGCCGTTTCAACCTCCACCTCCACCCAGCACGTCCCGCACGACGTCGACGAGGAAACCCAGCTGTCCCAGCAGCTCCGCAGCTGGCTGGCGTTCTCCGACCAAAAGGCCGTCGAGGTCAGGACCCTGGCGTCCTACCTGGCGGACCCAGCCTCCGCCCGGGCCGCCATCGACGAAGCAACCGCCGTGATCGCCTCCCGTGCCACCGCAGCAGGTGTCCGCCGCGCCGACGTCCGTGCGCGCACCGAAGCCCTGACCGCGGCCGACTTCGCCCGCTCCGACTACTCCGTCCGTGAAGCAGCCCAGGAAGAAGCACTCCACCTGCCGCCGCTGCCCACCACCACCATCGGTTCCTTCCCGCAGACGGCTGAAATCCGTTCCGCCCGGGCACGCAACACCAAGGGCGAGCTGAGCGATGAGCAGTACGAACAGCTTATGAAGGACGAGATCAGGCGCGTGGTGGGCCTGCAGGAACAGCTGGGCTACGACGTCCTGGTCCACGGCGAGCCCGAGCGCAACGACATGGTCCAGTACTTCGCGGAAAACCTTGAGGGATTCGACGTCACGGTCCACGGCTGGGTCCAGTCCTACGGCTCCCGCTGCACCCGTCCCTCCATCCTCTGGGGCGACGTTACGCGCAGCGCCCCCATCACGGTGAAGTGGGCAGAATATGCCCAGTCCCTGACCAGCAAGCCCATGAAGGGCATGCTCACCGGTCCGGTCACCATCCTGGCGTGGTCCTTCGTCCGCGATGACCAGCCGCTGGGCGAGACCGCCAACCAGGTCGGCCTGGCGCTGCGTGACGAAATCGCGGACCTTGAAGGGGCCGGCATCAAGGTCATCCAGGTGGACGAGCCTGCCCTGCGCGAACTGCTCCCGCTGCGCAAGGCCGACCAGGCCCACTACCTGAAGTGGTCGGTTGACTCGTTCCGTCTGGCTACGGCCGGAGCCGCCGATTCAACCCAGATCCACACCCACCTCTGCTACTCCGAGTTTGGCGTGATCATCGACGCGATCGACGGCCTGGACGCCGACGTGACGTCCATCGAAGCGGCCCGCTCCCGCATGGAGGTTGTCCACGACCTCGAATCCCACGGCTTCGGCCGCGGTGTTGGCCCCGGCGTGTACGACATCCACTCGCCCCGCGTCCCGGGTGAGGCCGAGGTCAGCGAGCTGCTGTCCACCGCCGTCAAGCACGTTCCCTCCCGCCAGCTTTGGGTCAACCCGGACTGCGGCCTGAAGACCCGCGGCTACGCCGAGACCGAGGAGTCCCTGCGCAACCTGGTCAAGGCCACCCAGCAGGTCCGTGCGCAACTGCTGGAAGCAGCCAAGTAGCAACCAAGAAAAAATAACGGGTTTCGACGGGCTCAACCACCGGTGGTTGAGCCCGTCGAAACCCGCCGTCGTTAATTCAGGACTCCCAGACGATCTCGTCGTCCACCACGCCGTCCTGGTCCGCGGAGGCCACCAGGACCTCATCGGTGAAGTGCTCGCCGAGCGTGAAGTCCATGACGAAGTAGCGTTCGGGCTGGCCCGGGTAGATGCCCACGTGGCCCAGCTTCAGGGCCTTGAGGAAAACCTCGTTGGTGAGCTGGCTGCGGTCCTGGACGCCAAAGACTTTATGCAGGTGCTCGTCCTTGAGCGCGTTGCAGTGGAAGTGCAGATACTCCTGCGGGCTGGTGCCCTCCTGCTCAAGCTCCTCTGCAATCATTTCCCGGACTTCGTCAACGAGCTCGGGGAGGAAGCGGAGCCGGTACTCAACTTTGCGGAGTGCCGCCTCGTCGAAGTGATCGTGGGCGTTGATGTTCAGGTCGAGTTCCAGCGGATGGCCGTGCAGCTCGTGCTTGGCGGCGAAGAGGTGGT
Source organism: Pseudarthrobacter enclensis (assembly GCF_030811655.1). Taxonomy (GTDB): domain Bacteria; phylum Actinomycetota; class Actinomycetes; order Actinomycetales; family Micrococcaceae; genus Arthrobacter; species Arthrobacter enclensis_A. Next base: position 136,214 of record NZ_JAUSRE010000006.1, on the reverse strand, counting down.
CCGCGCCGTGGTTGAGCTCAATCTCTCCAAAGTGCTGGCTCGCTACCTTGTTCATAGTCTCAACATAGACCCGAAGGGCAGACCATTCCAGCGTTCGGGGCTAATTCACCGCGGTGCGCATTCCGGCCAGGGTTTCGGCCAGCAGGTCAACAAATAGCTGTACGCGCGCGGTCTTCCGGTCGTTGATCAGCAACGCAAACACGTTCCTGGCCAGCCGAATTTCCGGGACATCCAGCACCACCACGCCCGCCGGTTTGTTCCGCAGCGCGAGCTCCGGAACCAGCGCGGCGCCAAGCCCCGCTGCTGCCATTTCCAGGCTGGCATGGAAGTCGTCACTGTGCGCCACCACCCGGGGGTGCAGGTTGCAGCCGGCGAACAGGCGCTCGATCACCATGGCGTCGCTGGTGCCGGGGTGGTGCATGATCCACGGCATTTCCGAAAGATGATCCGCCGCCACCTTGGCGTCGGCACGGAATCCCCACCCGGCCGGCAGCACCACCCGGAAGTCGTCGTCACCGATCCATTGGCGGTTGATGGTGTTGGGCCAGGCGAATCCGGTTTGCCCCACCTGGAACACCACGGCGAGGTCCAGGTCGCCGCCGGTCCGCAACCCCTGGATGGTCTGGCCGGGTTCCGCGACGGACACGCGCAGGTCGATGCCGAGCTTCTTCCACGCGGGGTTCTTCAGGATCCGGGGCAGGACGTACGTGGCCAGGCTGGGAAAGATGCCCAGCCGCAGTTCCTGGCTTTCCGTGTCCCGCGTCCTGGAGGCGGCTGCCATCAGCGCTTCAATATCCGTGAGCACCTTGGCGGCGTGCCGGGTCATGACGACGGCGGCTTCCGTAGGAATCACGGCGCGCGCCGACCGTTGGAAGAGGGTGACGCCCGTTTCCCGCTCCAGGGCGGACATCTGCTGTGAGACGGCGGACGCCGTGTAGCCTAGCGTTGCCGCCGCCGCGGCGAACGAGCCCAGCCTCGTAACCTCCAGGAGGGTCTTCAGGTGCACGGGATTTACCACGAGCCCACAGTACTGCACCCATCCGCGGCTGCTCCGGCGCCGAATAGCCATCTGTACACCCAGCACAGCGGCAAATGTTCAGCAGAGGAGCATGAATTGTCACTTGACCCAGCAGGAAATGCAGGCGGACGGCGCAGGATCGCCGTCATCGGCAGCGGGGTGGCAGGACTGACGGCCGCCTATGTGCTTAACAGGCAGGACGACGTCACCCTGTTCGAGGCCGACCAGCGCCTGGGCGGACATGCCCACACCCACGACATGCCGCAGCTTGACGGAAGCGTTCTGGGGGTGGACACCGGGTTCATCGTGCACAACGAAAAGACATACCCCACCTTGCTGCGGTTGTTCGCCGAGCTGGGCGTGGAAACCCAGGATTCTGAGATGAGCATGTCCATCCGCTGCGACGGTTGCGGACTGGAGTACGCCGGTGCCCGCGACGGTGCCCGGGGAATCATCGCCAGGCCCTCCAGCCTGCTCCGCGGACGCTACCTCCTGATGCTGCTGGAGGTCACCCGTTTCTACCGGAAGGCGAGGGAACTGCTCAGGACTGCGCCGCCGTCGGCCGTCAGTGGCGAAGTGGATGTGCCGGAACTGACCCTGGGGGCGTTCCTGGAGCGGGAAAAATTCAGCCCCTACTTCATCTCCCATTTCATGACACCGGTGGTCAGCGCCGTCTGGTCCTGCGACCCCACTACCGCGCTGGCCTATCCGGCGCGCTACCTTTTCACGTTCCTGGGCCACCACGGCATGCTGGGCATCAAGGGCTCGCCGCAGTGGCGCACGGTCACCGGCGGATCCGCCCGGTACGTGGAGAAGCTCGCCGCCGCGCTGCCCGACGTCCGGCTGGGCACGCCTGTCACCGCGGTCCGGCGGACGCCCGATGGGGTGGAGTTCGCCACTGCCGGCGGCCTGGAGGATTTTGACGCCGTCGTCATTGCCACCCATCCGGCACAGGCACTCGGGTTCCTGGCCGACGCCACCCCTGAGGAAAAGGAGGCGCTCGGCGGCATGCCCTATTCGGTGAACCACACCGTGTTCCACCAGGACCCCGCGGTCCTGCCCGCGGCGGATAACGCCAAAGCGTCCTGGAACTACCGGCTCCCGGCCTGTGACGCCCGGCCGGACAAGGTGCTGGTGAGCTATGACCTCACCCGGCTGCAGCGGCTTGAGCCCGCAGACGGCCGCCCCTACCTGGTGAGCCTGGGCGAGTCGGAACTGATCGCCGACGACGCCGTGCTGGAACGGATGGTCTACGAACACCCGCAGTACACCCCCGAATCCCTGAAGGCGCAGCAGGCCATCGCCGCGTTGAGCAACAGCCGGATCGCTTATGCAGGCGCCTACCTTGGCTGGGGCTTTCACGAGGACGGCGCGCTCTCTGGAGTGCGTGCTGCGGAGAAGCTTGGCCGGACCTGGCCGGTGGCCCGGACCGCCGATTCCACGGACGCCACCGGCGAAGGGGAGCGGGAACTGCTGTCCGCGGAACCAGTATGAGCATGGAAGCCTCGATTTACCGCACGTCCATTTCCCATGTGCGGCGCACCCCGTTGAAGAATGCCTTCACCTACCGCAGCTACAGCTGGTTCGTGGACATCGATGACCTCCCCCGCCTGCCCGGACTGCTCCGGCCGCTGGCAGTGTTCCGCGCCGCGGATCATCTGGGGGACCCTGACGCCAGTATCAGGGCCAACGTGGAGCGGTACCTGCGGACGCAGGGGGTGGATCCCGACGGCGGTCCCATCCACATGCTGACCAGTGCAAGGGTTTTTGGCTATGTCTTCAACCCGCTGACGCTCTTCTGGTGCTACGGCACCAACGGAGAACTCCGGTGCGTAGTGGCCGAGGTCCACAACACCTACGGCGAACGGCACTGCTACCTGCTCCGGACGGATCCCTCCGGCCGGGCAACGGTACCGAAGGCGTTCTACGTTTCACCCTTTAACGACGTCGACGGGCAGTACCGCATGAAGCTCCCGGCGCCGGGGGAGCGGCTTGCGGTATCAATCGTCCTGGAGCGCGAAGGGCACCGACCGTTCGTTGCCACCATGGACGGCAGGCGGAAACCGGCTACCATCCGGAACATCCTGGCCGCGGCCGTCACGGTGCCTGCCGCGCCACTGCTGGTATCCGCCCTGATCCGGCTCCAGGGCATTAAGCTCTGGGCAAGACGCCTGCCCGTCGTCGCCAGACCACATCACCCCCCACAGGAGGCAGTTCAATGACAATGACGGACGATAACGGCACCGCTTCGGCCGAGCGGCCGGCGTACACCGTGCCGCAGCCCCCCGCGTCCATTGATGCGGCCATCTGGCCCGGAATTGCCACGGTACCCTCCGGTTTCAAGGCGAACGCTGCCGCGCGGATCGCGGACGGGATCTTCAAGGCCGCTGTGCGGCGCCTTCCGATCGAGGTCCGCTACCCGGACGGACAGGTCCTGGGCTCAGCCCCGGCAGGCTCGCGTGTTCCGGTCATGACCATCCACCGGCCCGGGCACTTTGCCCTGCGGCTGGGTGACGGGGGCCTGATCGGCCTTGGCGAGTCCTACATGGCGGGTGACTGGGATGCAGATAACCTCACGGCAGTGCTGGAGGTCTTCGCGGCCCGGGCGGGCACCCTGATACCGGTCCCGCTGCAGAAACTGCGGTCCGTCTTCCTGCCCCGCCAGCCGCGGACGGAACGCAACTCGCTGAAGAACACCCGCTCCAACATCTCCCGCCACTATGACCTCTCCAACGAACTTTTCGCCACGTTCCTTGACGAGACCATGTCCTACTCCAGCGCACTCTTCCCCGCGTCCGGAAGTGCCGTGAAGGACATGCAGTGGGAGGGCTTCGCCGCCGCCCAGCAGGCGAAGATCGACCGGTTGCTGGACAAGGCCGCCGTCGGACCCGGAACCCGGGTGCTTGAGATCGGCACCGGCTGGGGCGAACTGGCGCTGCGTGCAGCCGCCCGCGGCGCCACCGTCTACTCGGTCACGCTGTCCAGCGAGCAGCAGGCACTGGCCCGGCAACGGGTGGCGGAGGCCGGCTATGCCGGCCAGGTGACCATAGAGCTGAAGGACTACCGCGCCGTGGAGGGCGAGTATGACGCCGTGGTCTCGGTCGAGATGATCGAGGCAGTGGGCTATGAATACTGGGCCACGTACTTCCAGACCATCGAGCGTGTCCTGGCCCCGGGCGGCAAGGTGGCCATCCAGGCCATCACCATCGCGCACGACCGCCTCCTGGCCACCCGGACCGGCTATACCTGGGTGCACAAGTACATCTTCCCGGGCGGGGTGATTCCGTCGGTGCGCGCCATCGAGGAGGTCACCGAAAAGCGGACCGGACTGCAGGTCCGGGAACGGCTCGCCTTCGGCGAACACTACGCCGAGACGCTGCGGCTCTGGGAGGAACGCTTCATGGCGCGGAAGGATGAAGTGGCCGAACTGGGGTTTGACGCCGTCTTCCAGCGGATGTGGCTGTTCTACCTGTGCTACTCACGGGCCGGGTTCGCCTCGGGCTACCTCAACGTCCAGCAGATTGTGCTGGACCAGAAGAAGAACGCCGCCGCCAACGGGAGCCGCTGATGACTGCTGTACTTGCCGAAACGATTGCAGAGGTCCTGCGGCCAGTGGTGGGCGGGGAACTGCCGGTTCGCCTGAAGGCCTGGGACGGCTCGGAAGCGGGCCCGGAGGACGCGCCGGTGGTCCGGCTCAACAGCCCGGACGCCATCCGGCGGCTGCTGTGGAGTCCCGGTGAACTTGGCGCCGCACAGGCCTATGTCACGGGCGAGCTGGATGTCGAAGGGGACCTCAACTCCGCGTTGCGGCAATTGTGGGAAGTAGTCCGGCAACGCCGGCTGTCCGGCATCCGCCTCACGCCTGGCGTCATCGCCGGCATAGGAAGGATTGCCCGCTCGGCGGGCGCGCTGGGGATACCCCCGGCTCCGCCGGCAACGCAGGCCAGGGTCCGGGGACGGCTGCACAGCCTGCTCCGTGACCGGGCCGCGATCAGCCACCACTACGATCTCAGCAACGATTTCTACGGCCTGATCCTGGATCCGCAGATGGCCTACTCCAGTGGGTATTGGACCCAGGAGCCCGGGCCGGGCTACGGCGTAGAGGACGCCCAGCGCGACAAGCTGGACCTGGTGTGCCGCAAGATCGGGCTGCAGCCGGGCATGCGGCTGCTGGATGTTGGCTGCGGCTGGGGCTCCCTGAGCCTGCACGCCGCGCGGCACTACGGAGCCAAGGTGGTTGGTGTAACCCTGTCCGTGGAACAGAAGGCATTTATTGATGCGCGGATCAAGGAGTACGGCCTGGAGGACCAGGTGGAGATCCGGGTACAGGATTACCGGGAGATCCCGGACGGGCCGTTCGACGCCGTCGCGTCCCTGGAGATGGGCGAACATGTGGGGCAGAAAAACTATCCCGTGTACGCCAAAGCGCTGTTCGACAACCTGGCACCGGGCGGGAAGGTCCTGGTCCAGCAGATGTCCCGGCGCGGCCGGCACCCTGGCGGCGGTCCGTTCATCGAATCATTCATCGCTCCTGACATGCACATGCGGCCGGTGGGGGAGACGCTGAACTTCCTCGAGGGCGCGGGCTTCGAGGTGGAGGGTGTCGAAGGCATGCGCCGGCACTACGTGCGCACCCTCGAAGCCTGGTACGCGACATTTGAGCAAAACCAGGACCGGGCCGAGGAAATGATGGGCCCGGAAGTAGTCCGTGTATGGCGTCTGTATCTGGTGGGGGCGCTCCGCAGCTTCGCCGAAGGACGGATGGGCGTGGAACAGCTGCTCTGCAGCAGGCCCGCTCCGCTGTAGCAGTGGGCCCCCGGCCGCAGGTGCCACGGAGGCAGGTGCGATTGGTCACCCCAAGGGGTCCCGAAGGTCTCTTCGGGACCCCTTTTCCGTGTCCGAAGGCCTTGTGGACAACGCTGCGACACGCCGCAGTTTCCGCGACACGCGGGCCGTTAATTGTGGCTAAGTAGTCCACAGGGTGTGGACCGGACTAACAAAAAACCCGGGATCCCGGCCATTTTGCCGACCCGTGCCTGTGGATTAACGGTGCATTAAATGACATACTTGTAATACATCATCTTGGGGTCCAAAAGAGGCGCCTGCACTACATGTAGTATCTTCATACGGCTTGGACGGGGACACCGCACCAGCAATAGATTTCAACTAAGGGGACAGCGACAATGACCGTAACGGTTTACACGAAGCCTGCTTGTGTTCAGTGCAACGCCACCTACCGTGCGCTCGATAAAAAGGGCATCACCTACCAGAGCGTCGACATCTCCCAGGACGCAGAGGCGCTTGAGCGCCTGAAGGCACTGGGCTACATGCAGGCTCCCGTTGTGGTCACCGACCAGGACCACTGGTCAGGCTTCCGCCCGGACAAGATCGAGGAACTGGCACTGGCCGCCGTTTCCTCCGTGGCCTAAGGTTTCCGCTTTTCCCGACAGCAACCAGCTGAGGTGACGTCCATGGTGGCACCGACAGCACAGCGTGACCACGCGGCTCAGCGCGTGGAGGCGTCCGCGCCGGCCAGTGCACAGGCTGATGCGGAGCCGGTCAGTACCGGCAGCCAGCTCATCTACTTTTCCTCTGCATCCGAGAACACCAGCCGCTTCGTCAGGAAGCTAGGCCGTGAGGTGGCCCGGATCCCGCTCTACGCGAAGGACGCACCCCTCCTCGCCACCCGGCCGTTCGTGCTGGTGGTGCCCACTTACGGTGGCACCGGGGGAGAAGGATCCGTTCCCAAGCAGGTCATCCGGTTCCTCAACAACCCGCAAAACAGGCAACTGCTGCGCGGTGTGATTGGTGCCGGCAACACGAACTTCGGGGACAACTACTGCATGGCCGGGGACATCATCGCCGCCAAGTGCAAAGTACCCCACCTCTATCGATTCGAACTTATGGGGACGCCGGAAGACGTCACCCGGGTCAACCAAGGATTGGACACGTTTTGGACACGACTGTCGCAGACACAGAAGTAACCAGGGCCCAGAAGCCTGAGATGCCCGCTGCCTACAAGGGGCTGGGCTACCACGAGCTGAACGCCATGCTGAACCTCTATGGTCCCAATGGCGAAATCCAGTTCGGCGCCGACCGCGAGGCTGCGCACCAGTACTTCCTGCAGCACGTGAACAACAACACCGTCTTCTTCCACGACCTGGAGGAGAAGCTCGACTACCTGGTGAAGAACCAGTACTACGAGCGCGAGACGCTGGACCAGTACACGATGAACTTCATCCGTGAACTGTTCAACCGCGCCTACAAGAAGAAGTTCCGCTTCGAAACCTTCCTTGGCGCCTTCAAGTTCTACACCTCCTACACGCTGAAGACCTTCGACGGCAAGCGTTTCCTGGAGCGCTACGAGGACCGCGTGTGCATGGTTGCACTGCACCTGGCCCGCGGCAACGAGCAGCTCGCCCTGCAGATGGTGGACGAGATCATCGAGGGCCGCTTCCAGCCGGCCACCCCCACGTTCCTGAACGCGGGCAAGAAACAGCGCGGCGAACTGGTTTCCTGCTTCCTGCTCCGCATCGAAGACAACATGGAGTCGATCGGCCGCTCCATCAACTCCGCCCTGCAGCTGTCCAAGCGCGGCGGCGGCGTAGCGTTCGCGCTGACCAACATCCGCGAAGTCGGCGCCCCCATCAAGCAGATCGAAAACCAGTCCTCCGGTGTCATCCCCGTGATGAAGCTTCTCGAAGACAGCTTCTCCTACGCCAACCAGCTCGGCGCCCGCCAGGGCGCCGGTGCTGTGTACCTGCACGCGCACCACCCGGACATCTACCGCTTCCTGGACACCAAGCGCGAGAACGCGGACGAGAAGATCCGCATCAAGACCCTCTCACTGGGCGTCGTCATCCCGGACATCACGTTCGAGCTGGCCAAGAAGGACGAGGACATGTACCTGTTCTCTCCGTACGACGTCGAACGCGTCTACGGCATGCCGTTCTCCGACGTCTCGGTCACCGAGAAGTACTACGAGATGGTGGACGATTCCCGGATTAAGAAGACCAAGATCAAGGCGCGCGAGTTCTTCCAGACCCTCGCCGAGATCCAGTTCGAGTCCGGCTACCCGTACATCATGTTCGAGGACACCGTGAACCGGGCCAACCCGATCGACGGCAAGATCATCATGTCCAACCTGTGCTCGGAGATCCTCCAGGTCTCCCAGCCCACCACGTACAACGATGACCTGTCCTACGCGGACACCGGCAAGGACATCTCCTGCAACCTGGGCTCGCTGAACATCGCCAAGACCATGGACTCGCCCGACTTCGGCCTCACCATTGAGACCGCCATCCGCTCGCTGTCCGCCGTCTCGGACATGTCCAACATCACCTCGGTGCCGTCCATCGCCAAGGGCAACGACCAAAGCCACGCAATCGGCCTGGGCCAGATGAACCTGCACGGCTACCTGGCGCGGGAGCGGGTCCACTACGGCTCCGAAGAGGGCCTGGACTTCACCAACATCTACTTCTATTCCGTGGTGTACCACGCCGTCCGGGCCTCCAACCTGCTGGCCATCGAAACCGGCCAGACATTCGGCGGCTTCGAGAAGTCCAAATACGCCTCGGGCGAGTTCTTCGACAAGTACACGGAGCAGGAATGGGTGCCGCAGACCGAGAAGGTCCGCGAGCTCTTCAAGAACGTGCACATCCCCACGCAGGCTGACTGGCAGGCGCTGAAGGCTTCCGTCATGGAGCACGGCATCTACAACCAGAACCTGCAGGCAGTGCCTCCCACCGGCTCGATCTCCTACATCAACAACTCCACCTCCTCAATCCACCCGGTGGCGTCCAAGATCGAGATCCGCAAGGAAGGCAAGCTGGGGCGTGTCTACTACCCGGCGCCGTACCTGACCAACGACAACCTGGAGTACTACCAGGACGCGTACGAGATCGGCTACGAGAAGGTCATCGACACCTACGCCGCGGCCACCCAGCACGTGGACCAGGGCCTGTCGCTGACGCTGTTCTTCAAGGACACCGCCACCACCCGCGACATCAACAAGGCCCAGATCTATGCCTGGAAGAAGGGCATCAAGACCATCTACTACATCCGTCTCCGCCAGCTCGCGCTGGAAGGGACCGAGGTAGAGGGTTGCGTCTCCTGCATGCTGTAGCCCCGGTGGTCGATCCTGTCGAGACCAAAGCTTGAGTACGACGGCGGGTGCCCGCCCGCCGTCGTACGCTTTTACTTAGAGAAAACCCACCCAACGCATAGGGGATGACATGACCGAGAAGGTCAAGCTGCTGAGCCACGTCGAGGCCATCAACTGGAACCGCATCCAGGACGACAAGGACGTGGATGTCTGGAACCGCCTGGTGAACAACTTTTGGCTGCCCGAGAAGGTCCCGCTGTCCAACGATGTCCAGTCGTGGAATACGCTGACGCCGGCCGAGCAGCAGCTGACCATGCGCGTGTTTACCGGCCTGACCCTGCTGGACACCATCCAGGGCACTGTCGGTGCAGTTTCGCTGATCCCGGATGCGCTGACCCCGCACGAGGAAGCCGTGTACACGAACATCGCGTTCATGGAGTCGGTGCACGCCAAGAGCTACTCCTCCATCTTCTCTACGCTGGCCTCCACAAAGGAGATCGACGAGGCGTTCCGCTGGTCCACCGAGAACGAGAACCTTCAGAAGAAGGCGCAGATCGTCATGGACTACTACCAGGGCGACGACCCGCTGAAGCGGAAGGTGGCCTCCACGCTGCTGGAGAGCTTCCTGTTCTACTCGGGCTTCTACCTGCCCATGTACTGGTCCTCGCGCGCCAAGCTGACGAACACGGCCGACCTGATCCGCCTCATCATCCGCGATGAGGCCGTACACGGCTACTACATCGGCTACAAGTTCCAGAAGGGCCTGGAGAAAGTCTCCGAGGAGCGCCGCCAGGAGATCAAGGACTACACGTTCGAGCTGCTCTTCGAGCTGTACGAGAACGAAGTCCAGTACACGCACGACCTGTACGACGGCGTGGGCCTGGCTGAAGACGTCAAGAAATTCCTGCACTACAACGCCAACAAGGCCCTGATGAACCTGGGCTACGAGGCGATGTTCCCTGCGTCCGTCACCGACGTGAACCCCGCCATCCTCTCAGCGCTGTCCCCGAACGCCGACGAGAACCACGACTTCTTCTCCGGCTCCGGCTCCTCCTACGTGATCGGCAAGGCCGTGAACACCGAAGACGAGGACTGGGACTTCTAGCATTTTCTCTTCTGCAGCTGCCTGCGTAAGAATCTGCTGTTAAGCAAGAATGATGATCCCGCGCGCTGAAGCGTGCGGGATCATTTTCTGTTAAAGGAACGTGGTTTTCAGTCCAGGTGAGCTGAACATGCCAGTCACCATAACCTTGGTGTTCTCACTGGCCTTGCGTCCGCAGCTCCGATTCCTCCGCAGCAGCGGTCATCTTCGCCTCGCCGAGTTTGATGAATTGCGCCTGTTGAGGAGGTTCGATTGCATCTGAAATCGCATCGACTACACCACGATTTTGGCTGAAAACATAGGATCGGTCGTGGTTCAGGTTGGGCTTGGCGAGCTGGGCGTCAGGCAATCCCACTGTTGCCGGGTTGCCGTCGGAGGACAGTCCGGTCTCTGTCTTCGGCGTGGCCCTCGCTGATATTCACGGGAAAGTCCTTGACCAGGACCAGGCCCATGCCCTGGTCTACGGGGGCTGGCTTCATAAAGAACCGCCACACAGGCGAAGACTGCCATAGCCTTGCCGACGCCTGAATGGCTTCTCTGGCCGACAGTGTCCTAACCGCGGACATTGAGGGGCGCCAGGAGTACGACGCCCTAGTCGCGTGGTCCCTGGAGAAATCCAACGCGTCGCCGGGACAAGTCGTGAGGACGTTTGACTACATACGGGTTAAAGCGGTTCGGGTGGCCATGAAAGTCGCCCAGAGGCGCCGCGAGGTCGGCCAGCTCGACTTCCTTTATTAGGCGGCAGGTCATGAAGAAGTACCCAGCCGCAGGACCGCCCGCACTCGAGGTGGACGTCGAGCGGCGGCCGCCTGCCCGTCGCGTGCATGGTGAGGTGGCGTTCGAACCCTCTGGACTCGGAACATCAGGACGGCGCAGCCGCGCAGTCCTGCGCCTGGGTGATGCCCCGTCGGGTGATCGGGACCGGACCCCGCGTCCCTTAGGATCCTGGCATGGGAGAAGTCGCAAGAAGTAGGCAGCAACGCCGGTGGGTGCGGTGGGTTCTCTTGATCGCGCTCATCCTCGTTGTCGTAGTCAGCGGCTACTCTGGTTACGTCGCGATCCGGGCCGCGCAGCCGGTCACACTGCCTGTTCCGACTGGCCCCTACGAGGTCGGTCGGACCCTTTTTGAATGGACCGACAGCACCCGCACGGATCTGCTCGCCGCGCAACCGGGTAAGCCACGGGAGCTGTCCGTCTGGCTCTGGTATCCGGGTGTCCCCGGCCCCGGTGCGCAGCACGCTCCCTACACGCCGGGCGCTTGGGCAGGATTGCATGTGGGCGGGGCGGCCGGTCTTGGCGAAACCAGCTTCGCCGACGTTCGCGACCACTCATACGCCGACGTTCCGGTCGCCCCGGGCAGGTTCCCCGTTGTCGTGCTTGAACCGGGCATGGGCTTGGCCGCGCCACAATACACGACGCTCGCGGAAGACTTGGCCAGCCATGGCTACCTGGTCGCCGGCGTCACCCCTACCTACAGTGCGAACCTAACCGTCCTGAACGGACAGACGGTATCCGCCACGGATGCGGGTCAACCACCGACGACCGGCACCGCGAACGAACACGCGGGCGAAGCTCAGGCCGCTGGCGACCGGCTGGTCGCCGTCTGGGCGGCCGACGACCAGTTCGCCGCTACGCGCCTTGCGGCACTAAACGCCAGTGGCCGCTTCGCCGGGCACATCACCGTCGGCACGATCGTCTATGCCGGCCACTCCTTCGGCGGTGCCGCCGCGTTGGAGGCGTGCCGCACGGACCCACACTGCGCCGGCGCGGCCGACCTCGACGGCACCCAGTACGGCGCGGTCGTCGATGCCGGGCTCGCCAAGCCAATGATGCTCATCGGCAGCCAGAACTCCTGCATAACCGGCGCCTGCCAACCGGCGGACGTCGGCAGCCAGACCAGTCGGGACACCGCACGGACGCTGCTGGCCGCCAGCACCGGGGGCGCCTGGTGCTACACGATAACCGGAGCCCAGCACTTTAATTTCAGCGACTACGGCAGCTACTACCTCGCCGCACCTATCCGGTCCCAAGTCCCCCTCGGTCCTATTGACGGCGTCGAAGCGCTCACCATCACCAACGCTTACCTGAGCGCATTCGTCGACCACGTCGCCCAGGGGCGGCCCGAACCGCTGCTGACTGGCCACCCGCCATATCCCCAGGTCGACGTTCAGCACACCCCATCCTGAGCCGATCAACCTCCACCAGCGGCAACTCGAACGCCAAGCGCGGAAGTCCCGTCCGCATTTCGACGGCTGCGACCGGAAGGGACCAGCTTCGATCACAGAGCTGAACCGCTGCGGCGCGACCTAACCCGCACCGTGACGCAGTTCGCGCGTTGGTTCCGAGAACCAAGATGCGTGGCAATCTACATGCTGGCTGGTGGTGATCCGCTGGTGCTCGCACAGGGATGCGGCTGGTGTGCGACGTCGACCTAAGTGCGCCAAAGGGCTACGGTCGATAATGGGTCGGGAGCCAAGGGCAGGGGACGGCATGAGCAAAGTGGACATCAAAGGCAAAGGCACGTTGGAGTTGTCAGGTGGAGTCCTTCGCTTGCGCTGGAAGCGAGGGGCATGCATAGGCATCGACGTAGCCACGGCCGCCCTGGAGGCCATCGCCACTCTGGGCCATGGCGCCAGGTTGCCGATGTTGGTCGACATTCAGGGAGTGACCCATTCCGCGGCCGCTCGAAAAGTCTTCCCCGACTCGTCCAGCGTTTCTCGCATGGCGCTTTTGGGTTCCTCTCCTGTTGATCGGGCGGTTGCCATGTTCCGCTTGCCCCTAGTGCCAGCCGGGTTCCCGATCAGATACTTCACATCTGCGGACAGCGCGCTGGCGTGGCTGCTGGAGGCCTCGGGGGAGTCGGATACGGAGCCGGGCAACAACCACTAGGCGCCGTTCTCATCCAAGCCGGAATCGGATCTCCCCGTCCTGGACGGTTCCTGCAGCTTGCGTCCGCGCCCCCGTCGGGCTGTCGTCAGGGACACCAAAAGGGTCAGGATGGTGCCCATCCAGGCAAGCCCGGTGAGGAACACCAAGCTGATTGCCACTAAGGGGTGCATGGCGAAAGTCTAGGACTGGAGGACGGGCATGGGCGGGCGAAACTCCGTGCGGTCAGCGCCTGAATTCCTGCAGGCAGGATAGTTAATGGCTGCCCGCTTGTCCTCCTTGTGGGAGGCGCTGTTCATTCAGGTGATCTCGTGGGACGGCGAAGCGGATTGCGTCGATTCCGGTTCCCGAGGTCGAAGCCGCGGACGGTTGACCTGTAGGAAGGGGCTCTTTGCCAAGATAGGGTAGGGCGCGCTGACCCCAACAGCCCGGCACGGGCGTAGGTTGGAGAGTACGGGAGCCTCCGCTTAGCGGGTTGCCCCAAGATGCAGGGACTGGCTGGGAGCCCTCCCCTCAGCGCCGCAATCTGTCGGCGATTTTGCTTCACCTCGTGTCCTATTCAGGAGACAACCTTGTTCAAGCGCATTCTGGCGATTCTCGCCGCCGTCTTTACGGCAATCCTCCTCTTCGGTGCCCCGGCCCAGGCCGCACCACCCAACGGCAACCCGCACTTCATTAAGAACGCGACCAGCGCGTCCTTATCCGGCTCAAGCCTCGTCGTTTCCTTCAAGGAGACCGGCTTGCCTTCTGGGGCTTCGGAGTACGTTACTGCCTCAGCCGACTTCAGTGGGACCTACCAGTGTCTCAATAAGGCAGGGCACAACCCGTCCGACATCAAGAAGACAGTCACCGACGTCCCCGTGTACGCGAGCGGATATTTCACGGCGGACAAGAACGGCAACATCGTCGGGTCGCTGACACTGACCCCTGCGGCGCCTGCCACTGTCCTGGATTGCCCGTCAGGCCAGACCGCCACACTGACCGCATGGTCCTACACCAATGTGGTTGTCACTGACAATACCAGCGGGGCATCCCTGGCCATCAGCGGCACCTTCAGTGGGGGAACCCGCGTAGTCCGCTAACGGTAAGGGAAGGTATTTCGAGAAGGCCCGGCGCTCACCCGCTGGGCCTTATCGTTGCACGATGCAGCCCGATGGGCAGCCGACATTATCCGGGGGCCGGGGACCTGCGGCGTCCGCAGCTGAATTCTGCACTGATCCTTCGGGCGTCGCCAAAGCAGCCCCTCCCTGAAGTTGCTCCACTGTGTACCAACTCCCCAAGAGCGAACCAGCAGGTGCGCAAGCCCTCACACAGGTATTGGTGCCGCCGGCATGGCAGACTGGCTTACTTGGCAGCACCGCCGGCGCTCGCCGTCGTGAGGCCGGGGCCTGCCGGTATATCGCTTCCGTAAGCGGCGCTGCTTGCGGTGGGCGAAGGGGCGGCCTGGGTTGGACCAACTGAGGGCTGCGATAACGCTGTGCCTGCAGGGGTTGTCTGTTTCGGGCTGGCCTTGCTCGTGGGAGTGGCTGAGGCTGTAACGGGGCTGGTGGACTCCGGAGTCGGAGTGGTGCCGGCGTCGGCGGCCTTGGAGCTGGGCTGCGCGCCCGGCACCGGGGTGGAGCGGGTGTTCGCCCCATTCGAGGCCACTTGCGAGATGCCCGTTTGAAGGGCGGCGGTGCCGCTCGAGAGGCTCATGCCGGTTGCCGCCTGAACGCCGAGAACGGATCCCAGGCCGACCACGAAGATGGCGAAGATGGCTGCTGTTCCTGCGGCTGCCATTCGGGCCCGGTTGGTCACGGACCGGCGTTGTTGGGTACCTGGAGCAGCTTCATTCCCTTCCCCGGGCAGGGGGCTTGCGGACACTTTGCTGGAGTTTGCCCGGATGATGCCGGCAGTGTCTGCGGCCATTTGCGGACTGGCCTTGGTTTCCTCCGGGCCGCGGCGGGGCACAACGCGTTTGAGCTGCTCGTGACTCTTCTCCAGGGAGGCGCGGAACAGGGGGACTGCAACGGCGGACACGACGCTGAGGATGAAAGCCCCAACCACTGTCCCGCCAAGCCCGAGCTGGCCGCCGATGACGGACGCTACGGCGGCCGCACCCCCACCCGCAATAACTTGGATTGGGCTCAAATCAAGGCCACGCTTCGTCTTGGGGGCGTTCACGGCGGTTGCTTCGGATGTGACGTTCTTATTCATGGTTCCCGGTTATGTCTGTGCACGGTTTCAGGCGGGGCGGCCGGCCTGCTGTCAGGTACGCCGGCTGCGTCGCGCTTCACCCTAAGGGTTCCATGCGTACCTGGGAGTTCCGGCCAACCGCAGCGGGAACGTAACCAATGCCACAGCACTCAAGGGCGTCCTCGCGGTCAAGGCGGCATGATTGCCGCTGACGGGACCCGCGGTGTTCCGGTGGCGTGTCAAGCGGCTGTTCACAGTGGATTCATAGCAGCCCTTGTTATGTTCTCGATCGTGAATCCTACCCGCCACCGGACCCGCTCCTACCGCCGTGCCAGAGCTCTGATCCTCGCCGCCGCCCTGGCCACTGTGGTCATTTTCCTGCTCCAGCTCGTCCCTCAGCCGGGAGCGGCAGTCAAGGCGGGCGCGGCAGTCGGCAGCAGAAACACAGGGGGCGCGGGGGCATCTGCCGGTAGTGCCCCGGGCCGGAATAAAAGTACCGCCGGTTCCGGGGCCAACGCTTCCAGCACCGCTGCCCCGGTGGCGGGTGATGAAACCCCGGACGCAAGCATTAACGCTGTCATCCAGGCCAACAGCCAGTATCAGGTTGGGGTTGCCCTCCTCGATCTGAACACCGGTGCCCTGAAGCAGTACGGCGTTGAAGCTCCTTTCGAAGCCGCAAGCACCGCCAAGGTTCTGACGGCTGTGGCTTATTACGAGATGGTGGAGGCAGGACAGGCATCCCTCGACGATCCGATGGGTGATTACACGTCCGGTTTCCAGCTGCGGGAGATGATCCAGGACAGCGACAATGATTCCTGGACGCTGCTGGCGAACGCCGTGGGCAATGCCACTCTTGAAGCGGATGCAGCGGCTATCGGCGTGACCTACGATTCGGCGGGCAACACCCTTGCCACCGCCGGCATGGCACAAATTCTGGGCGACCTCTACGACGGGAAGCTGCTCAACCCGGAACATACGCAACAGCTGCTCTCCTATATGCAGAACACCAACAACGAGGATCTGATCCCGGCGGCCCTGCCCGCAGGGGTGACTGTGTACCACAAATACGGGCTGCTCGATGGTGAACTGCATGACGCCGCGATCCTGACCACTCCTACCCATAGTGTGGTCCTGGTGATTTACACCAAAAGCGATGACCTCACGGATGTCCCGCAGCGGACCGCGATGATTCACGACATTACGTCTGCCGTGGCCAAGGTCCTGAGCTGATTTCCCCGGGGCCGTCGGGTCAGGTCCCTGTCCCCATAGTTTCGCAGGGAGAACGCGAACGCTGCCAGGGATGGAAGGCCGCGGCGCTGCATACGGACAGGACGTAGCGGAGGGAAGGGTCCGTGCCTAGGATGGCGCCATGAGGAAGTGGGGCGGGATGCATCCTGCGCTCCGTGCCGTTTTGGTGGGCGTCCTTGCCTGCGCCGTCATTTTGGCGGCGGGTTTCTTCGCCGGGGCCAGTCCCGACGACGCAATCTCCAATGCGGTCTTCTACGCGTTGTTGATCGGTGGTGGCCTGTTTTTTATGACCAGCCAGTTTCCGGCGGCAGGCCCCACGCTGAATGGGAGCGGCAAGCCTGTCATCTTCCTGCGGTTCCGCGACTCACCGCCAGGCTCGTTGGGCAGCATCTGGCAGATGGGGATCGCCAGCGCCGGGCCGGCCCGCATCGATTTCCAGCCGACCACGGAACGTAGTTTGATACCCAGCGGCCGCAGCAGGGCTTTTACCGGGCTGGGGGCCACCGGCGTCCCGGCGCGGAAGGCCAACCGCCATGACCATCAACAGGACGTGCCGCTGGATTTCTGGATCATCATTATGGACTCGGACAGTGGCGTCATTGAAATCGCGGCACGGCGGGACACGCTCCAACAGATCCAGCATGCCGTGGGCTCGGCTTCCCCATAGCCCTCACCATCAAGCCGCAGGCAAACGAGGTCCGGTACACCCAAGGTCTTCGAGAAACGTTCAACCCGGCGTACCCGCCCATGCCTGGTCACCGGTTACCCGCACTCCGCCCACGGCTCCCGTCCAGGGAGTATCGCCAATGGCTGGCAAGGAGAGGTGTGCCGAAACATAGCCCTGCTGAAGCGTGATGACCTCCGATGCGGACCCGGGGCAGTCCACCATGACCTCGACCGGCCAGAGCGTGACCTTCGGATTCTCCTGCCGTATGAAGATGGTGGCGTTGGGAGCACCTACGCAGGCGGCAGTAACCGTGTATCGACCCGCCACGGAAACCTGTTCTTTCGTGCCAAAGCCTTTGGCAGGACCGTCCAGCGGGCCCTCTTGAAAGAGGAGGACCGGACCGGGCACTGACGTCAGTAGCTCATTCAGGTCCTGATAGTTCCGCCGGCCGCGCTCAAGCACCGAAGGATCATCAGGTGCTGCAGCGGATACGGTGACCCGTTGCGGTTCCGTTCCGGCCGTCGCGTTAGGTGTGGGCGGGGCAGTTTGCTCTGCGTCCGGGTAGTCATAGGAGCAACCTGCTGTTCCCGTGAGGGGGAACAGCAGGCACAAAAGAACGCCGAGACGCCGGATGCCTTTCGTACCCACGTTTCCATGGTCGCCATGCCCGCGCTTCGAAGCAACCAGTAGCTGTGCTGGAAGCAGGGGCGATCTGCCTGGTACAGGAGGACGGGTCGGCGGCGGTTTGGGGGGCGGCATCCATACTCTTCCGGATGCGGTGGCCGCCGGCCCTGTCCTCATTGGTAAGCCCCTGCCCCAGCGGCAGGATCTTGCCTCCAAGGTAGGTCCCGTTCCCAAATGCCGGCCCACGTTCGCCGCAAAATTGGATCAAGACTGCCCCGCGGCTTGGGCCCACCGGGAGTCCCGGCCCGGCGGAAGCCGGGTCGGGAGGCAGCATCACACCTCGGGAGCAGCGCAGACGTGTCCGTCGGCGTCCATGGGGTATCCGCAGAGCGGGCACAGGGGCCGCCCGGCGCCCACCACCTCGCGCGTGCGCTTGGTGAATGCCCGGGCAGTGCCCACCGGCATCCGCACCAAAAGCATTTCGGGTACCTCATCGTTGTCCTGGTCAAGGGGATCGTCATCGGTGTCAGCCTCGACCTCGGTGAGCGGGTATGCCTCAATGACCACCTGCGCCGTCGTCGGGTCCCAGCCCAGGCTCATTGCACCGGTCCGAAACTGTTCCTGCACGTCTTCAAGCGGATCGTTGTCGACCAATTCGATGGGTGTACCGGTGGGAACGCTGAAGGGGTTGCCCTCAAGGGCGATGAGCTGGTCGAGAATGTCGTCTATTTTGTCGGCGAGCAGAGCCGATTGCTGCTTCTCGAGAGCTATGCTCACGAGCTGCGTCCCTGCGCGCACCTGCAAGTAGAACGTGCGCGCCCCGGGAATACCGATGGTGCCAATGACGACGCGGTCCGGCCAAGCAAACTCGTGAACAAGTGTAGGCATGTCAGTATTTTAGGCAGGACGAGCCTCAGGGCACCGTCCGCCGTGCCCGCACCGCAAAACTCAGGCAGCACGCAGGTGGGCCAGCACCAGTCCCACGGGAATGCTGACGGCCACCACAGCCACCAGGACCCGGTAACCCCAAAGAGCCCAATCCTGTTTTGGGCCGGGGCGGCCAACAGTCTGAAACATCATTACGAGCGCTGCAACCAGCAGCGCACCGCCGGCATCAACAACCCAGGGGTTGCCGGCCAAAGTCCCGCCGATCACAGCCGCGGATGCGCTGTTCCACGCCACCAGCTCCGCAACGGCCTTCCGGTCCACGAAGCGTCGTGGCGCCAGGAAGTATTGGCTTATGCCCAGGGCGCCTTGTGCCACTCCACCGACCAACACAAGGTACGCTGCTGTCCAGGATCCATGCTCCAGATGCAGCGGGCTGGTTACTGCCGCAACGAGGCCGCCGCCCACAACACACAACAGGGCCACCGCGCCGAACGCGACCGCCCCCTTCTTCGACCCTTCCGGCTCCGCATGTGACGACTCGCTCATGCCGTCTAAGCTACTGCACTGCACTCCGCCAAAGCTCAGGGAGCCCGTTGCTCCAGTGATGAGCAGGACGAGCCAGTGGCAGCTCGAGCGGACCAACAACAGCTTGACCAGGCTCATCAGCCGGGTCCGTTCACGCTACCGCCGGTTTTCCCCCACCACAGCCGGCCTTCCGCCCGGACCGGGCCAAGGGCCGGTAGGCTGCGCGGTATGGATGCCGCCACTTTGATGTCGGTGGTCATTCCCGCACGGAATGACGCCGCCCAGCTGGAGACGTGCCTGGCCCTGCTGTCCGTGCAGACCAGGCCTGCAGACGAGATCATCGTGGTGGACAACTCCAGCAGCGATGACACAGCCGCCGTCTGCGCAGCCGCCGGGGTGAGGCGGTTGCCGGTGGACCTGCCCGGCATACCGGCGACGGCGGCTGCCGGGTTTGATGCCGCAGCCGGATCCATCATCGCCAGGATGGACACTGACTCGCGGCCGCCCCGGGACTGGCTGGAGCGCATTGGGCGGACCCTGGATGCCTCACCGCCCCTGACCGCCGTCACGGGCCCCGGGGAATTCTATGGGAGCAACGTCCTGGTCCGCCTGGTGGGGCTGCTGCTGCTCCGGGGCGGCTACTTCGGGGTCATCCGCTTCATGCTGGGCCACCCCCCCGTCTACGGATCCAACTTTGCGCTTCGGCGTGAGGTCTGGGCGGCCATCCAAACCACGGTGGTCCGGGACAACGCCATGGTCCATGACGACCTGGACATCTCCTACCGGCTGCCCCCGGACACGGATGTCATTTACGATCCCACATTGAAGGTGGGCGTATCCGCCCGTCCGTTTGCCACGTGGGCAGCGTTCCGCAAACGGATGGTCCTGTCCGTCGAAACTTTCCGCGTCGAGTTCCGGTACCAGCATCCGCTGCGTCGGCGGCTGGAGCGCTCCCGCCGCCGGCATGGTCACCGGCAGGCGGGGATCACCCCTCGTCCGCCTTGGCATAAAGGGCCAGCAGGTCGCGGCTGAGCTGGTGCGGCGACGTTTCACAGGGGCTGTGCCCGCCCCGGTAGACACCGATCCTGGCGCGGATGGCCTGGGCAAACAGGCGGTGGAGCTGGAGCGGCCACAGGTCGTGTTCGCCTACCGCCACGAACTTGGGAAGGGAAGCCTCGGCCAGCCGCTGCCGGACATCCGGAACGTTCTGCATGAGTGTGTAGATGTCCCGGACCGAGTCGCGGCGGGTGAAGCGGAAACGGGAATCCACAAACTTCTGCCGTCGAGGAGGAACGTGGACCGCCCTGCCGCTGCGGATGCCCCAGATCAGCAGGGCCGCACCGGCCCGCCCATTGACCCACGTGCTGAACCCGCCGATGCGGCTGACGCCCCTGAAGCTCTGGCCCGTCTCAGGCGGGCAGCTGAGCAGGGTAAGGGACCTGAAAAGTTCGGGGCGCTCCACATAAGCGAGCTGGGCGACGATCCCCGCGAAGGAATAGGCCACAACATGGGCAGGGGTATTGGTGCTCTCCAGCACCGCAACGAAGTCGTCTACGAAGAGCCGGTAGTCGTAATGCTTCCGGGGCGGCACAAGGTTCTCCGGGCCTGCTGCCGCCGACTGGTACTGGCCTGCCAGGTCGTAGGAGAGGGTAAAGTAGCCGGCGCTGGCGAGCTCCGGCATCATGAGTGAAAAGTCCTCTTTGGAGCCGGTGGCGCCGGGCACCAGCACAACAGAAGGATCATCAGGGTTTCCCAGGGCCATGGCGGCCAGCTTGCCGCTGGGAACGTCGAGGGTGCGGAGGACAGCTCCAGCCGGGGGAACGAACCAGTCGACGTCGCCCAGATCAGCATCCAGCAGCGCAGCGGCGTCAACACGGGCCGACCCGAACTCCTCAGGGTTGACCCCATCTTCTCTCTGGTCCGGTACCGCCATGTACCCAAGATAGTCCACGCCCACCACGCTTAGTCAGAGGCGGATGCGGGTGGTTGCGCCACATCCCGGACGAAGGCGTGCAAGCGCCGATACACTTCCTGGGATTCCGGGTAATGATAATCCTGTTGCCAGGTGTGTTCGGTGTTGGCGCTGTCCCACGGATAGATCACGGCATCCACCGGTACGCTGTGCTGTTGAAGCCGCTCAATGAAATTGACGTTCGCCTGATAGAAGTAGTCACGCTCCGACGTACTGACAAACACCGGCGGATGGTTCCCGTCCAGCCACTCAATCGGGGACAGGAAGCCCGCCGCGGCCCTGAGCCGGGCGGCCGTCGTGCCTGCCGGGGCCCGCCTGCGGCTGCCGGGCGCGGAAAGGTATGGTACCGGAGCGGCCGCTGGCAGGAGCATCCGGACGAAATTGAGGCTGAGGACAAACCCTGCCTCGAAGAACACGGAAAAGTCCACCACGCTGCAGTGCTGGACAAGCCCTCTGAGCTGCGCTGCCGGAACAGCGGGCTCCAGCGAGTAGTGCGCCGCCAGTTCGGGACGCAGGCTGGCAGCGGTGAGCAACGCAGCAATCTGCCCGCCGGCCGAGTCCCCGCCCAGGACCAGACGCCGGGGATCTCCGCCGTACCTGCCGATATTGGCGGCAACCCAGGCCAGGGCGGCGTTCGCATCCTCAAGCACGTGTCCCATTTGGAACCGGGGTGCGTGCCGGTAATTGACGTTGACCACAACCATGCCGCCCAGCACCTGGCTGGCGCAGTACTTGGTCAACGCAGCCTTGTCGCCGGATGTCCAGCCTCCGCCGTGGAAGTAGACGTAGACGGGAAGCGGCGCCCCGGGACTGACCCCTCCGCGGGGGGAGTCGGGTGCCGCACCCAGCGGCGCCAGGACGTCTAGGCGGTGGGCGCGGAGTCCGTCGCCCACGTAGTCGATGTCGTGGGTGTAGGCCACCTCGGTTATCGGATCTGTATTGAACCGCGCCTGCTCGCGTGCACTGACAGAATGCATCAGGAGCCGCCAGGTCCACACGGGGACGCGGCGCAGCGCATTCCGGGCGCTTCGTGCGAAGGGGAAGGCCCTGCCGGTGCGTGCGGCCAATGTCATCCCTGCAATTTTACCGCCGGTTACGGAAACCTTACGCCTGGCCGGCTTCGAGGATCCGCCGTGCATCCTCCTGTGCCTGGAGGACCGGGGCGGCTACCACGTCGCCCCTAAGGTGGCCCGCGCCGGAGATCATGCTTTGGAGTTCGGTGACGCTCAATGGCGGAGTGGCGCCATGCGCCACCGCGTGGCAGTTGCGGCAGAGCGGAACGAGGTCGGCGATGGGATCCAATTCATACCCGCCCTCAAGCATCGCCGGCGGTACCACATGGTGCACGGCAAGTGCTCCTGTGCCGGTTTCGCCGTAAGTGGATTCGAAGGAAAAGCCGCAGGCGGCGCATCTCGTGCCATGGAACGCAAGGCAAGCCCGCCGCGCGTCGGGGTCCCTCTCATACCGGTTCACCTGGATATTGCTGACTGCCGCAGGTGGAAGGCTTCCGCCAACCACCTCGGCCGGATCCGCCGTGGTCGGTCCCAGCTCGCGCCAGAGCCGGCGCAGGACAGGTACGTACGACGGCGGCAAGGTCACCAGGGCGGGCCCGGCCGCCTGGGCCCAGAGGTCCTTAGGGATAACGTTGCCAACGGTGCCGGCACGTATTTGTTCGCCCAGCGGGAGCAGGGCGTCGAAGGCGACGGCGACGAACCAGCCGGCGGCTTCGTGATCGCCGCCCGGGTCAACCCGGCAGGGCTGCGACATCACCAACCCGTGGCCCATCAGGCCGCTGCCCGCGTCATTGCTGCCGTGCACCAGGAGCCAGGCTTCGGTCCCCTCCTCCACATCGGGGCAGGAGTAGAGGGGCCAGCGCTTCAGTATCCCGCCGTGTAAGGCAACGTGCCCGACGGCGGCAGGGTAGCCCCAGCGGAGCAGGGCGTTTGTATCGCAGCCAAGAATTACCGCAGTCATTGAGCAGCGTTCCGTGGAGAGTGGACAAACCGGTGTTCAGGCGGCGTGGCGCCCATGGTCCAACCTCCTTGGCAGTGACTTCATGCGTCGTTTCATTCTTGCCTACGTTGTCATCACCGTCCACGAATGCGGGTTCCTGGTGGACCCACCATTCCGCTCCGGGATCAGCTGCCCCTGCGGGAGACGAGCACAGGTCCCTGGGCGTGGTGCAGAACGGCGTGCGCAGTGGAACCGATGGTCTCCTTGAGGACGCCGCTGCCTTGGGAACCCACCACCACCATCCGCGCTTCCTTCGAGGCTTCCAGGATGGCACGCGGGATGGACGTGTTTGTCAGTACCCTGCCGTCAACGCGAAGCCCGGGCGCCCTGGCACGGGCCTGGTTAAGGGCGGCTTCAAGGACCTTCCGGGCCTCCGTCCCTGCTTCGTGCGGGCCGCGCCGGGAGTAGCCGGGAGGGAGGTGCCGGACGTGGACCACCGTGAGGGGCGCCTTCAGCGCCGAAGCCAACCCGCAGGCGTCTTCCAGCACCGTGGGCGAACCTTCCGCGTCGACGGCGGCGACGACGGGGCCGTCCGGGTAGAGGTCCTGCCGGATCACGGCTACAGGGCAGGCAGCAGCAGCTGCAAGTTCCAGGCTCACGGAGCCTACCAGGAGCCCAAGGAAGCCGCCCAGGCCGCGGCTTCCCACCACCAGCAGCTTTTCCCCGGCGGAAATTTCAACCAGCAGCTTCGCGGGCAAGCCGTGGAGCAGGGTGCTTTTGATCTGAAGGCCCTCTGCTTCCGTGGCCGCATGCGCCACCCCTTCCTCAAGGACGGACCGGGCCGACTGTTCCAGGCCGCTGTTCGACACGCCCGGAACCGGACCGAGATGCCTGGTCAGCAGCGGCCACAGGGAACAATGCACCACATTCAGGGCCGAGCCAGTGGCACGCGCATGCCGCGCCGCCCAGCGAACGGCGGCTGCAGCCTCATCCGAGCCGTCGTAGCCGACTACGATGGCACCTGGGTCCTGCCTCATACGACTGCGCTCCCGCTAGGGCCGGGCTTCACCAGCGGGACCTTCGGCCCTTTGGCGGCCCCGCTCCCTGGTTCCATCCTGATTCTAAGTATTGGGGAGGGACATGGGCAGCGTGGTCAGCCGGATCGCCGCAATGATGCTTGCCGTCGCGGCCCTTCTCCTGGGGTTGGCGGCGCCAGGCGCGGCCGTGGCACCCGTCGCTGTTGTGGTGGAGGACACGGCCGGGGTGCTCGACCAAAAAACCCTGCTGCCCGCCGTCGAACGCATACAGTTCTACGAACCCACCAAGGTTGCCGTCTTCACCTACAACGGAACGGCGGAGGACAACCTGAATGAAGAGGTCCTGAAGTTCGCGCGGTCCCGGCATCCGGAGTGGATCAGCGCAGACGGTCAGAAATGGGCGGACGGGCTGTTCATTTTCGCGCTTGACCCGGTTGGCCGGCATGTGGGGACGTACATGGGCGAGGACCGGAAGGTGTCGCTGGAGCAGCGCAGCGACATCCAGGATGCGTCCAAGGAACTGTTCCGGGATGCACAGTGGACCGACGGCACGGTGGCCGGAATCCGCCGCGCGGCGGAGCTGATCAACCAGCCGTGGTACAGGTCGGCAGCGTTCCTGATCACAGCGTGGGTTTCCTTCGGACTCGTTGTCCTGGCGGCGGCCGCGTGGCTTGTTGTGCGCGCGGTGACCCGGGCGGCCTGCCGCAAACAGATCGAACGCGGGGACCGAAGCTATTCCAATGTCAGCATGGACCTGGACGTGACGGAACTCAATGCCGCCACCATCCCTGAAGAATCCCGCTACGGCAGCCAGGTCCTGGAGAAGCACAGGACCTTCCTCAGCCGGTATGCCGCTGCCACCGAGCTGTCCAACCAGGTGCATGCACTTGGCAAACGATCATTGAGCAGCCGGAAGAACCTCAGGCTTGCCCGGCAGTTTGCGGACAGTGCCGCCGAACTTGACGCGCTGGATGACGTCATCGCGGACAGCAACGCGCTGCTTAACCGCGCCGCCACGTGGCCAACCGCCTGGGACCGTCAACTCGCCCCCTTCCGGAAGGACCTGGCCGGACTGGAACAGCTCCTGGCCAAACGCCACGGGCAAGGGGATTCCGCCACGGCCACGGCCCTGCGGTCCTTCCGGGACGGGAGCCTGCGGGAGATAGAACAGTGGACGGCGGAACTTGCCGACGGCCGGATCACACCGGAAAAGGCCCTGGACCGGCTCTACGAGGCACGGACCCGGCTCTCAGGATTGCTGGAGAACCACGCTGAAACCGTGATTCAGGGGTTTGCCAGGAATGAGCGCGAGGCACGCCTGATGCGCGAACAGATGGATACCGCCCATGAGGGACTGGACCACCGCAGGGGAAGGACCTACGAACCGAGCATCCTGGGCACCGTGTATCCGTCGTACCAGTTTTTCACGGTAGCCACGTTCAGCTCCGGTTTTAACACCGGAGTGAGCAGCGTCAACTCAGCCAGAGGCGGTGGCAGCACCACCGGATACGGCAGCAGCGGTGGAAGCTTCTCCGGCTCCGGCAGTTCCTCGGGCTTTTAGCCCCTCCCCGGCTGCGCAGTGTCAGGCCGCCCCAAGGGCCCCCAGACGGCGGGAGGCCCGGCGCACTGCATACCGCGGGTGGGGTGCCGGAGCCAGGATAATTCCGGGAGGCGGCGGGGCAACGTCACGGATCAGTCCCGTCCCGGCACATTCCCGTACCTCGGCTATGGCTGCGGCCGCTGCCTGCTTATCAGTGAACTGCCCGGAAACCGCCAGGACATGCCCATCCGGCATGACCAGCCGGAACCGGATCTTGGATTCTTCATCAATAAACAGTTCGAACGTACCTGCCATATGCCTGTTCTCTCCTTCGCGATCCTGCCGCCGCCGACTTCATTGTCGGCGGCGGGCTGGCCGACTTCCCGTCCAGCAATCCGGGACGCACAACCCCAGCCACGGTGCATCTTCCGGCCCCACCACCCTCTCAAACCACGCCGCCCCGCTTTTAGGGACCAAAGTCCCTGATCGCCGCCGGCCCATGAGTTCGACCGGGCGTCAGGCGTCCGGCCGGCGCAGGCGGATCAATGGACAACAGGGCCTTCGCCGTCGTTGCCAGTCCCGAGGTTTGTGCGGGCTGGCGCCGGCGTCAGGCAGCCGGTGACCAAAGGCCCTGGCCCGCGGTCCCGGTCCTTGGCAGAATGCCACGTTGGAAGATGTTTGCGGTCCGCCGGGAGGAAGAAATGTCCACAACTGCCCGGCAGCCAAGCCACGGCGCGGAGGAACGGCTCCGGATTGAGCTCGAGGATGCCGCATCGCGGAAATGGTGGGCCCGCATCTTCTACACCCTCGGGTCCCAATACGGGCGGACGCAGCTGCAGTTCGTGGGGAGGACGGAGGACGGCACGCGGCTTTACGCCAGCGACACCTTCCCCGGGCCACCCCTGGACCGGACCCCTCCGCAAGAGGCCTGGGCTCCTGGCCTGGAGGCCAGCCTCAAGCAGTTGCGGCAGGAAATTGCCCGCGACGGATGGCAGGAGACAAGCCAAGGCACGCAGCCTTGGGAACTCACGTTTAGCCGCCGCAGGACGTCATAGCACCGGGCCCAGGCCCCGGACCCCGGTCACCCGGGACCCCCGTTAAGCGACGGGCCAGACAACCCGGGTCTGCCATGTAGCAGGATCCGGCTGCTGTTCGGGGTCGGTCAGGTAGTACTCCCACATGCTGTCGGCAGGCGCCGCCCCTTCGACCGCCATGCGTTCCCGGATGGCGTCGTATGTGGTGCCCAAAGTGTCGTACGGCCCCACGTGGACGGCTTCGAAGGCATCCGTGTCGGGAAGTGTGCCGCTGGCCACGTCGCCGGTACCGTGGAAGTTTCCCGCGACGGGAAACCCCGCCTCGACGTCAACGGTTTCGCCCGGCATTCCGTGGTAGCGCGCGAACGGCGGACCGGCAGGGCTGGCGCCTTGCGTCTGGACCGCCGCCATGACGGCACCAAAGGCCCGGCCGAAGAAACCCGTCAGCGCATCCATGGGAACCCGTTCACGGACCACAGCGACTGGTTGTTCGGTGATATGGATCTTTTGGGGCTGGTCATTTTCAGTCATGGCACCAGCGTGGACGTGCTGCCTGGCGGCTGACAGGGCCATAGGACCCTGGAAGGAACGCAGGTTGATCAGGCGGCGGCGTCGTACGCTTCCAGCATCGAGCCAGCCCCGCACCTCGGCGTCGAGCTGTGAAGTTTCCGTGAGCTCCAGGTGGTGCACCCGGAGGCAGCTTGCTCATGCCTTCCGGATGTCCAGCGACGCCGCAAGGTCGGCGGCCCACGCTGCCGCCCGCTCTTTCTCCCCATCGATCAGCGGGCCTTCGCTGCCTTTGACATAGAAAGCCATGGGGCCGCCCACGATGCTGGCGCCCGCGTCCGCGAGGGCTCTGGTCATCTTTTTCGCGGCATCACCATGAATGAACAGCTTTACCCTTGTGTCGAAGGCGGCGGCTTTCACTCCGGAGAGCCCGTGGCGGGCTAGGCCAGCCAGCGTTTCACTGATCCTGGCGGTTGGCTTCCAGCCGTTGATGGGGCTCCCGACGACGAGCAGGTCCCCCGGGTGCAGCGCGGCAGCATCAAAACCGTCAACTGGAACAGCGGCCGCGCTTCGCCCGAGATTGGCCGCCACGGCTTCGGCGATGGTTCTGGTGTTCCCATACGCGGTGTCATAAAGGATGACGGCTTTCATGAGGGGCTCCGGTTTGTCTGCGAATGTTTTGATGCCTCAACCTTGGTCCCGGATCCGGCCGCGGGGGCAGGGCCAAAAGTCATCCTTGGCCGGCGGCTGGCACAAGGCGGGGCCAAATGCCCTAGCCCGGCTGCCAGGACCCGGGTAGGTTCGGATCCATGCGCCACGACCGTCACCATCCCCCTGGATGTGGGGCTGAATGAGGAGGCAACCCGCTCCGCCCGCGGCTGCGAGCGGAAGCCCCGGCAATTCTGATGGCCAGGGGCCCGCTGCGTCGCCCCTCGAAAAGGGCCGGAACTTCGTCAGGCGGTATCCCGTTGTCGCCCTGACGTGTCTGATGCTGGTGGCTGCGCTGGTGCTGCTGCAATCCGGCCTGGGCGAGGAAGCGCGCGTCCTCGCCTCGGCCTACGCCGCCGTGATCGTGGTGGTCCGTGCGGCGGGGATGCTGCGCGCCCTGCGGGAAGGACGCTGGGGTATCGACCTGCTGGCCCTGATGGCGATAGCGAGCACCGTTGCCGTGGGTGAGTACCTGGCTGCCCTGGTGGTCATCCTGATGCTCACCGGCGGGGAAGCGCTGGAGAACTTTGCCCAGGGCCGTGCTGCCCGTGAACTCCGGTCCCTGCTGGACCGGGCCCCGCGCTTCGCGCACCGTGAAGGAGCCAGCGGAGTACTCGAGGAAACGCCCATCGGTGACGTTGTTCCAGGGGACGTGCTGGTGGTCCGCCCCTCCGAGCTGGTACCCGTGGATGGCGAACTCCTCTCGGACTCAGCGAGCCTGGACGAATCGTCGCTGACGGGAGAGAGCCTTCCCGTCGAGCGCACCAGGGGCCAACAGCTGCTCAGCGGCGCGGTAAACGGCGTGGCGGCCATCCGGCTGCGGGCAGCCGCTTCCGCCGCGGACTCACAGTACAGCCGCATCATTGCGCTGGTCGAGGAGGCATCCAACAGCCGGGCGCCGGTGGTCCGGCTTGCTGACCGCTACGCTGTTCCCTTTACCGCCCTGGCGCTGGCCATGGCCGTTATGGCCTGGTTCCTGTCCGGCGAGGCGCTCCGCTTCGCCGAGGTGCTGGTGGTGGCCACGCCCTGCCCGCTCCTGATCGCCGCCCCGGTGGCGTTCCTGGCGGGTACCAGCCAGGCAGCACACAAGGGCATCATTATCAAGAACACCAGGACCCTTGAGCAGCTTGCGAAGGCACAGTCAGCGGTCTTCGACAAGACCGGAACGCTCACCTCCGGCCGCCCCGTCCTGGACGAGATCCGTCTGGCCCCCGGCCAGGGCGAAACGCTGGGCAGCCGGAAGGTCCTGCAGCTGGCTGCCTCGGCGGAGCAGTACTCGTCACATGTTCTGGCAGCCTCGGTGATCGAAGCCGCTGCGGCAGCCAACCTAGATCTTCTGCCGGTGCAGCAGGCCACCGAGAGCGCAACCCACGGTGTGGAGGCTGTCTGCGGGGGCCGGCAGGTGGTGGTGGGAAAGGCCGGTCTGGTCCGAAGCTCCTCCAGCGGATTCAGGGAAGCAGCAGTCCACAGCGGTCAGCTGGCCGTCCACGTCGCGGTAGACGGCCGGTACGCAGGCGCCCTGATCATGAAGGATCCATTGCGCGGCAATGCCGTGGACACCCTCGCCAGCCTGCGACGCCTTGGCGTGCACAACACCATGCTGCTGACCGGGGATGCGAGCGCCACAGCCGCGCACATCGCCGAAGAATCCGGCATCGACCATGTCCAGGCTGAATGCCTTCCCGAGGACAAGGTCAACACAGTGGCCGCGATTCGGGAACGGCCGGTCCTCATGGTGGGTGACGGTGTCAACGATGCTCCTGTCCTGGCAGCGGCAGACGTGGGGATTGCGATGGGGGCCAAAGGGGCCACGGCGGCAAGCGAATCTGCCGACGTCGTGATCATGCTTGATGACCTGTCCAAGGTGGCCCAGGCAGTGGCCATCGGAAAGCGGACCATGGCCGTAGCGCTGGTGAGCATTTGGACCGGCATAGGGCTGAGCGTCGTCCTGATGGCCATCGCCATGACCGGGTACATTCCAGCCGTGGCCGGAGCCCTCCTGCAGGAGCTGGTGGACCTGGCAACAATCCTGAACGGCCTGCGTGCCCTGCATGGCGCCGACCCGAAACTAAAGTCCCGGGGGCTGCCGCCGGCATGACTTTTGGCCCTTCCCGTGGCGGGCGCCTGGCGGGATCGTGGTCTCCATGAATGCAGACACAGGGGCCAAACCTGTCATCGTGGGAGTTGACGGCTCAGAGTACTCGTCCGCAGCCCTCCGCTACGCGGGCATGCTCGCATCCCGCCTGGGCACCCGGCTCGAAGTCATCTCATGCGTCGGGATGCCGGACTACCTGGTGATGTCGCGCCTTGAAGGAGCGGACCGGCAGTTCACTGCAAGGCTGGAGGATGCTGCCGGGCGCCTTGTCGATGATGCGCTGGGCCGCGCCTTCTCCGGGGAACGCCCGGAGAACATCGACGTGACCATCAAGTTCGGGCCGCCGGCGAAGGTGCTGGTGGAGGAAAGCCGCCGCGCCCAGGCCTTGGTGGTGGGCAGGCACGGCGAAGGCGGACTGCTCAAGTCCTCCATCGGCTCCGTCAGCAAGGCCTGCGCCGCCCACTCCATCTGTCCGGTGGTCCTGGTGGGCCAGGAGGCGGACGCCGTGTGAGGACTGTGGAGGGCCTGAGCTCCGAGCGTGCTGCACAGCTGCTGAAGCAGGCAGGCCCCAATCAGCTTCCCGTGGAGAAACCCGTCCCGCAGTGGCGGAAGCTCTGGGGGGAGATGACGCACTTCTTCGCCCTCATGCTGTGGTGCGCCGCCGCGCTGGCCTTCATCGCTGACATGCCGCAACTTGGTGTGGCGATCGTCGTCGTCATCATCGTCAACGGGGTCTTCGCCCACATCCAGCAGGAACGCGCCCAGCACGCTGCCGCCAGGCTGCGGGGGCTGCTGCCCGCCGATGTGGCGGTCCGGCGGGACGGAACGGTTCGAAAAGTCCATGCCAGCGAGCTGGTGGTTGATGACCTGGTGCTCTTGGCCGCCGGTGACCGCGTACCAGCGGACGTGGTCCTTGTTTCCGCGTCGGCCTGCGCGGTGGATGAGTCGATGCTGACGGGCGAAAGCGACCCTGTGACCAAAAACGCGGGGGACCTGGCGTGGGGTGGCACCTTCTTTGTCAACGGCTATGCAGAAGCCGCTGTTACCGCCACGGGGGCGAGGACCAGGCTGGCAGGCATTGCGGCCCTAACCAGCGGGGCCGTTTCGCCCCCCACCCCGCTCGCACTGGAACTGCGCCGGATCGTCAGGGTCACGGCGGGGATGGCCCTGGGCATCGCCGCGGTCTTCTTCCTGGCATCACTGCTGGTGGGCTTCCAGTGGCGCGACTCATTCCTGTTTTCCATCGGCGTTGCCGTCGCACTGGTCCCGGAAGGACTCCTGCCTACCGTCACGCTGTCCCTGGCCATGGGAGCCCAGCGAATGGCGACCCGGAATGGACTGGTCCGCAACCTGGAGGCCGTGGAAACCCTGGGCTCGACCACTTTCATCTGCACCGACAAAACAGGAACGCTGACGCAGAACCGGATGAACGCCGTCGAGGTCTTCACCTCCGATGGGACAGTGAGCATCACCGGCGAGGGGTATGCGCCCACCGCTGATGTCCGGGGAAACGGTGTGGAACGGGCCGTCCAGGTGGCGCTCGCAGCGCGGACGGCTTCGCAGGGCAGGGCTGAACTGCACAAGGGGCAGTGGCGCGCCCAGGGTGACCCGATGGAAGCGGCCATCGACGCCCTGGCCCGGCGGCTGACAGGATCGGAGTCGGTTTCTGTTCCATTGCGGCGCCTGCCGTTCGATCCGGTACGGCGCCGCGAATCCGCCCTTGTGGGGCCGGACCTGTTCTGCAAAGGCGCCCCCGAGACGGTGCTGCCGGTCTGTGAATCCGTGCCCGGACCGCTCAAGGAACAGGTGGAGGAGATGGCCGCGCACGGCCTGCGCGTCATTGCCGTGGCCAGGCGACGGCTAAGGGGGAATCCGGAAGCCTGGCTCGCCGGCACCGCGGCTGAACTCGAAACAGGACTGGAGCTGTTGGGCCTGATCGGACTGCAGGACCCGCCCCGGCCGGATGTGGGAAACGTGATCCGTGCTGCGCGAAAAGCGGGAGTGAAAGTCGCCATGATCACCGGCGACCACCCGGCCACGGCGGCCGCCATTGCGCGGCAGATAGGGCTGATTGGAGCCCCCGAATACGTGCTGGAAGGCGCGGACCTGCCAGAGGATGAGCAGATGCTCGGTGCACTGCTGGACCGTGACGGGGTGGTGGTCAGCAGGGTTTCGCCGGAGCAGAAGCTCCGTGTCGCCAAGGCGCTCCAGACCAGGGGGCACGTGGTGGCCATGACCGGTGACGGCGTCAACGACGGGCCGGCCCTTCGCGAGGCAGACATCGGCGTGGCCATGGGCCGAAGCGGAACCGACGTTGCCCGCGAAGCCGCGGACCTGGTCCTCCTGGACGACCATTTCGGCACCATCGTCTCCGCCATCGAACAGGGCAGGGCCACGTACGCCAACATCCACCGCTTCCTGACCTACCACCTCACCGACAACGTGGCGGAGCTGACCCCCTTCGTCATTTGGGCGCTCTCCGGCGGCCGGTTCCCGCTTGCCCTGGGTGTCCTCCAGATCCTTGCCCTGGACATCGGTACGGACCTGCTGCCGGCGCTGGCACTTGGCGCTGAACCGCCGGGCCGCCGAGTCCTCGCCCGGCCACCCGAGCGCCGGCACCTGATGGACCGGCAGCTCATCATCCGGGTTTTCTGCATCCTGGGCCCCGTGGAGGCTGCCACGGAGATGGCCGTGTTCTCCGCTGTTCTGGCCGGCGGCGGCTGGGCCCGGGGGCAGCTTCCGGCGGCAGGGCTGCTGATGGCCGCCTCCGGAGCCGCCTTCACCGCCGTCGTCCTGGGCCAGCTCGCCAACGCCTTTGCCTGCCGAAGCGCCACAGTGCCGCCCTGGAAACTTGGCTGGGGGACCAACAGGCTCCTGGTGTGGGCCGTGCTGGGCGAACTGGCCGTCCTCACGGTATGCCTGTACGTGCCCTACCTCGCCACCCTGCTGGGCCAGGCCCCGCCAACCCCACTGGGCCTCCTGCTGGCCCTCCTCGCAGCCCCCGCCGTCCTGTTGGCAGACTGGATCCACAAAGCCGTCCGCGCCCGGCTGCGCCGCGCATGACGGGAGCGGCAGCGCAGCCGGGCGCCGGGACCAAAGACTCTGCTGGCACATCCCGCCGGAGACCAGAATCGAGCCATGAGTGCCGCCGCAGAAACTTCCCTGACCAATGCCAACGTCAAGTGGTTCGAAGACACCGGGATCACGGACATCCCGTCGGTGGGCGGGAAGAACGCCTCCCTGGGGGAGCTGAGCCGTGCACTGCAATCTGCGGGTGTGAGAGTGCCGGAAGGGTTCGCGACCACCGCCGCCGCCTACCGCGCTTTCCTCGCTGCCAACGACCTGGAGCCCCGGATCAAGGCGTACATGGAGGACCAACGAGCCGGAAGGGCGACACTGCGCCAGACGGGGGCCGCAATCCGGGAGCTGTTCCTGCAAGCGAGCTTTCCTGACGCCATCGCCGCCGATATCCAGGAGCATTACCGTGACCTGTGCGGCCGGACGGGGCAGGCCCAGATGCCGGTGGCCGTCCGCAGCAGCGCCACTGCAGAGGACCTGCCGGACGCCAGCTTCGCCGGCCAGCAGGAAACCTTCCTGAACGTGGCCGGCGAACGCGGCGTCCTTGATGCCTGCAGGCGCTGCTACGCATCGTTGTTTACCGACCGTGCCATCAGCTACCGGGAGATGAAGGGCTACGACCACCTGGACGTCGCCCTGTCCGTGGGCGTCCAGAGGATGGTCCGGTCCGACCTCGGCGCCTCCGGGGTGATGTTTTCGATTGACACCGAGTCCGGCTTTCCCGACGTTGTGGTCATCAGCGCCGCCTGGGGGCTGGGGGAGACGGTGGTCCAGGGGACCATCAACCCGGACAAATACCAGGTGTTCAAGCCGCTGCTGGCGGACCCGAACTTCAGCCCGGTGATCGAACGGGCCGTGGGTGCCAAGGAGCGCAAGATGGTATACAGCCAGGGCGGTGATGCACGGACCCGGACCGTTGATACCAGCGCACGGGAGCGGCGCTCGCTGGTACTGAGCGACCCGGAAATTGTCCTCCTGGCCCGGTGGGCCGCCGCCGTCGAAAGGCATTACGGCCGGCCGATGGACATGGAGTGGGCAAAGGACGGGGTGACAGGTGACCTCTTCATGGTGCAGGCGCGGCCGGAAACGGTCCAGGCGCGCAGAAGTACGTCCACCTTCCGGACCTACCATCTCCTGCATCCCGGCCCGGTCCTGGCAACGGGGGCTGCGATCGGTGATGCCATCGCCAAGGGCGCGGCGTGCGTTATCCGCGACGCGAAGGACATCGAGTCCTTCGTTGACGGTTCAGTGCTGGTTACCCGGATGACCGACCCCGACTGGGTGCCGGTGATGAAGCGCGCCGCCGGCATCATCACCGACCACGGCGGGACCACCAGCCACGCCGCGATCGTCAGCCGAGAGCTTGGCGTGCCCGCCGTCGTGGGAACGCGCAACGCAACGGAGATATTGGCCGACGGCGTCCCGGTCACCTTGTCCTGCGCGGAAGGGGAGGAGGGGCGTGTCTACGAAGGACTGCTCGAGTACTCAGTGGAGGAAGTGGACATGGCTGGCCTTCCCGACACCCGCACCGATGTGATGATCAACATCGCCAGTCCGGCTGCGGCGTTCAAATGGTGGCGGCTGCCCGCAGCCGGGGTGGGACTGGCCCGGATGGAGTTCATCATCAACAGCCTGATCCGCGTCCACCCCATGGCACTGGTCCATCCGGAAAAGGTGGCAGACCCGCAGGAGGCGGATCTCATCAGGCAGCTCACCAGCGGCTACGACGATCCGCAGGAGTACTTCGTGGACATGCTGGCGACAGGGATCGCCAAGATCGCCGCCCCCTTCCACCCCAAACCGGTGATCGTCCGGCTCAGCGATTTCAAGAGCAACGAATACAGCCACCTGGTGGGCGGCAGGTTCTTTGAACGTCCCGAGGAAAATCCCATGATCGGCTTCCGCGGCGCCTCCCGCTACTACAGCAGCCACTACCGGGAAGCGTTTGCCCTGGAGTGCAAGGCCCTCAAACGCGTGCGGGAGAAGGCAGGGTTCGGAAACGTCATTGTCATGGTTCCCTTCTGCCGCACCGTGGGGGAAGCGGACCAGGTCATCCAGGCAATGGAGGAGCAGGGACTGGTCCGCGGCGCCGACGGGCTGCAGCTCTACATGATGTGCGAGATCCCGTCCAACGTCGTCCTGGCGGAGGAGTTCGCCAAGCGCTTTGACGGTTTCTCCATCGGCTCCAACGACCTCACCCAACTGGTGCTCGGGGTGGACCGTGACTCGGAGGAACTGGCGGGATTGTTCGATGAGCGGGACCCTGCCGTGATGTCCATGATTGCCCAGGCCATCAGCAAGGCCCATGCTGCCGGCATCAAAATCGGGATCTGCGGCCAGGGGCCCAGCAACCATCCGGACCTCGCCGAGTTCCTGGTCAGCCAGGGGATCGATTCCGTGTCCCTGAACCCCGATACCTACATCCGGACGCTGCCGGTGATAGCTGCAGCGGAGGCAAAAGCAGCTTCGGTTTCGGGGCGCCAGGGGAGTTAGCCAGGCGCGCCCACGAAAAAGTGCCTGGCTCCAAGGGGTAGTTCCCCACGGAGCCAGGCACCGGCGTCGTACCGTCCCGGTCCTCAGCCCCTCGTGATGGGGATCTTGGAACCACCGGATGGCTGCCCCTGGTCCGGCATCGGAGCCCGGACTTCAAGGAGGCCGTCCTTGTAGGAGGCGGTGATGTCGCCCTGCTGCACCCCGCCGGGGAGCGGAATCCGGCGCATGAAGGAGCCGTAACGGAACTCGGACCGGTAGCTGTCCTTGTCCTTTTGTTCCTTCTTTTCCTGGCGCTCCGCCTTGATGGACAGCACGCCGTCGGTGACTGTCACATCGACATCCTTCTCGGGATCTATCCCGGGCAGCTCTGCCCGCACCACCAGCGTGTTGCCATCCACCATTTCCTCGACCTTTATGGCCGAGCTGCCCATATCGCCTTCGAAAAGCCGTTCGATGACATCGATGGGGGAACGGCGCGTGTCGAACCATCTCATCAGGTCAGTCATTCCTGCCTCCTGCTCATGTGGAAGCCGGACCATCGCGTTGCCCGGCAGTTCCACCATCCGCTTCGGGCGGCGCAGCTTCCAGAGTCAAAGGTCCCAGCCCCTTTCGCGCGGCACTCCGGGGAGGACGGCGGGCATAACGGCCGGCCAGTTCCACCGCCAGGCATCCTGCGGCAGAAACCACAACGGTCAGGACCAGCAGGCCGGTGGGCGGCCAGTCCACCCGGAAGAAGTCCTGCGCCAACGGAACGGTGAACAGCAGGGCAAGCCCCGCATACATGCCGGCAAGAATCAGTCCCTTGGTCAGGTTAAGGGGGCGGGATGCCACCACCAGGACCCACGCCGCCACCAGGCCCAGGGTGAGGGTGGCCGCGGACTGCGCCGAGTCCGGGGTGTGTCCGCCCCAGGTCTGTGCGTAGCCGCTGACCACCAGGACGCACAGGGCGGTGCAGATACCCGCCGGCACGGCAAAGGCAAGTGAACGCCGGAGGAAGCCCGGCGCATACCTCTGCCCCCCGGGTTGCAGGGCCAGGAAGAACGCCGGCAGGCCGATGGTCAGGCCGTCCAGGGCGGACAGCTGCCGCGGCAGGAACGGAAAGGCCAGCAACAGGACGCCGGTCACGACGGAGATGACGGTGGCGTATACGGTCTTGCTGAGGAAGACCAGGGAGACGCGCTCGATGTTGCTGATGGCCCGGCGTCCTTCGTCCACCACTGCAGGCAACCGCTCGAACCGCCCGTCCAGGAGGACCATGCGGGCCACGGCCTTGGTGGCGGGGGAGGCCGAGTCCATGGCGATGCCCAGGTCCGCCTCCTTCAGTGCCAGGACGTCATTCACCCCGTCCCCGGTCATTGCCACGGTGTGTCCGCGCCGCTTCAGGGCCAGGACCAGGTCACGTTTCTGGGACGGCGTCACGCTTCCAAAGAGGCTGTGGGACTCCACCGTTTCCTCCAGTTGGTGCGGATCGCCGGGAAGGGTCCGCGCGTCATAGGCCCTCCCGGGGCCAAAGCCCACGCCGCGCGCCAGTGCGGCTACAGTCCGGGGATCATCGCCCGAGATGATCTTCACGCTTACCCCCTGCTCCCGGAAGTAGTCGAGCGTGGCGGCGGCATCCTTGCGGATCGATTCCCGGAAGGTCAGCAGGGTCACCGGCACCAGGCCCGGCGGCATGCCCGCCTCTGCGGCGTCCGGCGGCAGCGGACCCGGCAGATGGGCCAGTGCCAGGGTCCGGCGGCCGCTGGCGGCAAGGGCCGCGGCTTTCCCGTGTGCGTCGGCGCAGCCGGGCGCGCCGAGCACGGCGTCCGGTGCTCCCATGATCCAGGTCCCCGGGGCGGCGGATTCCGCCCCAAAGGTTACCGAGCTCCATTTTTGCGCGGACGAGAACGCCACGGAGCCCTGCTCGTGCAGCGGAGCCTGCACCGCAAAGGCGGCCCCGATTGCTGCCGCCGTGCTGCTGGCATCCGGATTGGTACCAAACCATTCCAGCGCGTGACGCCACCCGGCCACCGGTGCCCTCCCGGTGTCGTGGAGGGCGTCGAAGACCACGGTTCCTGAGGACAACGTGCCGGTCTTGTCCAGGCAGAGGACATCGACCCGTGCCAGCACTTCCACCGCGGCAAGTTCCTGGATCAGGACTTTTTGGCCGGCAAGACGTAGCCCCCCTACGGCAAAAGCCACGCTGGTCATCAGCAGCAGCCCCAAGGGGATCATGGCCATGATGCCCGCAACTGCTCCCACCACCGCCGGAATCCACCGTCCTGATCCCATGGCACCGGCCCAGCCGCCCTGGTCCTGCATCTGCGCATTCGTGAGCAGCAGGGCGGTGGGAAGAAGCAGCCACGTTATGACCGTGAAAACCTTTTCCAGGCCCCTGCGGATCTCGGACGTGACCAGGGAAAAGCGCCGGGCTTCGGCCGCCAGGCGGTAAGCGAACGTTTCAGGCCCCACCCGGCTTACGGTGGCCCGGCCGTGGCCTGCAAGGATGAGGGACCCGGACAGCAAAATGGCGCCGGTCTGTTTGGGGACGGGCTCGGATTCACCGGTCAGCAGGGACTCGTCCACCTCGAGCGGGCCGCCATCCAGGAGCAGCAGGTCTGCCGTGACCTGGTCTCCCGCATTGAGCACCACAAGGTCGTCCGGCACCAGTTCGTCAGAGGAAACGGTCTCCCGGGCTCCGTTCCGGATCACAGTGTTGCTGGCAGCCTGGAGAATGGCCAGTTGATCCAGCGATCGCTTGGCCCGGTATTCCTGGATGATGCCAATCAGCGAATTGCTGATTGCGGACAACCCGAAGAGCGCATCCCGCCACTGGCCGAGGACCAGCAGCAGGATGAAGCACCCGCCCACCACGCTGTTGAAAAGGTTGAAGACGTTTGCCCTGACAATCTCACCGATGCTCCTGCTGGTTGCCGTTGGCACGCTGTTGACACGGCCGGCATCCGCACGCTCACGCACCTCGGCGGTGGAGAGGCCGTCCCGGACATGGTTCACGTCCAGGCCCGGGACCGGTGCCCCGTTGTCCCCGGCTATGGTCATGGCGCGGTCTGGCTGTTGGCCCCGTCAGTCGCTGTGCTGCTGTTTGTTCAGGCGGGTGATCACCGTGGGGCAGGGCGGCTGCGTCAGGACCGCGTGAGCCGTGGAGCCAAGGAAGAACCTTTCGAAGCCACCCTTGCCACGGCTGCCCAGGACAAGCAGCCGCGCGTCCGCGGCAGCACGGAGCAGGGCATCCGCCGGCTCCAGGACCGTCTCCATCACGGCGTGAACCACAAGATCGGGATAGTCCTGCCGAAGGCCCGCCTCCGTTTCGGACAGTACGATCCGTTCCTCCTCCACCACGTGGGTGGCAAAACTGCTCTGCGGCAGGCCGGCCGCGATCCAGCGGTTGGGGCCGGTGAAGGCGTAAAGGACTGTCAGTTCCTCTCCAAGCGCGTCAGCTTCGGCAGCCGCAAAAGCCACTGCCTGAGTAGCTTCCCGTGATCCATCCACGCCTACCACGATGCCGCGGCCGTGCTCCTGGCCCTCTCCGATGACGGCTACCGGGCACTCAGCCGTGGCGGCCGCCTGAAGTGCCCGGTCCGTCAAGGCGCCGCGCGAGCGGCCGCTGGTGCCCAGGACAAGCATCGAAGCATTTTTGGAATAGTCGCCCAGGGCTGCCCCAATGCCTCCTTCGAGCAGTTGGAGGGTGACCTGCAGTCCGGGTTCCGCGGCCGTGGCCTTTTCGCCGGCCTCCTTCAGCAGGCCCAGGCCCGATTCGCGCAGCACTTCAAGGTAGGGAAGCACCTCCGCTGCCATCCAGCGATCGTCCACAACGTTGACGACGGCGAGGGGAAGCTTGAGCCTGTTGGCCCGGGCTGCCGCCCACAGCAGGGCGGCATGGGACGCCGGCGTGTCGGAAATGCCGACGGCGATTGGCTTGGCAGGTGCCATGGGGGACCATCCTTTGTGGCTGGGGGTGAAGGTTTCGGTTCTGGCGCGGTCGGCCTGCCCGGCCCCCGCTTAGTCGGCGGAGGGCTCCCGCGGTGGCCACCAGTGGGTTGGCGCGGCGATGACGAAGCGGCGGCCACTGATCTCCCCGGGCGTGATCCTGATCAGGACGTTCTTCTGGCCGGGCTGCCACGGGGACAAGCCCGCGTCCATGGCGTCCTGGGTTTCCTCGGCATCGGTGACAACTACGGCATGCCCCTTAAGGATGACGCTCCAGGCAATGGTCCCGTACTGGTTCATTCCGTCTGCCTCTACGGCCACCGTCTTCCGCTCGGAAAGGGCGGCGAGCTTGGTTCCTTCACCGGTCCGGATCAGCAGTGTGCCGTTGGTAGCGACGAAATTCACCGGATAGTTCTCAACGGATTCCCCGTCGCTGAACGCGATCCTGCAAAGGGACGTTGACCGAAGGTACCGCCAGCAATCGTGGACCCCGAGTTCCTTGATTTCCGGTTCTGCCGCTGCACTGTTCATGGCCGTAGCCTAGGGCCGCCAGCCGCCAGAGGATAGGGAAGAAGGTCCCGCAGCCCCCTATCCCGGAAGTATTAAGGAGCATTTTGGCCCTGGCACTCCTAGACTCAGACGCAAAGCGCCTTCATGCTCTGGTGAAGGTGGATGTGGGGGCGGAGGCCGGCACTTCCGTTTCGGGATTTTGACCGTGCCAGGAATCCGCAGCGCCGCAGGTTCCTGCCGCAGGAGGTGGAACGTGAACACTGGGCGGCCCTGGCGCTCCCCGGCAACGGACGGGGTGGAAGACACTGTGGGCGGATTCACCCCCAGTGGGGACGAGCCTCTGGATACGCAGGAACGGATCAACGGCTTGCTGGCCGCGGTAGTGGCACTTGCCGAGGACTTGAGCCTTGAAGCCGTCCTGGACCGTCTTGTACGGTCCGCCTGCGTACTGGTGGGCGCAGGCTACGGTGCACTGGGGGTCATCGGCGAAGACCGGAAACTGAGCCACTTCATCACCGTAGGAATTGGCGAGGCGGGCATCCGTTCCATCGGCGACCTCCCCACGGGGCATGGTGTACTGGGCCTGTTGATCCGCGAGCCAAAGCCGCTGCGCCTCCACGACCTTGGGCAGCACCCCATAGCCTCCGGTTTTCCCCCGAACCACCCGCCTATGCGGACCTTCCTGGGCGTGCCGGTCCGTGTCAGGGACGAGGTCTTTGGAAACCTCTACCTGACAGAGAAACAAGGTGGGGAGGACTTTACCGCCGAAGACGAGGACCTTGCCGTGGCCCTGGCAGCGGCAGCAGGAGTAGCGATCCAGAACGCCCGCCTGTTTGAGGACAGCAGCCGGCGGCAGAAGTGGCTCGAGGCCGGGATGGAGCTGAGCAGCAGGTTGATCATGACGCCCCATCCCGGTGGGGCGGACAACCTGGATATTGTCGCGGAAACGGCTCTGAAGGTGTCGGATTCGGCCCTCGCTGCGGTGGCTGTGCCGGGCAGCGACGGTGTGCTCCGCTGCCGTTCCTGCCTGGGAGTGCAGGGGCTCCAGGCGGGTCAGGAGCTGATGGTGTCAACTGCCGTGTCCGGCGTCGTTGAGCGCGGGGGGTCCCTTGTGGCCAAGGACCCGCGGCAGGTCTTCGAAGATGAGGTGGCAGGCAAGCTCGGCTCGGTCCTCGTGTGCTCCCTGGGGCACGGCAGCGTCCACAACGGGGTCCTGCTGCTGGCGCGCCCCCATGGCACTGCCATGTTCACCCAATCCGAGGCGGAGTCGAGTGCCATTTTCGGGAGCCGGATCGGCCTTGCACTGGACCTGGCGCGCGTGAATGCGCTGCGCGAACAGAACCTGCTCTTCACCGATCGGGAACGGATCGCCCGCGACCTCCATGACCTGGTTATCCAGCGCCTTTTTGCTGCCGGACTGAGCATTCAAAGCCTGCGCCGTTACACCCTGGACCCGGTGGCCTACGAGCGCATCGCCGCCGTGACCGGAGAGCTCGACGAGACCATCCGCGAGCTGCGGGACACGATCTACTCGCTCCGCTCGGCAGATGAGGAACACGAACCGCTAACGGGCCGGATGCTGCGCGTGGTCCGCGAAAACTCGCGCAGTTACGCCCTGACCCCCAGGGTATCCATGGACGGCCCCGTGGATTCGATCAGCGAGGACGTTGCGGTCCACCTGTTGTCAGTGCTGTCGGAGGGGCTCAGCAACGCGCTGCGGCACTCGGGCGCGGACGAGATCGACGTCACTGTTGCCGTAGGCGCGGACGGCGGCCAGCGCGGGGACCGGGTGCAGCTCCTTATCAGCGACAATGGCAGGGGCTTCAGCGAGCCTGGCCGGGTAAGCGGCCTCGCCAACATGCGCCACCGAGCTGAAATTCTGAAAGGCAGCTGCACCATCGACAGCGTGCCCGGCAGGGGTACCACCGTGGCCTGGTCCGCACCGCTCACCTGAATTCCCGGCCGGGCTCCCTGCGGTTTCCCGGGTGGTCAGGCAGTATCCGTTGAACTCTTGGTGACATAGACGGCGGCCTGGGTCCGCCGCTCGAAGCCCAGTTTGGCCAGGATGGATGAAACGTAGTTCTTCACCGTTTTTTCGGCGAGGAACAGTTCATCGC
Source organism: Pseudarthrobacter enclensis (assembly GCF_030811655.1). Classification (GTDB taxonomy): domain Bacteria; phylum Actinomycetota; class Actinomycetes; order Actinomycetales; family Micrococcaceae; genus Arthrobacter; species Arthrobacter enclensis_A. Next base: position 94,006 of record NZ_JAUSRE010000006.1, on the reverse strand, counting down.
CGATCTGGCGGTTGGTCAGCCCCTGGCCGATCAGGGTCAGGACCTTCTTCTCCTGCGCGCTCAGCCCTTCCAGCCGGGGGTCCGTTGGGGCCGTGGAGAGTCCGGTGATGATCTGCTGTTCGACCCCGGGGTCGAACAGGGATTCGCCTGCGGCCGCCCTTCGGATCCCGGCCAGGAGGTCATCGCTCCTGATTTGTTTCAGGATGTATCCGGAGGCACCGGCAAGCACTGCGCCGCGGAGTGCCTGCTCGTCGTCGTAGCTCGTGAGGATCAGGCAGCGAAGGCGGGGATCGAGGGAGCGTACGTCCCGGCACACCTCAATACCCGTGCCGTCAGGAAGCCGCCCGTCGAGGATGGCGATGTCGGGGTGCAGGGCCGGGATGCGCCTGGTGGCTTCGGCAGCGGACCCGCTTTCGCCCACCACAAGGAAACCTTCGCCTTCCAGCAGGTCCTTCAACCCTTGGCGGACCAGCTCATGGTCGTCGAGGATGAATACGCGGACCGGTCCCGAAGATCCTGTTGGTTCTCCAGTCCCTGCTTCATGCTTGTGCACCGAACGCTCCCACTGTCTTCAGGATTAAAAGGACCCCGCATGGTGCGGGGCCAGCCCGGGAGGGCCTGCCCCCATTGTTCCCCGGGGAGGCGTGCGCGGGAAGGGACCAAAGTCCGCGTGCCGGCGCGCCGAGGGGGACGCGCGCTGGTTGTCCGCTTCGCAATTGCCTTGATCCGGGATGACCTTCGGCCCTATGCGCGGAAAGAGGTTCTGGTCCAAGGTGGGTCCGACGGCCGCATGTGGGAACGCAGCGACGATGCAGAGATTGGAGCCCGGCATGAACGCCCCCAAACGGCACCCCAGGATCATCGTCGGTGTGGACGGGTCTGATTCCTCCATCTCCGCGCTCCGGGTTGCCCGGGTGATGGCGGAGCCACTCTCCGCGACAGTTGAAGCCTGGGCCTGCTGGGACGTCCCGGCAGGTTACGGGGTGTACCTGGCCGTGGGAATCGAGGGTTTCAAGTATGCGGCAGAGCAGGTGCTCCAGCAGGCGCTGGCGGACGCCTTTGGGGAACTACCGTCCTTTGTTCATCCCCGGCTGGTCAGGGGGAAACCCGGTCCCGTACTGATTGACGCCAGCCGCAACGCGTCCCTGCTCATCGTGGGCAGGAGGGGCCACGGGAGTTTCGTCCCCGGTTCGGTGAGTTCAGCATGCGTCAGCCGCGCGCATTGTCCGGTGCTGGTGGTGCATGCACCCGAGGCGGACGACGAAGCCCCGGACCAGGGCGCCCAGGTGGGCGCAGCGGTCGCACCCTGATCCATCAACCCCGGCAAGTCTCCAGGAACGAGACCCCGTCATCAGCAACGGGCCCCGCCAACCCGGTCGCCCGGCGCCGTACTGCTGCCGTTGCCTTCTAGCGCCCTTCGCGGTCCTGCCCATGGTGGCCGGACGCGCCTTCCCCCACGAGTTCGTGGAGCCCTTCCACAGCCTGGGCGAGGGACAAATCCTTGGATTCGACGACGAACGGCATCAGCAGGCGGTTCTCCTTGTCCAGGTGCAGTGCAAAGATGCGCTGGATGGCCCCCGCGGCAACGGCGGCGGGGACACCGCCGGCCGTCCTGAGCTCCTCCACGAGGTCGACGATCACCCGGTGCTCCGCCAGCATGCCGTCCACCAGCAGTTTTGCCCCGGGCATGGCGTGCGGACCGCTGTAGAGGGAACCTTCCTCGGCAAGGGCGTGCGGCACAAGGTGGGTGTCACACCAATCGAGCAGGGCAGCGTGCGTCTTTTCCTCGCTGCCGGCGTCCTGCGCCTCCACGGCCTCTGTCAACAGTCCCACCAGCACGTTCAGTTGCCGCAGCATGTCGGCATGGTGGGTTTCAACCGCCTGCAGCGCCTGCAACTCGGCTCCGGCGTCCTTGCCGGCCCCGCCTGGCGCGTTCATTCGGTGTTGCCTTCCAGTTGGGTGGCGTGCCGGTTCATGTGCCGCAGGGACCAGCGGAGGTCCTTGACCGCCCAGTAGCCTCCTCCGTTCATGACCGCGAACCCGGCGATGCCCAGGTAAGGCGCCCGGGCTGCCAGGCCAAGGAGCAGGACACAGACGCCCGTGGCGAAGAGTACGAGTCCGCGCCTGACCCGGCTCCGGAGCGAAATCCTGAAGGCGTCGCGGCTCAGGAGGGAGGCGAGCCTGGGGTCTTCGTCCTCCAGGCCGTGGCCGATCAGTTCGAGTTCGCGTTTCTCGAATTCAGAGAGTGGCACAGCTGCACCCCATTGTCCGTTGCCTGCGGGAGCCACGGCGTCAGGTGCCCGGGTGGCCGCGCAGGACGGCCAGCCTGTTCTGGTATTCGGCGGTGTCGATCTCGCCGCGGGCGAAACGCTCAGCCAGCACGTCCTCTGCCACCCGCGGCGGCGGGGGCGCGGGGTGCGGGGAAGGCGCACGCAGGGAACGGGCCAGCAGCACGATACCGGTGATGATCGCGCCCCAGACCAACACCATGCTGATGCTCATCAGGACATAGCCCCACAGGCCCATGCCGTCATTCCAGCCGTACACTTTTGCGACCTCCGGTCCAATGAAGGCGGACGCCAGCCGTCTGCTTTCCCTTTCAGTATTGGATGCGGCGAGTGCCGCCGCGAGAGTCATTGGTCCCGGATTCCGGGCCCGCGGGGATACCCGGAATGTGCGGCCGCTGCGGCCCGCGGTCCTCAGAAGCCCTGCCGCCGCAAACGCTTGTCCACACCAACAACCAGCGACGCGGCCAGTGCCAGTCCAAAAATCCGCAGCCATGCGTCTGGACCGATGGGGGCTGTATGGAAGAGATCGTTCATCAGGGGTGTATAGGTAAGGGCCAGTTGCCCGGCCCCCTGCACCAACACCCCTGCCAGGAGCCAGCGGTTGCCGAAGGGTCCTGTCCGCCATGCGGGCCGGACCAGCGACCGGCAGCTGAAGAGGTAGAAGACTTCCACGGCTACGAAGAGGTTCACGGACGAGGTGCGCGCCTCTGCCACTGTTGCTCCATTGTTGAGTTCGTGGTCGAAGAGCCACCAGGTGCCGGCGACCAGGAGGGCCGATACGAGCAGGATCCGGACGGTGAGGGCCCAGGTCAGGAGGGGGCGGCCCGGTGCCCGCGGTGGCCGCGACATCAGGCCGGGTTCCTTTGGTTCGAAGGCCAGCATCAGGCCGAGCGCCACCGCTGTGGTCATGTTGATCCAGAGGATCTGGGTGGGCAGGATGGGCAGCGCGGCACCCAGCACGATGGCAACGAGGATCACCAGTCCCTCCGCCATATTGGTGGGCAGCGTCCAAACGATGAACTTGGTCAGGTTGTCAAAGACATTGCGGCCTTCCTCGACGGCTGCCTCGATGGTGGCAAAGTCATCATCGGTCAGGACAATGTCCGAGGCCTCCTTGGCCACCTCAGTCCCGGTGCGTCCCATGGAAATGCCTACGTTCGCCTGCCGAAGGGCCGGCGCATCGTTCACACCGTCCCCGGTCATGGCGGCCACGTGCCCACGGGCCTGCAGGGCCCTGATGAGGCGCAGCTTCTGCTCCGGTGAAACACGGGCAAAAACCGTGGCCCGCTCCACCGCATCCGGGAACTCGCCGGCCGGGATGGCGTCCAACTCCTCGCCGGTGAGGGCCGTCCCGGCGGCGCTGTCAGCGGCCAGCCCCACCGCTGCAGCCACGGTCACAGCGGTCCGCACATGGTCTCCCGTGATCATTTTGACGGCAACCCCGGCCTGTTGGCACGCCTGAACGGAGGCTGCGGCCGCTTGCCTGGGCGGGTCCTGCATGGCCTGAAGTCCCGTAAAGGTCATCCGGCCCCGCAACTCCGCGGCGGCGAGGGAGCCGCCCGCCACGGGAAGGGACATGGTGGCAGTGGCAAGGACCCGCAGCCCGCTGTCCGCAAAAGCGTGTGCGGCATTGAGCACAACATGCCTGCGGAGTGGCCTCGTGTCACCGTCCGCGCCCATTTCACCGCGACAAAGATCCAGGACCCGTTCCACGGCCCCTTTGGCGAACACAGTGCCGCCGCCGGACGGATGCGTCGAAGCATGCAGGGTTGCCATGAACTGCCGCTCCGAGGTAAACGGCAGTTCTGCTCCGCGTGGGTTGGCGGCCAGGAAATCCGACACGATGATGCCGCCCTTCCCCGCAGCCACCAGCATTGCAGCTTCCGTAGGGTCGCCCCGCACCTGCCAGGAGGATCCCTCCCGGCGGACGGCTGAGTCGTTGCAGGCCGCGCCGCCAAGCAGGCACACGCGGAGGGCCTCGTCCTCGATTTCGCGGGTCGGGGTGGCGGTGTCCGCTTGCCGTTCGCCGCCTGCTGCGGGCCGGATGTGTCCTTCCGGCCCGTACCCGGATCCTGTTACGTCGTATGTTCCGGAGGGGGTCCACACCGAACGGACTGTCATTTGGTTCTCGGTGAAAGTGCCCGTCTTGTCCGAGCAGATCACTGTGGTGCTGCCCAGTGTTTCCACTACCGGAAGGCGGCGCACCACGGCCCGGCGCCGCGCCATGCGTCGGACGCCGATTGCAAGCGTCACCGTCACCGCGGCGGGCAGTCCTTCGGGGATGGCTCCAACTGCCAGGGCGACGGCGGCCGTGAACATTTGTCCCGGCTGTTCGCCGCGTGCCACGCCGGCAAGGAAGGCCACGGCAGCGAGGGCCAGGATGGCCACGGTGAGCGTGCTACTGAACCGCGCGAGTTTCAGGGTCAGTGGCGTGGCCGCAGGCTGCACGGTGCCCATGAGCCGGTGGATTTCGCCAAGTTCGGTTTCCCCGCCGATGGCCACGACGATGCCTGCACCGCTGCCGGCTGTTACCAGGGTTCCGCTGTAGAGCATGTTCCTGCGGTCGGCCACGGCTGTGAGCCGGGGCAGCACTACTTCGTCCTTGGACACGGGGTCCGACTCTCCGGTCAGCGCCGATTCGTCCACCCGGAGCGCGGACAGGCGAACCAGGCGGAGGTCGGCGGGGACCTTGTCGCCGGCCCCAAGCAGGACGAGGTCGCCGGGGACCAGGTCTTCGGAGGGAACCTGCTTCCGCTCACCGCCGCGCATGACCGCGGCCCGCGTGCGGACCAGTGAATGGAGGGCATCCAGCGCAGCTTCCGCCCGTACCTCCTGGATGAAACCGATCAGTGTGTTGACCAGGACCACTGCCAGGATGACGGCGGAGTCCAGGAACTCGCCCAGGAAAACGGTAACCATTCCGGCGGCCAGCAGGACATACACCAGGGGGTTGTTGAACTGGCGCCCCAGCTTGCGGGCAATGCCGGGTCCGTGCGCGCGGGGGAGCTCGTTGGCGCCGAACTGGGGCCTTCTCCGCGCCACTTCGTCCGGGCCAAGGCCCCGGGCAGCGTCGGTTCCAAGCAGGAGCACTACTTCGTGGATTGGCAACCCGTGGTGCGCGGTGTCACCGGCATTGTCCGCCCGCCTGGTTTTCGCCTGGCGGTTCCGTGTGGGCCTGGTTTTCGCCACGGTTGGCTCACCGCGCCAGCAGGGCATCGAGGGTAGTGAATCCATATCCCGCAGTCCGGATGTTGTCGATCACCTGGGGGAGGGCATCCGCGTCAAGGGTGGTCCCGTCATCCGGGTTGGAACCGATGTGCATGAGGACAATTTCCCCCGGCTGTAACCCCGCGCGGACGCGGTCGGCTACTACCTGGGCGCTGATCCCTCCACTGGTGCCTTTCCAGCCGAGTGTGTCCACGGTCCACCGGACAGCCACGTAGCCAAGGCTGTTCACTGCGGCGATGGTCCGGGCATCCCGCTCACCGAACGGGAAGCGGAACAGCGGCCTGGGATCGGCGCCGGCCGCAAGGATGGCCTGCTCCGCACCGCGCACCTGTTGGGCGATCTGGTCGTTGCTCAAGCCTGTGAATCCGGGGTGGGTCATGGAGTGGTTGGCCACGCGGTGCCCCGCTGCGGCGATCTGTGCTACGGCCGCCTGGTTGTTGGCGACCCAGTTGCCCGTCAGGAAGAAAGTTCCCGTGACGCCTTTGGCGGAGAGGGTGGAGAGGATTTTTGGCAGTCCTGCCGCATTCGCGCCGGCATCAAAGGTCAGTGCAACCACGCGGCCGGCCGCCGGAATGGCGGTCAGGTCCTGGCCGCGGAGGGATTCCGGAAACGGTGCCGGTTGCGGGGGAGTGCCCGGCGCCGGCGGCTGGGGCGGAATATCTGTGGGCTCCGGTTCCGTAAGGGGCGGCACCGTAACCGGGGGCTGGACGGGGGTTTCCCCTGCTTCGGGAGTGTCCGTAACCTGCACCGGCACGGAAGCACCGGGGCTGGGAGTGGTGGTCTGGCCGCCCCGTGCTGAGGGTGAAACGGCGGATGGAGACGGCGCGCCCGACGGCGGACCGGCAGTCCGTCCCGGAAGCAGCAGGGCGAGGGCAACGGCGACCACCACCAGGGCGCCAGCGAGCGCGAGGGCTGCCGCCCGCCGTCGTCCATCACTGGCCGGCACCGTGCTCACCTGCCCCGGACATCGGTAGCTCTTGCCGCCTGGGGCCGCTTAGGAACCCCTGGCCGGTTCGAAACCGTCCTCGGGGGTGTGCACCACCAGGACGGGGCAGTGGGCGTGCGCGACGATGGCGGAGCTCACCGAGCCCAGGAGCAGGCCACCGAATCCACCGTGCCCGCGGCGCCCCACCACGATCATGTCTGCCTCGCGGCTGGCGTCGATCAGGGCCTCACGGGGATGGCTGCGGATGAGCGTGGAGGTGACGTTGGCCGGCGTCTCGGCTCCGAAAGCCTGCGCGACGGCCTCTTCCAGGACCTTCCTGGCACCTTCTTCGAAGCCCTCGATGCCCATCATGACGTAGCCGCTGTACATCTGCGGGTACTCCCAGCAGGCAACCGCCTGCACCTTGGCCCCCAGCGGAGTGGCAAGCCGTTGGGCCTGGCGGAGTGCCTCCACCGATGCTTCGGATCCGTCCACGCCCACCACGATCCTGGCTATTGGTGCCCCGGCGATGCTCATGTCTGCTCCCTCGGTAGGACCGCGCTGTCAGGGCCCATCATGCCCGGGTGCCCGCAGCCGGGCTAGGGCCGAAGGTCACGGGGCACCTGCGGGAGGGGTGCCGCCCGGCGGTGACCCTGTGGGCGGGGCACTTGCGGGCCGGGCAGCCGCCGGGGGAGCCGCCGGGGGAGCGGCCTCCGCCGGCCACACGGGTTCGGCCGGCCCCTGGTCGAGCCGGAACGGCGGATACTCATCCCGCATCAGCGCTGTATACACCAGCACCCGGTAGATCCAGCGGTCGATGCCAAGGATGAAGTCGAACAGCGGCCGCTGGTAGCGGCCGGTGAACAGCAGGATGACTGCCGCGATCAGGACCAGGAGTCCCAGCAGGGACGGCCCGGCGTCCTGGACATAGGTTGTTCCGTCGACGTTCGTGTCCGCGCGCCACCTCCACGTGGTGTTGGTAAACGCTGCGATCAGCAGAAGGTGTGGAATGGACAGCAGCCACCATTTCACCAGGACCAGGCCGCGGGAGAGCCGCTCCGGATAGTCCACATCAAAATCTGCGGGGTAGGCGGTGCGTTTGAGGGTGAAGGGCGGGTACAGGTCGGTGCCCACGGCAGCGTACGCGTAGAACGCCACCCGCCAGTTCCACCGCATCACGCCTACGTTGAAGTCAAAGAGCGCCCTTGGATACCGGCCCGTAAACAGGACGGCGAACCCGGCCACGATGGTTGTGATGACGAACGCGAACCAAAGGAAGAACAGGAGGATGAAATGCGGTATCGCCAGGAACCATTTGACCAGCCACATCCACCGTGAGAGTCCTGGGTCGAGCTCACCGAAAAGCCTCGCAGGGTACGGTGCAGGGCCGCCGGGGACAGGGATAAAGGGCTGGGGCGGCGGGATGGGCGCGGTCCCGGGCGTTGACTCCGACTGGTCCCACCCGCCTGCCGGTGCTCGCTGCTGATGTCCCGGAGCCGGATACGCCGGAGCCGGATACGCCGGAGCCGGATACGCCGGATCAGGATACGTTGCGCCCGGATAGGTTGGGCCTCCCGTTGGCGGTCCCCCAACGGGAGGCTGTGTGTGCCTGCCCAGTCCTGCCGCGCCGACAATGATGAGCGGTATGCCAACCACCAGGGCAATGGCCCCGCCCACCAGCAGGGCAATTGCTGCAGGGCGGATGAGGTCGGAACGGAAGCCTGCCTGCGCCTGGACGTCAATGCCGGGAGAAGCGTCTGCGTTCATGACCACCACTTCCCACGCGCCGGGGGTGATACTCCAGGTAAGCTCCTGTTCCCCGGTACCTGAGACGGATGCCGTCCAGAAGCCCTGGCCGGCCGGTGGCCCCGGCGGGTTGCCGCCCGGCACGTCGCGGTAGTCAGCGCGGAAAGGCCGCTGCCGGATATTGAGCAATTCCGAGTGGTGCACGCCGGACAGGTACTGTTCGACGTCGGACTGCCGGCCGATGCCGACGAACACTGGTTTGTCCGGCACCACCGGCGCAACCCGCAGCCTGAGGGTGCCGATATCGAACGGGACCCTTCCCGGGACGTCCTCGCCCATGGCGCCGGCCCGCGGCGACGTCAGGGCAAAGGAGTTGACGGAGAAGCGTGACGTGCCGGAGGTCAGGTAACCGTCACCCTGGACCGACCCCACCGCGGATGCCACGGCACCGCCCGCCAAAGCGGCCAGCCCGGGAAGCGTGATGAGGATCCCGAGGATCAGCATGATGATGGCGGCGGGTTTCTTCATGGCGTCCTGACCTTCCGCGGCGGAGTTCGCAAAGGCGTGGCAACGGGAACGGCAGGCGGACCGGCCTAGATGGTGTTGAGTGCTTCGTCAGTCCGCGTGATGACGGTGGGGCAGGGAAGGTGCCTCAGGACCCCGTGTGCAGTGGAACCGAGCAGCAGGCGCTTGAAGGCCCCCCTGCCGCGGCTGCCCACCACCAGCAACCGCGCCCCGGCAGCAGCCTGGACGAGCGCGTCCACCGCGCCTCGTTCGGTTTCAAGCCGCTGGTGCACGGTCAGGTCCGGGTAGTCTTCCTTGAGCCCGGCGACAGTCTCGGAGAGCACCACCCGTTCCTCGTCCACGATGGCCTCCGCGAGGGCGCCAGGTGTCAGGCCGGCGTCGACTATGGGATTCGGGGCATTCACGGCGTAGACAACGGTGAGTTCATCGCCTTCCCGGTCCGCTTCAGCGGCCGCGAAGGCGACGGCTTGCGTGGCCTCGGCGGACCCGTCAACGCCCACCACAACCCCGGTCCGGCCTTCCAGGTCCTGGGTGCCAACGACGGCGACCGGCACCTTGGCAGCCGTGGCCACCTGGAGCGCACGGTCGGCGAGGGTACCCCCGAAGTGCCCGCTGCCGGAGCCAATGACCATCATCGAGGTCTTCTTGGAGTATTTTGCCAGCGACCCTCCCACACTGCCGGTCAGCAGTTCTGTGTCAGGCGTGATGGGCACGGTCCCTTCGAGGCGGCCGGCGGCGGTCTTGAGGAGTTCTTCACCGGCCTGCTGGAGGGTTCCGAACCAGGGGTACGGTTCAGAAACCCACCGGTTGTCCACCACGTGGAGGATCACCAGCGGCAGCCCCGCGCGGTGTGCGCGGCGGGCTGCCCAGAGGACGGCGGCCTGGCTCGGTGCTGAGTCGTCGGTGCCAACAGCGATGGGTTTCCGGGATGTCATGGCCGCACTTCCTGCTCGTTTGGGGAACTGGCTTCCTGCCTTTCAAGAGTGGCCCCCGGGACTAGGGGACTGTAGGGCCAAAGGTCACAGAAGCGCTGTTCAGGCTCTATTCCCCGGGCATTGCCGGTGCGATGGGCTCCGGGCCGGGCGTGTCCTTTTCGGCAATGGTCTTGAAGATGGTCCACCCGACGGCGGCCAGGGGGACCGCCAGCAGCGCCCCGATGACGCCGGCCAGCGTTGCCCCCGCCGCCAGGGCAAGGATGATGACCAGCCCGTGGATCCGCAGGACCCTGCCCATGAAGAGCGGTTGGAGGATGTGGTGCTCGAACTGGTTGGCGGCCACCAGGAGCACCAAGACAATAAGCGCGGGAACAGGTCCGTTCTCCACAAGAGCCACCAGCACTGCGAGGCTCCCCGCAGAGGTGGCACCAATGATGGGTATGAACCCGCCCAGGAAGACCACTGCGGCCAGGGGGACCGCAAGCGGGACCTGCAGGATCAGGAGGCCCACCAGGATGATCACGGCGTCAATGGCGGCAATGATGAGGGTCCCGCGGACGTAGCCGCCCAGCACCACGATGCTGCGTTCGGCGGCCAGGTGGGCCTTGCCCTGGCGGCTCCCGGGCAGGAAACCAAACAGGAAGGACCGGATCTTTTCGCCGTCCTTGAGGAAGAAGAAAAGGATCACTGCCGTCAGGATGGATCCAGCAACGATTTCACCGGCAGTCCGCAGCCCGGTCAGGGCGTCGGCACCCAAAGTACCTCCGGCGAGGAACTTCTGGAACTCGCTGCGGGCGGCGTCTATCTGGGCATTCGTCAGGGCGACGGGTCCGGTGGTGATGAATTGCTGCAACTGGGCGATCCCTGCTTCTGCCCGGGCGGCGAGGACGGAAGCCTGCTGCCTTACCAGGGCGACGATGCCGCCCACCACGCCGGAGGCAACGGCCACGATCACCAGGAAGGACGACAGTACGGCGAGCGCCCGCGGCCATCCGTGCGTCGACAGCCACCGGACCGCGGGAGCCATTGCCGAGGCCAGGATCAGGGCGACCAGGACAGGGATGGTGACCAGCGGAACCCGCGTGGCTGCCACCACCACTACCCAGGCAAGCGCCAGCACGCTGAGCGTCTGGATCGCGCGGATGCTCGCCCGCCCCAGGCCGTCCAGCCAGAGGCCGGACATCCGGGCAGCGACAGACCGGGGCACGGACGGCTCCGCCGCGGGGCCGTCCGGTGCAGCGTTTCGTTCCATGGTGTTCTCCTTAGTTGCCTGTGAGCGTCGAATCAGCTTCCTTCCTTTCTTACCCCAGTGATTCCCATCCATCCCCATTGGTCAGTATGCGTACTATTGTCAGCCTTACGGTCAACCAGAAAGGCAGCATGATGACTGAACAGAACGTTCCCGACGATGACCTCGAAGTTGTGCAGGAAAACGACGTGCTTCTCGATGAAACTCCGGGCGCCGCGTCCTCCTTCGAACTTGACCCTGTATCCGGCGAACCTGACAACTACCCCGGCGCTGCCGAGAACAACCCCGACCACTGGCAGGAAGACCCGCTGCTGCAGGACGAGGGCATTTCGGGTGAAGAGGAGGATTTCCTGAGCGACCAGACGCTGCGGGACGGAACAGTCCGGGCCCGTTACCGCTCAGGCGATGAACAGGTGCCGCCGGACGCCCCCACGCTGGGGGAAGCAGCGGCCGACGTCGACTTTGGTGAAGCGCCGGCAGGCCTGGGAGCGGATGCCAGCGACGACGAGGAAAACTTCGGCGGCTCTCCGCTCAGCGAGTTCGAGCCTGACGATCTGGAACACTAGCGGCCCAGTCAGGGGACGCGGGCACGAGGCGGCCGCGGAGGCCGTGGGAGGACGCACATGCACTCCAAGGAACTGCTGCTGGAAGCCTTCGGCCGGCTCCCCGGGCTTGTCCGGCATACTCTGGAGGGGCTCAACGAGGCGGACCTGCAGCGTCGCCCCGCCGGCAACGGCAACTCCATCGCGTGGCTGATATGGCATACGGCCCGGGTGGAAGATGCCCAGGTTGCCTCCGCTGCAGGGATGGAACAGGTATGGAAAGCCGGCGGGTTCCAATCCCGCTTCGACCTTCCCCTGGGTGACAGTGACACCGGTTACGGGCACTCGAGCCGCCAGGTGGACGCTGTCCGCGCCCCCGCGGAACTCCTGCTGGAGTATTACCAGGCGGTCCACCGGCAGACCGCCGGGGTCCTGGAGGGGACGGATGATCCGGACCTCGACCGGGTCATCGACAGGCATTGGGATCCACCGGTCACCCTTGGCGTGCGGCTGGTCAGCATTCTGGGGGACTGCCTCCAGCATCTCGGCCAGGCCGCCTACGTCAAAGGGCTGCACGCCGGAACGGCGGGCGCCGGCGGTGCGTGAACTCGTGGTCCTGGGCACCGCGTCCCAGGTTCCCACCCGGACCCGGAACCACAACGGTTACTTCCTGGGCTGGGACGGCCAGGGGCTGCTGTTCGACCCCGGCGAGGGAACCCAGCGCCAGATGATCCACGCGGGGGTGGCCGCCGGCGACATCACCCGGATCTGCCTTACCCACGTGCACGGGGACCACTGTTTCGGCCTGCCCGGCGTCCTCTCGCGGATGGCACTGGATGGCGTGGAACACCCCGTCCACCTGCACTATCCGGCCACCGGGGACCAAGTGGTCCGGGCCCTCATAGCCGTCAGTGCGCCCGGCGTCGACCTCCGGCTGCACCCGCATGCCGGGAGCGGGCCTGTCGCCGAGGGCCTGGAGATCCGGCCCCTGAAACACCGGATCGAGACATATGGCTACCTGCTCACCGAGCCGGACGGCCGCACCTTCCTGCCTGACCGGCTCAAGGCGGCAGGAATCCAGGGGCGGGACGTTGGACGGCTGCAGCGCCAGGGCACGATGGGTGCGGTCAGCGTGGCCGACGTGAGCATCCCCAGGCCGGGCCAGCGCTTTGGCTTCATCATGGACACCGCGCCCTGCCCGGGCGCAGAGGAACTGGCAGACGGCACCGACCTGCTGGTCACTGAGTCAACGTTCAGCGACGACGACGGCGGGCTGGCGCAGCAATACCTGCACCTTACGGCCGGGCAGGCAGGGGAGCTCGCGGCGTCCGGGAAGTCGCGGACCCTGGTGCTCACGCATTTCTCGTCACGGTACGGCGACGACGCCACTTTTCTTGCAGGGCAGGCAAGGGCCCGTGCCCCCGGCACGACGGTCATTGCCGCCAAGGACCTGGACCGCATTCCCGTTCCCCGGCGGCGGCAACCAGTTGGGGAGTCTGCGCGACCAGCGACGGCGATAGGGTTAAAGCATGACGGCAGCAGCTGAATCCACCGTGGCTTTTGACGGCCGCTTCGCCCGGGAACTGACGGAGCTGGCCGTTCCCTGGCAGGCCGAGGAAGCGCCCGGCCCCGAGCTCCTGGTCCTGAATGAGACGCTCGCCCATGACCTGGGCCTGGACCCGGAATACCTGCGCAGTCCCGAGGGCGTGCGGCTCCTGGTCGGCAACCATGTACCGCCCGGTGCCACCCCCGTCGCGCAAGCCTACGCCGGGCACCAATTCGGCGGTTACTCGCCCCTGCTCGGTGACGGACGCGCACTCCTCCTGGGTGAGCTCACGGACCGCAGCGGCCGTCTCCTCGACATCCATCTCAAAGGTTCGGGGCGCACGCCTTTCGCCCGCGCCGGGGACGGCCGGGCCGTCGTCGGACCCATGCTGCGTGAGTACCTGGTCAGTGAGGCCATGCACGCACTGCACATTCCCACCACCCGCTCGCTCGCCGTCGTGGCCACCGGGCGCCAGGTACGGCGCGAGGGCATGCTGCCCGGCGCCGTGCTGGCCCGGGTCGCAGCCAGCCACCTGCGCGTGGGCAGCTTCCAGTACGCCCGGGCCACGGAAAACCTGGACCTCCTGAAGAGGCTGGCCGACCACGCCATCAGCCGGCACTACCCGCGCGCCGCCCACGCGGAAAATCCCTACCTGGCATTGTTCGGTTCCGTCGTCTCAGCGCAGGCTGAACTGGTGGCACAGTGGATGCTGGCCGGATTCGTCCACGGCGTCATGAACACGGACAACATGACCATCTCCGGGGAGACCATCGACTACGGCCCCTGCGCCTTCATGGACACCTTCAATCCCGCAGCCGTCTACAGTTCCATCGACGTCAGCGGCCGCTACGCCTACGCCAACCAGCCTGTGCTGGCCGAATGGAACCTTGCCAGGCTTGCCGAGGCAATGCTGCCGCTCATCGACGAGGACCAGGAAAAGGCGGTGGCCCCGGCCGTCGAGGTACTGGGCGGTTTCCGCGGACACTACAGCAAGGCGTGGTCCAGCGGCATGGGGAAGAAGCTGGGCCTGGAGCACGCCAGGGAGGGCCACCCGGACGCCGTCTCGGGACTCATTGATGACGCCATTGCCATCCTCCAGGACGGCCCGGTGGACTACACCAGCTTCTTCCGGAACCTTGGCAACGCGGCAAGGGGCGATCTCCGTCCGGTCCGCGGCATGGTGCTTGACCTGGCAGCCTTCGACGCGTGGGCGCAAAGGTGGCAGGAGCTCAGGCCCGACGCCGGGTTGATGGACAGCGTAAACCCCGCTTACATCCCCAGGAACCATCTCGTGGAGGAGGCTTTGTCCGCCGCCACTGCCGGAGACCTGGCACCCCTGCAGCAGCTGCTGGATGCCGTCAGCAATCCCTTCACCGAGCGGCCCGGGCTGGAACACTACATGGAAGGGCCGCCGGAAGACTTTGGCAAATACATGACGTTCTGCGGAACCTGAGGTTCGCCGCGCACCTGCCTTGAGGCCTGGCTGCAGGTGGCGGCCGGATGGCAAACGACAGGAGGGCGGCGGCCGGATACACCGGACGCCGCCCTCCTGCTCTGGCCGGACCTCCTGGGAGGCGGCCGCCTGCCCGCAGGTTAGGCTACGCGGACCACGGAGTAGCCGCTGAGCCAGCTGATGGGGTGGACCTGCGTGGTGTAGCCGTTGACGCCGCCGCTGACAACCTGGCCGGCACCAGCGTAGACACCAACGTGGCCGGAGGTGATGATCAAGTCGCCGGGCGCCGGGCTGCCTACCACGGTGCCGTATTGGAAGAACTGCGTGGGGGCGAGGTCGCCAACGCTCTTGCCGACCGAACGCAGGGCCTTTTCCACCATGGCGGTGCAGTCCTGGTTCACACCGATCTGGCTGTAAGCGGACGCCAGGATGGCAGCGCCGGTTCCGGTTCCGGTGGTGGCGGACGCGTAGGACATGTTCATGCCGGTGTTCGCGGGGGCCGTGGCTGCCGCAGCCTGGACGGGAGCTGCTGCCGGGGCGGGAGCCGGTGCGGCGGTGTAACCGGCGCCGGGAATCCGGATCTGGTCGCCCGGGTAGATGATCGAGGACAGTCCCAGTCCGTTGGCGGACAGGACGTCGTTCAGGCTGACGCCGTAGGCCGTCGCGATGGCACCCAGGGTGTCTCCGGAAACAACAGTGTGGATGGTGCCCGTGGCCGCGGCGGGGGCAGCGGGCGCGGAGTATGCCTGGACATTGGTCTTCTCAGTGGTGTCCGGACCGGTCACACCGGCGTGGGCCGGGGCGCCGACGCCGAAGGCAATGCCGGAGGCTGCTGCAACGGCGAGTGCGGGACGGCCCAGCGAGCGGGCCTGGGACCTGGCTGTCACGGCGATGCCTTCGAGCGCAATGGAGCGGGCCGGAGTCGCGCGGTGACGGGCGGTAGTGGAATTTTTTGACACGGTTGATCGCCTCTCCCATGCCTGCGGGGTGAGCTGTCGGGTTCGGGCTGGAGATACCCGGCCGGAGTGACTCCGCGATGGACGGAGGCGCTGTCGACTTAACCCCAAGGCCGCAAGTGGCCGTGGAAACTTGGTTCCCCCGTCCCTGCCAGCTGGAGCGGTTGAATCCCATGGTCAGCGGCAGGGCTCGGCATGCTGACGGGAATGTCCCGTCTGAGAGGGACACCAAAAGACCATAACCCGCGCTCGGAGTAATTGTCACATTTGGATAACATACGAGTTTCTCCTCTCGGATTGAGCAATCGTATGGATGGCGTGTACGCCTGAACCGGCACTGACGGACGCGCTAGGCTTTCCCCATGCCAGATTTCGACCGGTTCCACGCGCTGCTCGAGGAGGAGCGGGAGCGGCGGATGGCGCTGCTGCCGGCGCTGCGGGCCGACATCGAGGCGGCTAATTCAGCCCGCCAGGACTCCAATGTGGACGACGAACACGATCCGGAAGGCGCCACGATAGCCTTCGAGTTGTCGCAGGCCGCGGCGCTCCTGAAGCAAAGCTCAGCTGGCCTTGACCAGATCGAGGCGGCCCTGGCCCGGTTGGCCGCGGGCACCTACGGAACCTGCGCCGAGTGCGGGGAGCCCATCGCGGAAGGCAGGCTGGAGGCCCGGCCGTGGACTCCGTTTTGCATCCGGCATGCCTCCTCAGGGCGCGGGCGATGACCGCTGCGGACGTCGTTTCCGCGGCGGCGGAGTTTGTTGACCGGACCCTTCGGAACGAGGGCGCCTGGTATCGGGCGGACGACGTCGGAGCCCGGCTGGGCGGGGTGCTGGCCTCCTACGGATCTTCCGTGGGGGCCGTCCGCGGCACGGTTCGGGACGCGCTGCGCAAGTTCAAGGACCTTGACCACGATGGAACGGTGATGCTGGCCTCCGCCCTGTGGGGGCAGCCGCGACCAGGCTCCCGTCCCGTGTTCGAGCGGCGCCTGGCCGCCGTGGTGCTGCTGCAGTCAAGGGTGCGGCTGCTCCGGCATTCGGATTTGACCCGGCTGGAAGGGTTCCTTCGGTCCGCCCAGGCAACCGACCTGACGGAGCCCTTGCTTGCCGATGTCCTGGCTCCGCTGCTGGCCGGGCTCGGGGAGCGGGACCGCCAGCGGGCCGGCGTTGTCCTGGCCCGGTGGCGCGGCGATCCCGACCCCCAGCTGCAGGCAGCGGCCGCTGCCCTTGAAAAAGATTTGGCGCTTTAACAATGAACCCAGGAGATCCCTATGCATGAGCCCTTTGACCTTGAACGTTTTGTCGCCGCCCAAAACAGCGGCGGAACCTATGAGCAGGCGCTGGGGGAGCTTCAAGTCGGCCGCAAGTCCGGGCACTGGATGTGGTTCATCTTTCCGCAGATCGCCGGGCTGGGGCAGAGTGCCACCTCCCGCAAATACGCCATCTCCTCGCTGGCCGAGGCCCGCGCCTACCTGGACCATGAAGTCCTGGGGCCGCGACTCCTGGAATGCGCGCTGGTCCTGGCCAACCACGCTGAACAGTCGGCCGACGAGATTTTTGGCGGCATCGACGCCAAGAAGCTGCGGTCGTCCATGACACTGTTCCTCCGGGCCGCGCCCGGAGAAACAGTGTTCAAGACCGTCCTGGCCCAGTTCTTCGACGGCGAGCCGGACCCTTCCACCGACGAGCTCCTGGCCGGCCAGGAAGCCGGGTGACGCCTGCCGGCGGGGCCAGCCGGGCCCGTGGGTGTTGCTAGGGCGTGGGGCTGCCGCCGTTGACGTTCAGCGTCTCGCCCACCACGTAGCTTGACTCAGGCGAGGCCAGGAAGACGTACGCGGGTGCCAGTTCGGCCGGCTGGCCTGCACGGCCCAGGGGAGTGGACTGCCCAAACTCCGGCAGTTCCTCCTTTGGCTGCCCGCTGCTGACCTGCAGCGGTGTCCAGATCGGCCCCGGAGCCACTGCGTTCACCCGGATTCCCTTGGGCGCCAGCTGCTGGGCCAGGCCCTTCGTGAAGTTGTTGATGCTGGCCTTGGTGGTGGCGTAATCCACCAGCGTGGGCGAGGGGTTGTATGCCTGGATGGACGTCGTGTTGATTATGGTCGAGCCAGCCGGCATGTGCGGGACGGCGGCCTTGGTCACCCAGAACATGGCGTAGACATTTGTCTTCAGGGTGTGGTCGAACTGCTCGTCGGTAATATCCTGCAGATCCTCCTGGGCTACCTGCTTGCCGGCATTGTTGACCAGGATGTCCACCCCGCCCAGGACGGCCACAGCGGTGTCCACCAGGTCCCGGCACGCCGCAGGGTCCTTGAGGTCGCCCGGCGCCTTGACGGCCTTGCGGCCGGCCGCCTCGATGAGCCCGGCAATGCGCGAGGCGTCCTCCTCTTCCTGCGGCAGGTAGGAAAGCACGACGTCGGCGCCTTCCCTGGCGAAGGCAATGGCCGTTGCGGCGCCGATCCCGGAGTCCGCGCCGGTCACAATGGCGCGGCGGCCTTCCAGCCGGCCGGTGCCGCGGTAGGTTTCTTCGCCCAGGTCGGCCTTGGGTTGCAGTCCCGCGTCGAGGCCCGGTTCGGGCTGGTGCTGCTTGGGCGGGGAGATCTTTTCGTAGGCAGTTACGGGATTGCGGAAGGTGTACTGGTCAGTCATGGTGCTCCTCCTGTTCGTGCGGACTCGGGCTTCTTCGTCGCCCCGGAACTGAAGCATCCTGCGGTCAAAACGCCACAGCTGGAAGCTAAGCATGCTTACGGTTCCCAGCCTAGGCAATGGATACCGCCCTGCCAAGCGGCCGCGGGCACTGGCGCGTCAGCCCTGCCGGACTCCCACCAGCCTGACGTCAGTCAACCGGCCGGCGTCTACCACACCCTCCATGAACGTGCAGGAGGGCTGGCGGCGGCGGTCCGTGGGGGAACCCGGGTTCAGCAAGCGCAGGCCGCGCGGCGAGACCGTGTCCCAGGGGATGTGGCTATGGCCGAACACCAACACATCGGCATCGGGATAGAGTGCTTCGCACCGAAGTTCGCGGCCCTTGGCCTGGCCGGTCTCATGGACCATCGCAAAGCGGACTCCGGCCAGAGTGACGGTTGCCGTTTCGGGCAGGCGCCGGCGTAATTCAGGGCCGTCGTTATTGCCATGGACGGCCAGCAGCCGCTTGCTCCGGCGTTCGAATTGGTCCAGCAGCGCTGCCTCCACCCAGTCGCCGGCGTGGAAGACCACGTCGGCCTTTTCGACGGCGGACCACACCTGTTCCGGCAGGTCCCGGGCGCGTTTGGGTACATGGGTGTCGGCGAGCAGCAGGAGGTTCAACGGCATACCGGAATCCTGCCATGCGGCCCTTTTCCGGCGCGTCCGCGAGCCGTACCCTTGGGGCGTGGAGGTGATTGCCATGGAGGCAGCCCAAGGTGACCGGATCGTGGTGCGCGGCAGGAATGTGGGGTCCGCAGACCGGCACGGGGTGATCCTGGAGGTGCGGGGTCCGGGTGGTGGGCCGCCCTATCTTGTCCGGTTCGACGACGGCCACGAAACTGTCATGTATCCCGGCGGTGATTTCGCCGTCGACCACGGGCAGGGCACCTGACGTCCCGCCGCTTCACCTGTCAAACTGGGGCAATGGACCATTTCCCTACCTCCAGCCTGTCTTCCACTCCGCCGCAGCGGACCGGCCCCCGCGATCCCGGCGACGCCTGGGTGGAAGGCGAGCGCGGCCGGTTCTGGGGCAGGTTTGGCGCGGCCGGCGTCCTGGCCTGGGATCCGGCCAGGGGAGTCCTCCTGCAGCACCGCGCCGTATGGAGCCATAACGGCGGAACCTGGGGCCTGCCCGGCGGTGCGCTGCACGAAGGTGAGGAAGCGGTTGAGGGCGCCCTCCGGGAAGCCCGGGAGGAGGCTGCCGTCCCGTCGGAGAGCGTGGAGGTGCTGTTCACCTCGGTGCTGGACCATGGTTACTGGTCCTACACCACGGTGGTGGTTCAGGTGCAGGAATCCTTCGACCCCGTCATCAGCGATCCCGAGAGTATCGCCCTGCTCTGGGTTCCGGTTGCCGAGGTGGATTCCCTGGACCTGCATCCCGGTTTCGCGGCAGCGTGGCCGGACCTGCTGGTGGCGCTGGACGGGCTGGCGGAGCCCCGCTAGTAGCCCTCGCCGTATTCGGCGCTCACCAGGATGGGCAGGTGGTCTGAGTTGCCGCGCGGCAGGGTTTCCACGCTCGCAATGTCGAGGCCCAGCGAGGTGGCGAAGTCGAAGTGGCCCTTGAACACCTTGTACCGCGTATAGGTGCGGCGGTTGCTCAGGGAGAGGGCATAGCCGGAGTTCTTCATGTGCATATCGAGGTTCTTGGTGAAGAACGGGTAGTTGAAGTCGCCCACCATGAGGGTCATCAGGCCCCTGCCCATGCTGAGCAGTTCTGCGTGCGCTGCATGGATCTGCTTGCGCCGCAGCGAGTTGGAGGCCGTCAGCGGCGCGGCATGGAATGAACCGATAACCAGCTCATGCTGGGTTTCATTGTCCACCACCCTGGTGCCGATAAGCCGCTCGTGGGCCGGGGCCAGCACCCGGTCATGCATGGATTTCTTCAGGGCAAAGGACTGCGTGTCCAGCGCCGTGAACCGGCTGGTCCGGTAGTAGATGGCCAATCCCAGCCGGTTGCCCTTGGTGGCGTCCGCCAGGTGAAGCGGGCCCAGGGTTTCCGGGAGGTCGCTGGCATCCACCTCCTGGAGGCACAGCGCATCGATGTCATGGTTCCGGGCCAGGGCGAGAAGCTCGCCGCTGGCCTTGTGCTTGCGTAGGTTGTAGCTGATGACGCGCATGAAACACCTCTTTTGAGGGTTGCCGACAGGACCAGTTCCTTACTCTAGTCCGATTGCCACCCGCACCCTCCAACATTTCGTGTGCCGTCCCGGCGTGCCGTCCACCGCGAAGGATAGAGTTAGTGGCAATTCACTGAACTTCCGTAAGGGGCCAGCTTTGACCGCAGACCTGCCCGAACTCGCCGAGGGCAACTTCTACTACCAGGACCTGGGTGGCGGCCGGTTCCGGTCCACCATCCACGCGCAGGGCGCCTGGAATGTC
This sequence comes from Pseudarthrobacter enclensis, assembly GCF_030811655.1. Classification (GTDB taxonomy): domain Bacteria; phylum Actinomycetota; class Actinomycetes; order Actinomycetales; family Micrococcaceae; genus Arthrobacter; species Arthrobacter enclensis_A. The sequence goes on along the minus strand of NZ_JAUSRE010000006.1, from coordinate 73,556 downwards.
CACGAGCAGCACATGGCTCCGGCATCCGGCCTCCTGGCAGACCTTTTGGAACGGCACCAGCCCAGGGATGACATGCGGATGGCCCGCATCAGCTACGAAATCCTTGGCCTGATCCCCGGCGGCGACTTCCGGATCGACACCGCCACACTGCGGGCCGGCCGCACCATCGAACTGGTGCAGGCCGAGCTGGTGGCGGGCGGGAGGACGGCGATCCGTGCCACCGGCTGGCGCATGCTCACGAGCGACACCAGTGAGGTTGCCGCCGTCGAGGACGCAGCGATACCCGGCCCTGACGAATGCAAGCCCTATGACGGTTCCGCCGTCTGGCCCGGCGGCTACATCCGGTCCCTCGAGATGCGGGTGGCCGAAGGGCACCGGCCGGGTGCGGGAAAAGTGTGGCTCCGCACCGAACACCCGCTGACCAGCACCGCGGACAGCGGCGACTTTGCCCGCCTGATGGGCCTGGTGGACACCGCCAACGGCATCGCCGCGCGGGTCCCTCCGGGCAAAGACAGCTACGCATTTCCCAACCTGGACCTCCAGGTCCACATGTACCGCCGCCCCCAGGGGGAGTGGCTGGGACTGGACAACGCAGTGTCGTTCGGCAGCGACGGGATCGGCCTCACCTCGACTGTGCTGCACGACCGGCAGGGTCCGTTCGGCCGCGCGGAACAGATCCTCACCCTGCGCAGGACCTGAGGCTTCGGGGAATCCTGCACTTCGCGGCAGCCGGCCGCGCCGGCAGTTACCGCGCCTGCTGCAGGTCTCCCGGTCCCCTTCCGGCTCTGGTGCCGTCCTGTATCGCTGAGTATCGTTGTATATCGTTCGCGATTGACGAAGGAGTTCATCATGCGTGCTTCACACCCTGCAGGTGCTTTTGGCGGAAGCAACCTCGAAGGAATGTGGCAGGCCGTCGAAGAGCTGCGTTCGCGCTTCGAGAAGCGGGCCGGTACCCGGGCCGGGAAAGGCGAGGTCCGGGCCGCAGTGCTGGCCCTGCTTGCTGAACGGCCCATGCACGGGTACCAGGTCATCCGGGAGATCGAGAAGCGCAGCGGCGGCAGCTGGAAGCCAAGCGCGGGCTCCGTCTATCCCACGCTGCAGCTGCTCGCCGATGAAGGAACCATCAGCGCCGAGGAATCCAACGGCCGCAAGATCTACTCGCTGACCGAAGCCGGACGCGAGGAGGTGGCTGCCCACCATGGTGCTGCCCCTTGGGATCCGGAAACTACGACGGCCGGCACTGCTTCCCTCCCAAGGGCCGGAATGGAGCTGGCGCAGGCCGCGGCGCAGGTTGGCCGTACCGGGTCACCGGACCAGGTGCGGCAGGCGGTGGCGGTGCTGGACGAGGCCCGCCGCCGGCTGTATGGCATCCTTGCCCAGGACTGAAGCGGGTGGCGTCGACCGTCCAGGAGGGGAATGAGCGGCCGATCCCCGTGCGGGAGCACCGTGGGCGCTACCGGCGGATCCTGCGGTTCGCAGCCTGGCACCTCGCCACCACCTGGTGGTTCGAGCTGTTCCTGCCCCGGATTGGACTGGGCCGGATAGCCGCGCAGACCCGCTCCCGGAGGATGCGGCGTTTCGCCCAGAGGTTCCACGACCTCGCGGTGGAACTTGGCGGCCTGATGATCAAGGTGGGCCAGTTCCTGTCCTCGAGGCTCGATGTCCTCCCGCCGGAGATCACCAAGGAACTCGAAGGGCTGCAGGACGAGGTCCCCCCGGTGGCTTTTCCGGCGATCTCCGCACTGGCGGCGCAGGAACTTGGGACTCCACTGGCGCGCGTCTTCGACTCCGTGGACCAGACGCCCATCGCGGCAGCTTCGCTGGGCCAGGCCCATCGGGCCCACCTGAATCCAATGGACGCCGCTGACACGGGACTTGGGGCGGTGGTGGTCAAGGTTCAGCGGCCGGGCATCGGCGCCGTCGTCGACGTCGACCTCGCTGCCCTCCGGAAGGTCGCAGGCTGGCTCAGCCACGTCCGGCTCGTGTCCCGCCGCGCCGACATGCCGGCGCTGGTGGAGGAATTTGCCCAAACCAGCCTTGCGGAAATCGACTACCTCCAGGAGGCCGTCAACGCAGAGCGTTTCGCGGCGGACTTCGCCGGCGACGGGCGCGTGGCGGTACCGTCCGTGGTCTGGGAACGAACCACGCGCCGGGTACTCACCCTCGAAGACGTCACGGCCATCAAGATCACCGACGTCCACGCACTGCGTGCCGCCGGCATCGACCCTGCGCAGGTTGCCCCCGCGTTCGCGGCCATCATGTTCGACCAGCTCTTCACCAACGGCTTCTTCCATGCCGACCCGCACCCCGGGAACATCTTCGTCACCCCGGCCACGGCAGGAACAGGGGAACTGCCCTGGAAACTGACGTTCATCGATTTCGGCATGATGGGCGAGGTGACCGCCTCCACCCGCAGCGGCCTGCGGAAGCTGGTGATTGCTGCAGCCGCCCGCGACGGCAAGGGACTCGTGGCGGCCATCAATGACGTAGGCGTGCTGATGCCGTCGGCTGACAGTGCGGCGCTGGAGCGGGCCATGACGCAGCTCTTTGCCCGTTTTGGCGGCATGGGCTTCGCCGAACTGCGCGAAGTGGACCCGCGGGAGTTCCGCGACTTTGCGGTGGAGTTCGGTGACGTGGTCCGCTCCCTGCCATTCCAGCTTCCCGAGAACTTCCTGCTCATCATCCGGGCCATGTCGCTGACGTCCGGCGTTTGCAGTGCCCTGGACGAGCGGTTCAACCTTTGGGATTCGGTGGAACCGTATGCGGCGCAATTGCTGCGCGACGAACGCGGCAACCTGGTGCAGGATGTGGCGCGCCAGGCCCTCGACGCTGCAGGTGTTGCCCTGCGCCTGCCGGGAAGGCTTGACGCCCTTGCCGCCCGTATGGAGGAGGGGTCACTGCAGGTGGCCGTCCCGCGGCTGGAGCGCCAGGCCGCCCGCGTGGAAAAGGCCGTACGACGCTCCGCTTCCGCCGTTGTCTTCGGTTCCCTGCTGGTCGCCGGTGCCATCGTGCGCGCCGATGACCTGGTGCTGGGCAATGTGCTGATGGCTGTCTCCGCAGTCCCTTTACTGCATGCGCTGTGGGTAGGGCGCCGGCGTTAAGGCTGCTGCCGCCGTCGGGCGTAACCTAGGTGAGGCCTCTCCGGCCGCCACCGTCGAACCTGCCGGCACTGAACTTGCCGACGCCTGAGCCCAAGGGAGTTTCACCACGATGCACCACACGGGAACCGGACTCCGCACGCTCACCGTGGTCCGCCAGGACCTGTCGCTCGGCGCCGGCCGGGACCTGGAGTTCGGACTCGAGCTGCTGGCCAGGGCAAGGAGTGGAAGCGTAGGCCCCACCCTGCGGCTGTACCGCCCGGCCCCCACCGTGGCATTCGGACAGCGGGACACCCGGCTGCCCGGCTTTGATGCGGCAGCGCAGGCCTGCCGGGACAATGGCTTTGAACCACTGGTCCGCAGGGCCGGGGGGCGCGCAGCGGCCTACCACCAGGGCACCCTGGTAGTGGACCACGTCGAACCGGATGCGGACGCCGTTGCCGGGTCCAAAGCGCGGTTCGGTTACTTCGGGGAGCTCTTTGCGCGGGCCCTGCAGCGCGTCGGTGTTCAGGCGGCGGTGGGGGAAATTCCGGGGGAGTACTGTCCCGGCGAATTCAGCGTACACGGCACCGACCCGGCGGACAGCTCGCGGCAGGTGAAATTGGTGGGAACTGCCCAACGGGTGGTGTCCGGCGGCTGGCTCTTCAGCTCAGTCATCGTGGTGGAAAATTCCGCCCCCATCCGCAAAGTCCTCACAGACACGTATGCGGCCCTGGGCCTGGACTGGGACCCCGCCACCGCCGGCGCCGCGGATGACCTGGTGCCCGGAGTGGATGTCGCGGCCGTTGAGCAGGCCCTCCTGGAAACGTATGCGGGCCATGCCACCCTGGAAACTGCTTCGTTCAGCAGCCTGGGGGCATGACCCGCATCAGTCCTGCGGCAGCGCCGCCGGTGGAGTGCCTAGGCGGCCAGGCGGCTCTTGACCTCGGCAGCCGACGGGTTCGTGGCCGCGGTGCCGTCCGGGAAGAGAACCGTGGGAACGGTGCGGTTGCCGCCGTTGAGCTGCTCCACGAGTTCGGCGGTGCCGTCAACCTCTTCGATGTTGATTTCGGTGTACCCGATGCCCTGCGCATCCAGCTGCTTCTTCAGCCGGTTGCAGTAGCCGCACCAGGTGGTGGAAAACATGGTGATGGTGCCGGATTCGGGAGTGAAGTCCACAGGGATCTCCTAAATGTCGCTTGAAAGGTTTCCTTACGGTCAACGGTAGCGCGGCTTTCGGTATTCCCTGGTGTTGTTGCGCCGCGGAGGTGCCTGTATGGCAGCCCTGTCCAAGCAGCACCGTTCAAGCAGCCCCGCCCGGCGGGGCCGGTCATCACACGGTGACCGTGCCGGCGTCGTCCACTGCCCACGCGGGGTTGTACGCCACTTCCCAGCGGAAGCCGTCGGGATCTGCGAAGTACCCCGTGTAGCCGCCCCACGGCTGGGTGACCGGCTCCGCAATGATGGCAGCGCCTGCTGCCGCCGCCTCTTCCATGACCGTGTCCACCTCTGCAGGGCTTTGACAGTTATGGCTGAGGGTGATGCAGGGAACGCCGGCGGGTGCGTTGGTGAGGGCCTCCGCCTGCATCTGGCGCGCGTCCCACAGTGAAAGCACCAGACCATGGTTCACCTGGATGAAGAGCACCTCCCCGGTAACTTCGCGGTGGACGGGCCAGCCAAGGCCATCGACATAGAAGGCGCGGGAATCCTGGACGCTGCGGACACCGAGGGAGATAAAGTCGACTCTGGGCTGCATGCTTCGATACTGTCAGATGATGGCGACAATTCAAGGAAACGATAGGGATGCCCGGGCCGACAGGGAACAGCTCGCTGCCGTCCGGGTTGCCGTTGACGAGGTGGACGAGCAGATTGTCACCCTCATCGCGCGCCGCGAACGGCTGATCAGGATTGCCGGGACGCTCAAGGGTGATGACGCTGAAGTACGGGCCCCTGGCCGGGTGGAACGCATCATCGAACATGTCCGCTCCGCGGCCGAAAAAAAGGACATCGACCCGGACATTGTGGAGTCAACCTACCGGGCGATGATCTCAGCGTTCATCGAACTTGAACTGAAGATCCACAAAGAAAACAGCTAGCAGATGGGTGGAGGAGGCCCTAAAGGGCTTCCTCCACCGGCACTCCATGCTGGAACTCCCGTCCGTCCGCCTCGCTGAATGCGGACAGCACATGGCTCTGTCCGAGCCCGTTCAAGGCTGTCAGGGGAAAGCTTCCAGTGATGCTGTTTTCCGAATGGGAAACTCCTGCCAGGTCGTAGTCTTCCTCGATTCCCTGGTCACGGTTGAACGAGTAGCAGGCGATGGCCTCCCCGTTCATGAACTCGATGCACAGCCGGCGCTGTAAGGAATAGTCCGGTGAGGCTCCCATCAGGCCCACCACGTAGGCGCCGGATCCCGGAATGGCGCCATCGATATCGAATGTGGCTACCAGCGTGGAGTCCTGGGTCTTGATGCTTGCCTGCTTCAGGAGTGCGTCATCGGTACTCATGCCATCATCCTGCTCCCTGCCGCACGCCCCGTCCACCCCCGGCTATTTTTTACTTCCCACCCGGCGTAGACTGGCTTTATTCGAATACATATTCGAATGCCAGTACAGGAAGCTCGTCCGGGAGGTGTGCATGGGCATGTTCAGCGAATCCGTTGACGTGGTGTGTTCCGCTTCCGGTCAGCCTGAATCTTTGACATGGGCTGGCAGGCCCTACGCTCTCTGCGCAGAACCCGTGCGCTGGTACGAACGCCGGCAGTGGTGGGCTGAGGACAGCAGGGCACCACTGGGAAGCGGGGCAGGTGTGGTGGACCACGAAATCTGGCGGGTCCAGGTCCTGCCTGTCGGCAGGACATCCCGCCCCGGAGCTCCGGAAGACGCCGCCGGAGTGGAACCCCTCACCCTTGACCTGACCCGCCATATCCGAAGCGGCCGCTGGCGCCTGCTGCGGATCCATGACGGTTTACGCCACAGAACTGCTTGAACGCGGAACAGTATGAGTTTCACCCACCTTCACGTCTCCACTGCGTTCAGTGCCCACTACGGCGTCTCCTGGCCAGAGGAACTTGCCATGGCAGCCGCCGCGGACGGCGCTACCGCCCTTGCCTGCACAGACAGGGACGGCCTCTACGGAACCATTAAGCACCTCAAAGCCTGTATGGCTGCGGGCATCGACCCCATCGTTGGGGTGGACCTTGCAGTATTTGACGACGACGGCGATCACCGTACGCAGGTCTCCGGCAGGGTAGTGGTCCTCGCCCGGGGCCACAACAACGGCGCAGGGTACCGGGCGCTCTGCCGGCTGGTGTCCGATGCCCATGCCAGGACCTCAGGGAAAGCAGGGGGAGCGGTACCTGCCGCGGTCACCCGCGCCGAACTCGCTTCCCGTACCCTTGACCCCCAAACCCTTAAACCGGTGCTGACCGTCCTGCTGGGCCCTGACTCAGATGTGGGACGGGCCATGGGTGGACGGCGCTACCTGCGTCCCCGCACCCTGTTCAAACAATGGGTGGACGCAATGCCGGCAGGAACGGTGGTGGCGGAAATCGTCTCCCAGCTCAGTGCACCGGGGACGCCATTCAGCACTGCGCATGCTGTCCGCATGCTCAGGTTGGCCGAGGAACACCACATACCTGCCATCATCACCAACGCTGTGCGGTACTGCGCGGCGGATGGAGCACCCACAGCCGACGTCCTTGACTCTGCACGGACCCTGAAGTCACTGCCGGAACTGGCGGGCGAGCCGCTCCTTCAGCCCACCGGACAGGGATGGCTGAAAACCCGGGAACAGATGCTGGGGCTGGGCAGGGAAATCATTTCCGCTGCAGGGTATGGGGCCGCTGACCTTAAGCAGCTGATGGCACAGACAGAGGCGCTCGCCGACCTCTGCCGCATCGATCCCGTCAACGACATGGGCTGGAAGCAGCCCGTGGTACCGGAGGCATCCGTCATCGGCATCAACCAGGATCCCCACGCCGAACTTATCCAGCGCTGCCAGGCAGGAATCGGCAGGCGTTTCCCTGGCGTCAACGGTATGGCGGAACAGGCAGTACTTGCCCGGCTGGACCATGAGCTGGGGATCATCCACAACCTTGGCTTCTCTTCCTACTTCCTGACGGTGGCTGAGGTTTCCCGGATGATCCAGGATATGGGGGTCAGGGCTGCTGCCAGGGGGTCGGGGGCCTCCAGCCTGGTCAACTACCTGATCGAGGTCAGCCATGTGAACCCGCTCCAGCATGACCTGATTTTTGAACGCTTCCTCTCCAACGACCGCGCCACCCTTCCCGATATTGACATCGACGTCGAAAGCGCTGAGCGCCACAACGTCTACCGCCGGATTTTTGAACGCTTTGGATCCGAGCGGGTCACCCTGATGAGCATGCAGAACGGATACCGGGCACGGGGAGCAGTGCGCGACGCCGGCCTGGCGCTGGGCATGGACGACGACGAAGTGGGGGAGATTGCCAAGCAGTTGTGGCGGTTTTCCGCGCGGAAGTTCCGTGAGGCGCTGCAGGAAAAACCCGAGCTGCGGGAATTTGCGGGCCGGGTTGAGCGGCGCGACACCGATGGGAACCAGCAGTTGGATCTCCTGGTGGACCTGACCGAACGCCTCGACCGGCTCCCAAGGCATATTTCCATGCACCCCTGCGGAGTGATCCTGGGAGATGCCACGCTCCTGGACCGTACCCCGGTCCAGCCAAGCGGCCTGGGACTGCCCATGAGCCAGTTCGATAAACATGACATGGACCCCATGGGAATGCTCAAGCTCGATGTGCTGGGCGTCCGGATGCAAAGTGCCATGGCGTTCGCCGTCCGGGAGATTATCCGGATACACCCCGGCAAAGAGGAAGTGGTGGCGGCAGGCGGCCACCCGCAAGGCCCTGACGGCTCCGGGCCCGACTACATAGCGGCCGATGGCAGGATTGACCTCAATGCTGTTCCCCTCGACGACGAAGCTACCTATGAGCTGATCCGGAGCACCCACACCCTTGGCTGCTTCCAGATAGAATCCCCCGGGCAGCGGGAACTGATCGGCAAGATGGCGCCAAGGGAGTTCAACGACCTCATCATCGACATCTCGCTGTTCCGCCCGGGCCCCATGAAATCGGACATGGTGCGGCCCTTCCTGGAACACCGGCACGGGTTCGCTCCTGAGGTCTATCCCCACCCGGACCTCAAACCGGTGCTTCAGGAAACCCATGGCGTCACGGTCTTCCACGAGCAGATCCTCAAAACCCTGGACACCATGACCGGCTGCGGGCTGGCCAAGGCAGACGAATTCCGCCGGTCGTTGGGAAGCGAGAGCGGTGAAGCGCAGGTAGAGGAATACTTCCGCAGGAACGCCAAAGGGAGGGGATATTCCCCTGACGTGGTGGACAAGGTGTGGGGGACACTGAAGTCCTTCGCCAGTTTCGGCTTCTGCAAGGCCCATGGAGCCGCTTTCGCCGTCCCCACCTACCAGTCGGCATGGCTGAAGGCACATCACCCCGAAGCCTTCCTTGCCGGCTTGTGGGAACACGACCCCGGCATGTACCCAAAACGGCTGTTGGTGGCTGAGGCCCGCCGGCTGGGCATCCCCATCCTTCCCCTGGACATCAACCGGAGCAAAGCCGAATACCGGGTTGAGCGGATAGCGTCCGGACAGGACGCGGGAAAGCTGGGGATCCGGCTCAGCCTCAACGGGATCTACGGGTTGTCTGCTGCCGAATTGAAGCGGATCGTTGCCGGACAGCCTTATGACTCTTTGGCAGACCTCAGGGCGCGCTCGCGGCTCAGCAAGCCAAGCATCAGGCGCCTTGCCCAACTGGGTGCCTTCGACTCCCTGCACCGCGAAGCAGGTGGCCCTGCCAACCGGGCGGACCTGGTGCACCACCTGCAGCAGCTGCAGTCTTCCACCGGGCCCCGCAAAGGTACTGATGTGGTTGACGGACAACTCTCCCTGCCCCTGGGGGACATTGAACTGCGCAACCTCAAACCCGGCCTGCCCGCCCCCACGCTGGTTGAAAACGTCAGGGCAGAACTCGATCTCATGGCCGTCGACGTCAGTACCCACCTAATGGAAAGCCACCGGCCTCTGCTGGAAAAACTGGGTGTCACCACCGCGGATCAGCTCCTCAACCTGCGCAACGGCACGGAAGTGCTGGTGGCAGGCGTGCGGGTGGCAACCCAGACACCCCCCATGCGCGGCGGCAGGAGGGTGGTTTTCATCAGTATCGACGACGGCACCGGCTGCGTGGATTCGGTCTTCTTCCACGAAGCGCAGGAAACCGCCGGTCCGCTCCTGTTCGGGACCCGGCTGCTGCTGATCCGCGGGACTACCCGGAGGACCGGGCCCCGGGGCATCAGCCTGAGCGCAAGCATGGCGTGGGACCTGAGCCGGACGGAGACCCTGCCCTTCCCGGAGTCCGCTGCCGCCGTCGAGGACGTGCCGCATCCCCTGGATGGGATCAGCAGGGCCCTTGCCATCACCGGTTTCAACGGCTGACATCCGTTCGGCACACCCCGTGTGCCGCGTTGGTCGGCCCTGAACCGAACCGATAGCATTGACGGTGGCTGGCTGTGGTCCCCGTATGCCGCAAGCTATGAAGCCTCAACTTTGAATAGGAGACACCCGTGTCAGATGCCCAGCAGATCACCCTTCTCGTCGACGGCGAAGAGACCAAGGTGACTAGCGGGACCACCGGTGCGGAACTCTTCTTTGAGCGCCGTGACGTCGTTGTAGCCCGCGTTAATGGCGAACTGAAGGACCTGGACCAGGAACTCCCCGAAGGCGCCGAAGTGGAGGGTGTCACCATTGAGTCGCCGGACGGCCTGAACGTCCTGCGCCACTCCACCGCCCACGTCATGGCCCAGGCCGTGCAGCAGCTGCGTCCGGACGCCAAACTTGGGATCGGCCCCTACATCACTGATGGCTTCTACTTCGACTTCGACGTCGCCGAGCCGTTCACTCCCGAGGACCTCAAGACCCTCGAAAAGATGATGCAAAAGATCATCAACCAGAACCAGAAGTTTGTCCGCCGCGTGGTCAGCGAGGATGAGGCCCGCGAAGCCATGAAGAACGAGCCCTACAAGCTTGAGCTCCTGGGGAAGAAGAACGATGCCGCCGAGGCCGGGGAAGGCGTCAACGTTGAGGTCGGCGCCGGCGACATCACGATTTACGACAACGTGGAGCGCAAGGAAGGCATCACCGTTTGGTGCGACCTCTGCCGCGGCCCCCACCTGCCCAACACCAAGCTCATCTCCAACGCCTTCGCACTGACCCGCTCGTCGTCGGCCTACTGGCTGGGCAACCAGAAGAACCAGCAGCTGCAGCGCATTTACGGCACCGCCTGGCCTACCAAGGACGCCTTGAAGGCCTACCAGGAGCGGATCGCCGAGGCCGAGCGCCGCGACCACCGCAAGCTGGGCTCTGAACTGGACCTGTTCTCCTTCCCGGATGAACTGGGCTCCGGCCTGCCCGTCTTCCACCCCAAGGGCGGCATCATCCGCAAGGAGATGGAGGACTACTCCCGGCAGCGCCACGTCGAGGCCGGCTACGAGTTCGTCTACACCCCGCACATCACCAAAGGGCACCTCTACGAGGTCTCCGGGCACCTGGACTGGTACAAGGACGGCATGTTCCCCGCCATGCACGTGGACGCCGAACTCAATGATGACGGCACCGTTCGCAAGCCCGGCCAGGACTATTACCTGAAGCCGATGAACTGCCCCATGCACAACCTCATCTTCCGTTCCCGCGGCCGGTCCTACCGTGAACTGCCCCTGCGGCTGTTCGAATTCGGTTCCGTCTACCGCTACGAGAAGTCCGGCGTGGTGCACGGACTCACCCGCGTCCGGGGGATGACACAGGACGACGCCCACATCTACTGCACCCGCGAGCAGATGAAGGACGAGCTCACCAAAACCCTGACCTTCGTCCTGGACCTGCTCAAGGACTACGGGCTTAACGACTTCTACCTGGAGCTGTCCACCAAGGACCCGGAAAAGTACGTGGGCGACGACGCCACCTGGGAGGAGGCCACCAGGACCCTGGCCGAGGTGGCACAGGAGTCCGGGCTGGAGCTGGTGCCGGATCCGGGCGGAGCCGCGTTCTACGGGCCCAAGATTTCCGTGCAGGCCAAGGATGCGCTCGGACGCACCTGGCAGATGTCCACCATCCAGCTGGACTTCAACCTGCCCGAACGCTTCGAACTGGAATTCCAGGCCGCCGACGGCAGCCGCCAGCGGCCCGTCATGATCCACCGTGCACTGTTTGGATCCGTGGAGCGGTTCATGGGCGTCCTCACCGAGCACTACGCCGGAGCATTCCCTGCCTGGCTGGCACCCGTGCAGGTGGTGGGGATCCCGGTGGCGGAGGCCTTCAACGAGTACATGTTCGACGTCGTCGACCAGCTTAAAGCTGCCGGCATCCGCGCCGAGGTGGACACTTCCTCGGACCGGTTCCCCAAGAAGATCCGCACCGCCAGCAAGGACAAGATCCCGTTCGTGCTGATCGCCGGTGGGGACGACGCCGAGGCGGGTGCCGTTTCGTTCCGGTTCCGCGACGGAAGCCAGGACAACGGCGTGCCCGTGGCGGAAGCAGTCAAGCGGATCACCGACGCCGTCCGCAACCGGACCAGCTAGCCGAACGGAATCAGCACAGTGCAGGAGAACACAGGCGCAGGATATCCAGGCGATGACGGCGTTACCGACGACTTTGCCCTCGCCGGTGTCCCGGACGCCTTCCAGCGCCTGTGGACTCCGCACCGCATGGCCTACATCAAGGGCGGCCAGCACCAGTTCAAGAACGAAAACGACTGCCCTTTCTGCGTAGGCCCCAGCCGCACCGACGAAGAGGCGCTCATCGTGCACCGTGGCAGGACCTGCTACGTGGTGCTGAACCTCTTCCCGTACAACCCGGGCCACCTGCTGGTTTGCCCGTACCGGCATATCCCGGATTACACAGACCTCACGGTTGAGGAAACAGCCGAGTTTGCCGACCTGACCCAGACCGCCATGCGCGTCCTGCGCAAAGTGTCCAATCCAGGCGGGTTCAACCTTGGCATGAACCAGGGGGTGGTGGGGGGCGCCGGCATTTCGGCCCACCTGCACCAGCACATCGTTCCACGATGGGGCGGCGACGGAAATTTCTTCCCCATCATCGCCCAGACGAAGGCCATCACCCAGACCCTTGACGAGGTCCGGCAGCAGGTGTCCGACGCGTGGCCCGGGGAGTCGGATGCTGAATAAGCATGCCCGCGGCTTCTTCACCGCGCTGTTTACCCCGCTGGCCCGCTGGCTCCTGAAGATCGGCGTCTCCCCGGATGCGGTGACCATCCTCGGCACTGCCGGCGTGGCTGCTGGAGCCCTCGTCTTCTACCCCCTGGGCCAGCTCTTCTGGGGCACCCTCTTCATTACCGCATTCATATTCTCGGATGTCCTCGACGGGATCATGGCCCGGATGCAGAACGTGAAGAGCCGCTGGGGAAACTTCCTCGACTCAACGCTGGACCGGATCGCCGACGGCGCGTTGTTCGCGGGCGTGTCCGTCTGGTTCTTCACCGGCGGCAGCAACACCCCCATCGCTGTCTCCGCGCTTCTTTGCCTTGTCCTCGGCATGGTTGTCTCGTACGCCAGGGCGAAAGCGGAGTCGCTGGGATTCACCGCCAATGTCGGGATTGCGGAGCGGGCCGAACGCCTGGTCTCCGTCCTGGTGGTGACGGGCCTGACGGGGCTTGGGCTCCCGCCGGTGGTGCTCCTGGTGACGCTGGTTCTGCTGGCAGCCGCGAGCCTTGTCACCGTCGCGCAGCGGGTGGCCTCGGTGCGCCGGCAGGCCCTGGCAGAACCCACCCCGGCTGATTAAGCCTGATTAAGTTCCCCGGGCAACAGGGGACTAGTATATAAGTGCCCGGTCAACGGACCCGGCAATCGGTGCGTGCACGTCCGGCAGCTGCCGCCGCATGCCCGGCGAAGATCATCTGTCTACCCATAGGGGTTTTTGTGTCTACACCTGATGTAAGCAACGAGGCCGGTTCGTCCGCGAACAGCGTCACGGGCAGCAGCCGCGTGAAGCGCGGCATGGCCGAGATGCTCAAGGGCGGCGTCATCATGGACGTCGTCAACGTCGAGCAGGCCCGCATCGCCGAAGACGCCGGTGCCGTGGCGGTCATGGCGCTGGAGCGCGTTCCGGCCGACATCCGCGCCCAGGGCGGCGTGTCCCGCATGTCCGACCCCGACATGATCGACCAGATCATCGACGCCGTGTCCATCCCGGTCATGGCCAAGGCCCGCATCGGCCACTTCGTCGAGGCCCAGGTCCTGCAGTCCCTCGGTGTCGACTACATCGACGAGTCCGAGGTCCTCACCCCGGCCGACTACGTCAACCACATCGACAAGTGGAACTTCAAGGTTCCCTTCGTCTGCGGTGCCACCAACCTCGGTGAGGCCCTGCGCCGCATCAACGAAGGCGCGGCCATGATCCGGTCCAAGGGCGAGGCCGGCACCGGCGACGTCTCCAACGCCACCGGGCACATGCGCAAGATCCGCTCCGAGATCGCCAAGCTGTCCTCCCTGCCCGAGGACGAGCTCTACGTTGCCGCCAAGGAACTGCAGGCCCCGTACGAACTTGTCAAGGAAGTTGCCGCGGCCGGCAAGCTCCCCGTGGTGCTGTTCACCGCAGGCGGCATCGCCACCCCCGCTGACGCCGCCATGATGATGCAGCTCGGCGCCGACGGCGTGTTCGTCGGCTCAGGCATCTTCAAGTCCGGCAACCCTGCCCAGCGCGCCGCCGCCGTCGTCAAGGCCACCACCTTCTACGACGACCCCGACGTCATCGCCAAGGCCTCCCGCGGGCTGGGCGAAGCCATGGTGGGCATCAACGTCGACGAGGTCCCCCAGCCGCACCGACTCGCCGAGCGCGGCTGGTAATCAGCATCTGAAGGGGCGCCTGGCGGCGCTGATCCTCGGCGTGCTATTCCCCGCCTTCCGCTGCCGCCATTTTTGGTGGTGGTTGGGGGCGGGGCCCCTTTTACGCACGCTGCCGGATCAGCACCCACCGTCGTGCTTTTCTTTTTAGTACGACGCCGGTTCCTCACCATTTGTTGGTGGGGGACCGGCATCGTTCTTTTAAATCGATTGCTCCGTAATTGTCGTATTCCGGGCGCTAAACGACAATTACTCAGCAATCGATTGGAGGTTACTCGAGGCCTCGGCGCTTTAGCAGCGGGGCCAGGTCCGCGTCTCGGCCTCTCAGGGCCCGGAAGGACTCCAGGGGGTCCCGGCTGTTGCCGCGGCTGAGGAGCTCCTGGCGGAAGCGTTCGCCGTTGCTTCTGGTGAGTCCGCCGTGCTCCTTGAACCACTCCACCGTGTCCGCGTCGAGGACCTCGCTCCAGATGTAGGAGTAGTACCCCGCCGCATAGCCGGCGCCGGCGAAAATGTGCTGGAAGTAGCCGGTCCGGTAACGCGGCGGGATCAGCGGATGCGCGATGCCTGCCGCTGCGAGGGCCTTTGCTTCGAACTCCAGGGCGTCGTCCGGAATGTTGTCCGGCTCCAGAGTGTGCCAAGCGAGGTCGAGCAGGGCGGCTCCCAGGTACTCGGTGGTTGCGAACCCTTCGCCCCAAAGCGCGGATGCGTCAAGCCGGTCCACGATGTCCTGCGCCAGCGGCTCGCCACTGACATAGTGCCGCGCGTAATTGGACAACACTTCCGGCCACAGGAGCCACATTTCGTTCACCTGGGACGGGTACTCCACGAAATCCCGCGGCACTGCGGTGCCGGAAAAGCGCGGATAGGCCACGTCGGAGAACAGGCCGTGCAGGGCGTGGCCGAACTCGTGGAACAGGGTGCGGACTTCGTCCAGGGTCAGGAGTGCGGGTTCACCTGCCGGCGGTTTGGAGATGTTCAAGGTGTTGATCACCACGGGTTTGGTGCCGAGCAGGGCCGACTGGTCCACGAGCGAGTTCATCCATGCCCCGCCGCGTTTGGATTCACGGGCATAGTAATCGCCCAGGAACAGGCCCAGGCCGCTGCCGTCCCCATTCCGGACCTCCCAGATGCGCACATCCGGGTGATAGGCACGCAGGTCGGTCCGCTCGTGGAAGGTGACTCCATACAGGGACGTGGCGGCAAAGAACACGCCGTCCCTGATGGTCCGGTCCAGTTCAAAGTACGGGCGCAGAGCATGTTCGTCGACGTCGTATTTCTGGCGCCGCACCTTCGCCGAATAGTAGGCCCAGTCCCACGGCTCCAGGGGGTGTCCGGCAACCTCTGCCAGGGCCGCAGCCTCGGCGTCGGCATTTCGGAGGGCAGCCGGTGCAATCCGGTTGAGCATGGTCCGCACCGCCTCGAAGTCCGGTGCCGTCTGGCGGTCCGCCACAAGTTCGGCGTAGTTGTCGAAGCCCAACAACTGGGCCTTCTCCGCCCGAAGTCCGGCCATCTCCCGGGCCAGATCCAGGACATCGAGGCTGCCGCCGCCGCTGCCCCTTGCCACGGACGCTTCAAACAGACGACGGCGGACGTCCCGGTTCCCAAGCGCGGCCAGTGCCGGCTGGTTCCCCGGCTGGATCAGGGTGAGCAGGTACTTGCCGTCGTGCCCGGCGGACCGGGCAGCCTCAGCGGCGGCTGCCACCTCGTCAGCCGGCAGGCCCGCCAGGTCCTGCTCATCCTCGAGCAGCAGTGCCGCGGACTTAATCCCTTCCTTCACCCGCTGACCGAACTCCGTGCCCAACCGGGCCAGTTGCGTGTTGATGGCACGCAGCCGCCCCTGGCCCGGCGCATCCAGCTGGATTCCGGACTGCCGGAACTCCTTAAGGTATTCCTCCACAAGGCGGGCGGATTCCGAGTCGTGGCCCGCGGTATCAATGGCGGCAAAACGATCGAACAGCTGCCTGTTGAGGAATACCTCGTCCTGGTGGGCGGAGAACCTCGGGGAAAGGTCCGATTCGAGTTCCCGGATCTCCGGCGAAGCATCCGCTGACACCAGGGTGAAGAAGGCGGCGGCTGCGCGGTTCAGCAACTGCCCGGACCGTTCCATTGCGAGGGCCGTATTACCGAACGTGGCTGGTTCGCTGTTGCCGACGATGCCCTTGATCTCGTCCAGGTGCGCACCAAGCCCCGCTTCTATCGCTTCGCGGTACTGCTCCACCGTAATCCCCACAAAAGGCGGGAGGGCGTAGGGCACGGGACTGGCGGAAAGAAGGGGGTTCGTCATGGGGTAAACCTTTCACAAGGTGCAACGCTTCTCAATCGTCCAAAAATGCCCGTGTTCCCAGCGTCCATCCCTACAATGG
Source organism: Pseudarthrobacter enclensis (assembly GCF_030811655.1). Taxonomy (GTDB): domain Bacteria; phylum Actinomycetota; class Actinomycetes; order Actinomycetales; family Micrococcaceae; genus Arthrobacter; species Arthrobacter enclensis_A. The sequence goes on along the minus strand of NZ_JAUSRE010000006.1, from coordinate 57,211 downwards.
CCGCTATGGGGTCCAGTCCGGGCCGCATTCTGCGCGTCATGCTTGGCAGCGCTGGGGTTGGGCACTGACGAAGGGAGCCAGGTCCATGGCCGAACGCGGCACGAGGTCGGGGAGTGCCTTGGTGGGCTTACCGTTCCGGTGGGTGGGACCCGCCGTCATCCTGGCGCTGGTGGCTGCCTATGGCATCTTTTGGTACCTGGCGCGTCCGGCCAGTGAACCTGTCCTGGGACACGTGGGGCAGTTGTTCGGCGGGGAATCAGTTCTGCTGTACTCAATCGCACTGGTCCTGGTCAGTACCCTTCCACATGTCGAGCCGGTCTTCGGCGGTATCGACCACGCCGCCATCTGGCATCGCAGGGTGGCCATCACCGCAACCGTCCTGCTCCTGCCGCACATAGAAATGGCGTCCAATCCGGAGGCCACCAGCCTCGGAAAGACCCTGGCGGTAGTGGCTATTTGCGGCCTCACGGCCCTGGTGGTGTGGGCCATCCTGCCGCGCTGGCGCACCATGCTTCCGGCGCCTGTCCGCCAGCTGGTGGTCGCCACGCTGCAAACACGGCCGGCCCGGCTGCTGGCCCGCCTGCTGGGTGGCTACGAACGGTGGCGGGGTTTCCATCGGCTCACCGGCCTGTTCCTGGCGGCGGGCTTCCTGCACGGACTGCTCGATGCCAGCGCGTTCGAGGCAGTCCCCGCGCTGCGGTGGAGCTACGTGGCCATCGGCGGAACGGGACTTGCGTTTTACGCCTACCGTGAGTTGCTGGCGCGGCGCTTCCTGCCGCACCACGACTACCAGGTGGCAGCGGTGCGGCCGGTTGCGCCGGACCTGCTGGAGGTTGCACTCCGGCCCCTCGGGCGTCCGTTGGCCTTCAAGCCCGGACAGTTCGCCATGGTCTATCTCGAGACGGCGGATGGCTGGCAGCGGCATCCGTTCTCCATCTCGGGCCCCGCCCCGGAAGGCGGGATCAGCATTACCGTCAAAGCCCTGGGTGACCATACCACCAGGCTCCCCGATGTGGTCCAGCCGGGAATGCCTGCGGTGGTGGGTGGACCCTATGGCCGTTTCGACAGGCATCGCGGCACTGCCCATCAGGTGTGGATTGCCGGTGGCGTGGGCATCACGCCTTTCCTCAGCTGGCTGCGGTCCCTTGACGGGGAACTCCAGGAAGACGTCCACTTATTCGTTACCTCGGCAGGGCAGTCCCCGTTCGCGGACGAGATCACCGCCATCGCCCGGAACCATCCGCGGCTGGCAGTCCATCTTGTTGACACGGGAAGGGATGGGAGGCTGACACCGGAGGCGGTCATCGCGGCGGTGGACACGGAGCCACGCCATCTGTCCGTCTTCATGGGTGGCCCTGACGCCATGCTGCGGCAGTTCCGGAAGGGCTTCCGGGCGGCAGGTGTGCGCCGCGCCAACATCCACCGGGAGTACTTCCAATGGCGGTAGGGCGCCCCTGAAACCGCCTGTTCCTGCGGCCCTTTTGCGGGTCAGCGGGGACGGCGACCGGCGTGCTCGCGGGCCAGGAGAGCGTAAGTGTCGTCCGGGTTGCCGGGGGAAAAGCTGCCAAACTTGCGCTCAGCGGCCGTGCGGATGAGGAAGTCCGCAATGGCCGGGTTCTTGGGCAGCAGCGAGCCGTGCAAATAGCTGGCCACTATGTTGCGGTAGCGGGCACCCTCATGGCCGTCGTTGCTGTTGTTTCCCGTGCCCTTGGGTACGGTGCCGAGCGGGCGGACCCCAGTGCCCAGGGTCGTCTGGCCGCTGTGGTTCTCGTAGCCCAGGACCTCGCCGAACTCCTGGGTAGACACCTTGACGTTGCCGATCAGGCGCTCATCAGTGCCGTGTGTTTCCACGTCAAGGATGCCGATGCCCGGGATGACCGCGCCCGTGCGGGTCTTGAAGAACCGGCCGAAAAGCTGGTAAAGGCCACAGATGACAAGCATGGGCGCGCCGTCCTCCGCCAGGTCCTTCAGTTGCCCGGCCCGGGCCTGCAGGTCATCCTGGATGACCAGTTGGCCGCTGTCCTGGCCGCCGCCGCCGACGATGATATCCACGTCCTCCGGGAAGGGATCGCCGACGTTGTACTCAAGCAGTTCAGGGGTGTAGCCGTGCCACTGGATGCGCCGCTGCAGGACCAGGGCGTTGCCCCAGTCGCCGTAGATGTTCATGTCGCGCGGGTACAGCTGCACCACGCGGATGGTGCCCTTGGACCGGCCGTCCGTGGCCGCTGCTTCTGCCTGGTTCACGAGACAACCTCCACGGTGGTGATTTTGGACAGTTCGCGGCGGATGGCCAGCATGGCAGTGTAGGTGCAGAAGATGCGCTTGGGCTTGCCCCGGCCCTCCCGGACGAACGCTGCCAGCGCCGCGGGAATATCCGTTTCCACCGCTCCGACGGGAACCTGGTCATACTGCAGCCGAAGTGCCATGTCGTAGGCCCGTGACCCGGTCAAAACGTCCACCCCGCCCTCGCGGAGGGAGTCGAATTCGACATCCCACAGCCAGGACATGTCGCGGCCGTCCGCGTAGTTGTCGTTGATGGCAATCATGGTGGCATAACCGGCGGCGGGGAAGGACTTCAACCCCAGGCGGAAACCGCTCGGGTTTTTCACCAGCACCAGGTCCAGCGGCTGGCCCTCCACGGTGAGACTTTCACCGCGGCCGAAGGCCGGGGCCACCCGGGACAGCGCCTCCAGCAACGTGGCGTGGTCAGCTGTTGCGGCGCCCGCTCCGCAGATGCTCCGGGCCAGCGTCAGGGCGGCGGCGGCGTTGAAGATGTTGTAGACGCCGCGCAGCTTCATCGCCGTGGTGACCGTCCCGCCGTCGTACTCAAACTCGGCGCTGTCCGCGCCCACCTTACGGAGTACGACGTCGGCGGCGGGCTTTTCCGGCAGGGCCGCCGGAGCAGGGCTGCCGGGGGCGGCGCGCATGTCGTCGTCGTTGGGAAAGGTGCCCAGCAGGGAGTGGTCAAGGCCGAAGTACTTGACCTCCTGTCCCGTCAGGGTGTCCGCGATCCTGGCGACCCTTGGGTCTTCACGGTTCAGGACAACCGTTCCGGTGGTTTTGGCGGCGATCTGCTGCAGCAGCTGCGCGGTCTTGTCGATCTCGCCAAAGCGGTCCAGCTGGTCACGCAGCACATTGAGGAGCAGGCAGTACCGGGGCGGGACACTGTTCACGAAATGGACGGCATGTGCTTCGTCCAGCTCCAGGACAGCGACGTCTGCATCCAGCCTCCCGCGCCAGTCAACCTCGCCCAGGAGGGCAGCCGCCACGCCCCGCGTGAAGTTGCTCCCGGTGCGGTTGGTGAACACCTTCAGGCCCTGGCTTTCCAGCAGCTCAACCACCATTTTGGTGGTGGTGGTCTTGCCGTTCGTGCCGCTGACCACCGCAACACCGTGTGGCAGGGTGGTGAGCGTCCGCCGCATGAAGCCGGGGTCGATTTTCTCGACCACCAGGCCTGGCAGGGCGGATCCGCCACCCCGGAGCCGGGAGACCCTGCGGACCAGCTTGCCGAGCGGAACAGTGAAGAAGACCATGTTTTGAATATATCCCAGCAGGGGCATGCAACCTTTGCCGGCCGCGTGCCCGCGGCTTCGGCCATCCTTCACGGCCCGTATGCTGGAGGGATGATTAATCCCCCATCTGCTGCTCCTGCACGCGTGGGTTCGGGCCTGAAGATTGGCGTCCTGGCCCTCCAGGGAGACTTCCGCGAGCACCTGCGTGCCGCGCAGGACACAGGCGCCCAGGCCGTGCCCGTACGCCGTCCGGAGGAACTGGACGGCCTGGACGGCCTCATCATTCCAGGTGGCGAGTCCACCGCCATCGATAAGCTCGCACGGGCGTTCGAGCTTGCCGACCCCCTCCGCAAGTACATCGCCGAGGGACTGCCCGTCTATGGATCCTGCGCAGGCATGATCCTGCTCGCCTCGGACATCGCCGACCCCGCAACCGATCTGTCCGGCGCGCCCCAACAGACCTTCGGCGGCCTGGACATCACCGTCCGCCGGAACGCGTTCGGCCGGCAGCGTGAGTCCTTCGAAACCGACCTGGACTTCAAGGGCCTGGACTTCAGCGCCACCGAATCCGGCGTGGAACCGGTGCACGCGGTCTTTATTCGCGGTCCCTGGGTGGAGCGCGTGGGGCCGGACGTGGAGGTCCTGGCCCAGGTGGAACCGGCGGACCCCGGGCAGGCGTCGCACGCCGTATCGCTCCCCGGGGCGGCTAGAATTGTCGCAGTGCGTTCCGGCCAGCTGCTGGCCACCTCCTTCCATCCGGAAGTGACCGGCGAAAAACGCGTACATGAACTTTTTATCCGAATGATCAGAGGAGAAGCGTAAAGCCATGTCAGGCCACTCCAAATGGGCAACGACCAAGCACAAAAAGGCGATCATTGACAGCCGCCGCGCCAAGTCGTTTGCCAAGCTGATCAAGAACATCGAAGTTGCCGCCCGCATGGGCGGACCGGACCTCGCCGGCAACCCCGGCCTGGAACTGGCTGTCACCAAGGCCAAGAAAACGTCGGTTCCCAACGACAACATCGACCGCGCCATCAAGCGCGGCGCCGGCCTCACCGGCGAAGTGGTGGACTACACCGAAATCATGTACGAGGCCCGCGGGCCCCAGGGCTCGGCCCTGCTGATCGAGTGCCTTACCGACAACAAGAACCGTGCGGCCTCCGAAGTGCGCCTGGCCATCTCCCGCAATGGCGGCACCATCGCCGACCCCGGTTCGGTCAGCTACCTCTTCACCCGCAAGGGCGTGGTGAACCTGCCCAAGAACGGCCTGAGCGAGGATGACGTCCTGATGGCAGTCCTGGACGCCGGCGCGGAGGAAGTCAAGGACAACGGCGAGACCTTCGAGATCCACTCGGAACCGGGCGACCTCCAGGCCATCCGTGAAGCGCTGACGGAAGCCGGCATCGAATACGACACGGACGAGGTGGAGTTCGTGCCGTCAATGCAGGTTGAACTCGATGTGGACGGCGCGCGCAAGTTCCTCAAGCTCGCCGACGCCCTCGAGGACCTCGACGACGTGCAGAACGTGTACAGCAACGCCGACCTCAGCGACGAAGTCCAGGCTGCCCTGGAATCAGAGTGACGTCCGGCCTTGCCAGGTAATCGGCCGCCCGGGCTGGAACCGGCTGCGCCCGGGGCGCGGGTGCAGGCGTGACCCTCCGCGTCCTCGGCGTCGACCCCGGCCTCACCCGGTGCGGCATCGGTGTGGTGGATGTCGAGCGGAACCGCCGCGCCAGCATGGTGGCCGTCGGCGTCGTGGGCACGTCCCCGGACGAGAGCCTCGACCGGCGCCTGCTGGTGATCGCCACCGCCATTGACGAATGGCTGGACCGCTACGAACCGGAGGTCCTCGCCGTCGAGCGCGTCTTCTCGCAGCTCAACGTCAGCACTGTGATGGGCGTTGCCCAGGCCTCCGGCGTGGTCATCGCGGCGGCGGCCCGGCGGGGAATACCGGTGGCGCTGCATACGCCGTCGGAGGTCAAGGCGGCGGTGACCGGAAGCGGGTCCTCCAACAAGGACGCCGTGACCAAGTTGGTCACCAAGATCCTCCGGCTTGATGCCCCGCCGCGTCCGGCTGACGCTGCCGATGCCCTGGCACTGGCCATCACGCACGCGTGGCGGGCCGGAAGCGGGGCGGCCGTGGCAACCACAGGCCCCGGCAGTTCATCGCTCACGCCTGCCCAGCGGGCGTGGGCCGAAGCCGAGGCCAAGGCGCGCCGCGCACGCTGATTGTCCCTGCTGCTTGCTAGGGTATTCGTAGATATGTTCGGATAGCCGGGGCCACGATATAGGGTCCGGCAGAATAACGGGAGCCCGGCCTTGATCAGTTTCCTCCGCGGAACCGTAGCGCACGTTGGCCTGTCAACGGCAGTGATTGACCTCAACGGCGCGGGCATGAGTGTCTACGCCACGCCGCAGACCCTCAGCCGGCTGCGGGTGGGTGACGAGGGGCAGCTGTTCACCTCCCTGATCGTCAGGGAAGACTCGCTGACGCTTTTTGGCTTCGCTTCCGATGACGAACGCGAGGTATTCGACATCCTGCTCAGTGTCAGCGGTGTCGGCCCCCGCTTGGCTTTGGCAGTCCTGGCGGTGCATGATCCTGAAGCCATCCGCGTCGCAGCGCACACAGGGGACAGCAAGACCTTCACCAAAGTCCCCGGAATCGGGCCCAAGGTGGCCGGCCGGATCGTGCTGGAACTGGCCGGGAAGCTCGTCCCCCATGGAACCCCGGCAGCGCCCGGTGCCGCCACCCCGGCAGAAGCCGCCTGGAAGCCCCAGGTGGTGGCCGCCATGACAAGCCTGGGTTGGTCCGAGAAAGACGCCTCCGCCAGTATCGACAAAGCCCTGGCCGACGATCCTGAGGTGTCCTTCCGCGGCAACGTCCCGGAAATCCTGCGCACCACCCTCCGCTGGCTGGGCCAGGACGGCGCGCGCGCCGGCAACCGCGTAGGCACCCGTGGCTGAACACTCGCTGGTTGCCGCAGGGGAGGAGCCGGAGGAGCGGGCCATCGAGGCCGCGCTCCGGCCCAAGAACCTGGACGACTTCGTTGGCCAGCACCGGGTGCGCAAGCAGCTGTCGCTGGTGCTCCAGGCTTCCCGGATGCGCGGACGGACGGCGGACCACGTGCTGTTCTCCGGTCCGCCGGGCCTGGGCAAGACCACCCTTGCCATGATCGTTGCCGCGGAAATGAACGCCCCGCTGCGCCTCAGCAGCGGACCGGCCATCCAGCACGCCGGCGACCTCGCGGCCATCCTGTCCTCGCTGTCCGAGGGCGAGGTACTGTTCCTCGACGAGATCCACCGCATGTCCCGGCCGGCCGAGGAAATGCTGTACATGGCCATGGAGGACTTCCGGGTGGACATCGTGGTGGGCAAAGGCGCCGGTGCCACCGCCATTCCTCTCGAGCTGCCACCTTTCACCCTGGTGGGTGCCACCACCCGCGCCGGGTTGCTCCCGGGTCCTCTCCGGGACCGGTTCGGCTTCACCGGACACCTCGAGTTCTACTCCGTTCCCGAGCTGGAGCTGGTCCTTCGCCGCTCCGCAGGGCTGCTGGACCTCAAAGTCAATTCCGCCGGGTTCGCCGAAATCGCCGGCCGTTCCCGTGGGACCCCGCGCATCGCCAATCGACTGCTGCGCCGCGTCCGGGACTGGGCGCTGGTGCATGGTGTGGAACAAATCGATGCCAGATCCGCCTCCGCTGCCCTGGATATGTATGAAGTGGACAAGAAGGGACTGGACCGGCTGGACCGGGCAGTCCTTGACGCCCTCATCACCAAATTCGGCGGCGGTCCCGTGGGTCTGTCCACCCTGGCCATCGCCGTTGGCGAAGAGACCGAAACCGTGGAGACGGTCGCCGAGCCCTTCCTGGTCCGTGAAGGCCTGCTTGGACGTACCCCCCGGGGAAGGATCGCCCTGGCGGCAGCATGGACGCACCTGGGCTACGCCGTCCCGGCCGGCGTCTTCGCACAGGAGCAACTCGACCTTTTTGAAGCCGGCGCAGATGAGTCCCCGGCCGCAGACTTGGCCCCGGACGGCCAATAGCAGGCTCCCTTCAGCTTTTCCCTCTAGACTGGTATGACGCCCGGCACGTTCGGGTCTTTGTTTCGCGGGAGGCCCTGACGCCCCCGTCGCTTGGGGAAGTAGTTGTCAGGCGCTCTGCCTGCATCATGCCAGCCCCGGCCGAAGCGAAGCCGACGTCGCTGGTAAACCAGCTGCACCCGCAAAAGAACGGAATTCCCCCTTGGATCCAATGTCAATTCTCCTGTTCGTCATGCTCGGCGTGTTCATCTTCATGATGTTCCGCCGCAACAAGAAGACGCAGCAGCAGCAGGCAGAGCTCCAGTCGAAGTTCGCTCCGGGCGTGGAGGTCATGACCAGCTTTGGTCTTTTCGGCCGGATCGTTGACATCGACGAGGCCGAAAACAAGGTCACCCTTGAACTTTCCCCCGGAAACCTGGCCACCGTCCACCGCCAGGCAGTTACCAAGGTCGTGGAGCCAGCCGTGGAACCCGCGGCCGAAGCCGGCGGGCCCGCTGCCGCTTCGCCGGTGGTACCGAACGACCCTTCCTCGCTCACCTTTGGGGAGACCGGAAGCACGGCCACGGGTACCGAGACCCCCGAAGAAACCCTGAAGCGCCTCAACGACGAGGGCAAGAAGGACAGCTAGGCCCGCTGGCCCCTTTCCTCCCTCTACCGCTGCGGACCACCGCCGGCGCAGGCAGCAGCCCGCGCCGGCGGTTCCTCCGCGAATAAGAGAAAGATCGACAATGGCACGAACTGGCCGCAAGAAGCCGGGGCTCCGCGTCCTGGTCTGGCTTGGCGTACTCCTGGCAGCGCTGACTGCAGTCCTGGCCGGCGGGACCGCCGTCGGACAGGCCAGCTGGGCACCCAAACTCGCCCTGGACCTTGAGGGCGGCACCCAGATGATCCTCGCCCCGAAGGTCGAAGGCGGTTCGGACATCAACGAACAGCAACTCAACCAGGCCGTGGCGATCATCCGCCAGCGCGTCGACGGCTCCGGCGTTTCGGAAGCTGAAATCAGCACCCAGTCAGGGCGCAACGTGGTGGTCAGCCTTCCCGGCACGCCCTCCGCAGAAACCCGCAACCTGATCCAGGCCTCCGCGGACATGAACTTCCGCCCCGTCCTTCTCAACGGAGACGGAGCAGCGGTGCCGCCGGAGTCGCGGACGCCGGATGACAAGCTGCCCAAGCCCACGGCCCAGCCCGCCAACAGCAGCGACACCAACTGGATCACCCCTGACATCTACAAGCAGTTCGAGGCACTGGACTGCAACGGTGCCGCCGCCGAGAAGTCCCAGCGTTCGGATCCCACCAAGCCGCTGGTCACCTGCGAGCCTGCCACCGCCAAGTCTCCGGCCATCAAGTACATCCTGGGTCCCGTGGAGGTCAAGGGCAGCAACATCGTCACGTCGTCCTTCCAGCTGCAGCAGGGTGCGCAGGGTGCAGTCACCAATGACTGGGCCGTCAACATCCAGTTCGACGCCGAAGGAACAGCAAAGTTCAAAGACGTCACCGAGCGCCTGAACCAGTTCTACGTGGCCGCCGGCGGTCAATCGGGCACCGACCCGAAGTCCCAGTTCGCCATTGTCCTGGACGACCAGGTCATTTCCGCGCCGCGCGCGCTGGCAGTGATCACCGACGGACGTCCCCAGATCACCGGCGGCTTCACCGAGCAGACCGCCAAGGCACTGTCAGACCAGTTGAAGTTCGGCGCACTGCCCATCAGCTTCGACATCCAGAGCGAACAGCAGATCTCCGCCACCCTCGGTGGGGAGCAGTTGCGGATGGGCCTGCTGGCCGGCCTGATCGGGCTCCTGCTTGTGGTGGTGTACTCGCTATTCCAGTACCGTGCCCTCGGCTTCGTCACCATCGCCTCCCTGGTGGTGGCAGGCGCCCTGACGTACCTCGCCATCGCCATCCTCGGCTGGACCGAGAACTATCGTCTTTCGCTGGCCGGCGTGGCAGGCATCATCGTGGCCATTGGCCAGACGGCAGACTCCTTCATCGTCTACTTCGAGCGAATCCGCGACGAACTGCGCGAAGGGCGCGGACTGGTGTCCGCCGTCGAAAACGGCTGGAAGCGCGCCAAGCGGACCGTCCTGGCCTCCAAGGCCGTCAACCTGCTTGCGGCCCTCGTGCTGTATTTCGTTGCCGTGGGCAACGTGCGCGGTTTCGCCTTCACGCTGGGCCTGACCGCCATCGCCGACCTCATCGTGGTGTTCATGTTCACCCACCCCACGCTGCAGCTCCTGGCCCGCACGCGCTTCTTCGGTGAAGGACACAAGTTCTCCGGCCTGGATCCAGAACGGCTGGGCGCCGTGCCGCTGTACCGCGGTGCAGGACGCATCCGAACACCGGAAGACAAGCCTGCGCTGGTTCGGACCAAGAACACCGGGGCGGCTGCAGAGGCTGAGCGACGCATGACCATCGCCGAACGGCGTTTGGCAGAGAAGCAGGAACAGCTGGCTGGCTCGTCCAAGACCTCCGCGAAGGAGAACAAGTAATGTCAGGCTTCGCCACTTTCGGCAACGAGCTCTACACCGGCAAACGCTCCTACGACTTCGTCGGCGCCAAGAAAATCTGGTTCATCATCGCCGCGGTGGGAGTGGCCCTTTCCATCATCATCCCGGTGGCCAAGGGCGGCTTCAACCTCGGCATCGAGTTCCGTGGCGGCTCCGAGTTCACGGTTTCGAACGTCAAGACCACAGATGCCACTGTCGGCGAGAAGGCTGTCACGGACGTGGTGTCCGGCAGCGTTCCGCGGGTGGCCAACGTGGCCGGCAACACCATGCGGATCCAGACGGACAAGCTGACCGACGACGAAACCCTCCGGATCAAGCAGGGGCTCACCGGGGCGTACGGGGTCACCGACAACGAGGTGACCTCCACGTTCGTTGGACCTACCTGGGGTGCTGACGTGACCAAGCAGGCATTGATCGGTTTGGTGGTGTTCGTTCTGCTTGCGGCGCTCCTGATGGCCCTGTACTTCCGCACGTGGAAGATGTCCGTCTCTGCCCTCGCCGGCATGGCTGTGACCATGTTCATCACTGCCGGGGTGTACGCGCTGAGCGATTTCGAGGTCACGCCCTCGGCCATCATCGGCTTCCTGACGGTCCTGAGCTACTCGCTGTACGACACCGTGGTGGTCTTCGATAAGATCCGCGAGAACACCTCGGGCATTGATGCGTCCACGCGGCGCACCTTCGCCGAGGAAGTAAACCTCGCCGTCAACCAAACGCTGGTGCGGTCCATCAACACCATGATGGTGGCTATCCTTCCCGTGGGCGCCATCCTGTTCATTGGTGCAGGGCTCCTGGGGGCAGGAACCCTGCGGGACCTGTCGCTGGCCTTGTTCGTCGGGATCCTGATCGGCACCGCGGCCACCATTTTCGTTGCCGCCCCGATGTACGCATGGCTCCGGCAGGGCGAACCGGACCTGGTCAAGCAGGCGCGGCGCGTGCAGCAACGCCGGGCCGGGGCAGGGGAACGGTCGGCCCCGGCGTCGCCGGCCAAGGCCTGACAAGCCCGGGCAGGCCGTCCTGAGATCCGGAAGAGGCCGGGCAGCGCACACTGTGCGCTGCCCGGCCTCTTCCTATTCTCTCCCGGTTATAAAAGTGGGTGCCTTGAGGAATAGACTGGGGTAATTAAACAGTGGTGAGGGGTGCTTCATTGGAAGAACGTTCGGCGGCGGCGCCAACGGCACAGGAAGAAAAGAGTCCTGCCGGTGTACAGGCCGGTTCGGCAGCCCCGGCGCGCCCCGGTTCCCTGGTCCCCGTGGACAACTCGGGATCCCGTGCCACATTCCCTGGCCGCCGTGAACGCACCCGCTCCCGCCTGGCCCGCCTGACCGGCCGGGGCACCGCAACCTATTCGCCCATCCTTGAGCCGCTGCTCCGGACAGTGCGCGCCAATAATCCCAAAGAGGACTTCGACCTCATCCAGCGGGCCTTCGACGTAGCCGAACGCAGCCATCGGGGCCAGAAACGCAAGAGCGGCGACCCATACATCACCCATCCGGTGGCCGTGGCCACCATCCTTGCTGAGCTGGGCCTCAGCGGAACCACGCTGGCCGCGGCCCTCCTCCATGACACGGTGGAGGACACCCCCTACACGCTTGCGGACCTCAAACGGGACTTCGGGCCGGAAGTGGCCATGCTCGTTGATGGCGTCACCAAGCTGGACAAGGTCAGTTTCGGCGAGGCCGCCCAATCGGAGACGGTCCGCAAAATGGTCGTGGCCATGGCCAAGGACATCCGCGTTCTGATGATCAAACTTGCTGACCGGTTGCACAACGCCCGCACCTGGCGCTTCGTCTCTGCCGAGTCGTCAGCCCGCAAAGCGCGTGAAACCCTTGAAATCTTCGCTCCGCTGGCGCACCGACTGGGTATGAACACCATCAAGTGGGAACTTGAGGACCTGTCGTTCGCGGCGCTTTACCCCAAAGTGTACGAAGAGATCGTCCGGATGGTGGGGGACAGGACCCCTGAGCGGGAAAAGAGCCTGGGGGTGATCCGCGACCAGATTACCGAGGACCTGCGCACCGCCCGGATCAAGGCGACCATCACGGGACGGCCCAAGCACTACTACTCGATCTACCAAAAGATGATCGTCCGCGACAAGGACTTCGACGACATCAACGACCTCATGGGCGTCCGCGTCCTGGTGGACTCGGTCCGGGACTGCTACGCCGCCCTGGGCATCATGCATTCGCGCTGGAACCCGCTGCCCGGCAGGTTCAAGGACTACATCGCGATGCCCAAGTTCAACATGTACCAATCGCTGCACACCACGGTGATCGGCCCCGGCGGCAAGCCGGTGGAGATCCAGATCCGCACCCATGAGATGCATCGACGGGCAGAATACGGCGTGGCGGCCCACTGGAAGTACAAGGACCAGCCCAACCGCACCGCAGTCGGTCCGGGCAGTCCCCGCGACGGCGACATGGGCTGGCTGCGTTCCCTGGTGGACTGGCAGCAGGAGACCTCGGACCCGGGCGAGTTCCTGGACTCGCTGCGCTTTGAAATCAACGCCCGCGAGGTGTTCGTCTTCACGCCCAAGGGCGAAGTCATGGCCTTGCCTGCCGGATCCACGCCGGTGGACTTCGCCTACGCCGTACACACGGAAGTTGGCCACCGCACCATCGGCGCCAGGGTCAACGGCAAGCTGGTGCCTCTCAACAGCGAGCTTAACCACGGCGACTGGGTGGAGATCTTCACCTCCAAGGCCGAGGGGGCCGGACCCAGCCAGGACTGGCAGCACTTCGTCAAGAGCGCCAGGGCGCGCAACAAGATCCGCCAGTGGTTCAGCAAGGAACGCCGCGAGGAGGCAATCGACCGCGGCAAGGAACTGCTGACCCGGGCCATGCGGAAGCAGAACCTTCCGCTGCAGCGCCTGATGACCCATGAGGCGCTGGCCGCCGTGGCGGAAGAGTTCAAGTACGCCGACATTTCGGGCCTGTACGCCGGCGTGGGGGACGGGCACACGTCCGCCCAGTCGGTCATGGAGAAGCTCATCGAGAGCCTGGGCGGCAACGAGAGCGCCGATGATGATGTTGAAGAAGTCAGCATCCCCACGCAGGTCACGAAGGCCCGCTTCTCGGACTCCGGCGTGGTGGTGCGCGGCGTGGGCGATGTCTGGGTCAAGCTCGCCCGGTGCTGCACACCCGTTCCGCCGGACCCCATTCTTGGTTTTGTGACCCGCGGGTCCGGGGTCTCCGTGCACCGCACGGACTGCACCAACATCTCCGACCTGAAGGACCAGCCGGACCGGATCGTCGATGTGGACTGGGCCCCTACGCAGTCCAGCGTCTTCCTGGTGGAAATCCAGGTGGAGGCTTTGGACCGCAAGTCACTGCTCTCGGACGTGACGCGTGTACTCTCCGACAATCACGTGAACATCCTCGCGGCCAGCGTCCACACCTCCACGGACCGGGTGGCCATCTCGAAGTTCGCTTTCGAGATGGGCGACCCCAAGTACCTCAGCCACGTACTAAGCGCCGTCCGCAGGATCGACGGGGTTTTCGACGTCTACCGGACCACCGGGAACAAACGCCGGAGCTAGCCGGGCAAGTTTTTCCAGGGCAGCGCGTTTGTGTGGGACCCGGGGTGTCGCCTCGATGGCGCGTACCAGAAGGCGAAGCTTCACATCCTTCTGCGGGCGTGCCAGGAGACCGGCCAGGGCTGGAACGGCTCGCTCTGGTTCAACATGCAGGGCGATATCAAGTGCCGTCCGCAAGGGGCTGGAGACCATGAGTCCGCCCAGGCTGACCACATCCAGGGGCCCCAGCCGGACCTCATGCAGAGTGCAGCCGCGGGTATTCCGAAGGCTGGACACCCTCCGTTTTGCGTCCACCAGCAGCGCCAGCCGGTCAGGCTCAGCGGCGCATCCGTAGATCCATGCTGCTGTCATCCGCCCGGCCACCACCCGTTGCCGGATTGGCGCCGGGACTGCGCCGGCTGCCGCCCTGGCCCGCAGCTGTGGAGAAGCGGTGACTCCCGGGAGGGTGTAGCCCTGTTGATGGAACCGGGCCAGCAGGCCGTCTGCCGCGAGGGACTGCAGTTCGGGGCCCGCGAAGGGCATCCCCGGAGCGTATAACTCCGGAAAGCGGGGCATGACGGCGGCGTCGCCTGAGGTGGCCTGGCGGTCCGGGCGGAGAGCGCCGGCGGGGGGAACTGGTGGTGTGGCCATATCCCTATCCTGCCCGCACGCACATAACAGGCACAGGCCCTGTCCCGGTCATGTGGATAACCGGGACAGGGCCTGTGCGCGTCAGCTGGCCGAAAAAGTCAGGAGAGCTCGCTTGCCGAACGCTGGATCTGGTCGAGCCAGGCCTGGCGCGCCTCCAGGGCTTCGCGGGCCGCCTTGATCTTGCCCTCGTTGCCGCTCTTCTCAGCCGTGGCCAGGTCTTCCTGAAGGCCTGCGATGGCTGATTCCAGCTGGGACAGCGCGCTGTTGGTGCGTGCCTTGCGCTCCGGGTTGGACCGCTGCCACTGCTCTTCCTCCGCCTGGCGAACGGCGTCCTCCACCTTCCGCAGGCCGGCCTCAACCCGGCCCATGTCGGCGCGGGGCACCTTGCCTGCCTCTTCCCAACGGTCGCGGATGGACTGGAGTGCCTTCTTCGCCGCCGCCAGGTCCTTGACCGGGAGGATGGTGTTGGCCTCTTCCAGAAGCGCTTCCTTGACCGTGAGGTTCGCGGCGTATTCCTGGTCGATCTCGTCGTTGGCGGCCTGGCGGGAGGTGAAGAAGACGTCCTGGGCGGCACGGAACCTGGCCCACAGCGCGTCGTCATCCTTGCGGCTGGCCCGCGGGGACGCCTTCCACTGATCCATCAGCCTGCGGTACTCGCCGGCGGCGTAACCCCAGTCCGTGGATGTTGACAAGGCCTCAGCCTCGGCAATCAGCTTCTCCTTGGCGGCCTTCGCGGCGGAGTTGTTGCTGTCCAGCTGGGAGAAGTAGGCCCGCCGGTGGCGGTCGAAGACGGTCCGGGCGGCACGGAACCGCTTCCACAGTGCGTCTTCGTTGCTGCGGCCCAGCCGCACGCCGCTCTTCTGGGCTGCCTTCCAGTTCTCAAAAAGCTCGTTCATCCGGGCGCTGGAGGTCTTCCACTGCGTCTGGGACGGATCCTGGCCGGAAATCTGTTCGGCCTCGGCAACGATGGCTTCACGCGCTGCCAGCTCGGAGGCGCGCACGGCGTCGTGCTCGGCCTTTTCGGCCTTCTCCAGCTCGGCGATCTGGCCGGACAGTTTGTCCAATCGTGCCTCGGCCGCGCGGAGGTCGCCCACCATGTTGCGTTCGGCCAGCTGTTCATGCAGGTGCGTCACCGTCTTGTGCATGTCTGTGCTGGGGGCCTTGGAGCTGACCCGCTGCTCCAGCAGCACGATCTGCGCCACCACGTCGTCGTACTTCCGCGCGAAGTAAAGCAGGGCTTCGTCGTCGCTGACGCCGGGGTACTGGCCGACGGGGTGCTCTCCGCCGTCGATGTTCAGGTAGACGTGGCCGTCTCCCTCCACACGTCCCCATTTGGACGCTTCGGCAACAGACGTGCTGGGCGCGGCAGGAACCGGAGCTGCGGCCGGGGCAGCGGCAGCCGGCTTGGGCCGCGATGCGAAGGCTGCGGGTGAGGGTGCAGACGGCCGCGGGCCGGAAGCAGGTGCCGGTGCCGCGGGAGCCTCCGGGGCCGCAGGGGACTGGGCGGCAGGTACGTCCGTACCTTCGTTGGCGTCCGAAGCCGCCGCCGTTTCGGTCAGGTCTGTTGCTGTTTCGTCGGATTTCTGACTGTCTGTCACCGCTAAAAGTCTTTCGCTTGGAGGGAAATACTCACGTGCTCACCGTGGCCTGTACGGCCCGGCTTCCTACTTCAGAGAAAACGAGTCTATCGTGACTGGTTGTTTTGGCGCGCCGTCCGTGTCGCTGGCGCCCGGCGTGATTCCCGCGGCTGCAACGTTGGACACAACGTCCAGGCCGGACGTCACCTTTCCCACAACGGTGTAGCCCCCGGCAGCGTCCGCCGGGATAACGGTGTCCTTGTACACAATGAAGAACTGTGTTCCGTTGCCGTAGGCGTTGTTGCCCGTGCGGGCGACGGCGATGGTGCCAGCAGGGTAGGTGTTGTCAGCGGGGGTGTTCTCCAGCGGGCCCCACGTGTAATTGGGGTCGCCCTGGCCGTCTCCGTTGGGGGATCCGCACTGAAGCACGCCGAACTTGTCGGCGGTGGTCAGCCGGTGGCACGTCTTGCCGTTGAAGTAGCCCTGGTCGCTGAGCGATTTGAAGACCGCGGCTGCCTGCGGCGCCTTGGTGCCGTCCACTTCCACGCCAAGCGGGCTGCCGTTTAACAGCAGCTGGCCCGTGAAAGTCTTGCCGGCCGCAGTGTCTGCAGCGGGAATGTTCGGTCCGTTGGTTGCCGGTGCCGACGGGGTGGCGGACGGGCTCGCCGAGGCGGATGGTTCCGCCAGTCCTGCCTGCGCGGCAGCGTATTCGTCCTCCGTTGGGTTTCCGGCGAATGCGGTGAGTTGAAGGACGACGGCGAGCACCACGGCAGCAGCCCCCGCACCGGCGGCGACGAGGTTGTCGCGCTTCCGCCGCTTCTCCTGGCCGCGCCGGAGCTCACGCTTGGCTTCCATTTGCTGGATGCGCCGTTTTGCTTCGCGGGCACTGCGTGAACTGGCCGCCAAGGGTCCTCCTCATCGTCGGTCTGCTGGTGCCCGGCGGTTGGCCGCAGGGCGCAGTCATCAGGCGCCAGGCTCCCCGCTTCCGCCGCATTAGAGATGCACACGGATGCCGCATAAACTGGCTGCCGCACATAGTTTATGCATGGCTGGCTGTGCTGCCGCCGCACGCTGCCTCTTAATGGGGTACGTCAGGCAGCCCGCCGTGCCGTCCATCCCTAAGGAGAACCTTCCCCATGGCACGCACCGCCTCCCTGTCCGGATTCCCCGAGTGGCTTCCCGAGGAGCGGCTGGTGGAGCTGCATGTGCTCGATACCCTGCGCCGGGTCTTTGAATTGCATGGGTTCGGCTCGATCGAAACCCGCGCAGTGGAAACCGTGGGCCAGCTACTCCGCAAGGGGGAGATCGACAAGGAAGTGTATGGCCTCAGCCGGCTCCAGGAGGACGAGAGCGACAACCCCGTCAAGGGCGGCAAGGCCGATCCCAACGCGCTTGCCCTGCATTTCGACCTGACAGTGCCCTTCGCGCGGTATGTCGTGGAGAACGCCGGCTATTTGTCCTTCCCGTTCCGCAGGTACCAGATCCAGAAGGTGTGGCGGGGGGAGCGGCCCCAGGAAGGACGCGCGCGGGAGTTCACGCAGGCCGACATCGACGTGGTAGGCGACGGCGAGCTTCCGTTCCGCTACGACGTGGAGATTGCGCTGGTGATCGCCGAGGCACTCAGCGCCCTGCCCATCCCCGACTTCCGGCTGCGCATCAACAACCGGAAACTCGCTGAGGGCTTCTACCGCGGCATCGGACTCGATGACACGGCAGGGGTCCTGCGCAACATCGACAAGCTCGAAAAGATCGGGCCCGCCAAGGTGGCCGAGCTGCTGAAGACTGAACTCGGCGCTTCCGACGAGCAGGCGACCAAGGCCCTGCAGCTGGCTGCCATCCGCACCGAGGACACGTCCTTTGTGGCCCAGGTCCGGGCCCTGGGCGTCAGCAACGAACTCCTGGATGAAGGCCTGGACGAACTGGAACAGGTCATCGACGCCGCCGTGCAGAGGGCCCCGGGCAAGGTCCTGGCGGACCTCAGCATTGCCCGAGGCCTCGACTACTACACGGGGACTGTGGTGGAAACCGTGCTGGTGGGCCACGAGCAGCTGGGCTCCATCTGCTCCGGCGGCCGCTACGATGCCCTGGCGTCCAAAGGCAACCGCAAGTTCCCCGGCGTCGGCCTGTCCATCGGCGTCACCCGCCTCGTGTCCCGGATCCTGAGCCAGGACCTGGCCAAGGCCTCCCGCTCAGTCCCTACCGCGGTGCTGGTGGCCCTGAACCATGACGACAGCTGGGGGGCCGCCCAGGATGTTGCCGCCCTGCTGCGCAGCCGGGGTATTCCCACTGAAGTTGCGGCGAAAGCGGAGAAATTCGGCAAGCAGATCAAGTTCGCCGACCGGCGCGGCATTCCCTTCGTCTGGTTCACGGACGAGGACGGTACCCACCAGGTCAAGGACATCCGCACCGGCGAGCAGGTACTGGCAGCCCCCGAAACCTGGATGCCGCCGCTGGAGGACCTGGCGGTTCAGGTAGAGACCACGGCCACGGCGGCAGCTACGGTCTAGCCGGCAGGGCCAGGGCGTGGCTGGGGTGGCCGGCCTAACGACGTGGCTGGTGCTGCCGGAATCGAAGCGCCAGCCAGCGCCCCGCCATGCCTGCGGCGATGACCGCAGCCATGGTCAGGACGGGAGCCGCCGGCAGCGTGAAGGCAAGGACCACGCACCCTACGAAACCCACCGCGTTGAGCCAGCGGGGAGCATAGCCCGGGTGGATGGCAAGGGTGTAGGCAGCCGCGTTCGCCACCGCGTAATACACCAGCACACCGAAGCTTGAGAAGCCCACTACCGTCATCACGTTGGTGGTGAGCAGGAGCAGGATGACGACGACGGCCACGGCAAGTTCCGCCACGAACGGAACCGTGTGGGTGCCGCCCACTTTTGCCAGTGGGCCTGGAAGATCGCGTTCCCGCGCCATGGCCAGGGTGGTCCGCCCCACGCCCGTGATCAGCGCGAGGAGCGCGCCCAGGCACGCGGCGGCGGCGCCCGCCTGCACCAGCGGCGCAGCAGGGGCAAGACGGGAGACCAGTACTGCATCAAGCAAGGGGGCTCCGGAATTGGAAAGCCGCACTCCGAGATGCGCCAGCAGGAGCACTGCCAGCAGCAGGTAGATAGCGAAGGCGGCTGCCAGGGCCGCCAAAATGGCCCGTGGGATGGCCCGCGCCGGATTCCTGACCTCTTCGCCAAGAGTGGCGATCCGGGCGTAGCCGGCAAACGCGAAGAACATCAGGCCCGCGGCAGGGAGGACCCCTGCCAGTCCGCCGGACTGCGTGCCCGCTGTCCCTGCGGCAGGGTGCGGACCCAGCACCGAGGCGATGGCAACAAACACGAGCGTTGCCAGGACCATGCACAGCAGGATCCGCGTCAGCAGGGCGGTACGGGTAATGCCCAGCAGGTTGACGCCGGTGAGGGCCACCACGGCGGCTACGGCCACCGGTACGGCATAGTCCCGCGCCACGTAACTGCCGAATGTCAAAGCCATGGCCGCGCACGATGCCGTCTTGCCCGTCACGAAACCCCATCCGGCAATAAAGCCCGACCACTCACCGAGCTGTTTGCGGCCGTACACATAGGTCCCGCCGCTGGTGGGGTACTTCGCGGCGAGGGCTGCGGAAGCAACGGCATTGCAGTACGCCACAACGCCCGCAACCGCCACGGCCAGGACCAGCAAATTCCCCGCAAGCGCGGCCGCGGGGGCGAATACCACAAACACGCCGGCGCCCAGCATGGAACCGAGGCCAATGGCCGTGGCATCGAAGGTTCCCAAGCGGCGTTGCAGCTGCTGCGGTTCGCTCATGCGGCGGCAGTCCCTTTCCAGCGGGTAAACTCGAACGGGATCGTTCCCGCAACGAT
Source organism: Pseudarthrobacter enclensis (assembly GCF_030811655.1). Classification (GTDB taxonomy): domain Bacteria; phylum Actinomycetota; class Actinomycetes; order Actinomycetales; family Micrococcaceae; genus Arthrobacter; species Arthrobacter enclensis_A. The sequence goes on along the minus strand of NZ_JAUSRE010000006.1, from coordinate 37,563 downwards.
CATATTGAACTTCCCACTGTTTTCCCGCAGAAAGGCGTGCTGTGCTGCGCACACATGACCTCGGATCCCTTCGCTCCGAGCACATTGGACAAACCGTAACCCTGGCCGGCTGGGTGGGCCGCCGTCGTGATCACGGTGGTGTGGCATTCGTGGACCTGCGCGACGCTTCCGGCGTCGCCCAAGTGGTGGTCCGCGAGGAAGAAGTGTTCCACGGACTGCGCAACGAGTACGTCTTGCAGGTCAAGGGCACTGTCTCCAGGCGTCCGGAAGGCAACGAGAATCCTGCGCTGGCAACCGGCGAGATCGAGGTCATTGCCGAGGACGTCACCATCCTCAACACCTCGGACCCCTTGCCGTTCCAGATTGATGAGCACGTGGAAGTCGGCGAGGAAGCCCGCCTCAAGCACCGGTACCTGGACCTGCGCCGCCCCGGCCCCAGCCGCAACCTGCGCCTCCGCTCCGAAGCCAACCGCGTGGCCCGCGACCTGCTGCACCAGGAGGGCTTCGTGGAGATCGAGACCCCCACGCTGACGCGTTCGACGCCGGAAGGCGCCCGGGACTTCCTGGTTCCGGCACGCCTGGCCCCGGGTTCGTGGTACGCCCTCCCACAGTCCCCGCAGCTTTTCAAGCAGTTGCTGCAGGTGGGCGGCTTCGAGAAGTACTACCAGATCGCACGCTGCTACCGCGACGAAGACTTCCGTGCCGACCGGCAGCCGGAATTCACCCAGCTGGACATTGAAGCGAGCTTCGTTGACCAGGACGACATCATCCGGCTGGGCGAAAACATCGTCAAGGCCGTGTGGCAGCTCATCGGAGTGGACATCCCCACGCCCATCCGGCGCATCACCTACGCCGACGCCATGGCCCGGTACGGTTCGGACAAGCCGGATCTCCGTTTCGGCCAGGAGCTGACCGAGCTCACCGAATTCTTCAAGGACACGAATTTCGGCGTGTTCAAGGCTCCCTACGTGGGCGCCGTGGTCATGCCGGGCGGCGCTTCGCAGGCACGCCGCGCCCTGGATGCCTGGCAGGAATGGGCCAAGCAGCGCGGCGCCAAGGGCCTGGCGTACGTCCTGTACAAGGAGGACGGCGAGCTCGCCGGTCCGGTCGCCAAGAACCTCACGGAAATCGAGCGCGCGGGACTGGCCGACGCCGTAGGTGCCAAGCCCGGCGACTGCATCTTCTTCGCGGCGGGTGAGAAGACGCCCTCGCGTGCCCTCCTGGGTGCTGCCCGCGTGGAGATCGGCCACCGCACCGGCCTGATCGATCCCAACGCGTGGGCATTCTGCTGGGTTGTGGACGCACCCATGTTCGAGCCGGCAGCTGCCGCCGTTGCCTCCGGCGACGTCGCCGTCGGCGGAGGACAGTGGACCGCTGTGCACCACGCCTTCACCTCACCCAAGCCGGAATTCCTGGACACCTTCGACAAGGATCCCGAGTCGGCGCTGTCCTATGCCTATGACATTGTCTGCAACGGCAACGAAATTGGCGGCGGCTCCATCCGTATCCACCAGCGCGAGGTGCAGGAACGCGTCTTCGAGCTGATGGGCCTGGACAGGGAGGACGCCCAGACCAAGTTCGGCTTCCTGCTGGAAGGCTTCAAGTACGGCGCACCCCCGCACGGCGGCATCGCCTTTGGCTGGGACCGCGTGGTGTCGCTGCTGGCAGGAGTCGAGTCAATCCGGGACGTCATCGCCTTCCCGAAGTCCGGCGGCGGCCACGACCCCCTCACCGAGGCGCCGGCCCCCATCACGCCGCAGCAGCGCAAGGAAGCAGGCGTGGACTTCAAGCCGGAGGCCAAAAAGCCGGAAGAGAAGAAGCCCGAAGGCAAGCAGTAACACAGGGAGCGCGGCCGCGCCGTACTCACGGAGGTTCCCCGGTCCGCCGGGGGACCTCCTGCCGTTTACAGCCGTTCGTGAAGGAGAAGCCGGTGTCCACCGAGAGCCATATCCGGCCCATGGCCGTGGACCTTGAAAACGCCATGGATGCCGCCTGGCCGGCCCTGGAGAAGCAAGCGGCAGGCGGCTGGATCCTCAGGGCGGCGGAAGGCGTCACCCAGCGGGCCAACTCGGTCTGGCCGCGTGACCTTTCCGGTCATTCGGAGCAGAACCTTCCCGCCCTGCTCCGCGAGGCGCGGTCCTGGTACCGCAGCCGGCGGCTGCCGGTCATCTTCCAGCTCTTCGACACCCCGGCAGCATCCGCACTCCACCAGCTGCTGGACGCCGAGGGCTTCACCAGCCAGTCCGAGACCTTGGTAATGACGCGCCGCGCCACGGACGTCCCGGTTCCCGCAGGTGCCAGGCCGGCGGTGGAGCTCTCCATGGAACCGTCGCAGGAGTGGCTGCGGGTTTGGTGGACGGTGGACGGCCGCGGCGGGGAGGACGCCCTGGCCGTGGCCGGGAAGATTCTCCGAGGCTGCCCGTCTCTGTATGCCTTGGCCCGGGACGATGACGGCCGGCGCGCCGCCGTCGGGCGCCTTGCCCTTCCCGCCGGGAGCAACCAAGGCGGCCTGTATTGCATGGCGACCCTGCCGGAAGCACGCCTGACTTCCACCGTCCTAGGCATCCGTCACCGTGATCCGCACCGAGCAGGCGTCCGCCGCCGCCTTCTTCAACACGGCGGCCCGGGGCTCAACCACATCAAGGTAAGCAAGGCGCGGCAGGCGTGCGTAGTCACGCATCAGGGGTTCTTCAAGGACCAGGTCAGCCAGTGACCTGTCACCGCCCGGCACTACATATTCGAAGGCGTGGCCGGCGAAGACCAGCCTTGCCTGCTCCGCCACCGCCGCCACCAGCGCGTCCGCCTGGTTGGAACGGCGCCGGGCAAAGCGTTGCTGGGACTGGCCCCCGGCGGCGGTTCGGGACTGCACGTACCTGGTGCCGGCCTTCGCTGCAAGCAACACGCCTTCGGTTGCCACCCCGACGCCGTAACCGCCGCGCCGTACCAGCAGCAGTCCCAGCCGGCGCGGCTGCGACGCAAGGGCAGCCAGCCGCTCCAGGGGTCCGTCGCCGCGTCCCGGGCGTCCGTCTGCCGGCCAGGGCGGCTGCAGCAGTGCTTCCGCGCCGTCGCCTGCCACAAGGCGGAGGCCGTCGTCGTCATCCTGCATCCGGTAGCCGCCGTGGGAGGCGCCGAAGCGCTTCGCCCAGCCGGCCAGCCGGGCACCGGAAACGAATGCCGTCCGGACTGGGGGCGGTGTGCCGGGCGAACCTGGGGCGGGCATGGCGGTTCCTCAAGTATCAGGGGACCGGCGGGAAGGCCGGGGAAAAACAGGTGCTGGACTGGAAGTAGCCTATCTATGTGGATGATCTCTTCGGCAACGGGCCAGAAAACGACGACGACGACCGTCCCGTTGGAGGGACAGGCGCCGCTTCCCGTGGACAGGGTGCAAGGGGGACTGGTTCGCCGCGGAGTCCGCTCGCCGTCCGCATGCGTCCCCGCACCCTCGACGAGGTGGTGGGCCAGCAGCACCTGCTCGGCCAGGGGTCGCCGCTGCGCCAGCTCGCAGCAGGAGCAGGCGCCGACGCCGCCGGTCCCGCCGGTCCCAGCTCCCTGATCCTCTGGGGACCTCCCGGAACCGGCAAGACCACCCTGGCGCACGTCATTGCCCGTGGACCGGGCCGGAAGTTCGTGGAGCTGTCCGCCATCACTGCCGGCGTCAAGGATGTCCGCCGGGTGATGGACGATGCGCTGACGGCCCGGGACCTGTACAAAACCACCACGGTGTTGTTCCTGGACGAGATCCACCGCTTCAACAAGGCCCAGCAGGACGCGCTGCTGCCCGGCGTCGAAAACCGCTGGGTGGTCCTGGTGGCCGCCACTACGGAGAACCCGTCCTTCTCGGTGGTCTCGCCCCTGTTGTCCCGCTCCCTGCTCCTCACGCTCAAGCCCCTGACCGACGCGGACATCGAGGGCCTGCTGTTGCGGGCCGTGGAGGACCCGCGCGGGCTGGGCGGCAACGTCAGCCTCAGCGACGAAGCACTGGAGCACCTGGTCCGGCTGTCCGGCGGGGATGCGCGCAGGGCACTCACGGCGCTTGAGGCTGCGGCGGGCGTCGCTTTCGGTGACGCGGACGACGTCGAGCGTCCGGTGGGGGCGGAGGGGGCGCCCGACGCCCCGGCCACCGTGGAATTGCACCACACCGAACGCGCCCTGGACGCCGCCGCCGTCCGCTATGATCGCGCCGGCGACCAGCACTACGACGTTGCCAGCGCCTTCATCAAGTCCATCAGGGGTTCGGACGTGGACGCGGCCCTGCATTACCTCGCACGGATGCTCGAAGCGGGGGAGGACCCGCGGTTCGTTGCGCGCCGGATCGTCATCTCCGCGGCGGAGGATGTGGGCATGGCCGACCCCACGGCGCTCCAGACCGCGGTAGCCGCAGCGCAGGCGGTTCAGCTCATCGGCATGCCCGAAGGGCGGATCATCCTGGCCGAGGCCGTAGTCCACCTCGCCACGGCGCCGAAGTCGAACGCCGCCTACATGGGTATCAACATGGCGATCGCGGACGTCCGTGCAGGACTCGGCGTGGGCATACCCGCCCACCTGCGCGACGCCCACTATCCCGGGTCCAAGCAGCTTGGCCACGGTGTGGGCTACAAGTACGCGCACGACGCGCCGCACGGAGTGGCAGCCCAGCAGTATCCCCCGGATGACCTGGTGGGCCGGGACTATTACCAGCCAACCGGCAACGGCGCTGAACGGGATATTGCCCAGCGGCTTGAGCGGCTGCGGAAGATTGTCCGGGGCAAGTAACCACGTGGTAAGCTGAATCCTTGTCTGGCAAGGCGCCGGCGCACAATCTCCCCAATTTCAGTTGGACAGGTTATGCCCTGCGCCCAGTAGCAAAAGGCAGCGGTTGGCCGATGCTCTCCATGATGGAGGCCAGTAACACTGACACGCCGCAGATATTGGAAGGACACAAGTGGCTAACAACACTCGTGCTCGCCGTCAGGCCCGCCTCTCGCGGTCCCTCGGCATTGCTCTGACCCCCAAGGCCGCCAAGTACATGGAGCGCCGCCCGTACGGCCCCGGTGAGCATGGCCGTGCCCGCAAGAAGCAGGACTCCGACTACGCCGTTCGTCTGCGCGAAAAGCAGCGCCTGCGCGCCCAGTACGGCATCCGCGAAGCACAGATGACCCGTGCCTTCGAAGAGGCCCGCCGCACCAAGGGCCTGACCGGTGAAAACCTCATCGAACTGCTCGAAATGCGCCTTGACGCCCTGGTCCTGCGTGCCGGCTTCGCCCGCACCATCGCCCAGGCCCGCCAGCTGGTTGTGCACCGCCACATCATGGTTGACGGCATCCGCGTTGACCGCCCGTCGTTCCGCGTCGGCGAGGGCCAGCTGGTCCACGTCCACACCCGCAGCGAGACCATGGTTCCGCTCCAGGTTGCCGCAGCCGGTGGCCACCGCGACGTCCTGCCTGCCGTTCCGGCCTACCTGGACGTCAAGCTGGAGGCCCTGCAGGCACGCCTGGTCCGCCGCCCCAAGCGTTCGGAAATCCCGGTGACCTGCGAAGAGCAGCTCGTCGTCGAATTCTACGCACGCTAAATCCCAGCAGCGTATCCAAAGAAGCCCGTGGCAAGCGCCGCGGGCTTCTTTGTATGTAAGGTACTTGGGGGACATCTGCGCTCCACCCTTCCGGGCGTGTGCAGGACGGAACCCAACCACGGAATTTCGAGGAGATGAACGTCTATGACTGGTGGCGATATTGCCGGCCTGATCGCTGCCGGAGTTTTTGCACTCCTGGTCCTGTTGCTTGCGGTCCCCATCCTGAAATTGGGGAAGGTCTTCGATGAGGTACGGACCACCATCAGGTCCCTGAGCGACGGTGCCACCCCCCTCATGGATGAGGTCACCGCCACCGTTTCCACCACCAACCAGCAGTTGAAGAAGGTGGACGGAATTTCGTCGAACGTTTCGGACGCCTCCGCAAACATCTCCGCCCTGTCGTCGCTGGTTGCCGCCACGGTGGGTTCCCCGCTGATCAAGGTTGCCGCGTTCAGCTACGGCGTGCGCAGCGCTTTCGCCAACCGCCGGAAGCCCGCTGCCGGGCGCCGCAGCCGCTAGATTCGAAAAGAAGACGATGAAAAGAATTGTGTGGATGGGAATCGGCGTGGCCATTGGCGTCATCGCCTTCCGTAAAGTGAGCCAGGCCCAGTCCAGCCTTGGACCCGAAGGCCTCAACCGCGCTGTGGGCCGGCTTGCCGACGGTGTATATGACTTCGCCGACGCCGTCCGCGCAGGAATGCAGGAACGGGAAACCGACCTGAGGACCGCGCTCGGCATCGAGTCCGCGGAAGTGGTTCGCCGCTAGGCCCCCAGGGCCCGTCACCGGCAGCCAGCCAACAACCGGCAGGGACCCGATCCGGGAAACCGCCACCTGAACGAAATATCCGTGCCCCATGGGCGCGGACCAAGAAGGGTAAGAAAACAGCTCATGAAGTCGCAGGAGATCACAAAGCGCTGGGTGGACTTTTTTGTCAGCAAGGGCCACACCGCGGTTCCCTCCGCGTCGCTGGTCTCCAGCGACCCCTCGCTGCTGTTCACGGTGGCCGGCATGGTCCCGTTCATTCCCTACCTCACCGCCCGCGAGGAACCGCCCTACTCCCGTGCCACCAGCGTGCAGAAGTGCATCCGCACCGGCGACATCGAGGAAGTGGGCAAGACCGCGCGCCACGGCACGTTCTTCCAGATGTGCGGCAACTTCTCCTTTGGCGACTACTTCAAGGAAGACGCCATCAAGTTCGCCTGGGAGCTGCTCACCACCAGCGTTGACGATGGCGGCTACGGCCTTGCGCCCGAACGGCTGTGGGTGACGGTCTATGAGGAGGATGACGAAGCCGAGGAACTCTGGCTCAAGAACACCGGCGTCCCCGCTGAACGCATCCAGCGCATGGGCAAGTCGGACAACTACTGGTCAACGGGCCAGCCTGGTCCTGCCGGGCCGTGCTCCGAGATCTACTACGACCGCGGCCCGGCCTACGGCGTCGAAGGCGGCCCGCTGGCTGACGAGACCCGCTACATCGAGATCTGGAACCTCGTTTTCATGCAGTACCAGATCGAAAACGTGCGCTCCAAGGTCGATTTCGACATTGTGGGTGAGTTGCCCAAGAAGAACATCGACACCGGTCTGGGCATGGAACGCCTCGCCATGATCCTGCAGGGCGTCGAGAACATGTACGAGACCGACCAGGTCCGTCCGGTCATCGACAAGGCCGCGGAACTGTCCGGCAAGGAGTACACCTCCGCAGAGACTCCTGAGGATCCCCACCACACTGACGACGTCCGCATGCGCGTTGTGGCCGACCACATCCGCTCGGCCCTGATGCTGATCTCCGACGGCGTGACTCCCTCCAACGAGGGCCGCGGCTATGTCCTCCGCCGCCTGATCCGCCGTGCCGTGCGTTCCATGCGCCTGCTGGGCGTCGAACAGGCCTGCCTGCCGGAGCTGCTGCCGGCTTCCCGGGATGCCATGAAGGGCGTATACCCCGTGGTGGAGACGGACTTCGCACGGATCAGCCGCATCGCCTACGCCGAGGAGAAGGCGTTCCTGCGCACCATTGCGTCCGGCACTGCACGGCTCGAGGACGCGGTCAAGGAATCCAAGGCCGCCAACAAGCCCTTGTCCGGCGAGGACGCCTTCACCCTGCATGACACCTACGGATTCCCCATCGACCTCACGCTTGAGATGGCCGAGGAAGCCGGCCTGAAGGTGGATGAGGCGGCCTTCCGCAGCCTCATGCAGGAACAGCGCCAGCGCGCCCAGGCAGATGCCAAGGGCAAGAAGGGCGGCCACGCCGACGTCAGCGTCTTCCAGGAACTCCTGGGCCAGGGCGAGACCGTCTTCACCGGCTACACGGAGCTCGAGGGTGAGTCCCGCGTCCGCGGCCTGCTCAGCGCCGGCCGCCAGGTGCAGCAGGCAGCCACCGGCGACGAGATCGAACTCGTGCTCGCCGAAACCCCGTTCTACGCCGAAGCCGGCGGCCAGGCCGCCGACACCGGCCTCATCACCGGCGACGGCTTCGTCGTCGAAGTCCTGGACGTCCAGCGGCCCATCAAGGGCCTGAGCGTCCACAAGGCGATTGTCCGCGAAGGCGAAATCGGCGCAGACTCGCTGGTGCGTGCCGCCGTCGACCGTGAACGCCGGCACGCCGCGGAGCAGGCGCACACGGGCACGCACATCGTGCACGCTGCCCTGCACCAGATCCTCGGGCCGGAAGCCACCCAGCGTGGATCCTTCAACAAGGCCGGGTACCTGCGCTTTGACTTTGCCTGGGGTGAAGGACTGAGCACCGCAACCCGGTCCGAGATTGAAGAGGTCTCCAACCTGGCCATCCGCAACAACTACGCGGTGGAAACAAAGATCATGGGACTTGCCGAAGCCAAGGCCATGGGGGCCATGGCGCTGTTCGGCGAAAACTACGGCAGCGAAGTACGCGTGGTGGAGATCGACGGCGCGTGGTCACGCGAACTGTGCGGCGGCACCCATGTTGCCAACACCTCGCTCATCGGCAGCTTGTCCCTCCTTGGCGAGCAGTCCGTCGGTTCGGGCAACCGCCGCGTTGAAGCCTTCGTGGGCATGGAGGCCTTCCGCCACCTCGCCGCCGAGCGCGCGTTGGTGACGGAGCTGACGGACCTGCTGAAGGTCCCGTCCGGCCAGCTCGCCGACCGGATATCCGCCACCCTGGCCAAGCTGAAGGCCACGGAGAAGGAACTGGACCGGCTGCGCAAGGAGCAGCTGGCCGCTGCTGCGGCGCAGCTGGTCAACACCGCCCAGGACGCCGCCGGTGTCCGGGTGGTGGCCCATGACGCCGGCACCGTCAGTGGTGCGGACGACCTCCGCGGACTGGCCCTGGACCTGCGCAACCGGTTGGGCTCCGAGGCTGCCGCGGTGGCCGTCGCCGGCGTCGCCAACGACCGCCCGCTGATCCTGGTGGCGACCAATGAGGCCGCCCGCGAAGCCGGAGTCAAGGCCGGAGCGCTGGTGCGTGTCGCCGCCGGTGTGCTCGGCGGTGGCGGCGGCGGCAAGGACGATGTTGCCCAGGGTGGAGGGACCGACGCCGGAAAGGTTGGCGCGGCACTGTCCGCCGTCGTCAACGCCATTTCGGCGCGCTAATCCCGCCATGACCAATCCTGTTGCTGCCGGCGGCTGCCCCCAGGGGGTCAAACTGGGGGTGGACGTCGGCACCGTCCGGGTAGGGGTGGCGATCTGTGACCGGGACTCCATCCTTGCCACGCCCTACAAGACCCTGGACCGGAACCCCAAGAAGAACTCAGACGTGCGCGTCATTGCCAGGCTGGCTGAGGAACTCGGGGCGGTCCAGGTTTTCGTGGGACTGCCCAGGACCCTTAAGGGCGAAGAACACGCCTCTGCGAGGATGGCCACGGACTACGCCCAGTTGCTGGCTGCCGAGCTTTCCAGCCGCGGACTGGCAGTCCCGGTCAACCTGGTGGATGAGCGCCTGAGCAGTGTCACGGCCCACCGGAACCTCCACGAAGCTGGCATGAGCAGCAGGGACCACCGTAAAGTAGTTGATCAGGTCGCGGCGGCCGGTATTCTTCAGCACGCCATCGACATGCAGAAAGCCAGGGGAGCGGATGTCGGCTCACGCGTGACAGCGCCATCCCCGTCCGTGGACCTGGGGGCCGGTGGCCTGGACGAATCTGTCCGCACCATCTCCGCAGACACGGCCCGATCTTCAGATAATGGAAGGCAACAGTGAGCCCTGCCAACATTGACGACACCTCCAGCCCGCTGGGCACGGGGGCAGCGAGGCCGCTGACCCGCAAGGAACTGCGGGCGCGGGAGAAGAGCCTGAATACCGCTGGCCAGGATGCAGTGCCCCCGCAGGCGTACGAGACCCTCGACGTTCCGCCGGCCCCCGCAGCCCCGCCCGCAGCCCCGTCCCCGGCAGCCGACTCCACCTATGCTCCGCTTCCCGTGGCGGGTGATGTTCCGGCGGCACCCGAAGCACCGCCGTCCATCCAGGAAGAACAGCCTGCCGCCGCTGCGTTCGGCAGCGGGGACCCTGCAGAATCCGTGCCGGTTGTCTCCGGGCACGACGACGGCGCACACCCCTTCGACGTCCTGCGGGACGGAAACGGGACCCGGCTTGATGCTGCCCACCACGAGCCTGTCCCGCACCAGGCTGGAGAGGCCCACGACGACGGCCTGCAGCTTGGCGACAACCTGCACCACGATGAAGGCCTGCAGCACGACTTCCCTGCCCACGACTTCCCGGAAGACGTGCACGGCGACCACGCATACGACCCCGCCGGCTACCACGACGACGTAGCCCACCACGACGCGGTTCACGGACTGCTTCCGGCGCCGTCGGCAACGCAGGAAGTGAAACGGCCCTCGAAGAAGGTCCGCCGTCGCCGCCGCCTGCTGGCCCTTTTCCTGACGCTGGCTGTCTTCGTGACAGCAGTGGCCGTGGGTGCGCAGTTCCTCAAACCCCTCCTCGGCGGCGGCAAGCCGTCGGATTTCCCAGGCCCTGGAACAGGAGAGGTCCAGGTCAAGGTACAAAGTGGCGAAGGAACCCGGTCTGTTGCCACCGAGCTGGAAAGCCAGCGCGTTGTTGCCAATGCGGATACCTTCCTGCAGGCGTTCCACGCCTCCGGCGGAACGCTGTCGCCGGGCGATTACACCTTCAAGACGGAGATGAAGAACGCCGACGCAGTGAATGTCCTGCTCGGCAAGGACAAGACCAAGGTCATCTACTTCGCCTTGAGTGCAGGCCTGCGCATCGGCGAATCCCTGCAGGCCATTTCCGAGGGCTCCGGGATCTCAATGCAGCAGCTCCAGGCGTTGAGTAACCAGCCGGCACAGTTCGGCCTGCCCGCCAAGGCCAAGAACCTCGAAGGCTACCTGGCGCCCGGCGAGTACCGCTTCCCCTTGGGAACTCCTGCCAAGGACATACTCCAGGCGCTGGTGAAAGCCACCACCGATGAACTGGTATCGCAGGGTATTACCGACCCCGCCAAGCAGTATGAAGTTGTCACCGTGGCCAGCATCGTCCAGGCCGAGGGCGGCCAGGCAGACTATGGCGACGTGGCCGGCGCCATTTACAACAGGCTCAAGCCCAACGACCAGACCGGCGGTTTCCTGCAGGTCGACTCCACCGTCACCTACGGCCTGGGCACCAGGAGCTTCAACTTCACCGATGAGCAGCGCAAGGACAAGTCCAACCCTTACAACACGTACGCGAACCCGGGCCTGCCTCCGGGACCCATCGGGTCTCCGGGCAAGACCGCGATCGATGCAGCTGCCAAGCCCAAAGCCAATGACTACCTGTTCTGGGTGACCGTGAACCTGGACACCAAGGAAACCAAGTTCGCCAAGACGCTGGCTGAACACAACACCTACGTGGAGCAGTACAACGCGTGGTGCCAGGCCAACCCTGGCCGCTGCACATGAGCCTGCGGGCTGCCGTCCTGGGCCACCCGATCAGCCATTCAAAGTCCCCTGCGCTGCACCTTTCGGCCTACGGGCAGTTGGGGGCCGGCATCAGCTACACGGCCATCGACGTGACGGAGGAGCTGCTGCCGTCCTTCATGCGGCAGATCCGGAACCAGCCGGGTTGGCGCGGGCTGTCCGTCACCATGCCTTTGAAAACGGCGGTGCTCTCGCAGGTTGATGAGGTACGGGGCGTGGCCCGGACCCTTGGTGTGGTCAACACAGTCACATTCGAGGAGTCCGGCGGCGGCGTGAGGACGGTGGGCTCCAACACGGACGTCACGGGCATCGTCAACGCGCTCCGCCATGCCGGCACTGCCGCAGCACCATCCGCCGTGGTCCTGGGCGGTGGGGGGACTGCTGCGTCGGCCGTGGCCGCCCTCAAGGACATGGGAACCCGAACAGTGCAGGTGTTCGTCCGCGACGCTTCCCGGACGGGAGAGGTGCGCCGGGCTGCGGACAGCCTTGGTATCTCCCTGGAGATCCGCCCACTGGCTGGTGCCGCCAGCGCAACCGCGGAAGCCGACGTCGTAATTTCCACGCTGCCGCCCCGCGCGGCCGACGGACTCGCCGCGGAAATTGCGGCTTTGAAAACCACCACGCCCGGCGTGCTGCTGGACGTGGCGTACGATCCCTGGCCCAGCCTTATCGCCTCCGTTTGGCAGGCCGGCGGCGGCCGCGTGGTGCCGGGCCTGGAGATGCTGCTGTACCAGGCGGTGGAGCAGGTACGGCTCTTCACCCGGCTCGGGGAAGACGTTAATGCAGCTGTCATAGATGTGATGTGTGACGCAGTCGGCCTTGCCCGGCGGGCGTTCTGACCGCCCTACGTGGCAGGATGGAAATTATGCGTTGGTTGACTGCCGGTGAATCCCATGGTCCGGCTCTGATGGGAATTATTGAGGGCGTCCCCGCCGGTGTGGAGATCACCAGCGGCCACATCGCAGACTCCCTCGCCCGCCGCCGCCTCGGCTACGGCCGTGGGGCGCGGATGAAGTTCGAGCAGGACGTGGTCAGCATCCTCGGCGGCGTCCGGCACGGCCGCACGCAGGGCGGTCCTGTTGCCATCCAGGTGGGAAACACCGAGTGGCCCAAATGGGAGCAGATCATGTCCGCCGATCCTGTGGACGCCGAACTCCTCGCCGACCAGGCCCGCAACGCGCCGCTGACGCGTCCCCGCCCCGGGCACGCGGATTTCACCGGTATGCAGAAGTACGGCTTTGACGAAGCCCGCCCGGTCCTGGAGCGCGCAAGCGCCCGCGAAACCGCCACCCGTGTTGCGCTGGGCACTGTGGCAGCACAGTTCCTCAAGCACCTCGGCATCGAATTGGTCAGCCACACCGTTTCCATCGCCAGCGTGACCGTGCCGGAAGGCCGTCCGCTGCCCGTGCCCGGGGACGTCATTGCCCTGGACACGGACCCCCTCCGCTGCTTCGACCGCGAAACCTCGGATGCCATGGTCGCCGAAGTTGACGCCGCGCACAAAGAAGGCGAAACACTGGGCGGAGTGGTGGAAGTCCTGGCCTACGGACTCCCGCCAGGACTGGGCAGCTACGTGCACTGGGACCGCCGGCTGGATGCCAGGCTCGCTGCCGCGCTCATGGGCATCCAGGCCATCAAGGGAGTGGAGGTCGGCGACGGCTTCCTCACCGCGGCCCGCCGTGGTTCTGCAGCCCACGACGAAATTGTGCGCGACGGCGACGGCCGCATCGTGCGTGCCAGCAACCGTGCCGGCGGCATCGAAGGCGGAATGAGCATCGGCGACGTCCTGCGTGTCCGGGCCGCCATGAAGCCCATCGCCACCGTGCCCCGCGCCCTGCGGACCATCGACGTCAGCACCGGCGAACCGGCCAAGGCGCACCACCAGCGGTCGGACGTCTGTGCGGTCCCGGCCGCCGGCGTGGTGGCCGAGGCCATGGTGGCCCTGGTCCTCGCTGAAGCCGTCATCGAGAAGTTCGGCGGTGACTCAGTGGCGGAGACCACGCGCAACATCAAGGGTTACCTGGACAACATCCCGGCATCCCTGGACTCGATCGGCCAGTAGTGCTCCACCTCAGCAGTCCCGGCCCATTCGGCAACCGTCCGATTGTGCTCATCGGCCCTATGGCCGTGGGCAAATCGGCCATCGGCCAGCAGCTGGCGCAGCAGCTTGGTGTCCGGTTCGTCGATACCGATGCCGTCATCGTCGCGGGCCATGGATCAATTGCCGAAATCTTCGCGGGGCGCGGTGAGCACGCGTTCCGGGAAATTGAGGCCCGGACAGTGGCCGATGCAGTTGAGGAGGCCGACGGGACGCCCACCGTCATTTCCCTTGGCGGCGGCGCCGTACTCGATTCCGGCACCCAGCAGCTCATTGGCCGATGCACCGTCGTGTACCTCGAATGCGATGCCGAAACCGTAGCGGACAGGATTGCCCGGAACTCAGGCCGCCCGCTCCTTGCCGGCGACGCCATGGGCCGCTGGAAGGCCATGTTCGCCACCCGCAGGCCGGTCTACGAGAGGCTGGCCGACATCACCCTGGACGTCCGCCACGGTTCCATACCCGAACTCGGCGGCCGGCTGGAAGCAGCACTGCGCCACCATGCAGCTGCCAAACAGGAAGTTGAAAAGTGAACACGCAATCAACAGTCATCAACGTCACCGGCGAGGGCGCCGGCAACAACTACGGCGTCGTCGTCGGCCGCGGCCTTCTGGGTGACCTTCCCGCACTCCTCGGAGAGCGTGTCCGCCGGGTCCTGGTGATCCACCCCCGCGCCCTGCGCCTCACTGGCGACACCGTCCGTGATGAACTCGCAGAAGCCGGCTTCACGTCCCTGACTGCGGAAATCCCGGACGCCGAAGAAGGCAAGCACATCCAGGTGGCTGCCTTCTGCTGGCAGGTTCTGGGCCAGAACGACTTCACCCGCTCGGACGCGATCGTTGCCGTGGGAGGCGGTGCCGTCACCGACCTTGCCGGCTTTGTCGCCGCCACCTGGCTGCGGGGCGTCAAGGTGATCCACATGCCCACCAGCCTGCTCGGCATGGTTGACGCCTCCGTCGGCGGCAAGACCGGCATTAACACCGCCGAGGGAAAGAACCTCGTAGGCGCCTTCCACCCGCCCGCCGCCGTCCTGGCGGACCTGGACACCCTGGACACCCTGCCGAAAAACGAGATCATTTCCGGCCTGGCGGAGGTGATCAAGTGCGGCTTCATCGCCGACCCCGCCATCCTGGACCTGGTGGAAAAGGACCCCGCCGCAGTGGTCGACCCCCGCTCCGACGCTCTTCGTGAGCTGATCGAGCGGGCCATCGCCGTGAAGGCCAAAGTGGTTTCCGAGGACCTCAAAGAGTCCGGACTGCGGGAGATCCTGAATTACGGACACACCCTGGGGCACGCCATCGAACTGGTGGAACGCTACTCGTGGCGCCACGGGGCGGCGGTCTCCGTGGGCATGATGTTCGCAGCCGAACTCGCGCGCAGCGTCGGGCGCCTCAGCGATGCCGACGCCGACAGGCACCGGAGCATCCTGGACGGCCTCGGGTTGCCGGTCACCTACCGGCGGGACCGGTGGCAGGGCCTGCTGGACGGGATGCGCCGCGACAAGAAGTCCCGTGGCGACCTTCTGCGCTTCGTCGTGCTGGACGGTATTGGCAAGCCGGGCATCCTTGACGTCCCGGACACCTCGCTGCTCTTTGCGGCCTACCAGGAAATTGCGTCCTGATGCAGGGCGACATGAGCGGCACCACCGACTGGCCGGAGGCCGGGTTCCCGGGAATCCGCATCAACCCGGACTCACTCCGGCCCCAAATCGTCAACGAGGACGCGGTCCGGGAAGCCTTGGCGGCCTCAGCCGATCCTGCGGACCACATCTTCGTGCTGCTGGTGGAAGGGCACGCGTCCGAGGCGGCTGAGCTGCTGGCCGAGGCGCGGTTCAAGGACCCGGAGTCATTCCGCCTGAGGGTGTTTGAAGCGGAGGTGCTGAGCGTCTCCCACCGCCTGGACCGCGCCATCGATTTGTTCCGCCAGCTCCTCGCGGAGGTGCACGGCACGCCCCGGGAAGCGCTGGCCCTCCAGTACCTGGGGAGGACGCAGTACGCGGCCGGACAAACATCGGCGGCGGTGGAGTCTTTCTCCAAAGCCCTGGACCTGCGCGTGGCTCAATCGGCCGACGCCGCCCAGATCTACTCTTCAACCGTCGCGCTCCAGCGGGCCCGGGACGTCCTGGATCTCGCCTGCTGAAGCGGCAGACAGCGGCTTCGGAGAGGCTGCCCGTTATTTACCGGTAGAATGGTTGTGGAATTTTTGCATCCACGCGATTTTTGACAAACACGTGCAGGCGGGCCGTTGTGGCGTGCCCGCCCGGCATACAGCATCCGGCCCAGGCGGCCGGACAAAGAAACCAGAGGAACCCAGTGGCAACCACTAATGACATTAAGAACGGAACGGTCCTGAAGCTCGAGGGCCAGCTCTGGAACATCATCGAATTCCAGCACGTCAAGCCTGGCAAGGGCGGCGCCTTTGTGCGCACCAAGATGCGCAACGTCATGTCCGGCAAGGTTGTTGACAAGACCTTTAACGCCGGCCTCAAGATCGAGACTGCCACGGTGGACCGCCGCGACTACCAGTACCTGTACCAGGACGGCGCGGACTTCGTTTTCATGGACACCTCCGACTACGACCAGATCACGGTCTCCGGCGCCACTGTGGGCGACGCCACCAACTTCATGCTTGAAAACCAGATGGTCAACATCGCCATCCACGACGGCACCCCCCTCTACATCGAGCTGCCGCCGAGCGTTGTCCTGGAGATCACCTACACCGAGCCGGGCCTGCAGGGTGACCGCTCCTCCGCAGGCACCAAGCCGGCCACCCTGGAAACCGGCTACGAGATCCAGGTTCCGCTGTTCATCGAAAACAACACCAAGGTCAAGGTGGACACCCGCGACGGCAGCTACCTGGGCCGGGTCACTGAGTAGTGAGCGCCCGCGGTAAAGCCCGCAACAGGGCACTGGATGTTCTTTTCGAAGCGGAGCAGCGCTCTGTTTCGGCGTTCGACGTGCTCCGTGCACGCCGGGAAAAGACCGACCAGGTGGTCAACCCCTACACCCTGGAAATCGTCGAAGGCGTGCTGTCCCACCAGGCAGCCATCGACGAGTTCCTGGAGACCTACTCGCAGGGCTGGACCCTGGAGCGCATGCCGTCGGTAGACCGCATCATCCTGCGCATAGGCACCTGGGAACTTCTTTACAACGAGGACGTCCCCGACGGTGTAGCCGTCAGCGAGGCAGTTGCGCTGGCAAAGTCGCTGTCCACCGATGAGTCGCCCCAGTTCATCAACGGCCTTCTCGGCCGGCTGCAGCAGCTGAAGCCTTCGCTGCTCGCGTAGGCTCCGCTCAGGAACGCGCAAAAGGACCCCGCCGTTGGCGGGGTCCTTTTGCGTTGCCGCGGACAGTTCAGCCGGCCACGGACGCCCGCAGGGAGAGGATCTGCTGCAGCTGCTGCCTTTCCTCCGCCTGGTGCAGCGGCACGTCGCGTCCACTCAGGATCCGTTGGCGGGTGTTGGCAAGCTGGGTGGCCGCCTTCAGGAACTGCTTCATCTGCGGCTTCCTGCCTGAGCCCGCCGCCCATGCCAGGGCTGTGCGGCGTCCCGCGCGGGTGGCGAGGAGTTCGACCTCGGCGGGCGTAAACCACCCCGCGGCGGAGTATTCCAGCAGACGCTGCCGGGTAAGGCGCTTCTCCGCAACCCGCAGGAAGATGATGCCGCCCACCGCCAGGAGGAAAATCGGCACCTGGACCATGATGTAGTCCAGCACGAAACCCTGCCCCATGCTGTTCCACCGGTTGTGCAGGAACATGGCCGGCAGCAGCCCCACAAAGAAGGCCCCGATCGACGCGCCCGTGTGCCACCGCCTCGCTGCAAAGCCCATGACAAGACCGGTGGTGCCGGTGAAGATCGCGTGGGCGAACGGGGACATGACGCCGCGAAGGAAGAAAATCTGGGCGAAGTCGCTGGCCGGGGACGCCGACTCCGCGACGGCCCTGCCGAAGTAGAGGATGTTTTCGGTGAACGCGAACCCGCCGGCGATGGTGAAGGCGAACACCACGCCGTCCACTGGTCCATCGAACTGCCGGCGCGCCGCGAGCAGGAGGATCAGCAGGCCCAGCGACTTTGCGAACTCCTCGACGATTGGTGCCTGGACGGTGGCCATGTAGGTCTGCAGGTCAGGTTCCCCGGTGAACTGGAAGGCGATCACGAAGAACGGCTGGATGAGCAGGGTTACGGCGACGGATACCGCCGCGCCCCATGTGAAAGCGAAAAACAGAAGCCGCTTCGGTTCCGGCTCCCACCGGTCAATGATGTGCACGGCCGCCAGGACCACCGTCAATGGAATAAGTGAGGCCAGGAAACCAATCACGAATCCGCCGACGCCGGTGTTGGACAACAGGAACGGCACCACGAGGAAAAGGCTCAGGAAAGCCAGGACGCCACCGGCCACGGCCAAGCCCACCAGCCCGCTGCGCGTGCGCGATGCCTGCAGCACCGCCCCCTGCGCCTGCGGCGGCACCACGGCAGCCAGCGGCTGGCCCTGGTGGCCCGGCGCGGCCCGGTAGTGCTGCGGCTGCACCTGTCCCATCCAGCTCGGGTTGGCCTGCCGGGGGACGGGGCCGCCCGGCCCGAGGTAGGGGTCGTCGGGCAGGCCGGGGGAGGGGTGCTGCGAATACATCGGCATACCCGACAGCCTAAGCTGGGCCTACCGCGCCACCAAGGACCGCCCCACCAGGGCCGGGCGGCCGCGGGACCGGGTGTGATGAGCGCCGCGTTGTTCCGGGGCCGGGGCCCGGGGACCGTGTGGTAATTTTGGAAAGCAAACATTCCTTTTTTAATTCCGTCCTGTGAGGCGGGGAAAGGGGAGACGAGCGTTGACTTCTGTCACCAGCGCACCGGTTCCAGCCAGGGTCGTCCTGAGCCAGGCGGACATTGACCGGGCACTCACTCGTATCGCCCATGAGATCCTCGAAGCCAACAAGGGATCCCGGGACCTGGTCCTTTTGGGCATTCCCCGCCGCGGTTACCCGCTGGCTGTCCGGCTTGCCGAAAAAATTGCCGCCGCGGACAACACCGTTGACGCCGCAGCCATCGTGGGGCAGCTTGACGTCACCATGTTCCGTGACGATCTCTCCCACCAGGGGACGCGGCCGCCGTATCCCACCCGTCTGCCCCGCACCGGCATCGACAACAAAGTGGTGGTGCTCATCGACGACGTCCTCTACTCGG
The DNA here is from genome assembly GCF_030811655.1 of Pseudarthrobacter enclensis. Lineage (GTDB taxonomy): Bacteria > Actinomycetota > Actinomycetes > Actinomycetales > Micrococcaceae > Arthrobacter > Arthrobacter enclensis_A. The sequence goes on along the minus strand of NZ_JAUSRE010000006.1, from coordinate 18,851 downwards.
GACGCACCATCCGGGCTGCCCTCGACGCCCTTGTCGACCTCGGCCGACCCCGCATCGTCCGGCTGGCGGTCCTGATCGACCGCGGGCACCGGGAACTTCCCATCCGCGCCGACCACGTTGGCAAGAACCTGCCCACCGCCGCCTCCGAGAAGGTCCGGGTCCGGCTCGAAGAAACGGACATGTCCGACGCCGGCGTCCCGGTCAACGAAGTCGTGATCGAGGGCGGCGCATGAAGCACCTTCTGTCCACTGAGGACCTCAGCCTTTCGAACGCCATCCGCATACTGGACACCGCCGAGGAAATGTCGGCCGTGGGGGAGCGGGAAGTGAAGAAACTCCCGGCCCTGCGCGGACGCACCGTGGTCAACCTCTTCTTCGAGGACTCCACCCGCACCCGTATCTCGTTCGAAGCCGCAGCCAAGCGGCTTTCGGCGGACGTCATCAACTTCGCAGCCAAGGGATCATCCGTCTCCAAGGGCGAATCCCTCAAAGACACGGCCCAGACGCTGTCCGCCATGGGTGCGGACGCCGTCGTCATCCGGCACTGGGCGTCGGGCGCCCCCCACCGGCTCGCGGCGACCGACTGGATCGATGCAGCCGTCATCAACGCGGGCGACGGCACCCATGAACACCCCACACAGGCCCTGCTCGACGCTTTCACCATGCGCCGGCACTGGGCCCGCCTCTCGGGCACCGGTTCCGAAGGGACCGACCTCAAGGGCATGCGGGTGGCCATAGCAGGCGACGTCCTGCACTCCCGCGTGGCGCGTTCGAACGTCTGGCTGCTCCGCACCCTTGGCGCAGAAGTCACCCTGGTCGCCCCGCCCACCCTGCTGCCCGTCGGCGTCGAAAAATGGCCCTGCAGCGTCAGTTACGACCTGGACCAGACGCTGGCAAACGGCGTCGACGCCATCATGATGCTCCGCGTGCAGGGCGAGCGAATGAACGCCTCCTTCTTTCCCAGCACCCGGGAATACTCGCGCCGCTGGGGCTTTGACGACAACCGCCTCCGTGCCCTGGATGACCTTGGCATGACGGATACGATCATCATGCACCCCGGACCCATGAACCGGGGCCTGGAGATCAGTGCCGCCGCCGCGGACTCGCCCCGGTCCACCGTCCTGGCGCAGGTCCGCAACGGCGTGTCCGTGCGGATGGCCGCGCTTTACCTGCTGCTCTCCGGTGACACCCGGGAACCAGCCGCACACCGGGCACCGGCCTACGCTGCCGCCGCCCCTTCCACCAAGGAGAGCATCTGATGGCAGCCAACACCGGAACGTACCTCATCCAGGGCGCCGCCATTCTTGGTGGCGAGCCCGCAGACCTGCTGGTCCGGGACGGCATCATCGCCGAGATCGGCAGTGGCCTTTCCGTCGACGGCGCCACCGTAATCGACGCCGCCGGCCTGGTGGCGCTGCCCGGCATGGTGGACGTGCACACGCACCTCCGCGAACCCGGCCGCGAGGATGCCGAAACCGTGGAGACCGGAACGCGTGCGGCTGCGCTCGGTGGCTACACCGCCGTGCACGCCATGGCCAACAGCACGCCGGTTGCCGACACCGCAGGCGTCGTGGAGCAGGTCTACACCCTGGGCCGTGCGGCCGGATGGGTGGACGTCCGCCCGGTGGGCGCTGTAACGGTCGGCCTCGCAGGAGAGCAGTTGGCTGAGCTCGGCGCCATGGCCGATTCCCGTGCCCGGGTTCGGATGTTTTCCGACGACGGCATCTGCGTCCATGACCCCGTGCTGATGCGCCGCGCCCTGGAGTATGTCAAGGCGTTCGACGGCGTGGTGGCCCAGCACGCCCAGGAGCCCCGCCTGACCGCCGGGGCACAGATGAACGAAGGCGATGTATCCGCCGTGCTGGGCCTCACCGGCTGGCCTGCGGTTGCTGAGGAAAGCATCATTGCCCGGGACGTCCTGCTGGCACAGCACGTGGGCTCCCGCCTGCACGTGTGCCACGTGTCCACGGCCGGGTCGGTGGAGATTATCCGTTGGGCCAAGGAACGGGGTATCGACGTCACGGCCGAGGTCACGCCGCACCACCTGCTGCTCACCGACGACCTCGTGCGCAGCTACGACCCCGTCTTCAAGGTCAACCCGCCGCTGCGCACCGACGCCGACGTCCAGGCACTGCGTGCAGGCCTGGCAGACGGCACCATCGACGTGGTGGGCACAGATCACGCCCCACACCCGAGCGAGCACAAGGAATGCGAGTGGGCGCAGGCGGCCATGGGAATGACGGGCCTGGAAACAGCACTGTCCGTGGTCCAGCACGCCATGATCGACACCGGCCTGATGACCTGGGCTGACTTCGCCCGGGTCACGTCCACCGCGGCGGCGAAGATCGGCCGGCTGAGCGACCAGGGCAGGCCCATCGAGGCAGGCGAACCCGCGAACTTCATCTTGGTTGATCCGGCGGCACGCTGGACGGTGGACCCTTTCCGGATGGCCACCATGGGCCGCAACTCCCCGTTCGCGGGCAGGGAACTGCCGGGCAAGGTGGTGGCCACCTTCTTCAAGGGGCACCCCACCGTCCTCGACGGCGCACTCAACACGCCCCACCCCGAAGCCGCGGCAACCCCGGCAGGCGCGGCCTGATGGACAAGATCCTTCCCGGCCTTGCCATGCTGGCGGTGGTCGCCGTCGTCTTTGTCCTTCTTGCCCTGGGGTGGCGCAACCGCCTGAAACGCCAGTCCGACGTCGAGCAGCTGCCCCAGGTGCCCGGTGCACCGGGGGAGCCCACCGCCGTCGCCGAGGGCCAGTATGTGGCCACCACGACCGCCGGCGATTGGCTCGACCGGATTGCGGTGCACGGGCTGGGCATCCGCACCAATTCCAACCTGGCCGTGTACCCGCACGGCGTCCTTTATGAAAGAGCCGGGGCGCCCGCCCTGTACATCCCGGCTGCCTCCCTCACCGGCGTACGCCAGGACAGCGGGATGGCGGGTAAGTTCGTAGAAAAGGATGGCCTGCTGGTGCTCGCCTGGACACTTGGCAGGCACGAGCTGGACACCGGCTTCCGGACCCGCCGCGCCGCGGACAAGGACGTGCTGTACCAGGCCCTTCAGGATTTGATTTCGTCAGCCCCAGCGGCTGGTGCCACCAGTGGAAAGTAAGACAGTGAAAGCGAATACATTGACAGCAACCACCTCCGCTCCGGCAGCGCTAGTTCTCGAAGACGGGCGCATTTTCCGCGGCACCAGCTACGGCGCCACCGGCACCGCCCTGGGCGAGGCCGTCTTTGCCACGGGCATGACCGGCTACCAGGAAACCATCACCGACCCGTCTTACGCCCACCAGCTGGTGGTGCAGACGGCCCCGCATATCGGCAACACCGGTGTGAACGATGAGGACGCCGAGTCCCGGCGCATCTGGGTGGCCGGGTACATCGTCCGCGACGCTGCGCGGCGGCCCTCCAACTGGCGATCCGAGCGGTCGCTGGACGAGGAACTGGTGGCCCAGGGCATCGTCGGCATCCAGGGAGTGGACACCCGCGCCATCACCCGCCACCTGCGCGAGCACAAAACCATGCGCGCCGGCATCTTCTCCGGCGAGGCTGCGGAGGCCACGGACAAGGAACTGGTCGACGCCGTCCTGGCCAGCGCCCCCATGGAGGGTTCGCGCCTGGCCGAGGAAGTCAGCGTCGACAAAGCCTTCGTGGTGGAACCGAAGGACCACGGCTGGGACGGTGAACCCCGCTTCACCATTGCGGCGATCGACCTCGGCATCAAGGCGATGACCCCCGTCCGCTTCGCGGAGCGCGGCGTCCGCGTCCACGTACTTCCCGCCACCGCCACCCTCGAGGACGTCAAGGCCGTCAACCCGGACGGCTTCTTCATGTCCAACGGCCCGGGTGACCCCGCCACCGCGGACGCCCAGGTCAGCCTCCTGCGCTCCGTCCTGGACGAAAAGCTGCCGTACTTCGGTATCTGCTTCGGCAACCAGATCCTGGGCCGCGCACTGGGCTTTGGCACCTACAAGCTCCGCTACGGACACCGCGGCATCAACCAACCGGTCATGGACCGGCGCACGGGCAAGGTGGAAATCACTTCCCAGAACCACGGCTTTGCCGTGGACGCCCCGCTCGAGGGCGCCACCCAGGCTCCCGAGGCACGCTACGGGCGGGTGGAAGTGAGCCACATCAGCCTGAATGACGACGTCGTGGAAGGCCTGGCCTGCCTGGACATCCCGGCGTTCTCTGTGCAGTACCACCCGGAAGCAGCGGCTGGCCCGCACGATGCCGCCTACCTGTTCGACCGCTTCATTGACCTGATGGCGGACACGAAGAACGCTGACACCAACCCCGCCACCGACAACAAGACCGAGGACAAGAAGTAATGCCGAAACGTACCGACCTCAAGAGCGTCCTCGTCATTGGTTCCGGCCCGATCGTCATCGGGCAGGCCGCTGAATTCGACTACTCCGGCACCCAGGCACTGCGTGTCCTCAAAGAGGAAGGCCTGCGCGTCATCCTCGTGAACTCCAACCCGGCCACCATCATGACGGACCCGGAGTTCGCCGATGCCACCTACGTGGAGCCCATCACCCCGGAGGTGGTGGAGAAGATCATCGCCAAGGAGCGCCCCGACGCCGTGCTGCCCACCCTGGGTGGCCAGACGGCGCTGAACACCGCCATCGCTTTGGACAAGAACGGTGTGCTGGAGAAGTACAACGTGGAGCTGATCGGCGCCAACATCGCTGCCATCGAGCTCGGTGAAGACCGCGAGAAGTTCAAGGGCGTCGTGGAACGCTGTGGCGCCGAATCCGCCCGCAGCCACATCATCCACACCATGGACGAGGCGCTCACGGCCGCCGTCGACCTGGGCTACCCGATGGTGGTCCGGCCCTCCTTCACCATGGGCGGACTGGGCTCCGGCCTGGCCTACAACGAGCAGGACCTGCGCCGCATCGTCGGACAGGGCCTGCAGTACAGCCCCACCAGCGAGGTATTGCTCGAAGAGAGCATCCTGGGCTGGAAGGAATACGAGCTTGAGATGATGCGCGACAAGAACGACAATGTGGTTGTCGTCTGCTCCATCGAAAACTTCGATCCCGTTGGCGTGCACACCGGCGACTCGATCACCGTGGCTCCGGCCCTCACCCTCACGGACCGCGAATACCAGAAGCTGCGGGACGTCGCCATTGCGGTCATTCGCGAAGTCGGCGTGGACACGGGCGGCTGCAACATCCAGTTCGCCATCGATCCCAAGACCGGCCGCGTGGTGGTCATCGAAATGAACCCGCGCGTCTCGCGCTCCTCGGCACTGGCCTCCAAGGCCACTGGCTTCGCAATCGCCAAGATCGCCACCAAGCTCTCCCTGGGCTACACGCTGGATGAGATCCCCAACGACATCACCCAGAAGACCCCGGCGTCCTTCGAGCCCACCCTGGACTACGTGGTGGTCAAGGTACCCCGCTTTGCATTCGAGAAGTTCCCGGCGGCCGACAACACCCTTACCACCACCATGAAGTCGGTGGGCGAGGCCATGGCCATGGGCCGCAACTTCACCGAAGCACTGCAGAAGGCCCTGCGTTCCCTGGAACAGAAGGGCTCGCAGCTGGACTTCAGCTCCGTCCCCGAATACGAAGTGGCGGAGCTCATCGAAAAGGCCAAGCGCCCCACCACCGAGCGCCTGCACCAGGTCCAGCGCGCCCTCCTGGGGGGCGCCACCGTGGAGCAGCTTTTCGAGGCCACCAAGATCGATCCCTGGTTCCTTGACCAGCTCCAGCTGCTCAACGAGATCTCCCACGAAATCCGGCAGGCCGGAGCACTGACAGCGGACATGCTCAAGCGCGCCAAGCGCCACGGCTTCTCGGACGAGCAGATCGGTGCCCTCACGCACAACTCCGAGGCAGTGGTCCGCGGCGTCCGGCAGGCGCTGGGCATCCGCCCGGTCTACAAGACCGTTGACACCTGCGCCGCCGAGTTCGCCGCGTACACGCCGTACCACTACTCGGCGTATGACGAGGAGGACGAGGTTGCGCTGCACTCCAAGCCGTCCATCCTGATCCTCGGTTCCGGTCCCAACCGCATCGGCCAGGGCATCGAGTTCGACTACTCCTGCGTTCACGCCTCCATGGCGCTGCGCAAGGCCGGCTACGAAACCGTCATGGTCAACTGCAACCCGGAAACCGTCTCCACGGACTACGACGTCTCCACCCGGCTGTACTTCGAGCCGCTGACGCTTGAGGACGTCCTGGAGGTCATCGCCGCAGAGGAACGTACCGGCGGCGTCATGGGTGTGTTTGTCCAGCTCGGCGGCCAGACCCCGCTGAAGCTCGCCCAGCAGCTGGCCGACGCCGGCGTGCCCATCCTGGGCACCTCCCCTGAAGCCATCGACCTCGCCGAGCACCGCGGCGCCTTCTCCCGCGTGCTGGACAAGGCCGGCCTGGTTTCACCGAAGAACGGCACCGCCGTCTCCTTCGAGGACGCCAAGAGCATCGCTGACGAGATCGGTTATCCGGTGCTTGTCCGTCCGTCCTACGTGCTGGGCGGCCGGGGTATGGAAATCGTCTATGACGAGCCCAACCTCTCCCGCTACATCGCCAACGCCACCGAGATCACCCCGGACCACCCGGTGCTGATCGACCGCTTCCTGGAAGACGCCGTCGAAATCGACGTCGACGCCCTATTCGACGGCACCGATCTGTACCTGGGCGGCATCATGGAGCACATCGAGGAAGCCGGCATCCACTCCGGCGACTCCGCCTGCGTCCTGCCGCCCATCACCCTGGGCAGCAACGTCATCGAACGGGTGCGCGTGGCAACCCGCGCCATCGCCGAGGGCGTGGGCGTACGCGGCCTGATCAACATCCAGTTCGCACTGGCCTCGGACGTCCTGTACGTCCTGGAAGCCAACCCGCGTGCCTCCCGGACCGTGCCGTTCGTGTCCAAGGCCACCGGCGTCCAGATGGCCAAGGCAGCCGCCCTGATCGGCACCGGCGTGACCATCAACCAGCTCCGCAGCGCCTACAAGATGCTGCCGGAAACCGGCGACGGATCCACCCTGCCGCTGGACGCCCCCGTAGCCGTCAAGGAAGCCGTGCTGCCGTTCAGCCGGTTCCGCACCCTTGAAGGCAAGGTGGTGGACTCCCTGCTTGGCCCTGAAATGCGGTCCACCGGCGAGGTCATGGGCATCGACAAGCACTTTGACACCGCTTTCGCCAAGAGCCAGGCCGGCGCCAACAACGCGCTGCCCACCGAGGGCAAGGTGTTCGTCTCCGTGGCCAATCGGGACAAGCGCTCGGTGATCATGGGCGTCAAGCGGCTCTCGGATCTCGGGTTCGAGATCGTCTCCACCGGCGGTACTGCGGATGTCCTGCGCCGCAACGGCATCCAGGCCACCCCGGTGCGCAAGGTTGCTGAGGGCAGCAGCGCCGAGGGCGAGGGCACCATCGCGGACCTGATCGTGGCCGGCGAGATCGACATGGTCTTCAACACCCCGTCCGGCGGCGAAGCCCGCAGCGACGGCTACGAACTCCGTGCCGCGGCAACGTCCATCGGCATCCCGTGCATCACGACTGTGGCCGAATTCAACGCCGCCGTCCAGGCCATCGAGGCCATGCGCACCTACGAGTGGTCCGTCACCAGCCTGCAGGAGCACGCCGCAGCGCTTGCGGCGTCGCAGAAGGCGGCCCTGCAGCATGCCTGAGCAGGTACCCGCCGCCGGCCGGGAGTCCTTTGGCTCCCGGCTCGGCGCCGCCATGGCTGCGCGCGGGCCGCTGTGCGTTGGCATTGATCCGCATCCGGCGCTGCTGCAAGCCTGGGGACTGGACGACGACGCCGCGGGGCTTCGGCGTTTCTCGCTGACCGTGCTGGAGGCGGTGGCTTCGCTCGCTGCCGCGGTGAAGCCCCAGGTGGCACTGTATGAACGGCACGGGTCCGCCGGCATGGCGGTGCTGGAGGAGCTCCTGGCCACGGCCCGGGACTCGTCAGTGCTCACGATTGCTGACGCAAAGCGCGGCGACATCGGTTCCACCATGGCCGCCTACGCTGACGCGTGGCTCCGCGACGGATCCCCCCTGGCAGCCGACGCGGTCACGCTGAGCCCATACCTCGGCTTTGAGTCCCTGCGCCCCGCGCTGGACCTCGCGGCCGACACCGGGCGCGGCGTGTTCGTGCTGGCACTGACATCCAACCCCGAGGGAGCTTCGGTCCAGCACGTGGGCGGAAGAGACTCCGTGGCACGCAGGATCACGGAGTCCGCCGCGGCGGAGAACGCCCGGTACGGGGGCAGCCTCGGTTCCGTGGGCCTGGTGGTCGGCGCCACCGTCGGCAGCGCACTGACGGACCTGGAGCTGGATCTGGCTTCCGTCCGCGGACCCATCCTGGCTCCCGGACTCGGCGCCCAGGGGGCAACTCCGGCTGACCTTCGGGCGACCTTCGGCACCGCCTACCCGCTGGTCCTCGGAACTTCCAGCCGCGGCATCCTGACGGCGGGACCGCAGGTCAGCGGACTGCGGGAAGCTGCACTCCACACCCTGGACGGACTCCGGGGATAGCCCGCAATTGCCCGGATGCATTGATTCGGGCTGCACCAAAGGGTAGTTTCAGGACAGGTCCAAGGGCGGCCGCCCTTGGATGAATCCGCCGACTTCGGGGGTGTCCGTGATGGTCCTGCGACCCTTATCTGCGTCTGAACGGGCCGATGCGCTGGGCAAGGCCGCGGCGGCCAGGGCCACCCGGGCTGCCGCAAAGGAGAGCCTGCGGAACGGCGACAGGACCGCCGCTGACATCATCAGCTCCGCGCTGGAGGACGACGCGCTGGCCCGCATGAGGGTTTCGGAACTGCTCGAAGCCCTTCCGGGCATCGGCAAGGTGCGGGCCGCCGCCATCATGCAGCAGCTGGGTATTGCTGCCTCCCGCCGGGTCCGGGGCCTGGGCGTCCACCAGCGCCGGGCGCTGGTAGATTTTATAGACGAGCATTGAGGCAGGCGGCGCCTGTCTTCCCCCAACTGCGCAAAAGGAATACGTGAGCAACAAACCTGGACTGACAGTCCTCGCAGGTCCGACGGCTGTTGGCAAAGGCACCGTGTCCACCTACATCCGTGACAACTACCCCGAGGTTTGGCTTTCCGTCTCAGCCACCACCCGGGCGCCCCGCCCCGGGGAAGTGGATGGCGTCCACTACTTCTTCAAAACCAGGGAGGAGTTCGAGCAGCTCATTGCTGAGGGTGAACTCCTGGAATGGGCTGTGGTCCACGGTCAAAACACCTACGGCACCCTGAAGAGCACCGTGAAACGGGCCATCGCCGAAGGCCGTTCCGTCCTGCTGGAGATCGACCTGCAGGGAGCACGCCAGGTCAAGGCGGCCGTTCCTGACGCCCAGTTCGTGTTCCTGGCCCCGCCCAGCTGGGACGAGATGGTCCGCCGGCTGGTGGGCCGGGGCACCGAAACCCCCGAGGAACAGCAACGACGCCTGGAAACCGCTAAACTGGAACTTGCTGCTGAACCGGAGTTCGACCACACCGTCATTAACGACGACGTCCGCCGGGCAGCGGACGAGCTTGTTTCACTCATGGGGCTGACACCGCATCCACACCTGCCGGAACCGTCAGCCCGCTAGGAATTTGGAGAATTCGTGTCCACGAACCTTGAAGGCATCATCAACCCGCCGATCGACGATCTGCTGAAGGTAGCGGATTCCAAGTACGGCCTGGTCATTTTCGGTGCCAAGCGCGCTCGTCAGATCAACGCTTACTACGCCCAGCTGCACGAGGGCCTGTTCGAATACGTCGGCCCGTTGGTTGACACCAAGCTGAACGAAAAGTCTCTGTCGATCGCCCTGCGCGAGATCAACGAAGGCAAGCTGGTTTCCACGCCGATCGAAGCCGCAGAGTAAACCTGCCGCTGCTGACGTGCTGTTGACGGAGGTCACGTGCGCATAGTCCTCGGAGTCGGGGGAGGGATTGCCGCCTACAAGGTGGCGTCGCTCCTCCGGCTTTTTACTGAAGCCGGCCATGACGTCACCGTGATCCCCACGGAAGCGTCCACCCGCTTTATCGGCACCGCCACCTGGGAGGCGCTGTCCGGAAACCCGGTCAGCAACAGCGTCTTTGATGACGTGCCCCTGGTCAACCACGTGCGCCTTGGTCACGAAGCGGACCTTGTTGTAGTCGCACCCGCCACAGCTGATCTCCTGGCGAAGGCTGCCACCGGCCAGGCCGGAGACCTGCTCACCAACACCCTGCTGATGGCCCACGGCCCGGTACTGTTTGCGCCCGCCATGCACACGGAAATGTGGCAGCATGCCGCCACCCGCGCCAACGTCGAAACGCTCCGCGCGCGCGGGACTGCCGTCCTCGAACCAGCCTCCGGCCGGTTGACCGGCGCCGATTCGGGGCCGGGACGGCTGCCGGAGCCGCAGGTGATCTTCGACGCCGCCATGGCGCTTGTCCAGGGACAGTCCGATTACCAGATGCCCTTGGCGGGCCGCACCGTGACCATCACCGCCGGCGGGACCCGGGAACCCCTCGACCCCGTTCGCTTCCTCGGCAACCGGTCTTCGGGCAAGCAGGGAGTGGCGCTGGCCGTCGCAGCACGCAACGCCGGTGCAACTGTCAGGTTTGTGGCCGCCCACATGGAAGTCCCGCCGCCTGCAGGGGTTGAAGTTGTGCGGGTGGAGACTGCCCTGCAGCTTCGGGAAGCCGCGCTGGAGGCTGCCAACGGGTCGGACGTCGTCATCATGTCCGCGGCCGTCGCTGATTTCCGCCCCGCCGAGATCTCGGATACCAAGATTAAAAAGCGGGACGACACCGCGGATCCCGTCATCACGCTGGTCCGGAACCCGGACATCCTGCAGGAACTTGTTGAGCAGCGGAATGGCGGCGCCGGCGGCGCCCCGCAGCTCATTGTCGGCTTCGCCGCAGAAACCGGGGACAGCCAGGGCGGTGTGCTGGCCTATGCGGAAGCAAAGCTGCAGCGCAAGGGCTGTGACCTCCTGGTGGTCAACCATGTGGGCACGGACAAAGTCTTTGGGCAGGATTCCAACTCGGTGGTCATCCTCTCCCGTTCCGGCGCCGAACCACAGGAAGCATCAGGAACCAAAACCGAGGTTTCCGACGCCATCATCAGCCGCATCAGCTTTGAACTGAACCACGTTTCGCCCCGGGCCTGACGTGTTTCGGGCCACGTTTGCTTAGCACGGGGACATCTCCCGCCTGGCAACCAACACCAACCAGTAAGGTAATTGAGTGACTTTACCGCTGCACCTTCCCCAGACCCATGGGACCACGCCCTCTGCGCTCCGGCTCTTCACGTCCGAGTCGGTTACCGAAGGCCACCCCGACAAGATCTGCGACCAGATCAGTGATGCCATCCTGGACGCACTGCTGGCCAGGGATCCCGAATCGCGGGTGGCAGTTGAGACAATGGCCACCACGGGGCTGGTGCACGTCGCCGGCGAAGTCACTACCGACGCCTACGTCGAAATCCCGCAGATCGTCCGTGAGACCATCCTGGGCATCGGCTACGACTCCTCTGCCAACGGCTTCGACGGCGCCCGCTGCGGCGTCTCCGTCTCCATCGGCCAGCAGTCCAACGACATTGCCGGCGGCGTCTTCAACTCACTTGAGGCCCGCGAAGGCCGCCAGGAGGACGACTACGACCTCCAGGGCGCCGGGGACCAGGGCCTCATGTTCGGCTACGCCAGCGACGAAACGCCGTCCTACATGCCCACCCCCATCTGGCTGGCCCACCGCTTGTCGGAACGGCTCACCGAGGTCCGCAAGACGGGCCAGTTGCCCTACCTTCGCCCGGACGGCAAGACGCAGGTCACCGTGGGCTACGACAAGGACGTTCCGGTTTCCGTGGAAACCGTGGTGATTTCCAGCCAGCATGCCGAGGGCGCAAGCCTGGAGCAGTTGCGGGCAGACCTCGCCGCCGTAGTCATCGGACCTGTCCTGGCCGCCGCCAACCTGGACGTCTCGCGTGCCGCGAACATCCTTAACCCTGCCGGTGAGTTCGTCATCGGCGGCCCGGTGGGCGACGCAGGCCTGACAGGCCGCAAGATCATCGTGGACACGTACGGCGGCATGGCCCGGCACGGCGGCGGCGCTTTCTCCGGAAAAGATCCGTCCAAGGTGGACCGCTCCGCCGCCTATGCCATGCGCTGGGTTGCCAAGAACGTGGTGGCTGCCGGGCTGGCCAAGCGCGCCGAAATCCAGATTGCCTACGCCATCGGCCAGGCGCGGCCGGTGGGAACCTACGTAGAGACCTTCGGGACTGAAACAGTTGATCCGGCCCGCATCAGTGAAGCCATCGCGGAAATCTTCGACCTGCGTCCCCGCGCCATCATCGACGCCCTTGACCTGAAACGGCCCATCTACGCCAAGACGGCCGCGCATGGCCACTTCGGCCGCGACGAACCGGACTTCACGTGGGAGCGCCTGGACCGAGTGGACGACCTCAAGGCTTTCTTCAACGCCTAGTTGCGCGCCTGTCCACGCCGGGAGCCAACCGCGCAGGCCGGGAGTCCAATGTCAGTGCCCGGTGCTTTGCTGTTCCTGTCCACCCGGCGGCTGAACGGAGGTAACTGCCATGGTTGCTGACAGCTCCGTCCAGCCGAGCCTGCTGCAGGGTTTTCCCGTGCGGAAGATGGCCGGCGGCGTCGCCTTGGCGGGGGAACTACCGGTGGCACGGGTCCTGGTTGACTCCTCCCTGCCGCACCTGGACCGCCCTTTCGACTACGCAGTGCCGGCCGCGCTGGACCAGGCCGCCCAGCCGGGAGTCAGGGTGAAGGTCAAGTTCAACGGCCAGGACCTCACCGGATTCCTGCTTGAGCGGTTGGCGGAGTCCGACGCCGGACACACCCTGGTGCCCCTGGCCAAGGTTGTGTCCCCGGTTCCGGTCCTGACGCCCGCCATCAGGGAGCTGTCGGCCGCGGTCGCTGCCCGGTATGCGGGTACAGTCAGCGATGTCCTCCGCCTTGCCGTACCGCCCCGCGTTGCCAGGCTGGAAAAGGATTACCCCGGGTCGCTGGACACCGGGACAGCGGAAGCAGACGCCGCTCCTCCTGCGCCCCCGGGCGTTTCCGCCTGGGCGGTGTACCGCACCGGCGCCGCGTTCCTGAGGCATCTGGCTGGTGGCGGATCTCCCCGGGCCGTCATTAATCCGCTGCAGGGCCACGGCGCGGCAGGGTGGCCGCACCTGCTTGCCCAGGCTGCGGCCGCAGCTTACGCCGCAGGCAGGGGCGCGCTGGTGGTGGTGCCGGACTACCGCGACCTGGACCGCCTGGAGGAAGCGCTGAATGGCCTGGTGCCCGCTGGGGCAGTGGCACGGCTTACTGCCGACGACGGTCCCACGCCCCGCTACCGGAGCTTCCTCCGCCTGCTGGCGGGCCGGGCCAGGATTGCCATCGGCACCCGGTCGGCCGCCTTTGCCCCGGTCCGGGACCTTGGACTGGTTGCCTGCTGGGACGACGGCGACGATCTCCACATCGAGCAGCGCGCGCCCTATGCCCATGCGCGGGAAGTCCTCCTCCTGCGGGCAGAACAGGAGGGGACGGCCTGCCTCCTTGCCGGCCACGCCCGCAGCACTGAGTCCCAGCGGCTGGTGGAGGCGCGCTGGGCGCTCCCCATCGAGGCTGACAGGGCCACGATCCGCAGCACCGTTGCCCGCGTGGTCAATACCGCGGACAGCTTCGAGCAGGAGCGGGACCCGCTCGCCACTGTCGCCCGCTTGCCCCACGCCGCATGGCAGGCGGCAAAGGAAGGACTGGAACGGGGCCCCGTCCTGGTCCAGGTAGGGAGGGCTGGCTACGCCCCTTCCTTGGTTTGTGACACGTGCCGGGAGCCTGCCCGCTGCGGCCACTGCCAGGGGCCCCTGGCACTGGCCGGCACGTCTTCGCTGCCCCAGTGCCGCTGGTGTTCCACCCCCGCTCCGGACTGGAAATGCGCCCACTGCGGCGGGAGACGGCTTCGAAAAGGCGCCACCGGAGTCCTGCGGACTGCCGAGGAACTCGGCCGGGCCTTCCCGGGCAGGACGGTCATCACTTCTTCCGGAGACCAAGTGAAGGCAACGGTATCTGCCGGCAAGACGCTGGTGGTGGCAACAGTGGGTGCGGAGCCGGTTGCGGAGGGTGGGTATGCCGCTGCCCTGCTGCTGGACGGTGATTCACTGCTGCGGCGGGAGACCCTCAGGGCAGGTGAGGACACCGTGCGGCGCTGGTTCAATGCGGCCGCCCTCGTCCGGCCTGCCCCGGACGGCGGACTTGTTGTTGTCACGGCTACGGACCCGGCCGCCACCGGGGCGCTGCTGCGGTGGGATCCCGCAGGTTACGCCCAGCGGGAGCTGTCCCTTCGGGCGGAACTGGGGCTTCCTCCCGCTGTGCGGATCGCATCGGTGACGGGGCCGCGGGCAGCGGTTGAACACTTTACTGGTGCGGTGCAAGCGCACTTGGCGGGCGAGGCCATTGCGGTGCGCACAGCAGGGCCCGCCCCGCTGCTGCTGACCGCGCCTCCCTCCGGCAGGCGCTCAGCCGAGGACGTTCGGACCCTGCTGTTCTTCACGTACGGCCAGGCCGCCGCCGTCGTCCGCGCGCTGCGGGTGACCCGGGCAGCGGTGGCAGCCAAACGGACCACGGACCCTGTGCAGCTGCGCCTTGACGGTGTTGACGTTCTCTAACGGTGCCTCTTCGCCATCACCTCGTGCGCCGCATCCACCAACTGGCGCGCGGATTCATCCCAGCTGAATTGTGCCGCGCGGGCAACCGACCGGCCGGACAGGTCCTTCCAGTGCGCCCCGTCCTGCAGTTGCCCCACTGCATCCGCAAACTGCGAAGGCGACTCCGGGTCAACATAGAGGGCGGCGTCTCCGCCGACTTCCCGGAAAATCGGAATGTCGCTGGCGATGACGGGCGTGCCCACAGCCATGGCCTCGACTAAAGGAAGGCCATACCCCTCGGCCCGGGACAGACTCACCAGCGCCGTCGCCCGCCGCAGCAGTGCGTCATATTCGTCATCTGTCACGCCGTTGTGGAACACCACGGATGCGCCCGGCGGGACAAGGGCTTCCAGTTCGGACTTCCGCTGCGGAGTGATCCGGCTTAGCAGGTGCAGGGTGTACCCGCTCAGTGCGCCCATCCCGGCCACCATTGTTTCCACGTTCTTGTAGGGCATGAACGAGCCCATGTAGATGATCGTTTTGTCCGCTCCGTCGCCCGGATCGCGCGGGTCCTGCGCGGGCTGGGGAGCGTTGGCGATGATGCGGACCGGTCGGCGGGTCAGGCGGTATTTGGCCATCAGCGCCTCCGTTGTCCTGCTGATGGTGGCCACGGCGTCTGCCCTGTTGAGGAGCAGACGCTGCGGCCAGAACGCCTTGTGGTAGAGCCGCCAGAGCAGCCGCACGGGGCCCGGAAGGAAACCGGGGGGAGCGGGGTGCTCGTAGTAGATGAGGTCGTGCAGGGTCAGGATCAAGCCGTACTTCCGGCCCCAGGTGCCCATCGTCTGCATGGGGCACACCACGACGTCGGCCCCCACGGCGTTGACCTTCCGCGCAACGAAGAGTTCCAGGGGGGAGAGCGGACTGCTGATGAGCGTGTAGGGGACGTCGGGGAGCAGGGCGAGCTGCCGGGGGTCCGAGATGAGCATTGAGACATCCGCGATTTTCGCCGTGGCTGCGATCAGGCTTGCGCCGTAGCGGCTGATGCCGTCGTGGTGGTCGGTACGGGTAAAACGTGCATCAATGACGATCTTCACGCGGGATGGTCCTTCAGGAAGCTGCGGATGTAGCGGGCGGCCGGTTCCGGCGTTTCGTAGTGAATCAGGTGTCCGACGCCGGGAATCACCTTGAGCTCGCCGTCCGGCAGCAGTTCCAGGAGGCGGTGCTGGCTGGGAAGGGTGGCAATCTCATCCCTTTCACCGGCAATCAGCAGCACGGGCAGTTCCAGTTGCCCGGCGACTTCCGCCACGTGGCTGGTGACGGAAGCAGTGAAGGATTCCAGGAGGCTGTCGCGGTCCGCGAACGAACTGAAATAGGCGTGGTGCTGGCCGTGGATGAAGGCCCGCAGCTCACGGTCGCCGGTTTTGGCCATGGTCTCGCTCATTACCCGCACGATCAGCGGATTGCGCAGCAAAGCCAGGCCCGGGCGGCGGGGCAGCCGTGCAGCGAGCCGGTAGTACAGTACTGCGAGGCGCGTCATCACACCTTTGGGTCCCTCCAAGGCAGGAGCGGCGATGGGGTTGATGAGGATCAGCGGGCGCACAGCGCCCGGGTTGTTGGCCACGAAGTGAGCCGCCACGATGGAGCCAAAGGAGTGCCCAAGGAGCACTGTGTCCGGCCCCAGGTCCAGGGCGGCCATGAAGTCAGAGATGAACTGCCCGTACCGCTCCACGGAGTGCGGGCGCCCGGCAAAAGCGTCGGAGCGGCCAAAGCCGGGCAAGTCCGGCATGATGATCCGCATATCGGGAAGTTGGTCCGCTACGCGCAGCAGTCCGTGGTGGTCGCCGCGGAACCCGTGCACCACCAGCACGGTGCGGGTGTCCGGATTCGCTTCAAGGGGCTCGTAGGTCCAAAAGGCCACAGTGCCGTCGTCGAGGGTGATTGTGGAGGCGGAGGCGCGGGTGGCAAGGCTCTGGCTGAAGTAGGCAGGCGCAGGGGAAGTCCCCGGGTTCACGGTATCCATGCCCGGCCTAGTTCACGTTGTCCGGATGTGAACCGGTCCGCTGTCCGCGGTCCAGCGCCTTGATGGCCACCATGTCGCGTTCGGAGAGCTCGAAACTGAAAACGTCCAGGTTCTCGCGGATGCGGGCCTCAGAGCTGGCCTTGGGGATGGCGATGTTACCCAGCTGCATGTGCCAGCGGAGGATCACTTGTGCGGGGGTGCGGTTATGTTCCGTGGCGCAGGCCTGGATGACGGGGTCGGAAAGGACCTGGCCGCGGCCCAGCGGGCTCCACGCTTCGGTGCGGATTCCCAGCTCGGCGTGCTTGTGCCGGAGTTCGTCCTGTTGCAGCCATGGGTGCAGTTCGATCTGGTTGACGGCGGGGACCACCTCGGCGGTCTGGAGCAGGCGGTCAAGGTGAGCCGGCTGGAAGTTGCTGACGCCAATCGCCCGTACCCTGCCTTCCCGGTACAGGGTTTCGAGGGCCCGATAGGTCTCCGGGAACAGTCCCCGGCGCGGGCAGGGCCAGTGGATCAGGTACATGTCCACATAGTCGAGCCCCAAGTTGACCATGGAGTCATCGAAGGCCTGCAGTGTGGCGTCGTAGCCGTGATGGTCATTCCACACCTTCGTGGTGACAAAAATGTCTTCACGGGACAGGGACGGGAACAACTCGCCCGAGCCGCCACTGCCGGTCCCTGCATCCAGCTGGGAGCTGATGCCGCGGGCCACGCCGGTTTCGTTTCCGTACATCGCGGCGGTGTCGAAGTGGCGGTAGCCCGCTGCGAGCGCGGTGGCGACCAGTCCTTCCGCGTCAGCTGCCGGCACCTTGTACAGCCCGAAGCCGAGCTGGTCTATCAGCACGCCGTTGTTGAGGCTGAGCCGGGGTGAGGTTCTCATGGCAACGACTCTACCCACTTCAGCTGGCCAGTCCTTCGTAATCGACCAGCCGGCGTGCGGTGGCTTCATCGAGGATCAGGTCGGTGGCGAGCCTCGCCGCGAGGGCTCCGCGCAGGCCGTTGATCTTGGAAACTCCTGACACCACACAGATCCGTCGGCGCACTTGGCGGAGTTGGGCCAGCGACGGACCGGTGGAGCGTTCGTTCAGGACAATCCCGTCTGAGGAGCCGTCACCGCGGAAGAATACGGTGGCAACGTCGCCCACCACATCTGAGTTGGCCAGCGCGTTCAGGTCCTCCTCGTCAAGATAACCTCCGGCGTACACGTGACTGGGGTAGTCGGCGTGTACTGAACCCACGCCGAAGATGGCGATGCTCATCTTTGCCTGCAGTTCCAGGACGCGCTGGACGCTGCGCTCGTTCCACATTGCGGTCTTGGTGGCCGCGTGGTCGAAGAAGGCCGGGACGGGGAACTGTTCTACCCGCGCGCCGTAGGCGCTGCCGAACCTCCGCATGATGTCGCTTGCATAGGTGATGCCCGTGGTGTGCATGTTCCCGGCGCCGTTGAGCTGGACAATGACGCTGTCATGCGTGATTTTCCTGGTGAGGTGCCGGCTCACCGCGCTGAGAGTTGAGCCCCAGGCCACGCCGATGATGGCATTGGAATCCACCAGCGGCCCGATGGTGCGGGCGGCCTGCATGGCCACCCGGTCAAGTGTTTCCGCTTCGTTGAGGGTGCCCAGGATGGGGACTACGTGGACGTCCAGGTTGTACCGGCGCCGGATCATGCCCTCCAGTTCGGGACCGGTGTCCAGGGGGTTGCGGATCTGGATCTGCACCAGGCCGGACTCCCTGGCGGAGGACAGGAGCCTTGAAACGGTGGACCGGGAAGTGCGCAGTTCACGCGCGATCGCGTCCATCGTCAGGTCCTGCAGGTAGTACATTTGTGCAGCTCGCAGGGCTTCCTGATCCCGTGAAAGTGCCATCTCAGTTCCCTTCTGCACATTCGTGCATAGTCCTTGACTCCATTTTCCATTTCTCCGAAGAATAGAGCAGAACGGCGGCGCCATCCAGCGGCGGCCGCATCACACAAAGCCCCAAGGGAGTCGTTTTGGGACCCAAGGATCCATCTGTTCAACCGTCTGTTGCTGCGCCCCGGCATGGGGTGGAACGCCCTTCAGTCCACAACCTGCGCCGCCGTCCGCACGCCAAAGTACTGGTGGTCGGTGGTGGTATTAACGGTGTGGGAACGTTCCGCGACCTTGCGCTGCAGGGCGTGGATGTCGCCCTGGTGGAGCGCGGTGACTACTGCCAGGGTGCAAGCGGCGCGTCCTCGCATATGATCCATGGCGG
>NZ_JAUSRE010000005.1 GCF_030811655.1 Pseudarthrobacter enclensis | reverse complement strand
CTTGCGGCCGCCCGTGCGATTGCGGACCTTGCCGCCGAGGACCTGTCGGCCGACTACATCGTCCCCAGCCCACTGGACCCGCGTGTGGCCCCCGCCGTCACCGCCGCCGTCGCCGCAGCCGCGGAAGCGGAGTAGTCTCCGGCCGCTGGACCTTCCCGAATTCGCCACGCAGGTTGAGGCAGCTAAGAGGACCGCGTCCAAGGAAGCCGGAGTGAGACTTCAATTTGCCGGCGGTCGTGTTCGCACTCGATGTCCTTGCATCTTCAACGTCCGCCAGGTAAATGTGCGCCGCTGAAGGAGCCCCATCCTGCCGGCCCTTGCTGCACAGCCGGCGCGGTGATCCGGCAACCGGCGCAAGCCAGGAACAACTCGTCGGAGCCCGCTCCAGCTGAGTCCCTACTGAGTAATGGCCCGGGAGTTTGTTCACCAGCAAAATCAACATCACCTGACTGAGAAGGAGAGCCGCTGATGTCGACGGAAGATGTCCGCGAGAAACAGCAGGGCTGCCCCCAGTGCGGGCAGCCCCTCCATGATGAGCCCGTCGTTGTAGACCACGCACTACGCGTTGGACAGTTCTGCGTCGACCATGGCATCGCATCCATCGTTGAACCCTTCGCCCCGTGACGAGGGCGTGTGTACCGACACAGCCTGAGTAGTTGCGCGTGCAGCCTGCCGTTCTGGCGGGCTGCACGGCGACCTTGGCCACGGATTCGTTTTCGCCGGCAGGATCTACCAGTTCGTAGCGAATAACCCAGAGCCGGGGTCCCTCAGATTAACGGTGGTCCTTGCTTGTGGTTAGTTGATTCTGCCTTCGAGGACCGGGTCACGAGGTAGAGGCATTTCAGCGCCGCGGCGTCGTTCGGGAAGCGGTCCAGGCGCTGCGCCGCATGGCCGGGTTATTCCGTGGCCCACGTGGCCTCGAAGTCGAAGCCCGACGAGAAGGGCCAAGGCGAGCAGCAGCACCGAAGCAGTTTTGCGTAATTCCGAACTGAAGAAATCCGGCATGAAAGCCTCAATGGGGACGCCCCTGGCGAGGACGGCCGGGGATGTCCGGATCCAGGTCAGGAGCGCCGATGGCCTCAAAATCTTCCGGCAAAAATCACGTACTCGTTCTAAGTTGTGACACAGGTGAGCAGGCGTGGGCCGGAGCCGATTACGGCGAGGCGCGGAAGCAACCACAATTCTTAGTTCGTCTGGCATGCGCCCTGATCGTCAACCACGTCGCGGGGCTTTGGTTGTTGCCCCTCATCTTGCCGCTGGTTCAGGCCTTACTGCAGCCAATGAGGTTCTCCGGAAGCAGCCCGCGCTGCGCGGGAGCGCAGTGTGAGCATGGGCTGGCAGTCCCTTGATTTGCCCTGATGTCCGCTGACTTAGCCAGGCTCGGACGTACACCCCGGATTTAGCCCACTTCGTAACGGTATTGGGCCAGCGAAGGATTGGCATGCGCTCTCGGGCTGAACCGTGGCCGGATACTACTATCGCGCATGAGAGGCCCTCCTTTTCCCTGGCGCATTTACTTCCCTGACTGAGTAGAACTTTGGAGGTTGTCCCAGAGAACGAAGGCCGCCTGGACGACAGCAAGGGCACCTGGCGGGCTCGGCGGACGGCCGCGCTGAATGACTGCAGGCAAAATGGAAAGGCCCTGCAGCTGTCGGGACTCTGCTTATGGGGCTAGCCTGTAAGTGAGTCGGCAATTTGGTTCGCTTTTTCGACAGATACCTGTGGGGTAGGTGCCTGTTCTCCTTTTCGCGGTGGGGCCAGGGTGGCAGCAGGAGACTAATAAAGCCTTTGCGGTTTCGAAGGGCGAACGAACGGATGCAAGTATGGCGACTGGCCATGAACCTGGTTTGGCGTCCTCCTTCGGCAGCGTGTACGTCGTGAGTGGTGAGGAGTTCGTCAGGCGCGGTTTCCGGGGTGTGTTGGAGGCTAACGGGTTCAGTGTTTCCGGTGAGTCGGGATCTGTCCGCCAGGCAGCGCGGCTTATCCCTGCGTTGCGTCCGGATCTGGCCATCATCGATGATGATCTTCCCGATGGCTCTGGTGCCGGGCTTTGTCGGGCCCTCGCAGTTGCTGACGCCACCATTCGGTGCGTGCTGATGACGGGCGAAACTGACGAAGCTGTCTTGATCGGGGCCATTCTCGCCGGGGCTTGGGGGTGTCTGTCACAACAGGATGACAACGAGGAGCAACTCAGGCTGATCCGGCGGGCCGTCAAGGGGTACACCGCCTACAGTCCTCGTTTCCAGACCGGCATCCTGGCTCCGATCCAGGCCGACGGGACGAATGGCCCCGACGGTCGGTTGGGGATGCTTTCAAAGCAGGAAATGAAGGTGGCGGTCGGGGTGGCCCGGGGGTTGAGTAACGTCCAGATCGGGCAGGAATTGTTTCTGGCCGAAAAAACCGTGAAGAACATGGTCTCGTCTGTGTTGATGAAGTTCGATATGGCACGCAGGACCGAGGTCGCGGTCTTCATCTCCCGGGAACTTGAGCACACAGGGGACCCTGCACGGGAGTACCTGCGCAGTCGAGACCCGGCCTTGATCGCGGGAGTCACCGCGGCGCTGGTTATCTGCACCAGCGAGGCAGGCAGCGTGCCGCCGTCCCGCAGCATGCTGCTACTGGATGCCATGCGGCTCTCTGATGCCTTGGCCGTGACCCGTACCCGGCGTCCCGCCGCAAGTCACTTGCCGGAACGCGGGGATGAAGTTTGAAGGTCCTGGGGCCCGGACTTCAGGGCAGGTGAATCACCGAGGCACCAGACGGTGGGCCCGGGGCCGGCCAGCCCGAAAGGGCCGGCCCTAAGGGCGACGTAGCCTAGGCGGGTAGAGGGCTGTGCGGGTAGTCCCGTTCCCGTTGCTGGAACTGCACCACGTCCTGGTTCAGGATTACGCCATCGCGGATTTCAATGGCGCGGGCGATGGTTTCGTTCCCCGTCCAGGCTGAAGGACCCGTGATCACGGTTTCCAGGAAGGGCAGCAGGGCTTCGCTCATTTCCCAAGTGGAGGACTTCCAGAGGTAAGAGGGGCTGTGGTCCACCGCGTAGTAATCTATGTGGTCACCTACCGTGAACATCGGCTCGGCGAAGGTGGTGGTTTTCGCCCAGCTAAAGCCCATTCCCTCATCGCAGGAAACGTCAACTATGAGGCTGCCGGGCCGGAAAGCGTCCAGGTCCTCCGTCCGCAGGTAGGTCAGGGGTGCGTTCGGGTTTTGCAGGGTGCAGTTGACCACGATGTCGCTTTCGGCCAGGAACGGCGCCAGTGGGACGCGTCCGCGTTCGGTGATGACCTCGCTGAGGAACGGCGCTTTGGGGTCGTGATCGAACTGGACAATCCGCACCGAATGGATGGGCGAACCCACAGCGGCCACCCCACGGTTGGTCAGGACCTGGACGTCGTGGATTCCGTGGGCATTGAGGGCAGTGACGGCCCCTCGTGCGGTCGCGCCGAAGCCGATGACGACGGCGCTGAGTCTTCGGCCGTAGTCCCCGGTGGAGCCGGTCAGTGCCAGGGAGTGCAGCACGGAGCAGTAACCGGCCAGTTCGTTGTTTTTGTGGAACACGTGCAGCCCGAATCCGCCGTCGCTGGCCCAGTGGTTCATCGCCTCGAAGGCTATCAGCGTGAGTTTCTTGTCGATGGCGAGCTGGGTGATGGCGCGGTCCTGGACGCAGTGCGGCCAACCCCAAAGGATCTGCCCGTCACGGAGCTCGGTAAGGTCTGCAGGCTGCGGTTTGGGCTGGAGGACGACGTCGGCCTCAGCCAATAATTGGGCGCGCGGCACCACCCCTCCGACGAGTGGTGCCAGATGGGAGTCCGACACGCCAAAACGCTCGCCGTAACCTTTCTCAAAAATGATGTGCTGCCGGAGTTCGGGCGCGATCCGCTTCAAATGCAGGGGGTGTATGGGGAGGCGCCGCTCGTCGGGTTTTCGGGTGCCTGAGAGGACACCGAGGGTGAGGTGTCCGGTCGTGCCGGTCACTTCTTTTTAGGGCTTATCGACTTGGCGGCCGTGGCTTTGTCTCCTGAGCTGGGCGGTGCCGCGGCGGCCTTCTTGTCGGCGCGTTTTTCCTTGATGGTTTTGGCGGATTTCTTGGATGCTGTTTGGCGGGGGGATTTGTCAGCCATGATTGCTCCTGTAGCGGAACCGAAAGGTTCCTGACTATGAACGATACAGGTACCTACCTAACGCGCCCCCGGAGCCGTCCATGGATCCGTCCGTACGTCCAGACGTGGGTGGACGCGCCGACACGCTGGGGAGAGGCCTATGTCGTCCCACGCAGAGTACTCAAGGGGCCGATCGGCCCCTTGAGTAGATGCCAGGTGCGCCGAGAATCAGAGAACCGCAAGGGCGCTTTTCGCGCTGGGCGTGTGGGCGACGGACAGGAGTTCGAGGATTTTGCCCTTTCCTCCACTCTCGATTCCGACGTGCCCTTCCCGGACAGCTCCCGGCAACGGTCTTTCGGGCATGCTCCGGTGATGGTCATTTTCGTTACCTGCCACGACGACCGTGCAAACCGACAAGCTGCCTGGAACGTCCTCGCTGTCATTGGCGTTTCAGCGTTGTCATTCCCCCAGGTCGTCCGCTACGCGGCGAAGGTCCTGAACCCAGCCGATCGAACGGTTGGGCGCTCGGGAACTGGCCTCAAAGTTGGCAAGAGCTTCCGCCAGGCGCTCCAATGCTACCGAGATATTGGCCTTGACTGCCGCATAGCCTTCCTCCGAGCGGGGGTCAGAAGACGCCGCCGACAGCTGCTCAGCTCCGGACCTAATGACCAGTGAAGCCTCATACTCGTTCACACTTGCACCTCGCAGCTTCCTTGAATAGGACGTGCGGCAACTCTACGAGCACAACCATACATCTGCGGTACTCCCGACTCGCCCGCCGCTTAAGCAGACGGCAAAAAAGCTTCAGGCCAGGGGCAGCGGTTAGGGTGATTGACCTCCAACTGCTCGGGCCTTCGCTGCGGAATCGGTCGCACGCTTCCATCCACTCTTTGATGGGGACGAATGGACCGCGCGGACACTCGTGGTGCTGTTGCTCTGGATCAACGGTTACTGGCATGCCTTCACCATCGATGAAGGCTTCGACCTCGTCGTCGGAGTCGCCGCGGGCAGCATCGACTTGCTGGACTCTGCCGCCCAAATTTCCGGGCATCTGCTGCCCCGGTGATCCTTCACCGCCGAAAACGGGGTGTGGACAACGTCTACACCTTTCGTCTCGGACTTCCTCGCACAGCCCTCGGAATGCCTCGGATTCCGCATGTACGCATCAAGAAGGACGGTTCGGCGTCTTACATGGTGCGCGTGGCTGGACCCGAAGAGCCGCGAGCAACAGGGCTTCCCGTGTGGCGGCGCGCATAGGTTGCCCGGGACGCCTGGACGGCACTTAATGCTGGACTCTGGGGCATCTTTTCCCGTAGCGTGACGGAAGGCCTGAAGCAACCGGGCGAAGGGGACAAAGGGGCCGCCACTTTACTTTGATCGCGTGGCTGCCGGACTGATTGCAGGCGGCATGGCATTAGGGAGATATGCGGGAGCGGGCAACGTCGGGGCACCTGAGTTGTCCGGAAACGTGCGGTCCTTGGGTGCTGAGCGGACTCCGCGGGTCAGCGTAGAGCAGGTCGGGCCGGGAATGCTCAGGATTGACCTGGAACCCCAATCACATATCACCAAAGCCGATGGTGAGTTAGCGCGGGACCGGGTGCTTGCACTGGCAGCGGGCAAGCCGGTATGTGTTCTCCTGGACATCACGGGCGTTGGATCAGTGAGCCGGGAAGCTGTCACGTTCTACAGTGAGGCATCCCACGTGGCAGCCTTCGCCCTCCTCGGCGGGACGGCTGTAGACAAGGTCATCGCCCACGGCCTTCGCGGACTCGCGTGGCCGGATTGCCCCGCCAGGTACTTCGTGGACGAGGGCGAGGCCATGGCATGGCTGAAAGGCTACTGCTAACGGGGCTGCATAAGGTCGCTGATCAGTTGCCATTGCGCCGTAGGCCGGGAACAGATGGACCGCAAGTCCAGCTACACGGGGGCTCGGGTGAGAGCCTCCATGTCGGCGGCCGGAAGTGTGAGCGCCGCCGTGGTTCCGTGTCCCGGGCTGCTGGCGAGAACTACGTGGCCACGGTGGTTTTCCATGATGGACTTGGTGATCGCCAGTCCCAGGCCGGCGCCGGGGATGGTGGAAGAGTGTGCATTGGCAGCGCGGAAGAAACGCGTGAAGGCCTGGTTGAGCTCTTGTTCGGTCATGCCGACGCCTGTGTCAGTGACTTCACACCGGAGCTCGTGGCCGGTGGCGTGGACCTTAACGGTGACTTTGCCGCCGCGGGGCGTGTACTTGGTGGCGTTGGAGATCAGGTTGTCGATGGCCTGGCCGAGGCGGTCAGGGTCGAAGTGGCCAGTGGCGGTGCCGGCGATGAGAAGTTCGAGGGTTACGCCTCCGGCCTGGGCCCGTGGTTGGGCAGCCTGGACGCTCTGGCTGACGACGTCGCCGAGGTCAGCGTGCCGCGGGTTGATGGTGATGGCGTCCGATGCGATTGTCAGGAGGTCGCCGACCAGGTGCAGGAGCCGTTCGGCGTTCCGTTTGGCGACGGTCAGGTACATCTCAAGGTCGGGGTTAAGATCGTCCTCGTCAAGGGCCAGATCCATGTAACCGAGGATCGAGGTCAGCGGCGTCCGCAGCTCGTGGGAGACGCTGGAAACGAACTGATCTTTCGCGGAAAGCGCTTCGACCAACGCTGTGACATCGGTGAACGCTAGGACCGCTCCCCGGTGTACGCCCCGGGAGTCGCGGATCAGCCGGCACGTCGCGGAGTAGGCCCTCTGGCTGGCTCCGTTATCGACCCAGATCAGTTCGTCTGTGAAGGACTCTCCTCGTGCCGCCCGGAAGCCGGGGCGTCGCTCCGGCGGAAGTGGATGCTTCCGGTCTGGGCCGTAGACGACGAAGCCCGGTGGTTCATCGGATAGCTGCCTGCCGGTCAGGGTCCCTTCAAAATGGCTGCTGAAGTGGTGGTTCGTGAGGACGGGCCGCCCTTGGGCGTCCAGGGCGCAGACTCCGACGCTCACTGTGTCCATAACGCTACTGAGTAACCGCTCACGGTCCTCGCTTGCGGCCAGCAGCTCCCGGACCTCCGCGCCCCGCGCTTCCAACTGGCGGCGTTGCAGGTAGAGGGCGCTGGTGATCGCGTAAGCCGTGAGCGCGACCGCCCCGAGAATGATGGGCAGGAGCAGGATCCGGATAAAGTCCGGGCCCTCGAAGCCTGTGCCGAGTAAGACCGGGGGCAGGACTGTGCTGAGGATGGTGGCGAGAACGGCGATCAGAACGCTGCTGCGGCGGCGGTCGCTGGCCAGCCACACGACGGGAAAGACCAGGAGGAAGCCCAGGACGGAGAGGTACTGGTCGGCGGCCTCACGCGAGACTCCGACGGCGATGCAGTCCAGGACAGGGATGACGAGTACGGCCCGTCCTGGCAGGCGTCCCCACGGCATCACCGCGCAGGCGGCAAGGAGCAGCACATGCGCCCCGAGACTCCAAAGAAACGCCCCGGAAGTATCCATCTGTGGATTCAGCACCAACGTGAGGACCGTGACCAGCAGTATCGTCGTCGACAACGGAAGCTGGAACAGCACTGCCCGGCCCCTGGGACCCAGCTTCCGGTAGTAGTCATACAGCGGCTCAAAAAGCATGGTCTCCCCTACCTGCTCTGAACTTTGTAAAGGAGACCTACCCCGCGACGCCCCGAATCAACACCGGTAGGCAACAATGGCGATCAGCACTGCCCGCGTCCACGCGTTCCCCGTTCCGGCCGCAGCTCGGACTCCTGGGTCAGCTCCCTGTGGCGTGCCTCTCGTCAGACCGGTCAAACGCCGGCGTTGTATACGTCCAGTCCGAACCTGTTGAGCCCGGGCGTTCCGGCGTAACCCAGGTACGGCAGGCCGAACGTGTCCTCAATGCTGGCAAGGAGGCTGTAGTGGTTGTAGGGCGTGGTGGACCAGGTGCCTCCCTTGGTGAAGGGGGAGAGGACAAGTGCGCCGACGCGGCCGCCGCCCATGCCCGTGATGCCGGGCAGCGCGGCGTTGGGGCCGGGGCCTTCGCCGCAGCAGGCGCTGGCGTCGGACTGGGGGCCGTCGGATTCGTCGAAGGTGATCACCAGGACGCCGTCCTGTTTGAAGGCGGGGGAGTTGGTGATTGCGGGGACCCATTGCTTGAGCCATGCGTCGGCGCTCGCCAGGCCGCCGGGCTGCCCGTCCACGCAGGGTGAGTCGTGTCCGTCGTGGCAGAGGTTCGGGGTGATCATCGACAGGTTGGGTGTGGTGGCAGCGGAGGCGAGGTCCGTTGTTAAGGCGGAGAGGTCGACGTCGTTCGTGGCACAGTCCGGGGATCCGGTGATCCCGGCGAAGTAGACGAAGGGGTTATGCCGGGCAGCGTACTGGTCACCTACCCTTGCTTTCTGGGTGTCATCGACGGCGCCCAGTGCCGGGTGCCGGCAGGGGGTGCCCAGGTCCTCCATGTACCCCTTCCACGTTTTGCCGGCATCCTTCAGCTGCCCGGCCACCGTGGGCACGCTGGCCGGGAACACGCAGCCGTCACCCACTGCCTGTCCGGGGCTTGCGGTGCCGGCGCCCACGAACGGGGTGTAGGTCTGGCAGTCGGCCTGCATTTGGGGGTTGGGTCCCTGGCCGGAGATCTGCGCCACGTAGTTGGGCTGGGAGTTGTGCGCTGTGCCGTAGTACTGGTTGAGCAGGACGCCTTGGCTGCGCAGGGTCTGGGAGAGGTAGGGAGCGGCCGACGCCGGGCCCCAGGTTTCGTCGTATCCCTTGTTTTCGAGGTTGATGACGAAGACGTGGTTGGCTCCGGGCAGGTAGCTCTGGGCGGCCGGCGCGGTGGCGGGAGCCGGGGCAGCGGCGGCCGGCTGGGACGGCGTCGCTGCTCCGCCAATGAGGGCTGCGGCGAACACGGCGGTGGCCGCAGCGGCGGCGCGGAGTTTCATTGTCACGGGAGCTTCCATCCGTCGGCGAGTGCTTTGTCTTTCAATCCGGACCATTCCTCTGCGGGCGGGGGGCCCACGGGGGTGCAGGCAGGGCCGGCAACGAACGGCGGGACCAGGTATGAGGGGGCTGCCAGGTTGGCGGGGGCGCCGAAGTCCAGGACCTCGGCGATGTTGCGGGCGGCCTGGTCGCGGGGCGTGAGGGGCGGCAGGTTCCACCGCCACTCGATGGCCTTCAAAACAGAGGTGTGGTCGTAGACGTCGTGGGCGACGTACCGGCGCCGTGCCCTGGGCGAGACCACCAGGGACGGGACCCGGAAGCCCCGCAGTGCTGTTTCGGGGCTGGTGTCCGGGGCCGTCGCCGGAGGCACGTGGTCGTAGAAGCCGCCCCACTCATCGTAATTGACCACCAGCATGGTGTTGGCCCAGCCCGGGCCGGACGTGACCGCGTTGTAGACCTCGGCGAGGAACGTCTCGCCGGAGCGGATATCCGCGTGCGGGTGGTCATCGCCTGAAGTCCCGGAGCCCTCGTCGGTGAAGCGCGGGTCAACAAAGGAAACTGCCGGCAGGGCCCCGGCGGAGCAGTCCGTGAGGAACTCCGCGTAAGGGCGGGAAATGCCCTGGTACTTGGCTCCCCAGAGGGCGGTGAACGGGATGTCGCCGTAATAGTACTTGCCGGAAACACCTGCGGCGGCCAGCTGGTCCCAGATGGTGCGGAGGGTGGAGGTGGCGGTGGAGTTGTGGATCCGGTCGGTGGCGGCGGCGTGCTGGTAGAAACGGTTGGGGTAGGTTTCGGCCATGGTCGCGGCGAAGTAGCGGTCGCAGATGGTCCAGTCGGGCCCGGCCTGCCGCCAGAAGTCAAGATCCGGTTCGTTGTAGTAGCCCACGGCGAACTCGTCGTTCTCGCCCGCCCGCAGCCAGCCGTCGTTCTTGCCGCCGTTGTATTGGATCCGGCCGCCTTCGTAGGAGTGGTCCGGGTCCGGATGACCGCAGCCCTGGAAGTCAGTCAAATGGTAGGTGGAGTGCGGGATGCCGTAGCGGTCCGTGTAGCTGAGGCCGGACTGCATGCCGTCGGCACCGGGCATCCAGCCGAGGAAGTGGTCGAAGGAGCGGTTTTCCATCATCACCACGATGATGTGCTCGATGCCCGAGTCACCGGGCGCCGGAAGCGCGGTCGGCGCGGCGGCGGCCGGCTGGAAGGCGCTGCCGGCGGCCAGGGTGGTGGCGGCAGCGGTTCCCGCGGCCCCGAGGAAGCGGCGTCTGGAGAGGTTCACGTCTGGTTCCTTGCAGGTGAGGAGGACGGCAACGCGGGCACGCCCCCCACCCTGGGCCGGTCGCCGGACCTGAAGTTACTGGTCGGTAAGATTTTGCGCTCACCAGTAGATCACAGCCTCGTTACGGTCGTGGCTGAAAATGGGGGCTGTTCACGGAGAGTTCACTGGACGTTTCCGCTAACGCCCGAACTACATTCCCAGGTCCTTCTCTGCGGTGACCCAGTTGGTGGCGATGGCCTTCTGGGCGGCGGCAAGGGTGACCTTGTGGGCGCAGACGGCCTTGTTCAGGCGGGTCTCGATGGCGTCTTTGGGGTTGGTGGTGCCGTTTGCTCCGGCGCGGTTGGGTTCAGGCCAGAGGTTGGAGACAGCGTTGGTGCCGCCCAGTTGGAGCGAGATCAGGTGGTCGTACTCGGTGGTGGATGCGCGGGTCTGGCCGTACTGGGCCAGGCTCAGGGCTTTGGCCTTGTCGGTGTCCGAAGCGGGGGCCCGGACCGTCATCGTGTAGCCGGGCTTGCAGATGGTGGAGCCCAGATTGTCCTGGGTGACGGCCGGGTCCACGGCGCCGGGAGTGCAGGCCGGGTCCGGCAGGTACAGCCCTGCGGCGGCGTCGATGGTGCGTGCCTTGCACTGTCCTGCGGTCAGGTTCAGGTCGACGGCGACAGTGCCGGGGGAGTGGACGGTCTTCACCGCCGGGGCGGCGCCGGGCAGCGGACCTGCGGGGATGGCAGCGACTGTCGGGGCGGTCCCGGCGGCGGTGTCCTGGCCGTCTGTGCTGTCCTCGTCATCACCCTGCGAGGTCGGGGAGGCGTTGGTCCCCGGTGCCGGTGACTGGTGCTTCTGGGTGTTGGCGTAGAGGAAGCCGAGGATCACCAGGCCAACGATGAGCAAAGCGGCGAGAAGGGCCAGGCGGGAGCGGGAGAACGTCATGACTCACTTGTGTACGGCGGGTCAGGAGAACATGCCCGGGCAGCCAACAGGGAAGAAGGGGCACCGCAGCGTCCCCTTCCCTGTTCTACCCTGCAAGCAGCCAGCGCCTCGGTGCGCCGCGCCGGTCAGCCCACGTGAATGCCCGGCCGGGCCGCCGTATCCGGTTCCGTCTCCCGAAGGATTTCCCGCACCAGCGGAGGCGTGTCGCCCTGGCCAAGGAACAGATAACGCATCAGATGGTTGACCGGGCTGCCCTCGGACCATTCGAAGTAGCACTGGGGCTTGACCCCGGTCGAGTCCCGCAGGGCCAGCAGGACCGCGGCGATGGCGTTCGGCACTGCGGGCGATTTCACCCGGAGGACCCGGTAACCCTCGACCTCGATGCCATCGACGCGGAGCGTATGGCTGAAGTCTGAGGGGTCAGAGATCTCGACTTCAAGGAAGACGACGTCCGCCGGGCCCGGCACCGGGTTCAGTCCCCGCTGTTCAAATTCCTTCTCGGCATATTCCGCCTTGTCACCGTGCTGCCGCTTGTTGGCGATGATGTGAAGTTGACCGTCAAAGGCAATGGAGTCGGTGATGAACTGGCGGGCGGCGGCATCGAATTCGATGGCGTCGACCCGCAGTTCCGTGGTCCGGGTAACCCTGGACACCAGGGAGACGGCGATAATGCCACCGATGAAGAACGCGGAGATGAGGATGCCGTCAGGTTTTTCGATGACGTTGGCGCCCAGGGCGTAGAGCAGGATCAGCGTCAGGACGCTGAAGCCCACGGCCCCTGCCCGACTGCGTCGCCGGATGGCAGAAACAGTCACGGCGACCGCGCCGGAAACCATCATGGCCAGGATCCCGGTGGCATACGCCCCGGCCTGGGCGTTCACGTCCGCGTTGAAGGCAACCGTGATACCGATGCTCAGCACCGTGTAGACAAGCACCACCGGACGAACGGCACGGCCCCATTCCGGGGCCATCCCGTAGGCGGGCAGGTAGCGGGGCACGATGTTGATCAGCCCGGCCATCGCCGAGGCCCCGGCGAACCAGAGGATCAGCGCGCTGGAGATGTCATAGACGGTGCCAAATCCGGCGCCGAAAAGTTCGTGGGCGAGGAACGCGAGGGCCCGCCCGTTGGCTTGCCCGCCGTCCTGGAATTCCTTGGCAGGAATCATGACGGTGGTCAGGAAGCTGGTCGACATGAGGTAGACGCTCATAATCAGCGCGGCCGCGGTGAGCAGCTTGCGGGTGTTCCTGACCCGGGATGCCATGACTTCATCGGGCGTAGATCCGGTTGCTTTGATCAGCGGCATCATGGACACCCCGGTTTCGAACCCTGACAGACCCAGGACGAGCAGGGGGAAGGCGAGGATGGCCGGGCTGACCAGCCCGATCGGGCCGCCGCCGCTCGAGAGCAGCCGGTCCGCCCAGCCGCTCACCAGGGAAGGGTCCGCGGCCAGGTGAACGAAACCGGCGACCACGACGGCGGCGTTGAGCAGGAGGTAGACGGCCACCAGCGGGATGGCGACCCCCACAGCCTCATTGAAGCCGAGCAGGAACACCCCGCCCAGGATCAGCAGCAGGACGACCGTGATAATCACGGCCCAGCCTTTGAGTGCTTCGGGAATCAGCGGATTCTCCAGCAGGTGCACTGTCGCATCGGCTCCTGAGAGGGTGATCGTGATGATCCAGGAGGTCGCCACGAACCCGAGGAGCAGCAGGACGAAGAACTTCCCGCGCCAGAACGGCAGAAGCTTTTCCAGCATGGCCACCGACCCCTGGCCGTGCGGGCTTTCCTTGGCGACCCTGCGGTACATGGGCAGCATGCCCAGCAGCGTCAGGGCAACGATAAGCAACGTGGCCAGCGGTGACAGCGCGCCGGCGGCCAGGGCCGCTATGCCGGGCAGGTAGGAGAGCGTGGAGAAGTAGTCGACGCCGGTGAGGCACATGACCTTCCACCAGGCGTTGGGCTTGTGGTCCTCCTCCGCCTCCGGGCCGGCAGGGGCCACCTGGTTGGCGAGCAGCCAGCGGACCAGGGGGTTCCGGTCCGGGCCTGGCTCCTGTTTGAGGTCAACATGCGCCGGGATGGTGTGGTCAGCAGGGGTGTTCATCGGGTCTTCCTGTTGGGGTGGAGCCACAGACCCGGGGCGGGGTCTGTGGAACCGGGCAAGTCCGGTCCGGGAGTGCCGGGCCTGTGCTGGTCTTACCCAGCATCGGAGCCCGGCAAGCAGGTCGGCGCCGATTTGGACCCGGAAAGCGGTCCTACAGGATTCGTCGAACGCTGATGTTTGCCTATGCGTGCGTGACCAGTCCGCCCCGGTTCCCGGACATGGCAGCACCCTCCCTGCAGGGCAGAAAGGGGTGCCGTGGTGAGGCCGGGACTGGGCCCGTCAGTAGGTGATGCCGGTGCCGGCAGGTCCCCAATGGATTACGCCGTGCTGGTAGTTCTGGGCCACGTTGCCTCCGGGACCGGTCGAATACTCGCCGCTCGTCGGGAAACCGAGCGCTCCAGCGGGACCGCCGGCGCTGCGGTACAGACTGCCGATACCGCCGAAGACGTAGTGGCCGCCGGAGTCCGGCAGCCAGGTGATGAAACCGCCCTGGTAGGTCTGGTAGACACCGCCGTTGGCGGGGATCTCCCCGGAGGACGGGTAGCCGAGGACACCGTTTTCGAACCCGGTGGACTGCCAGATGCTGCGGATGCCTCCCACGGAGACCTGCGTTCCGGTAGCCGGTGAGTACAGCAGTGCGCCGCGTTGGAAGTTCTGGTAGGAGCCGCCATCCCGGATCGGGGTGATGGCGCTGGTGGCCGCCCCGAGGTAACCACTGTTCTGCAGGTACTTGGTGAACATCACGCCGGAGACAACCTGGGTCCCGGCGGCGCTGTGGGTGATGACGCCATTCTGGTAGGTCTGGGCGGTGCCGCCTTCGATGTTGTAGATCTCCGAGACCGGGTAGCCGAGGAATCCGGACTCATACCCGGTCGCGCGCCAGGCGTCGCGGATCGGCCCCGTCGAGATGTGGGCGCCGGTGGCCGGAGACCACAGGACCGCTCCGCCCTGGTAGTTCTGGAAGACACCGCCGTCCTTGATCCCGGCGACCTCGTCCGTGGTCGGGTAGCCCAGGATGCCGTTCTCGAAACCGTAGCCGGCCCACAGGGTCCGGATTGCGCCCCTGGAGATACGGGCACCGGTAGCCGGGGAGTAGATCAGGGCGCCGTACTGATAGTTGCGGTACGACCCGCCGTCCTTGAGGCCATAGACCTCAGGGGACACCGGCAGGCCGAGGGCGCCGTTGATGGCCGCGGCCTTCTGAGCCAGCGGCGTCTGGGTAGCAGGGGCAGGTGCGGAGGGGGCCTGGGTCGTGGAGTAAGCCGCCATGTTGGACACCATCAAGTGCCAGCCGGCGTATGGTCCGGTCGAGGGGACGACGTAGCCCAAACCTGCGTCGGTGCCGCGCGGATCCAGCATCGCTGCCTTGTGTCCCGGGGAGTTCATCCACCAGTCCACCAGCTGAGCCGGGCTGAAGTTGAAGCCAACGTTCTCCCGGTACCAGGTTGCGCCGGCCGGAATTTCGTTCCCGCCCGCATCAGGGCGGTGGATGTTGGCAAAGCTCCAATTCGGGTCCATCGTGGCGACCCCCAGCTGGTTGGCCCAGTCCTGGGAGACGTCGGCGATCTTCTGGTTCCAGACGAACGGCCGGACACCAGCCTTGACGCGCTCGGTGTTGATCAGGTCAAAGGTCTGCTTGGTGAAGGAGTCAGAGTAGGAAGTGGCCGGGACGGCGCCTGGCGCCGTAGCTGGTGACGGTGCCGCATTGGAAACGGCGGCGCTGGTGAGGGTTCCGGTCAGGGCAAGGAGCAGGCCAAAACCTGCTGCGGACATGCGTAGAGGACGTGGTTTCATGAGCCTTCAGGGGAGTGCTGGGCGGAGCGCCGGGAGACAGGTCAAGTCTGCCCGGGCGCCCGCGGCAAAATGGAAGAGTTGGGGTGATGCCGGGAGAAGTCTTCGCAAATCCTGCGGAAACCGCTCCCAAAGGGCCAACCGGCCGCCTTAGCGAAGCAAGTCGACCCGCTTCGGCGGCGACGTCGGCCAGGTCTGCCATTTCCTGTATTGGCCAGCGAGGTAAGCCGGAACTCCCAGGGTGGAGTGTAATGATCGATTCATGAGCACAACTGACATTGGCCGCGGACAGTCATCCCGCTTCAACACCTTGGCCCACCACTCCCGGTTGCGGGTCATCGTGATGCTGGTGGTGGGCCTGGGTGTGGCACTGGTGGTAAGGGCGCTGAAGTCCTGGGCATATGCTCCGGCGATGGGTTGGGCCGCCGCGTCCCTGACCTACCTCATTTGGGTGTGGTCCGTCATCGGACGGTTGCAGGCAGAGGCCACCGCTGCACACGCCCGACGCGAAGACCCGGGCAAGGGCCCCGCCGACGTGCTGGTCCTCAGCGCAACTATTGCCAGCTTTGCCGGAGTGGCGCTGATCCTGATGGACGCATCCGATGCCCAGGGAGGAACGAAAGCAGCCGTCATCGCCATGGCCCTGGGCAGCGTCGCGCTTTCCTGGTTCCTTGTCCACACGCTCTTTACTCTCCGCTACGCCTCCATCTATTACCGGGACAAAGCCGGCGTGGATTTCAACGAGGACAAGCAGCCGCGCTACATGGACTTTGCCTACCTGGCCTTCACTGTCGGCATGACCTTCCAGGTCTCAGATACCGATCTGAAAACCGATGCGATCCGGGGGACTGTCCTGCGGCAGGCGCTGCTGTCCTACCTCCTGGGCACCATCGTCCTTGCCACAACCATCAACCTTGTGGCCGGACTCATCCACTAGCGGAGCAGTCGCCCCCAGCTGCCGCGTTCGGGGCGGCAATGCAGGCGACGTTGGCCGTGGACGGGCCCGTACCTGTCGTAGTGGGACGGGGGAGCACGTCCGAACAATCCCGTTTAGTTTCAGGGAACGGAGCCAGGGATGATCGATGGGCCTTTGTCGGGTGCCGGGCGCCGCGAGGGCGGAGCCGGGGTGCGGGGGAGTCGAATGCAGAAGCAGGCGCCGTCTTCGGTGGGGTCGGGTGGTTCCACCGTGAGGTTGAGATTCATCCGCTGCGCGAGTCGTGCTGCGATGGACAAGCCGAGTCCGCTCCCGGTGGGGCGCTGGCCGGTGTAGCGGCGTGCCAGGGCGCCGCGGTTGAAGGCCACGGCGGCGTCCTCCGGGGTGAGGCCGGGGCCGCTGTCCCGTACCTGGATCGCGACGACGCCGCAGGTGCCCCCTAGCCGGTCCCCGGGCGTGGTTGGATCTGGCGGCGTACTCTCCAGTCCTGCGCGGATGACGAGTGGCTGTCCGGGCGGGGTGATGCGCAGTGCGTTCCCTATGAGTCCGTCGATGATTTGGCGCAGCCTTTGTGGATCCGTGGTGACAAGCAGGGGTTCCCCGGCTTCCTGGTGCGGCACTTGAAGCGTGAGTTCCACGCTTGCCTGCGTGGCTGCGGCCTGCCATGCCCGTTGGACCTGTTCCAGGAGTGTGACGACGTCGACAGGCCGGAGGTCAAGTGCGAAATCGTCCGCTTCCAAGCGGGCCAGGGCGAGTAGATCCCGCACGAAACCGTCCAGCCGGTCTGTCTCGGCGGACAGGGTCTGCCCCACCCCGGCGGTGTCCTCAGGCGGGATCAGTCCGTCTTCGAGCGCCTCGGCGTAACCGCGCATCGCGGTCAGTGGTGTGCGGATCTCGTGGGAGATGGACAAAAGGAACTCACGTTGCCGGCTTTCACTGGCCAGCAGCGCATTCTCCAAGGTATTGATAGCGTCTCCTACGGCGCGAACCTCGGAAACTCCCGCAGGTTCAAGATGCACCGTCCGTTCTCCGGCAGCCATCCGCCGCGCTGCGGCCGCTGTCGTGACGAGCGGACCGGAGAGCCGGCGCGCGAGCAGCGTGCCAGCCAGAACAGCGATCAACAGGCCAGCCGCCAAGGCAAGGACCGTTCGTTGGAGGAGCTGGGCTGAGGCGGCGTTCACCTCGTCCAATGAGCGGGTCAGTACGATTCCGCCGCCCTTGTTCAGGGGGCGCCCCTCCACCAGGAACTGAAAGCCGCCTCGGGTAAGGGTCAGGGAAATCTTTTGCCCGGAGAGCACTTGTTGGGCTTCGCCTGGAGTCAGAATCTGTGCCGCTGGCCCGCTCAAGGCGCCGGCAGGGGTGATGGTGGATATGTCGTAGGTATCAGGTCCAAGGAGGTGGCGTTCACGGAGGTCCAGCGCCTGCGAGGCGGCCGGGGCTGCGGCAAAAGCGTCAGCTTGCCGGGCGAGCTGCTGTCTGGCTTGCTCGGCGGCGGCGGACCGGATCAGTGGAAACGCGGTGCTTCCGGTGACGAGTACCGCCAGTATGGCGACGGCGGCGGTGACGAGAGTGATGCGACCGGCCAGTGAGCGCAACCATGCCCGGGCTGCGTTCGCGCGGGCGGGCCGTTGGCGGGTCCCGGGTCTGCTTTTTCCCTGATTTCGGCCGTTCACAGTCGATCCCCGGCGGCAGAGTATCCGACGCCGCGCAGGGTGCGGATGGGGTTGCCATCGCCGAGTTTGGAGCGCAGCTGGGCGATATGCACGTCGACGGTGCGCCCGGCCGTATAGCCGGCCTGCCCCCAGACGGCCGAGAGGAGCTGCTCACGGCTGAAAACCCGCCCAGGAGTGGCCATCAGATAGGCGAGCACGTCAAATTCCCTGGCGGTCAGCTCCACGGCGGTCCCGTCCACGCTGACCCTGCGCCTGTCCTGGTCCAGGGCCACGGACCCGACGCGCAGGACCCTGGTATGCGGAACCCCACCGCTGCGGCGAAGGACCGTCTTGAGCCGGGTGACCAGTTCGCGCGGTGAAAACGGCTTGGTCATGTAGTCGTCGGCGCCGAGCTCAAGCCCCAGGAGCATATCCACCTCTTCGTCCCGGGCCGTGACGAAGATGATCGGTGTCCAGTCGTCCCGGGCGCGCATCTGCCGACAGACCTCGATCCCGTCGATGCCGGGCAGCCCGACGTCGAGCACAACCGCGACGGGCTGAAGGCCCCGGATCCGGTCCAGGCCACCTTCGCCGGTCGTCTCGACGTGGACACCGAAACCCGCCCGGCTCAGATAGAGGCGCTGCACGTCAGCGATCGCACGCTCGTCTTCGACGATCAGCACCAGCCCGCGGGACGGCAGGGCGCCGTCGGCTGTTGATTCTTCCATATCTCCATTGAACGCTCCGACGGCCTGGCCAGGAGGCATGCGGGGCATACTTTACCTTCCGCTTACATTCACCGAACACGTGCCGGACATCGGGCCGCCACAGTAGAAGCGTAAACAAGTGCAGACCGGGACGTGACCCGTCCCGTGCCCAGGACCAATGAGGAGAAGAAATGAACAATCCGCACATACCCGGCAACCGGTCCGGTCGTCTCCGGGGCGTCCGTGCAGGCGTGGCCGCAGGGGCTGTCCTCATCGGGGCAACCGTCTTAGGGGCAACAGCAGCCACAGCGGACAGCCAGAACCCGGCCCCTTCCCCCAGCCCGTCCGCCCCGGTGCAAACCGGAAAGGGGACACCGCACGCTAAGCACCCGTTTGCCCAGATCCTCCGCACCGAGTTGAGGGTCGACATCCGGTCCGCGGCCGGGTTCGGGGACAAAGCCCACGAGGTCGCCTACGTCCTGATCCACCACACTGCCGCCTTCAACAAGCTGCCCGGAAACCTGCAAACGGACCTAAAGACCCTCGAAGCAGCACCAGCCTCAGAGCGCGACAGCGATGCAACCAAAATCAAGGAAACCGCGCTGAACGGCGGCTACGGAAGCCAGATACAAAAAGAAGCAAAAACCATTCAAGCCAAGTCAGCGCAGGCACCTGCCAAGCCCTAGCAACCCCCAAGCCTGCCGCCCCGGAGCCATTTTGTTATCCGCGGCGGCAGGCAGGGCCAGGAACGGTGCCCACCCGCGTGGCCGCCGTTTCATGGCCCACGCGAGACAAATGGGCCTGGCCTGACTCATCAGGCTGGTGGGGTGCCTGATCCCGTCGAATACTCGATGGTCGCAGTTCCAAGGATGTCGCTTATGCGGCCGCCCTGGAAGTCCTGCGCTGTTCCATTAGGCACCGAGTAGATCTCGCTGGTCGGGTAGCCAAGGGCCCCCCGTTCAAAACCTGTCGACATCCAGGCCGTGCGGATGGCTCCATATGATTCGTGAGTGCCCGCCGTAGGTGACGATATAACGGCCCCGCCTTGGTAGTTCTGGTAGGAGCCCCCGTTGATTAGGCCGGTGACTACTTCGGTGGTGGGGTAGCCCAGGACGCCGGCCTCAAAGCCCGTGGCCGCCCATTCCGAACGGATGGGGCCGATCGACTCATGTGTGCCGGAGGTCGGGGCGGACACGACCGCCCCGCCTTGGTAGTTCTGGTAGGAGCCCCCGTTGATTAGGCCGGTGACTACTTCGGTGGTGGGGTAGCCCAGGACGCCGCCCTCGAAACCCAGGGCCTGCCACTCCGAACGGATGGGGCCGATTGACTCATATGTGCCGGAGGCCGGGGCGGACACGACCGCCCCGCCTTGGTAGTTCTGGTAGGAGCCCCCGTTGATCAGGCCGGTTACTACTTCGGTGGTGGGGTAGCCCAGGACGCCGCCCTCAAAGCCCAGGGCCTGCCACTCCGAACGGATGGGGCCGAAGGACTCGTGAGGGCCGGTGGCCGTGGTCCAGATGATCGCCCCGCCTTCGTAGTTTTGTTTTACGCCGCCGTTCACCAGGCCACCGACCTCGTCCGTAGTCGGGTATCCCATCAGGCCGTTTTCGAAGTTGAGCGCGGCCCATTCGCTGCGGATGGGGCCATGGGAGACGAACAGGCTCTGCGTGGGCGTCGAGATTACGGCACCTGACTGGTAGTTGCGGTAGTAGCCACCGTCCCGGATTCCCGTTACGTCGCCGGTGGCCGTCCCAAGATTCCATTGGGCGGCCTTGGCATCCATCGCCTGAGCCAGTGTCAGGACTGTGATGGTGGCGGTGGCGGATTGAGTTGTACCTGTCCCTGAACCTGTCCCGTATGTGGCCGTCAAGGTGGCAGTGTAGGTTCCGGCAGCGGAATACGTGTGAGTGGGGTTTTGTAGCGTGGAGGTCGCCGTACCGTCGCCAAAGTCCCAGGACCATGAGGTCGGTGTGCCCGTAGAGGTGTCCTGGAATGCGACAGACAGTGGTACTGTCCCGGAGCTTGGGGTGGCAGTAAACGAAGCTACCGGGGTGGGAGTGGCTGGCGTAAGGGGCTCATCCGAGAACCAGTAGCTCTTGGCGATGTCGTCGCTTGCCAACATGACGATGCCAGTGGTGGCATTGACGCCCTGTTTGCTGGTGGTGACGTCATTGATGTTCGAGGAGGACGCTGCCTGCATCACAGGGTTTCCACGGCCGGCCCCGAAGGTTGGGCTGTCCATGGAGGCAGTCTTCTCGTAGATGCTGCCGGCAACCCCGGAGTACGTGCAGCCGCTCACGGAGGTCGGTGGGGCGGTCTGGAAAGCGTGGACAAGGTTGTTTTGGGTGTCCAGCACGATCTGGGGCCGGGTGACGCAGTCACCCGTAGTGGAGATGGTCGATTGCGTGAAGGAACCGGTACCCGGCTTGAAGACGAGCAGTAGAAGCTGGGGCAGTGTCGGATCCGAGGATATGTCGTTGAGGCTGGTCTTCACGGCGGCGAAGACCCGTCCGCTGGGATCAGACTGGAGAGATTTGATGTTAAGGTGGTCATCGGCCTGTCCATTGCCCCTGATGGCGGGCTGCAGAGCCCACGATGAGGACGCGGTGGGCGAGGTCCCGTCTCTCCGCGTAGCCCACCAGACAGTGCCGGTAAGTTGGTCGCTCCACATCACCCCGATCTTGTTCTTGCCGTAGGAAACCACAGCGGAAATGTCATCAGGAGAAGGGTTCGGGTTTGAAACCGGAATAACATAAGGGGTGCCCCAGCCGGTGCCCCCGGGTGCCGAGTTGTTGACGTAGACCGTGTTGGTGAATCCGCTGGTGCTGTCGCCCGCCACCTGCGTCCACGTTGCCCAGATGGCGCCCGTGCTGTCCTCGTCAATGGTCATCGACTCGCTGCTGTTGTTCGTGACAACCATGGGAAAGCCGGCGTCCATGGTGTAATTACCCCCGGAGTAGCTGTACCGGTAGAGGTAAGCGGGCTGGCCTGCCACGGAGGGTACCGGGTTGGCATTGGTCGAAACACCAACAACGTGCGACGCGATGTAGAGATGCGCCCCATCCCAAAGGGTGTCGGCCAAGGTGCTGCCGCGCGCATCATTCAATAGTCCTGTATCCACCCAGCTATGCGTAGCCCTGTCCAGGCGGTAGATGTGCCAGCCACTTCCGGTGGTCCACATATCCGCCCACCAAAATCCGTCATTCCACCACAACTTGCTCTGGGGCTTATCCGATGTGGGCGGATTTGCGACCCCGGAGTATGAGAAGCTCTGGGTGCCGTAGACAGGATCAGCTGATGCCGGGGGGGAACCCACCGGGCCCGCTGCCACTATGAGAGCCGCAAGCACTGCAGAGGCCAACGATGTCAGAGAACGCTCGATCTTCACGGGAGGGCTCCTAGACGCCGGCATCTGGCTGCTCGTTCTGGACTTCCAATTTGAGCTTTCATCCGCCGCCAGGAAACAGCGAAATCAAGTAGCCCCAGACAGTAGACCCCACCGCCAAACCAGCACAAGCACATTCACGGCTTCCTTTGCAAACCTTGAGCTTCAATCGGAGGCAAGAAGAGCTTCGGCTTCCGCCGTCGTTCAATTTCCCGGGCTACCCTTTGCGCCGTCCGTCGCCTCGCCGGTTATGCCCGGGCACTGGCCATGCGTCGGCCATGGATTTCGCCTCTTCCCAGCTAATCGGCAAACGGTATTGGGATGGATGGAATACCTATCCCTATACAGAATTACCAGTCTGGATCCCTGTACTTACCTAAGGACAACAGGATCCAGCGGTTAAATCCGAGTACTCCCTACTGGTGCCCTACCCTCGAGCGCGACCGTAACCTCGTTGCAAGAGCCCGGGTGGCTCGCGAACGAGCTGGTGGGGGCGAGACGGCAAAGGAAACGGCATAAGTCAGGAGAGGCTTGGAGGTCGGTGGAAAGGTGAGAAGCTTGCCCGCTGTCGGCTTCAAACCCGTCACACGGCCGACCTGTGCCCGGCGGCCGGTGCGGCCCGGCAGGTACTATCCCGCGCCATCCCGGAACAATATTCCACTGAACGGTCTGGGCCGGGGCAGAGAGTGATATGGACAATCTACTCAACCTGAACATTCTGCAGCAGCCATTGCGGTACGCCTTCGACGCCGCCAGTATCCTGGCCATTCTTTACTTGGTGCTGCGCCCGGTGCTCTTGCCCCAAGCGGTCCGGAGCGGACGCACGGGCGCCACCACTCCGGGCCCGATTCGGCGCGGCAAGCAACCCTCACGTCGTACCTGGCTCCTTACCACCCTGATTGCACTGGTGGCCGGCGCAGGCGCGGGGATACTTGCCCTGGTTATCTGCGAGGGCTGGCTGAACGTGTTTGGCCTTCCGTTGGACGGCGACACTCGGACATGGGTCATTCTGGCCTTTACCGCCGTCGCGTTGGCCTTGGTAAATTTGTGGCGCTCACGCTGGTGGCGGAAGATCCTGGCCGTCCTTTCCATTGTGGTCTTTCTTGCCACGGCTATCCTGGGAGTGAACGCCGACTACAGGCTCAACCCCACCCTCGGTTCCCTCCTCGGGGTGAACACAGGCCGCTTTCTGGCGCTCCCCAAGCACAATTCAGCCCCTGCAGAGGCGGCCGCGGCGCCGTTATGGCAGACCTGGAAGCCACCAGCCGGGATGCCGGCCACCGGGCGGACAGGCCCGGTCGCCATCCCTGCCACAGTCTCCGGGTTCCAGGCGCGCCATGCCTACCTCTATCTTCCTCCGGCAGCATTGGTCGCCAACCCCCCGCCGTTGCCTATCATCGTCATGATGATGGGCCAGCCTGGGGGGCCCGACCAGAACCAGTATGCTGTCGCCCGTTTGAATGCCATGGCCGCCAAGAACCATGGTCTCGCCCCCCTCCTGCTCACTGTGGACCAGTTGGGCAGTCCCTACCAAAACCCTGTCTGCGTCGATTCTCCCAGCGGCAACGTTTACTCATACGTCACCACCGACGTCGTCAATTTCATCCGCGCAAATCTGAATGTGGCAAGTGGCCGGGACAGCTGGGCAGTAGCAGGCTACTCAAATGGCGGCGAGTGCGCCTTGTCCTTCGCCGCTAAGAGACCAGAGCTTTTCGGCTCACTCCTCGACATTTCCGGTGAGCTGGAACCGGTCAGCGGCAGCGTCCAGGATACCGTCAAGACCATCTTTCGCGGCAACGAGGCCAGCTTCGTTGCCGAAGAACCGGCCACCATCCTGAAATCCCACAGCTACACTGACCTCGAAGCCATCTTCACCAGTGGCTCGGCGGACAGCACTTATTCGCCGCAGGTAACAGCAGCAGCAGCGGATGCCAAAGCGGCCGGCATGACCACCTACAGGTTCATAGGGGAATCCGTTGGCCATCGTGGAGATGCCGTCGATTACGGGCTGAAGGCAGGGCTTCCACTGCTGTTCCAACGCTTCGGCCTCACCGCGCGATGAGCAGCCCGGGCAAGTCCAGCGGCCCGGACCGAACGGGGTTTCGTGCGTTGCCCGGTCATTTCGGCCTCGGG
Organism: Pseudarthrobacter enclensis; assembly: GCF_030811655.1. Lineage (GTDB taxonomy): Bacteria > Actinomycetota > Actinomycetes > Actinomycetales > Micrococcaceae > Arthrobacter > Arthrobacter enclensis_A. The sequence goes on along the minus strand of NZ_JAUSRE010000005.1, from coordinate 214,501 downwards.
GCCCGCCGGGGCCAGCTCTTCGTCACCGCCAAACAGTTGTTCCGCAAGCTCCGGGCAGCACCTGTCACGCTCGTTTACTTGGTACTGCTCTGGGCTGTTACAGGTGTGACGCGCATCCTGCACGTCCTTGGAGTTCCTTTCCGGGCCGCCCCTTGGGCGGTAGCAGCAGCCCCGTCTTCACTTTTCGTTCGGCCCTGGTCCCTGGCGACCTCAGCCTTCTGGCTACCCATGCCCCTCTACTACGTCGCGGCGACAGTTACGGTACTGCTGGCGGGGCTTCCTTTGGAGCGGCGGTTGGGATCTGCCCGCTTTGCCGGCGCGCTTGCTGCCAGTCAGACCATGGGCATCATCGGGGCAGCGGGATTGGCCTGGGCGATCCACTCCACGATGGGCTCCTGGTCGTTTGTCCTGATGTCGGACCCCTACCTCGGTCCCACAGCGGCCCTCTGCGGGGCAGCAATGGCTGCGTCCACGACTATGCCGGTACTGTGGCGGCGCCGCCTGCGCATGGCCTTGTCCACATTGCTCTTGCTTTTGGTGCTCTATGAGGGATCCTATGCCGACCTGGTGAGGATGTTCGCCGCCGCCGCCGGAATGTTCCTGGGTCCATTCTTTTTTGGCCGGCGCCCCGCGTTGGCGTGGCCCCAAATTTCCCGTCGCGAAGTACGGGTTTTGGTCGCCTTAGGGGTTGCTGCCTTCGCAATTGGACCGGTAATTGCGGGGCTGTCGCGGCATGCTCCCGGCCCACTCGCGGTACTCCGTCTTCTGTTCACGGACATTCAGCCGGTAGATCCCCAGGCCCTCAAAAATGCATGTGCCTCGGGCCCACGGTCCGTCGAGTGCCAGATGCTGCTCCTTCAGCTGCGGGCCGGTGCGGGCGGTATATTCATGGCCATTCTTCCTTGCTTTCTGCTGCTGCTCACCGCCGAAGGACTCCGGCGTGGACGCCGCTTTGCGTGGGGTTCCGCCCTGGTCGTTCTCGGATGCACGGCGGTTCTGGCTGCCGTGCATGCAGCCGGAGTGATCTGGCCGCAGGCCCTGGGGAGTGCGCAGAACGACAACATGGACTTCCAGAGCCTGAGCCACATACACAATAAGTTCGGCCTTGTGGTCACCCTGATGCTGCCGGTTGTGATGTTCCTGCTCGTCCTCGGATTCCGCAATCTCTTCCCTGGCCGGGCCCCGTTCGGCACATACGCCAGGGTTAGCCGCATGGTTCTCATGCTCGGGGCAGGGCTCGCGGTGGTCTACGTTGGGGCCGGAATGGCTTTGTCGCCCGGCTTCGCTCCAGTTCCATCCCCCTATCAATTCCTGGCGGACGTGCCTGATCGTTTCCTGCCGCTTGGTTATACCTTGGACGTCCCTCCTGCGTTCTTCCCCCAAAGCACCGCCGCCGTCGTGCTTTATGAAGGCACCGGGATTGTCTTTTGGGCACTGACCGGCGCCCTGGTGCTCCAGTCCTTCCTGCAGACGGCGCCGGGTGCGCACACCCCCGACCCTTCGAAAGTGCGGACCATACTTCGCTCCGGGACCGGGAACCCCCTCTCATGGATGACCACCTGGCCCGGCAACCGCTACTGGTTCACGCCCGAAGGGAATGGATACGTCGCCTACAGGGTCAACGCCGGAGTTGCACTGGCGCTGGGATCACCGGTGGGCTCGGTGGCCGACTACCGGACGTGCATGGAAGGGTTTTCCCGCTTCTGCGACGAGAACGGCTGGACGCCCTGTTTCTACTCCGCCGACCAGGCATTCTGCGATGAAGCGGCAGCAAAAGGCTGGGGGGCAGTTGAAGTCGCTCTCCAGACAATCCTCCCACTGGCCGCGCTCAGCTTCACCGGACGACAATTCCAGCACATCCGTACCAGCATCAACCGGGCCCGGAAAGAAGGAATCCATACCGAATGGGTCAACTACGCTGAAGCGCCTTCGGGGATCCGGCAGCAGATCGACGACATATCCAAGGAATGGGTGGCCGACAAGAAACTCCCCGAACTGGGATTCACCCTGGGCGGCATCAGTGAACTCCGGGATCCCGAGGTCCGATGCCTGGTGGCACGGGACGTGGACGGGACGCTGCAAGGCGTCACCTCCTGGCTCCCGTCATACAGTGACGGCAGGATCATCGGTTGGACACTTGACCTCATGCGCCGACGCCCGAACGGATTTCCAAACAGTATGGAACTGCTCATCGCCACGGCCGCCCTGACGCTCCGGGACGAGGGCTACAGCTACATCAGCCTGTCCGGCGCGCCCCTCGCAGGTTCCCTGCAGAACAGCCACGACGGCCCCCACACGACGGCCCTGGCACGTGTCCTGGACTGGTTAGGAAGCCGACTGGAACCCGTCTACGGATTCCGCTCTTTGCTCGCCTTCAAAAGTAAATTTGCTCCACACTACGAACCGCTGTATTTGGTCTACAACGACGCCGCCGCACTTCCCAGCATCGCCAATGCAATCGCGACAGCCTACCTCGGCGAGATATCGGGATTCCGGCGGTTGGGCCTGGCCGGACAACTCCTGCTCCCACGCATCCCAGGGACGAATCGCTCTTCCGACTAACCGGCATTCAGGGGTAGGCGCACCAAAGGGCTGCCGTCTCGCCCGGAGAACTCGGCCCCTTCGCCGTTGCCCCCGCAGGGGTCAATCTTTCGCCTCAGAAAGGGAACTGCCGGACCTGCTTGCCGTTGGGTCTGCTCATCGCCACACGCAGCTTACGTGACGGGCGCGTCGGGTTTCCGGTTCCGCGATACATGCCCAGCATTGGTCGCAGTTTTGCCAAGTTTCCTGAGTCTTTACGCAGGGTTATCCGTGATCCGGCTTGAAGGCTTTTTGCGGCTGTTAAAGTCGTTCCGTTGATCCTTTGCACTAGCGGCCACCCGGTGTGTTCGCGCGGCGAGGGCCTGCCGGGGATGTCCCGCCGCCAACCGTGAGAAGGATGCCATGCCCATAGCCGTCCTGACCGCCTGCGCTGCCATGGTCGTCCCAGGACCGACGGCCTGTCGGTAAGCGCCTGCGCTTCATCCGGACTTTTGCAGGAGACATCATCATCAATCCCAGCCCAAGCTCTAAAGGCTGGCTGGGGCGTCGGGAAGCAGTGAGGAGCGGATGTGCTCAAGGGAATTTTCACATTTGAAGCGTGCATGAACAGGGGAGCCGCGGGTTTCCTCCTGGCAGGAGTACTTCTTGGTTCTGCCATGCCGGCGGCCAACGCAGGGGACAAGCCCCCTGCTCCGTCCGGTTCTTCAGCTGTGCAAAAGTCATCGGCTCCGGCGCAGGCCACTGACCAGTTCATCGTGAAGTTCAAGCCTTCCGCGGCCAGCAGCGCTGCAGAGCGGGGCAAGACCTATTCGAAGGCTGGCCGCGCTACCTCCATTGATGTCAAGGAGGTAAAGACAGCGGCCGGCGGCGCCAAGGTGGTCAAAGCCACCCACAGGCTCAATGCCGAGGAGTCCAAGAGTTTGCTGCAAAACATCGCTGCGGACGACAACGTCTCATCCGTCGAGCCCGACATTCTCATGCAGCCGACGTCCACTCCCAATGACACCTACTACTCCAGGCAGTGGGCTTTGTCCGATCCCAACGTCGGAATCCGGGTCCCGGCTGTGTGGGACAGGACCACGGGAGCAGGCCAGGTGGTGGCCGTGATCGACACCGGTATTACCGCCCACAGCGACCTCAATGCCAACGTCATTGCCGGGTACGACATGATTGCCGACCCAGCGACTTCAGGTGACGGCGACGGCAGGGACCCAGACGCATCCGACCCGGGAGATTACCGGATTTCGGGTGCCTGCGGCTCCGCCTCAACCTCCAATTCTTCCTGGCACGGAACGCATGTAGCCGGAATCATCGCCGCCGTTGCCAATAACGGAGAAGGTGTCAGTGGCGCGGCTCCCGGGGTGAAAATCGAACCCGTCCGCGCACTGGGTGACTGCGGCGGCTATCTCTCGGATATTTCTGATGCCATCACCTGGGCGTCCGGTGGGGCCGTGACGGGCGTGCCCGCCAATGGCAACCCGGCACAAACTATCAACCTGAGCCTTGGCGGGACGGCAGCCTGCAGCGCTACTTTACAGGCGGCCATCGACGGTGCCGTGAGCCGTGGTTCGGCCGTTTTTGTGGCTGCCGGCAACGAGAACCAGCTCGCATCGAACAGCACGCCGGCGAACTGCAACAACGTCATCACCGTCGGCGCCACCAACCAGTCAGGTTCCAGGGCCTCATACTCAAATTTCGGTCCTGCAGTTGACATCATGGCTCCCGGAGGCGACACGGGGGCAGGCATCCTCTCCACGCTCAACGCCGGGACAACGACTCCAGGGGCAGAGACGTACGGCTACATGATGGGTACGTCGATGGCGACGCCGATGGCAGCGTCGGTTGGTGCGCTCATGAAGGCCGCCGATCCCACCCTGACACCGGCCCAGATCAAGACGAAGCTTGAAGAAACCGCCCGCCCCCTTCCCGGAACCTGTTCAGGCGGCTGCGGTGCCGGCCTCGTCGATGCCTCGGCCGCCGTCGTCTATCCCCCCGCACCCGCGGCCCCCCTGTCCCCGATAGCAGCCAAGGCAGCGTCGCTGAACGGAGCCCTTGGAGCAGCTACGACGGGAGAGGTCAACGGACTCAAGGACAACGGGGCGTACCAGTGCTTCGAACACGGATGCATCCTTTACTCGCCCGCATCGGGAGCGCACGTCTCAGCCGGCGCCATCCGGGACCTCTGGGCGGCAACAGGTTTTGAAGGCGGCGCCTTGGGATACCCGACTACTGACGAAGTAGGCGGACTGCGTGACGGCGGCGTCTACCAGAACTATCAGGGTGGGGCCATCATCTGGTCGCCCGCCACGGGAGCGCACGTCTCTACAGGGGCGATCCGGGGGGAGTGGGCGGCAACAGGATTCGAGGGCGGACGCCTGGGATACCCGACTACTGACGAAGTAGGCGGACTGCGTGACGGCGGCGTCTACCAGAACTATCAGGGTGGGGCCATCATCTGGTCGCCCGCCACCGGAGCGCACCTCTCTGTCGGGGCAATCCGATCCATCTGGGCCTCGACAGGATTTGAATCGGGCCGGCTCGGCTACCCAACAAGTGATGAGTACCCCACCGGAAATGATGGAAGCGTCGCCCAAAACTACCAGGGTGGCGTGATCCACGTTGGTCCCAACGGCGCCTACATCTCCTGATGTGACCCGCAACAGTGAACTCCCGGCGGTTCGGGCTAAAGGGCCTTCCACCCGCTGTGGGTGGGGTTGTACGGTCCCGGGGAACTATGGGGCCGCGGGTCAGTAGCCGCTGGGGAAGCTGTAGGAACTGGGAATTGTTGCAGGCGCGGGTCCGTGGACCAGCAGGATTTCGTCGTGGGATCGAAGCGGCGTGTCTTTAGGGTCACCCGGCTGCTGGGTCCCGTTGACGTAGACCTGCCAATCGCCGGTGCTGGAGTGGGCGCTTCCCGGGGTGCTGTCTTTCCCGTCCAGGACACCCCACTCGGTAAGAACCTGACCGAGAGTGTAGGTAACACCAGCGGTAGGTGCTTCGATGTGGATAATCCCGGAGGGGTCGTGGGTGTGCAATGCGGAGATCCCGTTGGGCTGTCCGTTGGAACCGAAGCTGAAGCCGATGTCGGCGGGCACGGGTATTGCGTGACCATCGGAGATCACATCCAGGTGGGCGTGGATGTGCTCCGCGCTGCCTTCTGCAGAAAGGACGTCAAGCCCCGCGGCTTTGATGCCGGCTGCCCCGTTGGCCGGCATAAAGGCCCACCCCGAGGTGGCAGCGGGGCTCTGTTGTACCGGGGTAGATGAGCCTGTGCTGGAACTCTCCTTCGGAGCCTCCGCGGAGCAGGCGGCCAGGCAGAGGGTCAACCCCGTGAGAGCAATCGGCACGGCGGTCTTGATATTCAAGGTTCATGGCTCCTTCGTAGGGGTTCCAGCTTCACTTTACCGGCCCCTTCATCAACACTTTGTCCTTGTCTGGCACTGGCAAGCGGGGAATCATCGAAGGAATGGGTTGCCGATGCCTCGACGGCCCTCGACGAACTCGGAACGAGGACTAAAGCCGTGGTTGTTCAATCCAAGCCCCAAAATGAGCGCACTGTCCTGATCACCGGAACTTCGAGCGGGATCGGCCGGGCCACAGCATTCGCCGCTGCAAGGTCGGGTTGGCGGACCATAGCAACGATGCGTGCACCGGAAGGGGTTGGCGCGCTTCGCGCGGAGGCGGCGGACGCTGGAGTGGAGTTGGACATTCGCCTGTTGGACGTCACTGATGCGGCCACCATTGAGCGGGAATCCGATTACTGCCGCAGCGCCTACGGCAGGCTGGATGCGCTGATCAACAACGCCGGCAGTGCAACGGTCGGATCCCTTGAGGGCCTGGAGATGAAGGACTTCCGTGACGCGATGGAAGTTAACTACTTCGGGGTCGTCGCCACGACACGGGCGTTTATGCCACTGCTCAGGGAGAGTGGCGGCCGGGTTGTCACAATCAGTTCGGTGGGGGGAGTTGTTGGGCAGCCGTTCAACGAGGCCTATTGCGCTGCCAAGTTTGCAGTGGAGGGCTTCCTGGAAAGCCTCCAGCCGGTAGCAAAGAGCGCCCGAGTTGGTGTCTACATCATCGAACCCGGCGCGGTCTCCAGTGACTTCGTTGCCAATGCCCGGATGGATACTGGGCGCATGCTCGCCGCTGCAGGCCCCTACGAATCAGCCCTGAAGGCCTACCTTGAGCGCACACGACGTCAGTTTGCCAGTGCCAACGCACAGGCGCCGGAGGACGTCGCCAACGTCGTGCTGGAGACCTTGCAGGCAACGTCCCCAGCCTTCCGGATCCAAACATCCAAATGGGCCCGCGACTTTGTCGCCACAAAGCTCAACGACCTCGACGGCGGCCAGGTCACGTCCATGACAGCAGGATGGGTTGGGCTGCCTGCAACCGGCCTCTGAGGAACACGGTGCCCGCGCTCAATGAGGCGGCACGGGTACGGGCAACTTCATGGCGTTGGCACCCACGCAGCCGTGCCCAGGGGGCTCCTGGCGGTAGGTCTGCGGAGAGGGAATCCTAGGAGCGGCCCCGCAGCGCCGCCCAGGCTTGGAAGCCGCCGATGAGGTCGGTCGCGCGGGTAAGGCCCAGCCTTTGGAGGGTGTGGGCAGCAAGGCTGGAGCTGTAGCCCTCATTGCACACCACCACGATCCGCCGGGCGTAGTCGTCAGCCATCGGAAGCCGGTGCGCACTGGCCGGATCGAGCCGCCATTCGAGAACGTTGCGGTCAATGACCACGGCTCCCGGGAGGTCACCGTCGCGGTCGCGCTGTTCGACGGGGCGCGTGTCGACGACAACGGCGCCGGCTGCCATCTCCGCGCCAAGGTCCGAGGGGTGAACACGCTCAAGTCCCAACCGGCTCTCAAACAGCAGGTCGTCGATCGTCGGGGCCCTGGGCGAATCGCCCGGATCTGCGGCGTGTTGGTTCACCGCGCCGCCGTCGTCAAAGCTGTGATCCTGCTGCAACCTTCGCCTCGCTTTGCTGTTGACTAGTTAGCCGTATCGGCGTGAAGCGTGCGATGAGGAAGGACCTGCACCTGCTCACCGTTCGTCCCTGCCCACCGTGCGCAGTCGGTGGACCAACACCATAACGCCAAGCCCGAGTCCGGAACTAACTCCGAACAGGACAAGCGTGGCAGTGGCGCCCAGCGTTTCGGCGCCCAGACCAAGAAGCGAGGCACCCACTGGGGTGCTGCCGATCAGCAGAAGGACGAAAAGACTCATGATGCGTCCGCGGAGCCGGTCCGGCACCAGGCTCTGCAGGCGCGCGTTGACTGTGGTGGTAAATGTTGTGCCGCTCAGTCCGGCGAGGAACATCAGCGCAAGACTCAGTGGATAGGACGGCGAAATTCCCAGCCCGGTAAGGAAGACCGCCAGCAACGCCCCTGAAGCGATGATCCTGTGTTCCGTCCCACCGCCAAAAACAACCAGACCTAACCCGGCAGCCAATGACCCAACACCCAGGGCCGACATGAGGGCCCCAAATCCATCAGGACCGATGCCAAGCAGCCGGTCTGCGATCAACGGTCCAGCCACGGGCCAGTTGAAACCCAGAGTCCCAACGATGGCCACGCTTCCGAGGATGAAGAACACTGGCGGCGTCCGGAAAGCGAACCCCAAGCCCTCCCGCAATGCCCCCAGACCCTTGGCGTTCTCCCCGTGGACCTTGCGCAGATCCGACCGGCGCATGAGGACAAGGGCCAGCAGGGATGCCCCGAAGCTTGCGCCATTGATGAAGAAAACCGCGTAAGCCGGCAGTTGGGCGACGGCCACTCCACCCAATCCGGAACCGATCATCCGTGTTGCGTTGAACTGGACACTGTTCACGGCCACTGCATCTGCCGTCAGGGATCCACCTACCATTTCGGCAATGAACGCCTGCTGGGCCGGATTATTGAATGCATTGGAAAGCCCCAGCGCGGCAGCAAGAACGGCCAATTGCCAGATCTCGGGTGTTCCTTCCAGGAGCAGGGAACCGAGCACAATGGCCTGCAGCGCCGCCAACGACTGGGCAGCCAGGAGGATCTTCCACTTCGATATCCGGTCTGCCACCACCCCCGCCGGAAGCACAAACAGCAACATCGGCAGGAACTGAAGCATTGTAACCAATCCCAGAACCGCGGCTGACTTGCTGATCGTCAGCACCAGCCAAGCCATCGCGACTGTCTGCATCCATGTCCCGGTTCCGGACACGAGTTGGCCAGTCCAGAACAACGCGAAGTTCCGCTCGTGGAGGGCACGGAACATGTCGCTGACCCTGCGTCGGCTGCCGATAGCTTCCTCCGCGGGCGGGGAACCGGAGACGTCATCGGACACGCCTCCAACTCTCGCATTCTGCAGTCATTGCCGCCAGAGGCCAACGACCTCCCTCCCAAGACGGCGCCAGCACATACATCCCGGGCTGTGTGACCGCGAGGGGTGCCATGGCTGCTGCGGCACCCACGTGCACGGTTGGCTGGCCTGGTACTCGCCGGTCCAGTGTCGTACCTGGGAAGGGAAGGACACGCCCAGGGTTGACCTGTTGCTTTGGGCAAGCTTCGGGATATGCTCCAGAAATGGCACCGCGAAGTTTTCTTCAATGGCCGGTCGTCCGTCAGCTGAGTACGGGGGATCTGCTGGGCCGTGGGCCCGCAGTCACCTCGGCCAAGACCAAGGCCATCGTCCCGCGCACAGCTACTGCTGACCGCGTCGTCCAGAGCGTGTGTCCGTACTGCGCAGTCGGTTGCGGGCAGCGTGTCTACGTCAAGGACGAAAAAGTGGTCCAGATCGAGGGCGATCCGGACTCACCCATTTCGCGCGGCCGGCTGTGCCCCAAGGGCTCTGCCAGCGAACAGCTGGTCAATTCACCCGGCCGGCAGACCAAAGTGCTTTACCGTGCGCCGCGCTCCAAGGAGTGGGAACACCTGGATCTGGCCACCGCCGTCGAGATGGTGGCGGACCGGTTCATCGAATCGCGCCGCAGGACCTGGCAGCAGGAAGACGACCAGGGCCGGCTTCTTCGCCGCACCATGGGCATCGCGTCGCTTGGTGGCGCCACCCTGGACAATGAAGAAAACTACCTGATCAAGAAGCTCTTCACAGCCGCAGGGGCGGTGCAGACCGAGAACCAGGCGCGCATATGACACTCCGCCACGGTTCCCAGTTTGGGAGCCTCGTTTGGACGCGGTGGTGCAACGCAATCACTGCAGGACATGGCCAACGCCGACTGCATCGTCATCCAGGGGTCAAACATGGCCGAGTGCCATCCCGTGGGATACCAGTGGGTGGCGGAGGCTAAAGCCCGCGGAGCGAAGGTCATCCACGTGGACCCACGGTTCACGCGGACCTCAGCCGTCTCGGATACGCACATTCCCATCCGTGCAGGCTCTGATGTGGTGCTCCTTGGCGCGCTCATCAACTATGTCCTCACGAATGACCTGTGGTTCAAGGAGTACGTCACCGCGTACACCAACGCTGCCACGCTGGTCCACGAGGACTACCGCGACGCCGAGGACCTTGGCGGGCTGTTCTCCGGGTTCGACCCGGAAAAGGGTGCCTACGACAACTCGTCCTGGGCCTATGACGAAGCCGAGGACGGCGCCATTGGCGAACCGGCCGGCCCGGAACACGGCGCCGACGCCGGGGCTCGGGCCGCCGGCGACGCCTTCGGCAGCGGCGGCCCGCCCCTCGAACACGCCGAGGTGCTGCGGGACGACTCACTCCAGAACCCCCGGACCGTCTTCCAGATCGTGAAGCGGCACTACGCCCGCTACACCCCGGAGATGGTGCGCGACATGTGCGGCATCAGCGAAGCGGACTTTGCCTACTTGGCGAAGGCCATTACGGAGAACTCCGGCCGCGACCGGACCACCTGCTTCGCCTACGCAGTGGGATGGACCCAGCACTCCCTCGGGGCTCAGTTCATCCGGGCCGCGGCCATCCTCCAGCTACTGCTGGGGAACGTGGGTCGCCCCGGCGGCGGGATCATGGCCCTGCGCGGCCATGCCAGCATCCAGGGCTCCACCGACATTCCGACGCTGTTCAACCTGCTGCCCGGGTACCTGCCCATGCCAAGCGCCGGCCGCCACGACACTCTGGAGGAGTACCTGGCGGCGAACGCCTCGAAGAACCAAAAGGGGTTCTGGGCCAACGCCGACGCGTACACCATCAGCCTCCTCAAGGCATGGTGGGGTGACGCGGCGACCGCGGACAACGACTGGGCGTACGACTACCTGCCCCGGCTGACCGGTGCGCACGGGACCTACGAAACCGTAATGAGCATGCTGCGGGACGAGGTGGAAGGCTACTTCCTGCTCGGCCAAAACCCGGCGGTGGGCTCGGCCCATGGTCGGATGCAGCGCCTCGGCATGTCCCACCTGAAGTGGCTGGTGGTCCGCGACCTGAACATGATCGAGTCGGCAACCTGGTGGAAGGACGGCCCGGAGATTGAATCCGGCGAGCTCCGCACCGAGGATATCGAGACCGAAGTCTTTTTCCTGCCGGCGGCAACCCACGTGGAGAAGGCCGGGTCCTTTACCCAGACCCAGCGGCTGCTGCAGTGGCGCCACCAGGCGGTGGCCCCGCCCGGGGAGTGCCAGAGCGAACTGCAGTTCTTCTACGAACTGGGTAAGCGGATTCAGGAGAAGTTGGCAGGCTCGGACGACGAACGGGACCGGCCGCTGTTGGACCTGACGTGGGACTACCCCACGGACGAGCACGGCGATCCGGACCCGGAGGCGGTTCTTGCCGAGATCAACGGCCGTCACTTGACCGGCCCGGATGCCGGCAAGCCCCTTTCCGCCTATACCGAACTCCGTGCCGACGGTTCCACGACGGCGGGTTGCTGGATCTACACCGGTGTCTACGCCGAGGGGATCAACCACGCCGCCGACCGGAAGCCGGGCCAGGAGCAGGGCCCCGCGGCGACCGAGTGGGGCTGGGCGTGGCCGGCCAACCGACGGATCCTGTACAACCGCGCGTCCGCTGACCCGGCCGGCAAGCCGTGGAGCGAACGTAAGAAATACATCTGGTGGGACGAGGAGCAGGGTAAGTGGGTCGGCGACGACGTCCCTGACTTCCCGCCGACTCTCGCCCCCGGCAGCAAACCCGATCCCTCGGTGGGTGGCCCCGCCGCGCTCAGCGGGGATGATCCGTTCATCATGCAGGCCGACGGCAAGGGCTGGTTGTTTGCGCCTAAGGGCCTCGTGGATGGGCCCCTTCCCACCCATTACGAGGCCCAGGAATCACCCGTGGCGAACGCGCTGTATCCGCAGCAGCAGAGCCCGGCACGCCTGATGTTCCCGCGGTCGGATAACCTCAGTGCGCCAAGCGCCGGCACCAATGGCGTCGACGTCTACCCGTACGTCTTCACCACGTATCGGCTCACGGAGCACCACACCGCAGGGGGGATGAGCCGTTGGCTGCCCTACCTTTCGGAGCTGCAACCGGAGATGTTCTGCGAGGTCTCGCCGGAACTGGCTGCTGAGCGGGGATTGGAGCCCTATGGGTGGGCAACGATCATCTCGGCCCGGTCCGCCATCGAAGCGAAGGTGCTGGTCACTGACCGGATGCGGCCCCTGGCTGTTGGTGGGCACACCGTGCACCAGATCGGGCTGCCCTACCACTGGGGCGTCGGCAGCAATGCCGTGGTCAGCGGCGACGCGGCCAACGATTTGCTGGGTGTGACGCTGGACCCCAACGTCCAGATCCAGGAGTCCAAAGTGGCCTCGTGTGACATTCGGCCGGGCCGCAGGCCGCGCGGGCGGGAACTTCTCGACCTGGTCAGTGAGTACCAGGTCCGGGCAGGAGTCACCACAGAGACCGGTAACCAAGCGGTCACTGATCCGGCGGCGGAAGGCATCAAACCCTCCCTGGGCCGGGATGGCCGGGCGGACGGTGGTCCGCGCTGATGACCGTCACCGCCACAGCCTCACCTGAAGCACAGACCGCCCCGCCCGGATTGCCGCTGCCCACGGGCAGCATGCCGGGCGCCGACCAGACGTTGGAGAACTAGATGGGCCAGCTGTCCGGACCGACCGACCCCACCGCAGATGCCCACTGGGAGCACAATCATCCGCGCAAGGGGTTCTTTACTGACACGTCTATCTGCATAGGCTGCAAGGCCTGCGAGGTTGCCTGCAAGGAATGGAACCACAACCCGCAGGACGGAAACCTCGAACTGCTCGGTTCTTCCTACGACAACACGGGATCACTGGGCGCCAGTACCTGGCGGCATGTGGCGTTCATTGAGCAGGGCCAGGAACGAATTGCCGAGGCACGCGAGTCCGGGCGGGCCCTGGTCAGCCTGGGCATGCCCCGCATTGGCCCTCCCGCCCCGGCAGGGTCCGCTGCGACAGACCTGGCAGGGGCGGATACGACGCCCCCGGACACGGCGGACTTCCGGTGGCTGATGTCCTCGGACGTCTGCAAGCACTGCACCCACGCCGGGTGCCTTGACGTTTGCCCGACCGGGGCGCTCTTCCGCACCGAGTTCGGCACTGTCGTGGTCCAGGACGATGTCTGCAACGGCTGCGGAACCTGCGTCGCCGGATGCCCCTTCGGCGTCATCGAGCGCCGAAGCAACGGCACCGTCAAGGTGGCCACCAGCAGGGAGGAACAGCACGCCAAGCACCCCTCCGTTCCCAACGAGGGCATCGCCCAGAAGTGCACCCTCTGCTACGACCGGCTGGTGGCCGACGAGACGCCCGCCTGCGCCAAGGCATGCCCGACGACGTCCATCAAATTTGGCGACCACGACGACATGGTGGACACGGCCCGGGAACGGGTGGCCACGCTGCACGCGCAGGGCATGACAGAGGCGAGGCTTTACGGGGCGAACGAGCACGACGGGGTCGGCGGCACCGGATCGGTCTTCCTGCTGCTGGATGAGCCCGAGGTGTACGGGCTTCCGCCGGACCCACGTGTCCCAACTGCCGACCTGCCGCAAATGTACAAGCGGGCAGGCATGGCAGTAGCGGGCATGGCTGCGGCCGCAGCACTGGTTTTCCTGGGAGGACGGGCGTGACCCTTTCCGAGTTCGACAACTTCCGGCCGGCCGAGCCTGCCAGGCGCCGCCGGCAGGGCGGCAAACCCGGGATGCGCCGCCGCCGTGACAACGGCGATGGTTCGCGTGAAATGCCCATGGTTCCGGAGCCGGAGTTCACCTCGTATTACGGCCGTCCCGTGGTCAAGCCGGCACCGTGGGGCGATGACGTTGCCATTTACCTGTTCCTGGGCGGCGTGGCGGCCGGTTCGGCGCTGTTGGGCCTCGGCGGGCAGCTGACCGGCCGGCCGGTACTCCGCCGGAATGCCCGGCTGGGCGCCTTGGCGGCAGTAAGTGCCGGGGCCGTTGCCCTGGTAAAGGACCTGGGCAGGCCGGAGCGTTTCCTGCATATGCTGCGGACCTTCAAAGTGACCTCCCCGATGAGTGTGGGCTCCTGGATCCTCAGCGCATTCAGTGCTGGGGCGGGCGTCTCGGCAGTGGCGGAAATTGACCGGTTGAGCGGAAACCGGCTGCCGCTGGGGCCCTTGCGCAAGGTGCTGCAGGCTGTCGAAGGTCCCGCGGGCGTCGAAGCTGCCGTGTTCGCGGGCCCGCTGGCGGCTTACACGGCGGTACTGCTCGGCGACACCGCCACACCCACATGGAACGCCGCCCACGAGGAACTGCCCTTTGTCTTCGTGAGTTCCGCGTGCCTCGCTTCGGCAGGACTCGCCATGGTCACCACACCGGTGCGCGAGACTGGACCCGCCCAGAAACTCGCCGTACTCGGCGTCATAGGCGACGTGGTCGCCATGAAGGTGATGGAGCGCCGGATGGACCCAGTCGCAGCCGAGCCCCTGCACCAGGGCAAGGCAGGCGCCATGCTGAAGTGGAGCGAGCGGCTGGCACTTGCCGGCGGCCTGGGAACCTTGCTGGGCGGCCGCAACCGCGTCGCAGCTGCTGCTTCAGGCCTGGCTTTGCTGACTGCGTCGGCACTGACCCGGTTCGGCGTGTTCGAAGCAGGACTGGCTTCTGCCAAGGACCCGCGGTACACGATCGAGCCGCAGAAAAACCGCCTCGCCGCCCGCCGCGCGGCAGGTGTTACCGGCGACGCAATCACCACCGGCAGCTGAGCAACCGCCGGGTTTCAGCGGATCTGAATGCCCCGCCCGGCAGTGGTGTGACCGATGACGGGGTGCCCGGGCAGCTCGCCGACCACCAGCAGGCCGCCGGAAGTCTGGGCATCGGCCAGCAGCAGCAGGTCGTCCCCGGTGATGCCCGGCGCCGCCTCCAGGTGCGGACGCACCCAGTCGAGATTGCGTCGGGTCCCGCCGGAGACAAAGCCGTCGCGCAGCGCCTCGCGGGCTCCGTCAATGACCGGTACGGCCTTCAGGTCTATCACTGCGCCCACTTCCGAGGCCCGGACCATCTTGTAGAGGTGGCCCAGCAGGCCGAAGCCGGTGACGTCCGTCGCGGCACGGACGCCGGCGGCCACCGCCGCCTCAGAGGCGTCCCGGTTGAGGGCCGCCATCGTCTCTATCGCCTCGGCGAAGACCTCACCGGACGTCTTGTGCCGGTTGTTGAGAAGCCCGACGCCGATCGGCTTGGTGAGCGTGATGGGCAACCCGGGCTGGGCCGCGTCATTGCGCAGCAGCCGGTCGGGATGGGCCACGCCGGTGACGGCCATGCCGTACTTTGGCTCGGGATCGTCGATGGAATGGCCGCCAAGAACGGGGCAACCGGCCTCCGACGCCACACTCAGGCCGCCCCGGAGGACCTCCGTCATCAGTTCCATCGGCAGGACATCACGGGGCCAGCCGACCAGGTTGATGGCCGTCACCGGCCTGCCGCCCATGGCGTAAATGTCCGAGAGCGCATTGGCGGCAGCGATCCGGCCCCAGTCAAAGGCGTCGTCGACAACAGGGGTGAAGAAATCGGCAGTGGTCAAGACCGCAAGGTCATCGCGCACCAGGACGGCCGCGGCATCGTCGCCGCTGTCCAGGCCAACCAACACCTCCGCACCGGGCTGGCCGATCAGCCCGCGGACCGCGTCTTCCAGCTCTCCGGGCGGAATTTTGCAGGCACAACCCCCGCCATGTGCGTAGCCTGTGAGCCGGAGCGTGCCGACGGCGGCCTCTTCGAGTTGCTGGATGGACGTCTGTGCCTCATTCACCCGCCTAGCGTACCCCTCAAGCCAACCCTGCTATATTGAGGCGCGGTGGCGTCCGGGTCCTGGTGGGCCCCCCGGTCTTCAAAACCGGTGAGGCTGAGCATCTCGGCCTGGCGGGTTCGATTCCCGTCCGCCACCGCCAACTTTCGGCTATGGATGCCGCGATATGAGGAGGGCTGTGGACCACGTCGATCCCCGGCGCCTGATTCCCCGCACCAACGACCTGCTGGCACTGCCTGCCGTCCGCGAGGCCCGTACCCGGCTGAACGAGCGCGTGATCCGCGAACTCGTCCGGGACATCCAGGAGCAGGCCCGGCGCGGCGACCTCCCTCCGGACCAGGTTGAGCCGGTCCTGCTGGCCGCCATCGCCCGCCGCACGGCAACCACCCTGCGTCCGGTGCTGAACGCAACCGGCGTCATCGTCCACACCAACCTGGGGCGGGCACCCCTTTCGGCGGCTGCGGTCGAAGCTGTTATCGCAGCCAGCGGCTACGTTGACGTGGAGCTCGACCTGGCTGACGGAAGCCGCTCCCGCCGGGGCGCAGGGGCCCGCGCGGCGCTGCTCGCCGCCTGTCCCGCCGCCGAGGACGCGCTGGTGGTCAACAACGGTGCAGCTGCGCTGGTGCTGGCCACCACAGCCCTGGCCGCCGGCCGGGAGGTGGTGGTGAGCAGGGGCGAACTCGTCGAAATCGGTGCCGGCTTCAGGCTCACCGACCTGATGGAATCGACCGGGGCAAGGCTTCGGGAAGTGGGCACCACCAACCGCACCCACCTGCACGACTACGTCGGAGCCCTCGGCCCCGACACAGGCTGCGTCCTCAAGGTCCATCCGAGCAACTTCCGGGTTGACGGTTTCACGTCCGCTGTTCCGCTGCACGACCTTGGCCCGCTGGCACAGGCAAACGGGGTATCCCTTGTGGCCGACCTTGGCAGCGGGCTGCTGGCACCCGACCCGCACCTCCCTGATGAACCCGATGTTTCCTCCGCCCTGGCTGCCGGGGCCGACGTCGTCATCGCCAGCGGCGACAAACTGCTGGGCGGACCCCAGGCAGGCCTGCTGCTGGGCCGCAAGGAAGTCATCACCCGGCTGGCCCGACACCCGCTCGCCCGGGCCGTGCGGGCCGACAAACTCGCCCTCGCAGCCCTTGAGGCGACCGTCGCGGGCGGTACGCCGCCCGTCATGCAGGCGCTGCACGCCGACGCCGGGCAATTGCGGCGCCGCACCGAGCGGCTGGCCCGTGAACTGGGAGTACCGGTGGTGCCGCATGACGGCAGGGTAGGCGGCGGGGGAGCCCCCGGTTTTCCGCTGCCCGGTTGGGCGCTCCGGCTCCCCGAACGGCTGGCCCGGCTCCTGCGTACCGGCGATCCCGCCGTGCTGCCGCGTGTCCACGACGGCTCCTGCCTGATCGATCTGCGCTGCGTTCCCGCCGCGGATGATGACCGGGTCCTCGAGGCGGTACGGCACGCGCTGGCAACCCTCGACGTCGCGAACGCAGGCAGGGTGGGCTGAGCGTGCACGTCGTTGCCACCGCCGGGCATGTGGACTCCGGCAAGAGCACCCTTGTCCGTGCCCTCACCGGCATGGAGCCGGATCGTTGGGAAGAAGAACGGCGCCGCGGGCTGACCATCGACCTGGGATACGCCTGGACAACGCTGCCGTCCGGACAGGATGTGGCGTTCGTTGACGTCCCCGGCCACGAACGGTTCCTGGGCAACATGCTGGCCGGACTCGGGCCCGCGCCCGTGGTCTGTTTCGTCGTAGCAGCCGACGAAGGCTGGCAGGCCCAGTCGAGCGACCACCGGGACGCCGTGGCGGCTCTTGGCATCGAACACGGCGTAGTGGTCCTCAGCCGGGCCGACCGGGCGTCCAGCCAGCGCGTGGCAGAGGTACTGGCACGGACCCGCGTTGAGCTGGCAGGAACTGGCCTGCGGGATGCGCCCTCCGTTGCCGTATCCGCCATCGACGGCACCGGCCTGCCTGACCTTCGTTCAGCGCTCGACGGCGTCCTGGCCAACGTGCCCCATCCCACCACCGAAGGGCGGGTCCGGTTGTGGGTGGACCGCTCGTTCACAATCACAGGTTCCGGCACTGTGGTGACCGGAACGCTGGCAGCGGGAACGATCGCCCAAGGCGACCGGCTGAGCCTGCTGGGGCACTTTGGAACCAGGTCCGTCGTCGTCCGCGGCCTGCAAAGCCGCGACACCGCGTACCCTTCCGTGGCGCCGGTCAGCCGTGTTGCCCTGAACCTGCGGGACCTTTCGGCTGCGGACGTTCGCCGCGGGGACGCGCTTCTCACCCCCGACGCGTGGCCAGCCACCGGCGTCGTGGGCATCCAACGGACCACCGGCGTGGCCTATACGGATGTGCCGGAGCAGCTCATGGTCCATGTTGGCACCGCATCAGTGCCGGCCCGGCTGCGTCCGTTCGGCGCCGACCACGCCCGGCTCGTCCTCGACCGGCACCTGCCTCTCGTCCTGGGAGACCGGCTGGTACTCCGGGACCCCGGCAGCCGCTCGGTGCTGGGCGGAGCACGCATCCTCGACGCCGATCCGCCGGAATTGCGGCGGCGCGGTGACGGCGCCCACTGGGCCCAGCGGCTGGCGGGCATGGACCCAGCCGGAGACGTGCTGGGGGAGGTGGCAGCCCGCAAGGCCGTGCAGGTGGAACATCTGCGCCGGCTCGGGCTGCTGTCGGGCAACGACGCCGGGACGCACCCGGGCGTCAAGGTCATCGATGACTGGTGGGTGCACGCTCCGGTCCTTGAGGCCTGGCAGCACCAGCTCCGCAACGCCGTCCAGGCTCTGCAGGAGCGCGACCCCTTGGCCCCAGGCCTTTCCATGGGCGCAGCGCGCGACCTTCTTCGACTGCCCGATGAGAGGCTGCTTGCGCACGTCATCCGCGGGGCCGCCCTGGAACAGTCGGCGGGCCACATCAGGCTGCCGGGCAGCGAGGGCAACCTTGGCCCCATCGAGGCGGCGATCACGGAGCTGGAGCGCCGGCTCACCGCCCATGCGTTTCAGGCGCCGGAATCCGAGGAACTGGCCCGGCTGGGCTTAGGCATCCGGGAGCTCGCTGCCGCCGAACGCACGGGCCGCCTGCTGCGGCTGCGTGACGGCGTGGTGCTGCTGCCCACGGCTCCGGCCCTTGCGATGCGCACCCTCGCCGGCCTGGAACAACCCTTCACCACCAGCCAGGCACGCCAGGCATTGGACACAACGCGCCGGACCGCGGTTCCCCTGCTGGAGCACCTCGATTCGCGGGGGTGGACGCAGCGGTTGGACGCCGGCCACCGTAAAGTGGTGCGCTGACAGTACGGCCAGGGGCTGTCACTCCGGGTCTGCCTGCTGGACCCGGCGCAGGATATCGTCGACCACCTGGGGGAGCGGTGCGGTGGCGTCGACGGCGATGCCACCTGCCGGGATCTCCTCCCGCGTTTCATGCAGGTGTTCAATCAGCTTCCGTTCGGCCTCACGCCCGCCCCATTCGTCCTGCGGACGCGCGTTAAGGCGGCGCCCCAGGGTCTCCTGGTCCACTTCGAGGACGAAGACGCCATCGAACAGGTCAATGAACGCGGCGAGGTTCCTCGACCCTCCGCAGAAGAACGTCACTGCCTCCTGCCGGTCTGCTGCCAGCGCCCTGACGTCGTTCACCCGCCACAGGTGATGATGGTGCGCACACACGCCGGTGACATCTGATACTGGTTCACCCGTCAGCGGGTCACCCTGGTAGGCGAGTTCGCGGTCGCCGTTGATGGCGTGATAGCCGCGCCGCCGCAATTCGTAGCAGACTGAGGTCTTACCGGTGCCTGAGCCGCCCTCAATGAGGTAGTTCCTTCTGCCCATGCCTGATGATAGCCACGGGGGAGGCACAGCCCCAGGGGTGCCGGAAACCGGACAGGCGGGGAGAACTCCCCATGTCCGTTACGTCCAGCTGCCTGGATTTCCTCCTAAGCTGTGGGCATGACGATTCCAGTACCCGATCCTGCCACCCCCATGAAGTCCCTGCTGTACTGGCGCAAAAGCATGATCAACGGAGCCAGGACGGTGCCCGTGATAGTCAGTATGGATTCCTCCGGGACGTTCCGCATGGTGGATGCTGCCGGAGTGAGCGTGCTCTCTTTGCCTGTGCAGCAGGCGTCATTCCGGTTCACCAGCATGGGAACGATGGTGGTCACAGTCCAGGGCCGCAAGTATGACCTGCTGGGCGTTGGGGCCTCCATGTCGCCGGGCCCGTCGCCGGAGCAGAAGGCGGAGATGAAGGCGGCCTCCGACGACTACAAGGACCGCACAGCCCTCAACCGTGCCGCCTCGGCGGGTGCGGCCATGAGCCCTGCGGGGGGATTGGGTGGGGCGGCAGGCGTCGCCGGGAGTGCTTTGATGATGTTCTCGTACTACGAGGGGCTCGAAATCATCAAGGCCTGGCAGGCGATCCTTCCGGGAACGGGCGCGCCCGTCCAGACGAGCCCAATGAAGGCCGGTCTTTACATGATTCTGGGGCTCGCAGCGGCCATCATCATCGGCATCGTCATTGCCATCAACGTTCTCTAGAGTTGGCATGGAAAGAAAGCGGTACGGGAGGACGTTGTGCGCGCGATGATCATGGACCGGATAGCCGGCCCACTGTCCGTTCAGGAGGTCGCCGCTCCGGAGCTCCCTGCCGGCGGCGCAGCCATCACTGTTGCAGCTACCGGCCTGTGCCGCAGTGACTGGCATGCCTGGGCAGGCCACGACGACATCGTGCTGCCGCATGTTCCGGGCCACGAGTTCGCGGGCGTCGTTGCCGCCGTCGGTTCGGGCGTGACCAAGTGGGCGGTTGGCGACAGGGTGACGGCGCCCTTTGTCGAAGGGTGCGGAGCCTGCGGGTGGTGCCGTGCGGGCGCCGCCCAGGTTTGCCCGGACCAGCAGCAGCCGGGATTCACCCACTGGGGCTCCTTTGCGGAGCAGGTAGTGGTCCACGCGGCGGATACGAACCTGGTGGCCATCCCTGACGGCGTCAGCTTCGAGGCGGCGGCAAGCCTGGGGTGCCGTTTTGCCACGGCGTACCGTGCGCTCACCGGCCGCGCCGGGCTGGCCAGCGGTGAGTGGGTCACCATTGTGGGAGCCGGCGGTGTTGGCCTCAGCGCCGTCATGATCGCAAAGGCGCTCGGCGGGAACGTCGTGGCGGTAGACCGGAACCCGGCCGCCCTCGAGGTGGCGGCGTCGCTGGGCGCCGACCATGTCCTGGCCGCGGACGGGTCAGACGTCCCGGCACGCGTGCACGCCATCACGGGCGGAAGCCATGTCTCCATTGACGGCGTCGGCAGCGAGCAGACGTGCGCGGACGCACTCCTCAGTCTTCGCCGCCACGGCAGGCACGTCCAGATCGGACTCCTCCCGCCCGTTGACGGCCACCCCCGGGTTCCGATGGCCCGCGTCATCGCCTGGGAACTCGCGGTCCTCGGAAGCCACGGCATGGCTGCGGCAGACTACCCCGGAATGCTTGCCCTGATCGAATCCGGGGCGCTTGAACCACAAAAGCTCATCGAGCGG
This sequence comes from Pseudarthrobacter enclensis, assembly GCF_030811655.1. Taxonomy (GTDB): domain Bacteria; phylum Actinomycetota; class Actinomycetes; order Actinomycetales; family Micrococcaceae; genus Arthrobacter; species Arthrobacter enclensis_A. Next base: position 193,304 of record NZ_JAUSRE010000005.1, on the reverse strand, counting down.
GTGATCGGGCTGGATGAGGCCGCGGGGATGCTGGCCCGTTTCGATACGGCCAATGTGGCAGGCATGACGATGATCGATCCCACACGGTGACGCAGTCGGTCCGGACTGGGTGGTTTGATTAGTCGGTGCTCCGTGTAAAACGCTTTGTGGCCTTCAGCCTCTTCGTGGCCTGCGTCAGTGCGGCTTTCTCGTTCTGGCTTGTGCGGCAGCCCGGGGCCGAAGCCAGCCCGGTCATGGCCGCGCCGCCGCGGGCAGCGGTCAAGCTCGCTGCGGGGGCGCCCGGCATCACCACCGCCGTGAATGTGACGTCCAGCCCGGATGCGCAGTGGCTTGCCGATGCTGCGGCGCAGACGGACATCCCTCTCCGTGCGCTGCAGGCTTACGTGGCTGCGGCAGCCACGGCGAATATTTCCAATCCCGGCTGCGGAATCGGCTGGAACACGGTGGCCGCCGTGGGCTTCGTTGAATCGGGCCACGGAAGCCATGGCGGTGGCACCCTGAGTCCCGCGGGGCAGGCCAGCGGTTCGATCGTGGGTCCCAGCCTCAACGGCGCAGGTTTTGCGGCCATTCCGGATACCGACGGCGGCGCACTCGACGGTGACCCGCGCTGGGACCACGCGGTGGGACCAATGCAGTTCATTCCCTCCACGTGGCGGCTTGCGGGAAGGGACGGAAACGGCGACGGAATAGCGGACCCCTTCAACATCGACGATGCCGCGCTCAGTGCGGCGGACTACCTCTGCGGCCACGGCCGCGACCTCACCACAGCACAAGGGTGGACTGACGCCGTCTACTCCTATAACCAGTCCGACGCGTATATCCGCCAGGTGCGTGCCCAAGCGACCACCTACGCCGCAAAGGCGGGGACAGCCCGCTAGGTCCACGGTCCGGTGGGGACGGCTTGGTTAGGCAGTACTCGCTCCGCGTGCGTCACTCCGGCAGCCAGTTGACGGGCAGTGACTTCAGCCCGTAGACAATGCTGCTTTCCATCCTTTCCAGCTGGGCGTCCGGGGTCACCGAAAGCCCGGGAAAGCGGGTCAGTAGGGACTCCAGGGCAATCCTGGCCTCAAGCCGTGCCAGTGGCGCGCCCAGGCAGAAGTGGATTCCGTGGCCGAATGCAAGGTGCCGGTTCGGGTTGCGGTCGACGTCGAATTCTGCCGCGCGCTCGAATTGCTGCTCATCGCGGTTGGCTGACCCGATCCAGGCCACAATGGGCGCGCCCGAGGGGATTCTCTGGCCGCCGAGAACGGTCTCTGCCGCCGCCACTCGGTACATGGACTGGACCGGTGACCGGAAGCGAAGCACTTCTTCCAGGGTCTGGGGAAGTAAGGCGGGCTCGTCAAGGAGCCGCGCGTGGGTGCCGGGCGACTCCGCCAGGCACAGGACGGCGTTGCCGATCAGGTTGGTGGTGGTCTCGTTGCCGGCCACCAGCAACAGGCTGCAGAAGCCGAGCAGTTCGGGCACAGTCAGTTTGTGGCCTTCGATCTCCGCGGCCAGCAGGCTGCTGATCAGGTCGTTGCCGGGCCGGCTCCTGCGCTGGTCGATCAGGGCCAGAAAGTATTCCACCATTTCCGAGGTGGTGGAGTCCTGTCTTTCGCTTGCCGGAGCCGTCCGGGTCTGGCTGACCACCACAGCTGACCAGTGCTTGAACCGCTCCCGGTCCTCGGCGGGGATGCCCATCAGCTCCGAGATGACAATGACAGGCAACGGGTAGGCCAACTCCCGGATCAGGTCTGCGCTGCCGCCGCCCGTGGTCATCGCATCCAGGAGTTCACCGGTGAGCGCGGCGATGCGCGGTGCCAGCGCGTCAACGGACTTGGGGGTGAAAGCCTGCGTAACCAGCGAACGCAACTGCCGGTGCCTTGGCGGATCGGTGGTGATCAGGCTCGCCGCGAACAATTGCCCGGTACCGGAGGGGTTTTCGCCGCCCATGCGCGACGAAAAGGTTGCGTGCTCGGACAACACCCGCTGGACATCGTCATAGCGGAACACGTGCCAGCTACCGGATTGGTCATCCTGGAAGACCGGGGCCGCCGCCCGCATCTGTTCATAGTGCGGAAAGGGGTTGAGCGGGTACTGGGCGGACTGGGTGACATCCATGGTGGCCTCTCTGCACACCTGGCGCCCACTGCGGGCACAAAAGGCGCCAAGCCCTTGACTGACTGACCGTAGAACCTCGATCCTAGCCAATGCCTGCTCCGGGGTCATTAGTTCCGCCGCCCCAAATCCATACCTCTGTTGGGTGCGCTTCCGGTGGGCCGGCGCGGGCGGGAGAACCCGCGAAGTTTTGTGCTAGCCATTTCGGGTCCTCTAAGGTTGATGCTCGATGAAAGCCCCTGAAGAGACATCCGATCAGTCGCCCGCCATCTCTCCCCGTGGACCCGTGTTTGTCGACGCGTCAGGCCGGCGGCTCCGGCGGGTCAAGATGATCGGCCTGGGGGTCGTCGGGTTGGTGGCGGCATATGTCATCCTCGTACTGGCCGCATTCATCGGCGGTTCCGGAGCCTCGGCACCATTCCTTCCCCTGCCCGCCGCCGCCGGGCCCCGCGAAACGCCATCAAGCCCCCCGTCCATGGATCCACGGGCCGGCTTGACCGGGCCCGCCGTTCCAATTGTTGAGCAGTCCCCGGCGGCCGTCCCCGAGCCCGTCTCCGCTGTTACTGCCCTACCTCCGGTGGCCGGTACCGCCGTCGTACCCGCTGCACCCGCCGTTCCGGCGGCCCCTGCCGCTGCTCCGGCCCCGGCTCCGACCGCGGCGCCCGCCCCCGCTGCACCGTTCGGAACCGGCGCCGGCTCCAGTGCAACTGCCCCCGGCTCCAGCGGAACAGCCCCGGGCACCAGCGCCACCGCCCCCGGTGCGAGCGGTTCAGCCCCGGGCCAGACCACACGGCCTACCTCTCCTGCACACCCCTAATATGACCGGCCGGAATAAGGGTTCCCGACCCGCCAAAAGCAACGTTCCCGCCAATGTCAGGGCGCATTGGTTTGTCCTTCTCGCCACCCTGATGGCCTTGGGTCTTGCCCTGGCCGTGCAGGGATACATCCACCACCTCGGCGGAGTACCCGGAGATTCCCTGCCTGCTGACACGGCCGCCGGCGCCGTCCCCACAACGCTCTCGCACGGCGGTCCCGTGGTGGACTCGCGTGGCGGCGCTGTGACCACCGTCAGTCCGCCGGACCGGACCATCGCCCTGACGTTCGACGACGGTCCGGACCCGGTATGGACGCCCCGCATCCTGGACGTACTTCGGGAGCACCACGTTCATGCCACCTTCTTCGTCGTGGGTTCCGCGGCGGTGGACAACCCGGATCTCGTGCGCCGCATCGTGGCGGAAGGCCACGAACTGGGCGTCCACACGTTGACTCACACCGACCTTGGCACAGCACCCGATTGGCGCCGCGAACTGGAAGTGCAAGGCGGACAGGATGCCATCGTCGGGGTGACGGGCCAGGCGGCTTCCCTGCTGCGACCGCCCTACACCGCGGGCAACGGGGCCATTGCGAACGGTATGTGGTCCGCCATGCACGGACTGGCGGACGAGGGCTACCTCACCGTGCTGAGCAGCCTGGACAGCGAGGACTGGCAAACCCCGGGAACGAAAGCCATCGAAGCCAACCTGACTCCGCCGGGGCCGCAGGGCCAGGTGGTCCTCATGCACGACGGCGGCGGCGACAGGGAGCAGACCGTCGCCGCGCTCGACTCCGCCCTGTCGCGTTTCGCCGAACAAGGGTACCGGGTGACAACAGTCGGGGACGCCGTGGGCGTGGCCAGCATGCGCCCGGCCTCAGCGATTGAACAGTTGCGCGGCTCTGCGCTGGTATGGGGGATCCGCCTCAGCGACTTCGTGGTCTGGGCCATTTCCCTGGGGCTCGTTGCCGCCGGTATCGTGACATTCCTGCGTGCCGTCCTGGTGATGTTCTTCGCAGCGCGCCACAGCCGTGCCGCCCGCCGCCTTCCCGGCCCAGGGCGTGGCCGGCGCCGGGTCGACGTGATGGTGGAACCGGCGGTCACCGAACCGGCGACCGTGATTGTCCCCGCCTATAACGAGTCCGCCGGCATTGAGGCCGCGGTCCGGTCCATCCTTGCCTCCACCCATCCAGTGGAAATCATCGTGGTGGATGACGGCTCAACGGACGGCACAGCCGACATCGTAGAGGCCCTCGGCCTGCCCGGCGTGACCGTTATCCGCAAGGAGAATGGCGGCAAACCGTCGGCCCTGAACGCCGGGATCCAGGCGGCCAGCCACGACCTCGTGGTCATGGTGGACGGCGACACCGTCTTCGAACCCGATACGGTCCGTGCCCTGCTCCAGCCATTCGCGGATCCCCGCGTTGGGGCCATTTCCGGCAACACCAAGGTGGCCAACCGCGGAGGCATCCTGGGCGCCTGGCAGCACATCGAGTACGTGGTGGGCTTCAACCTGGACCGCAGGCTGTTCGACGTTGCCGAATGCATGCCCACCGTCCCCGGGGCAATCGGTGCCTTCCGGCTCCACGCCCTCCGCAACGTCGGGGGCGTCAGCGATGACACGCTCGCCGAGGACACCGACCTGACCATGGCACTGTGCCGGGACGGCTGGCGCGTCGTGTACCAGGAGGACGCCAGGGCCTGGACGGAGGCACCCGCCACCCTGGGCGCACTGTGGCGCCAGCGGTACCGGTGGTGCTACGGCACTTTGCAGGCAATGTGGAAGCACCGGGGTGCCGTTGTGCAGGGCGGGGCGGCGGGCAAGCTGGGCCGCCGCGGGCTCGGTTACCTTCTCGTCCTGCAGGTGCTGCTTCCCCTGTTCGCGCCCATCGTCGACGTCTTTGCCCTGTACGGCCTGATCTTCCTCGACCCGCTGCGGATCGGCGCGTTGTGGCTGCTGTTCCTGGCGGTTCAGTTGCTCATGGCCGCTTATGCCTTCCGGCTCGACAAGGAACGGCTCGGACCGCTCTGGACACTTCCCCTGCAGCAGTTCGTCTACCGGCAGCTCATGTACCTGGTGGTTATCCAAGCGGTCGTCACCGCGGTGGCTGGAGTGCACCTTCGCTGGCACCGGATGGAAAGGTACGGCAGCCTGCGCGTCCCGCAGACCCAGGGCCAGGGCTAAGGTAAGTTCGTTCCTATAGGATTCGTGGCTCCCTGATAGGGCTGCCGCAACCTCGCTGCTTCACCGTGGCGGCAGGCACCTGACTGCAAAGGAGCTCCATTGGCTGTCGAACTTACCATTGGCGCGCTGGAGTGCCTTTTCACCGGCTCGGTATGGGCCGAGGGGCCTGTGTGGGTGCCGTCATCGCAAACCCTGCGGTGGAGTGACATCCCGAACGACCGCATCCTTGAGTTCGACCCGGTGTCCGGGAGGACCCGCGAATATGCCGCCGGTGTCGAATACACGAACGGCCGCACATTGGACGCCGATGGCAGCGTGGTGCAGTGCAGCCATGGCCGGCGGCGGGTGGAACGCGACAGCGGGGGATCCATCACCAGCCTGGTTGACTCCTTCAACGGCCGGCAGCTGAACTCACCCAACGATGTGGTGGTTGCCCGAGACTCCGGTGTCTGGTTCACGGACCCGCCCTACGGCATTCTTCCCGGGACAAAGGAAGGCCATGAGGGGGAGCAGGAATACGGGGGCTCCTATGTTTTCCGCTTCGAGCCGGCGTCAGGAACCCTCACGGCGGTGGTCACCGATTTGGTGCACCCCAACGGGCTGGCCTTCTCACCCGATGAGTCCGTCCTTTACGTTGCTGACACCGCCGGCCCCCGTTACGGGGTGCCGCTGCGGATCGCAGCCTACACGGTGTCCGACGGCCGCTGCGGCCCACGTACCGGCACCCTCGAACTGGAGGACGACCGTCCGGCGGACGGTCTGAGGGTGGACGTTGACGGCAGGATCTGGACCTCCGCCGGCCCGTCGGTCCGAATCTATTCGCCGTCCTTTGAACTCCTGCACACCATGGAAGTGCCGGAAACGGTGGCCAACCTGTGCTTCGGCGGCCCCGACGGACGGGACCTCTACATCACGGCAACCACCAGCCTGTACCGGATCCGCACCACCACCACGGACGCAGCCGGCCGCAACTTTCCGCCCAACCACAACTGATCGCGAGGACAACCATGCAGTACCGAACCCTTGGCCACAGCGGCACCATCGTCACCAGCTTCGCCCTGGGGACGATGACCTTTGGTGCAGAGGCCACCGAGGAAACGTCCCACGCCATCCTGGACGGCTACTTCGAAGCGGGTGGCAACTTCATAGACACGGCCGACGTCTACAGCGCCGGGGTTTCCGAAGAGATCATTGGCCGGTGGCTGGCCCAGCGCCCGGAGCACAAGGACAAAGCCGTCATCGCCACCAAGGGGCGCTTTCCCATGGGTACGGCACCGAACGACGTCGGAACGTCCCGCCGGCACCTGGGCCGCGCCTTGGATGATTCCCTCCGCCGCCTTGGCGTGGAACAGATCGATCTGTACCAGATGCACGCGTGGGATCCGATCACCCCTTTGGAGGAGACCCTCCGCTTCCTGGAGGACGCGGTACGAAGCGGCAAAATCGCCTACTACGGCTTCTCCAACTTTCTGGGCTGGCAGCTCACCAAAGCCGTCCAGGTGGCCCGCAGCCAGGGCTGGAACCCGCCTGTCAGCCTGCAGCCGCAGTACAGCCTGCTGGTTCGGGACATCGAATTCGAGATTGTCCCGGCGGCCCTTGATGCCGGAATAGGACTGCTTCCGTGGTCCCCCCTTGGCGGCGGCTGGCTGTCCGGCAAGTACAAGCGGGACCAACACCCTTCCGGCGCCACGCGGCTGGGGGAGAACCCCAAGCGCGGCATGGAGGCGTGGCAGGCCCGCAACGACAACCCGCGCACGTGGGCCGTGATCGATGCCGTTGAGGACATCGCGTCGTCCCACGGTGTCAGCCAGTCACAGGTCGCCCTGGCCTGGCTCGCGGACCGGCCCGCGGTAACTTCCGTGATCCTCGGCGCCCGGACCACCGAGCAATTGGCCGACAACCTCGCGGCCGCCGAACTCGCCCTGAGCGCGGACGACATCAGCCGGCTCACCAGTGCCAGCGAGCCGGAGACCGGGGTCTATCCCTATGGGCCGATGGCCCGGGAACAGCGCAGCCGCAAAATGGAGGGCGGGCGGTAGGCTCCGCCCTCATGGTGGCCGGGGAGCCGGGCGCCCTACCCGCCGTGCTTCAGGACGTCCGGCAGTTCATCCACGAACACCGTCTGCGGCGGGTCGAAGTAGATGACCAGCACCTCGGCACCCACCGGGAACACGCTGGTCTTGTCGTACGGATGTGCATGGAAGGCCATGATGCCCCCAAGGTAGGGAAGCATGACCTCGCCGATGGTGCCCGGGCCAACAAGCCCGGTCACCCGGCCGATCTTTCCGGTCAGGCTCCGGTCAACGTTCCTGCGCATCCAATGCTCCTGCGTGTCGGCAGTTCGTAGGCGTCCGGTTCTTAGGCGTCCGGGGCCTTGGCGGGACGTTTCCCGTCGTCGCCCTTCCGCAGCGCTGACCGGAGGGCCGGCAGGTAGTCACCCGCCTGGGCAAGGATTCCACCCAGCATCCTGTTGACGCCCTCGCCGCCGTTCAGGACGGTCATGTTGCCCACGTGGGCGAACGGCTCCGCGGCCGCCGCGATGATGGCCGGCATGTTCTCGGCGAGTTGCTGGGAAATGACGGCGTCCTGGTTGGTGGCCAGCGCCTCCGCCCGGGCCTTGATGCCCTCAGCCTCCGCCAGGGCCTTGGCCTTGATGGCGGACGCCCCTGCCTCGCCCTTGGCCCGCGTGGCGGCGGCCTCGGCCTCACCGGTGACCTTGGTTGCTCCAGCAGTGGCTGCCGCGGCTGTGGCATTTGCCTGCGCCTGCAGTTCAGTGCGCCGCGCGTTGGCCTGTGCCTCAAGCTCCGTGCGGCGAGCCAGCGCCTCCGCGGCGCTGATGTCCGCTGCCTTCTGGCCTTCCGCTTCCGTTCGCCTGGCGTAGGCCTTGGCGTCCGCAGGCTTCCGGATACTGGTCTGCAGCTTCTGCTCTTCGCGGTCCGCTTCCAGTTTGGCAACCTCTGTTTCCTGCACCACCACCTGCTGCCTTGCGGTGGCCTCGGCCAACGGTCCGGCCTGGGCTGCGTTGGCCCTGGCGCGTTCGGCGTTGGCCTGCGCCACGGACTGCCTGATCGCCGACACGCTCTGTGCGTCCGCGATCAGGGCCGCGGCTTCCGCTTCCTTTTCCGCCGCTTCCCGGTTGCGGGTGGCCTCGGCGATACGGGCTTCCATTTTCACCTGGGCGATGTGGGGCTTGGCGATGTTCTGGATGTAGTCCGTGGGGTCCTGCAGGTCCTTGATCTGCAGCGAGTCAACCACCAGGCCCAGCTTCTCCATTTCCACCCCGCTCGCACTCCGGACCTGGGACGCCAGCTTGTCCCGCTCGCGGATGATCTCCTCCATCGTCATACTGCCGATAATGGACCGCAGGTGGCCTTCGAAAACGTTATAGACCTGGCTCTCCATTTTTGGCTGCTGTCCCAGGAAACGGCGCGCTGCATTGGCAATAAAAGGCGGAGCATCACCGATCTTGTAAATGACGACGCCCTCCACAATTACCTGGATGCCCTGCGATGTAACGCAGGAAACTTTAAGTTCGGTTTCATTCAGGGTCAGTGACAGGGGCCGTACCGTCTGGAGTCCGGGAAGGACCAGGGCGCCTTTCCCGGTGACGATCTTGAAATCCATCCCTTCCCGGGTTTCAAGGGTTCCACGGGTCAGGCCCGAGATAATCAGGGCCTCATTGGGTTCAGCTACCTTCCACATCAGCTTTGTTGCCACCCAGATAAATCCGACGGCAACGAGCACGCCCACGATAATGGCTATAAGCGGGAAAAATGGTGCAAAGTCCGGCATGACCAGGTCCTTTCAATGCCGTGAAAGCGGCATCACGGTAAAGCCCCAATAAAAGCAGCCATCCCTACACCGGCCAATAAAGTTCATTCAATTCCGACGCGCCGGGCAGGCTGTTGTAGACAGTCTGGTTCCGCGCAGCCCAAGAGTCCAGAGCAGGCGCGGATTCGGGCACCGGCACAGGAGAAGGAGTACGACGGCGGCACCCGGGCTCCACGACCCCGCGCGGCTCCGGCGCCGTGCGCCACCGTCACGAAGGGAAGATCTTCTCCATGTACCCAAGCGCCGCGCTGGCCGCCTTCGCCGCGTCCGCTACCTCCGGGCCCAGCCGCCCGACGTCGTCCGGGCCCACCCGCTGGGTGGGGAAACCCACGCCCAGGACAGCCGCCAGGCGCCCCAAATGATTGAAGACCGGCGCGCTGATGGAGCCCACATCCGAGTTCCGCTCACCGAAGGCCGCGAAATAGCCGTCCGCCCGGGCACTGCTGACCTGGGCATCCAGCTTGTCCCACGTATCGGGTGTGGTGGGCGTGTAGCGCGTCAGTTCCGTATCCCTGATCGCCTGACGGGCTTCCGGATCGAAGGCAAGGAAAATCTTCCCCGGTGCGCCGGCATGGATGGGCATGACCTGTCCCACGAGGAACGGGCGCATCACCACGTGGCGCGTTTCCGCCACGGCGACGACCGTGCGGAAGGCCCCGTCCCGCATGTAGAGGCATGCGGTCTCTCCCGTCCGGTCGCGCAGTTCCTGCAGGATCGGATGGACCAGGCGGACCACGTCCAGGCCGAAAGTGCCCGGGGCGGCCCATTGGACCAGCCGCAGTCCGATGCGATAGCGGTCACCGTCCCGGTCGAGGAAACCTTCCCGGACCATGTTCTGGACCAGCCGCTGGCAGGTACTCTGCGGCAGCCCCGTCTGCCTGGCGATTTGCTGGAGCGTGGGCTCAGGCGATTCCACGGAAAAGCAGTTCAGTATTTCCGTGACCTTGCGCAGCACCAAGAGGGGTGGTGCGGATCCGCTGGTTCTCTCTGCCGCCAACGCCCTTGTCCCTAGTCTCCAGTGAATATTGGTGGGTGCGAGTGGTAATCATATCCGGCACATCAAGGGTCGCGCCGCGCTGGAGTAACCGTTGACACGGGCAACCAGGACCCGCACGATGGGTTGGAGAACCGCAATGCGGGTCCAATGCCCGGCTTGACAGCGCTTTTCCTATCCGTTTCAAAGCGGAGCCGGGCGTTCTGCTACATCAGACCAATGGAGTGATGATGAGTCTTCAAGGAGTGACCCGGGAGCAGGCCGTAAGGCGCGCCACCGTCGCGAGTGTGGTCGGGACAACCATCGAGTGGTATGACTTCTTCCTTTACGGAACTGCCGCAGCCCTGGTTTTCCCCCAGTTGTTCTTCCCCGGGCAGGTGGCCTTCGCGGGCGTGCTGGCAGCCTTCGGAACGCAGTTCGTTGGCTTCGTCGCCCGGCCTATCGGTGCGGCCATCTTCGGCCACTTCGGCGACCGGATCGGCCGAAAGACAACACTGATGGCCACGCTCTTCCTCATGGCGTTCGGAACCGTGCTGATCGGCTGCCTCCCCACGTACCAGAGCATTGGCGTTGCCGCGCCCGTCCTGCTGGTGCTGCTGCGCATCATCCAGGGCATCGGCGTCGGCGGCGAGTGGGGCGGATCTGTCCTCCTGAGCATGGAGTGGGGTGACCAGAACCGTCGGGGCCTGTCCGCTTCCTGGCCGCAGATCGGGGTGCCGCTGGGCCTGGTCCTGTCCACCGGCGTGGTGCGCATCACCACGGCCGCAACCGGTGCTGACGGCTTTGTTGCCTACGGCTGGCGGATCCCCTTCATCCTCAGCATCATCCTGATCGGCGTTGGCCTGTTCGTTCGGCTGCGGGTCATCGAAAGCCCCGAGTTCGACGCAGTCCGCAAGTCCAACAGGGTGGTCAAAACCCCCATCATGGAAGTGATCCGGCGCCAGCCCAAGGAGATCCTCCTGTCCGCCCTGGTCCGCACGTCCGAGCAGGCACCGTTCTACCTGTTCATCACATTCGTCATCACCTACGCCACCAAGCAGCTGAAGCTGGACAGCAATTCCATCCTTGACGACACGCTGATCGCAGCGGCCATCGGGCTGGTCACGGTACCCCTGTTCGGGCGCCTGTCCGACCGATTTGGCCGGCGGCGCGTATACGGAACCGGCATCGTGCTGACCGCGCTGTTCGCGTTCCCCTACTTCGGTCTGCTGAATACCCGGGACGCCCTCTGGGTGGGCGTGGCAGTAGTGGTCAGCCTGATCCTCCACGACATCCAGTACGGCCCCCAGGCGGCCCTGATTGCCGAGAGCTTCGACACCGACATCCGGTACACCGGCGCAGGACTGGGCTACCAGTTGGCCAGCGTGATCGCCGGCGGTCCGGCACCCCTCATCGCAGCGGCGTTGCTGGCCAGCTACGGAAACTCGACGTCCATCTCGCTCTACATCATCCTGTGCTGCATCATCGCAATGCTTGCCCTGATCTTCCTGCCAAGGGGCAAGGGTGCGATGGCCCAGGACAAGGCGGCCACCGCTGCGCCGCGGAGCATGTAGGACCGGATGCGGACGGACTTCGATCCGGGGCGGCTGGGCCCGCGGGACTTCTACAAATTCCTGACCTCTGTGGTGGTCCCGCGGCCCATCGCCTGGGTGTCGAGCACGTCCGCCGCCGGGGTGGACAACCTTGCGCCGCACTCGTTCTTCACCGTCGCCTCCGTGGATCCGCCGGTGGTCCAATTCACGTCCGTCGGCGAGAAGGATTCGCTGCGGAACATTGAGGCCACCGGAGAGTTCGTGGTCAACCTCGCCCCTGCATCCCTGATCCAGGAGGTCAATGCCACCGGTACCAACTTCAGTGCGGACGTGGATGAGTTCGATGCCGCCGGCCTCAGCCGTGAGCCCAGTACCGTGGTCAGGCCGCCACGGGTCAAGGAATCACCTGCGGTCCTTGAATGCACCCTGCACCAGACCATCCGGGTAGGCGACTGCGTCCTGGTGCTGGGCCTGGTGGTGCATGGTTCCGTGTCTTCGCGCGTGCTCAAGGGCAGCCACCCGGATGCGGCCCTGCTCGACCCGCTCTCACGGCTTGGCGGGGATGAATGGGCCACCCTCGGGCCCATCCAGGACCTGCCCCGGATCCGGGCGTCCCAATGGCCCGGCTCCTTCAGGCCGCAGGGAGGGCAGGAAGGGACGCTGGATTCGGATGACTACCGTAAGCGTTGAAGAAGCGGGACCGGTCGCGACCCTCTCTTTTGGCAGCGGCGAACGGCTGAACGCCCTTGGACGGAACGACTGGATGGAGCTGGGGCAGGCGGTCCAACGGCTGGCGGCTGCACCGTCCCTCCGTGCGGTGGTTGTCCGCGGCAGGGGAGGCGTCTTCTGCTCCGGCTCCGACGTCCGGGAATGGGAGACGTCCCCGGATGCGGACATCAGCCGCACATTTGGGGTGATCGAAGAAGCGCTGCAGGCACTCGAGGACCTGTCCGTCCCCACCGTTGCCGTGGTTGAGGGGGTGGCCGCGGGCGGCGGCTGCCAGCTTGCCCTCGCCGGCGACCTGCAGTTGCTTACTCCTTCAGCACGCATCGGCATGCCCGTCGGACGCCTGGGACTGCTGGTGCCGGCCTCCTTCGCCAACCGCCTGGCCCTTCGGATAGGCCCCTCCCGCAGCAAGGATCTCCTCTTTGGCGGCCGCATGCTGACAGCCCACCAGGCCCTCGAAATCGGGTTGGTCACTACCGTGGCCCCTGATGATCACGCGGACGCGGCGCTCGCCGCGATCCTGGCCGCCTGGGGAGAGGGCTCGGCGGCCTCCCTCCGGGCGTCCAAGGCAGCCGTGAACCAGGGTTTGCGTCCGCTCACGGAAGCCGGCCGCCTGGCCCCCGCGGGTCCGGCAACAGATCCGATAGAGTTCCGGGGCCGGGTGGAGCGTTTCCTGGCCCGTCACCGCAGCAGGCCCTAGGCGTCGTTCCTAGAGGGCGCACCAGACCGCTTGGCCCGTCGATGTCCGCCTGCCGGCCGGCCTATGCCTGCCCGGGCTCCACCACGGTGATCTCCGACCCCATCCGGTTGGCCCTGCGCAGGCGCCCGGCCAGCAAGCTGCGCAGCCCGCGGGTCACCAGCCTCCGCTTTGTCAGGAACCTGAACTCCGGGGTATCCGAGGTCACCACATCCAGGACCGGCCGGGCAGCATCGTGGGCGGACTGCCCCCACAGGCCGACCACCACCGGGAGGGCGCCGAGGCGCTGCTGGTAGCCCGGCTGGCAGGCCACCTGCCGCAGGAGGCCCGTCTCCACCAGCCCTGGATTCATGCCGTGCACCCTGACCCCGGTGCCCTTCGTTTCCAGCCGCAGCGTCTCGGTGAACTGGCGGACCCAGCGCTTACTCGATGCATAGGCGTTCTGCTGCGCCACGGGCCCGGTGTCGCCCTGGCCGTACAGGTTGACCAGGTCGCCGTGGCCTTGGCTGAGGAATACCGGCAAAGCTACCCGCGCCCCGTGGAAGGTCCCCAGGATGTTGGTGTGCACCACGTGCTCGAAGTCAGCCACGGGCGTGGACGCGGTGGGCCCGTACACACCTGACACTCCGGCGTTGTTGATCCAGATGTCCAATGTTCCCTGGCTGAGGGCTTCGTCGCGGAGCGCCTCCACGTCGCTGAGCGCTGCGGTGTCGCAGCGGCGGCCCGACGCCGTGATTCCTTCCGCCCGCAGGCGTTCGACGGCGGCAGCAACGGCGTCGTCCGACCGGGACGCCAGCACAACCGCCGCGCCGTGCAGGCCCAGCTCGCGGGCCATGGCGAAGCCGAGCCCGCGGCTGGAACCTGTCACCACGGCCACGCGGCCGCTAAGCACTTCGGAAGGGACCACGGGCCGCCGTGAACGCATTCCTCAGTGATACCCGCCGGCATGGAGAAGGGCAAGGGCTGTGACTTTTACCGCTCCGTTCCTACCCGGCGCTCCTGGAGCGCGGCCGCCAGGTAGGGTGCGGTGCGGCTGTCGCCGGAACGCGCGACGGCGGCAGGGGTACCGGCGGCAACGATCCGGCCGCCCGCGTCGCCACCGGCGGGTCCAAGGTCCATGACCCAGTCGGCGGCGGCCACCACGTCCATGGCGTGTTCCACGACGACCACCGTGTTGCCGGCGTCAACCAGGCGGGTCAGCTGCGCCATCAGGAGCAGGACGTCCGCCGGGTGCAGCCCCGTGGTGGGTTCATCCAGCAGGTACAGCGTGTGTCCGCGCCGGGCCCGTTGAAGTTCGGTGGCCAGCTTGATCCGCTGTGCCTCGCCGCCGGAGAGTTCGGTGGCGGGCTGCCCCAGGCGGAGGTAGCCCAGGCCCACGTCCTGCAGGGTCTGCAGGGAGCGTGCCGCTGCGGGCACGCCGGCCAGGAACCCGGCGGCCGCATTGACCGTCATGCCGAGGACCTCCGCGATGTTCCTGCCCAGGTAGGTGACTTCCAGGGTCTCGGGGTTGTAGCGTGAGCCCTGGCATTCGGGGCACGGCCCGTAGCTGCCGGGGAGGAAGAGCAGTTCCACCGCCACGAAGCCCTCGCCCTGGCAGGTTTCGCACCGTCCCCCGGCGACGTTGAAGGAGAAGCGTCCTGGTCCGAACCCGCGGCGTTTGGCCTCTTGGGTGGCAGCGAATTCCTTGCGGACGGCGTCGAACAGCCCCGTATAGGTGGCCAGGTTGGAGCGCGGGGTGCGGCCGATTGGTTTCTGGTCGACCTTCACCACGCGGTCGATCCGTGCCAGCCCGGACACGTGCTCTACGGTCACCGGCCCGCTGTCTTCCGCGGGGTCGGGGTCGGGTTCTTCGGGGCCCGGAAGGGTTTCCGGACCGCTGCGCACTGCGGCTCCGGCCACGTCGGCCAGCACCTGGCTGACCAGGGTTGACTTCCCAGAGCCGGAGACACCCGTGACCGCTGTCAGGACGCCGAGCGGAAAGGCCGCGTCCAGGTTCCGCAGGTTGTGGCGGCTGATGCCGCGCAGTTCCAGCCACCCGCTGGCTTCGCGCCGGGCGCCGCCGGCGTCGTCGGCTGTGCCTGCTTCTTCCGGCTTCGGGAACAGGAACGGCCGCGTCATGGAGCCAGCCACTGACGCCAGGCCCGGCACGGGGCCGCTGTAAAGCACCTCTCCGCCGTCTTCTCCGGCCCGGGGACCCACATCCACCAGCCAGTCCGCGCGCCGCACCACGTCCATGTTGTGTTCCACCACGAATACCGAGTTCCCCGACGATTTGAGCTGGTCCAGCACGGTGAGGAGGGGTTCGGCGTCGGCCGGGTGCAGCCCGGCTGACGGTTCGTCCAGCACGTAGACGACGCCAAACAGGCCTGACCGGAGTTGGGTGGCGATCCGGAGCCGCTGCATTTCGCCCGGCGAAAGCGAAGGCGTGGCCCGTCCCAGCGCCAGGTAGCCCAGGCCGAGTTCCAGCAGCACGTTGATGCGCTGCAGCAGGTCCCGGGTGATGGCCACAGCCACTTCATTGGCCTCGGAGGCCTGCTTCCGCGATGCCGTTGCCGCACTGGCCAGGACGGCGGTGGGACGGATGATCTCCGCCAGTTCGACCATCGGCACTGCGTTGAGCCCCGAAATAGTGTGCCCGGCGAACGTCACCGCAAGGGCTTCGGGCCGCAGGCCTGTTCCCCCGCAACGGGGGCACGGGCCGGTCTCCATGAAGCGAAGCACTTTCTCCCGCATTGCGGGGCTCTTGGAGTCCAGCAGCGTGTGCATGACGTAGCTCCGGGCGCTCCAGAACCGGCCCTTGTAGGGTTTGGCCACGCGGTCGCGCTGGGGCGTCACTTCCACCACCGGCTGTTCCTCGGTGAACAGGATCCAGTCCCGCTGGTCGCGCGGCAACTCCTGCCAGGGGAGGTCTACGTCGTAGCCCAGGTGTGCCAGGATGTCGCGCAGGTTCTTGCCCTGCCAGGCACCGGGCCATGCGGCAATGGCGCCTTCACGGATGGTGAGGGAAGCGTCCGGAACCAGCGATGCTTCACTGACCGTGTGCGCAGTCCCCAGTCCGTGGCATTCCGGGCAGGCGCCGGCCGCGGTGTTGGGGGAGAAAGCGTCGGAGTCCAGCGGTGCGGCGCCGGCAGGGTAGCTGCCGGCGCGGGAGAAGAGCATGCGCAGCGAGTTGGACAGGGTGGTGAGGGTCCCAACGGTGGACCGGGAGGTTGCGGTACCCCTGCGCTGTTGAAGTGCGACGGCGGGTGGCAGCCCGGTGATCTGCTCTACCTTGGGATTGTGGCCCTGTTGGATGAGCCGGCGCGCGTAGGGCGCCACAGATTCGAAGAACCGACGCTGCGCCTCGGCGTAGATGGTGCCGAATGCCAGGGAGGACTTGCCTGAGCCGGAGACCCCGGTGAACGCCACGATCGCATCACGGGGCACGTCCACATCCACGTTCCGCAGGTTGTTTTCGCGGGCTCCGCGTACCCGGACGAAGCCGTCTTCGGCATGGCCGCCGTCCGGGACGGGCAAAATCAGCGCGGTCAGAGGGTCGGCGTTTTGTTTGGCATGCACCGCTTCGACTGTACTGGCCATCCGTGCCATGCAGGAACTTGGCGGAAACTGTCCGGACGGCGCGGACGGATCTACACTGAAGCATTCCGCGACGCTGGCAGGCAGGGGAAGCTGACCGGGGTACAGAGGATCAACTACATATTCGGAAGGGCCGGCCATGGGCAACGCGTCACAGGGAGCTAACAGGGCAGTATCCGAGGCCGCGTCGGCCAGCCGCAGCCCGGCGGTCCGCATGCTGGCGCGGGCCGGATTCGTCTTCATCGGCCTGGTCCACATCCTGATCGGCGCCATTGCCCTGCAGTTGGACCGGGGACAGGGCGGTGAAGCCGACCAGTCCGGGGCGATCGGCAGCCTGGCGTCCAAACCGGGCGGCGGGATCCTGCTGTGGGTTGGAGCCGTGGCGTGCACTGCGCTGGCGTTGTGGATGCTCAGTGAGGCCTTCTTCGGTGCCCGCACGGAGAGCGATTCCAAGAAGAAACTGAAGGAGGCCGCCACGGCGGTCGGGAAGGCCGTGGTCTTTGGGTTCCTGGCCTTCACGTTCGCCGTTTTTGCCGCCGGCGGCAGCAAGAACTCCAGCCAGTCGGCCAGCGATTTCACGGCAAAGTTGATGGGTTCCCCCGCCGGGGTGGTGCTTTTGGTCGTTGTGGGACTGGCAATCGTCGCGGCCGGCGTCTTCTACGCCTACCGCGGCGTCTCCCGGAAGTTCATGGAGGATTTGCAGGATCCAGGGAATGCCCGGACAACGGTTGAGTGGATCGGAACCGTCGGCTACGCGGCCAAGGGCGTGGTGCTCGCCGTCGTCGGCATCCTGATCATCGTGGCGGCCGCAACTGCCGACCCGTCCAAGTCCTCGGGCCTGGACGGCGGCCTGAAGACCCTGGGATCCCAGCCCTATGGCGTGTTCCTCCTGGCCGCCATTGCCGCCGGCCTCATTTGTTTCGGCGTCTACTCCATGGCCCGGGCGCGGTACGGAAAGTTCTAGCCTTCGCGGGTACCCACCGCGGCGAGGGCCTCTGCCAGGGGGACGTGCAGCGCAGGGCCGTGGCCGGGAAGGACAACCGCGGCGTCCACGCCGGCCAGCTCCCGCAGGCTGGCAAGAGCCTCTGCTGCATCCGTGTGGTACATCGCGTGAAGCATCTGCGGCCCGCAAGCCCGGCTGATGGGGTGGCCGCTGACGAAAGCATCGCCCACGGCGATGGCCCCTGCGTCCGGGAAGAGGATGGCGGCATTGCCCGGTGTATGGCCCGGAAGGGGAATGGCAACAGGACTGCCGGGCAGCGCCTGGAGCATGTCCTTGTCCCAGGCGATTGCCCCTGAAGCAGGCCTCGCCGCCAGCGCGCCCGCCCTGATGGCGTGCACCATCCAGCGGAAGACGCGGGGCCGCCATGCCCGCCTGAGGACCTGTCCCAGCGTGACCTGGTGTTTCTCCTTGCCCTGCACGTGGGCCAGTTCCGTGGGCGAGCACAGGACCGGGGTTCCAAAAGACTCGGAGAAGAAGGCAGCGGAGCCGGTATGGTCCACGTGGCCGTGCGTGACCAGCATGGCTCGGGCGTCCGCCGGGTCCAGGCCAAGGAAACGCAGCGACGCAAGCACATGGCAGCGGTCCTGGGGATATCCGCTGTCCACCAGGATGAATCCTGTTGAGTCGCGGACCACCAGCCAGTTCGACGCCGGCCCTTCAGCGAAGTAGATGCCTGACGCCTGCTCGGAGAGGCCGGTTGCCGGGTTCCATTGAGTGGGTTGCTGCTGCACGGGTCAAGCCTAGCCCGGAGCGGTCCCTACCCCGGACCGTGTCCAGAGGGGTACCTAACCCCCTAATGTTGCTGTGCAGTTGCTGTGCATCCTATTGATTCTGGTCACGTTCGCCCTACAGTATTCCCACCATTGCCTACGATGGGACACGGAGACAGGACAGATCGACGGCGGACAGCCCCGGCGGCTCCCGACGATTCCAGGCAGGAGGGCGGCACCAATGCACGACAGCAGCTTGCTGCAGGGCCACCCCGGCCGGGCCATAGCGGCGGCCGCGGCCGGTCTCCTCCTGGTGGTCACGTCCGGAAGCGCAGCCCGGACGGAGCCTCCGGCCACGGCCGCGCCGCCGGTCCGCGTTGTGGTGGTGGGGGACTCGCTGAGCACCGGACACGGCACGTCGCCCCAGCAGGCGTGGCCCGCACTGATGCGTACGGACCCGGACGTGGCGGGACTGGAAATCATCAACGCAGCCGAGGACGGAAGCGGCTACCTCAGCGTGGGTGACTACAACGGGACCTTCGGCACCCAGGTTGACGACTACGTCACCGCAGACACGGGCATCGTGGTGTTCTTCGGTTCCGAAAACGACCTGGGCTATGCGCCGTCCGACTTGGGCGACGCGGCCCTGGCAGCCATGGACCGCGCCGAAGCCCTGGCCCCGGAGGCGAAACTCATTGTGGTGGGGCCGCCGTCCTACACCGCAACTCCGGACCCGGGGCTGGTTGACATCAGCGACGAGCTCAAAGCTGCTGCCCGGCAGGCCGGAGCCGAGTTTGTGGACCCCATAGCGGAGGGTTGGATCAGCGGCGATTTCGAGGACCTCATCGGCCCGGACGGTGACCATCCAACTGTTGCCGGTCAGCATTACCTCCTGGAGCACATCGGTGCGCACCTTGAGCAAACGGCCCCCGCCGCGGCCGTTGCGCTGGGACACCCGGAGGCCCAGTAGCGGCAGTCCACCACAGGGTCCACCCGGCATGGGCCCAGGATCAGCTTCCTAGACCAGTGGCCATGGGTAGCGCATGCCGG
Source organism: Pseudarthrobacter enclensis (assembly GCF_030811655.1). Lineage (GTDB taxonomy): Bacteria > Actinomycetota > Actinomycetes > Actinomycetales > Micrococcaceae > Arthrobacter > Arthrobacter enclensis_A. Next base: position 174,092 of record NZ_JAUSRE010000005.1, on the reverse strand, counting down.
TCCTGTCGACGGGAAGCACTCGTTCCTGCAGCAGGCGTTGGACCCGGCGCTGCAGGGCAACGGCCTCGGCGTGGTCCAGCAACTCCGCCAGCCCGGCGGGAATGTCCGCGGCGAGGGGCGCGATGTCTTCAAGCAGGGCCTCCGGTATGGGTTCGCCGGCGAAGTCCCAGATTACCGTGCGCAGTTTGAACGCCGCGGAGAAACAGAGGCCGTGGTCGATGCCCCAGATGCGGCCGTCGGCACCGCGCAGCACGTGCCCGCTTTTCCTGTCCGTATTGTTCGCCACGTAGTCGAACAGGGCAATCCGCGCCAGCTCCGCGTGTGTTTCGGGCGCGTCGGCGTAGAGGGTGAAGTAATGCTCCTCGTGCTCGCCCTCGATGAACCACTGCAGCGATCCCACCCCAAGGGGCGCATCCGTGCGCACCACCGTGGCCGGTACCAGACCCCATCCCAGTGCCTCGCTGAGGAGGTAGGCCGCGCGCTCCCGGCGGTACAGGCCGGCGTCGAAATCCGCCAGGGGCCGCTCCCCGGCCTCAGGCTTGTACACCGCCCAGGCGGAGTCGTCGGCACAGGAAAGCTCCACCAGGAACGTGGCGTTGCTGCCGCTCATGATCCGGCCCAGCAACTCCACGCGGCCCTCGTTAAGGAGCGTCAGCTCCCGAGCCGGCACCGTGCGCTCCGAAGCCATCTGTCCCGCTTCACGCGGGCCTCAGCCCGCTCAGCGGTTCCGACGTCGAATTCACCGTGAGCACGGCAGGCGCCTTCCCGTCTGCGTAGGAGATGGCGGAGACCGACGCCGGACTGATCATGATCCGCTGGAATAGGTCCAGGTGGGTGCCCAGCGCGTGGGCCACGGCCGCCTTGATAGGGTCGGCGTGGGAGAAGCAGACCACTACCCCGCCCGGGTGGGCGGCCCGGAGGGTCTCCAGGGTGCCGACGATCCGTGCCTGCATGCCGGAGAAGCCCTCGCCGTTGGGGAACCGGAAGACTGACGGGTTGTGCTGGACGGTCTGCCATTCCGGCAGGCCTGTGAGGCCGGCGAGCGCGGCCCCGGTCCAGTCGCCGAAGTCGCATTCCAGGAGGCCGGCTTCTTCGGCCACCGCTGTGCCGGTGCGGGCTGCCGTTGGTTCGGCTGTTTCCCGCGCCCGTTCCAGGGGCGATGAATAGATCGCCTCCACCGGCAGCCCGGACAGCCGGTCCGCAACCGCCTCCGCCTGGGCGCGTCCACGTTCGGAGAGATGCAGGCCCGGGGCGCGGCCGGGCAGGACTGTACCGGTGGTGGGCGTTTCGCCATGGCGCACCAGGAGGATCAATGTGCTCTGTGTCATCAGGTCTAAGCGTAGCCGCGAGGGGACCCCGTGCCGAGCTTGCGAGGCGCGGGGAGCGGCAAGCGGTAGCCGCGCGGGGAGCGGCAAGCGGTAGCCGCGCAGGAATCTGGAGGAATCTCTCGATTAGCCGCAGGCCGGGGGCTACCGTAGAGGAGTGACTGATCGCCCCGATATCTACACCGTTGGTGAACTGCGTGCGGCAGGCTATGTCCAGAAGGACCTTCGCCATGAGATCCGCGACAATCTCCTCGCCGCCCTGGCTTCCGGGCGGGACCCCTGGCCCGGCCTGTTCGGGTTCAGCAGGACCGTCATACCCCAGCTCGAACGGGCCCTGATTGCCGGCCATGACATTGTCCTGCTGGGGGAGCGGGGCCAGGGCAAGACCCGGCTGCTCCGTACCCTGGCCGGACTGCTGGATGAGTGGTCTCCGGTGATCGAGGATTCGGAACTGAATGAGCACCCATTCGATCCCATCACCGAGCAGTCCCGGGCCCGCGCCCTGACCGAGGGCGACCGGCTGCGGGTCGCGTGGCGGCACCGGTCCGAACGCTACGTAGAGAAGCTGGCCACGCCGGACACGTCGGTAGCCGACCTTGTTGGCGACGTTGACCCGATGCGCGTGGCCGAGGGACGCCGGCTCGGCGATCCTGAAACCATCCACTACGGCCTCATTCCACGTTCCAACCGCGGCATCATCGCCATCAACGAACTCCCGGACCTGGCCGAACGGATCCAGGTGGCCATGCTCAACGTCATGGAGGAGCGCGATATCCAGATCCGCGGCTACGTGCTGCGGCTGCCGCTGGACGTGCTGGTGGTTGCCTCCGCCAACCCGGAGGACTACACCAACAGGGGGCGGATCATCACGCCGCTGAAGGACCGGTTCGGGGCGGAGATCCGGACGCACTACCCGATCGAACTCGAGGACGAGGTCTCGGTGATCCGTCAGGAGGGCCAACTGGTGGCGGACGTCCCACCCTTCATCCTGGAGATCCTGGCCCGCTATACCCGGGCCCTGCGGCAGTCCCCGGCCATCAACCAGACGTCCGGCGTTTCCGCCCGCTTCGCCATTGCGGGCGCGGAAACGGTGGCTGCGGCTGCATTGCGGCGGGCAAGCCTCAGGGGCGAGGACCACGCAGTGGCCCGGATCATCGACCTGGAACCTGCCGTGGAAGTACTGACAGGCAAGATCGAGTTCGAATCCGGCGAGGAAGGGCGTGAACAGGGCATCCTGGACCACCTCCTCAGAACTGCCACCGCCGAGTCTGTAAGAGCCCACTTCCAGGGCCTGGATATGGGTCCGCTGGTGGCAGCACTTGACGGGCACCGCACCGTCACCACCGGCGAGCAGGTCACCGCAAAGGAGTTCCTCGGCAACCTTCCGTCGCTGAACGGCTCTGGCCTCTACGACGAAATCGGGCGGCGCCTGGGTGCGGAAAACGACGGACAGCGGGCCGCCGCCGTCGAACTCGCACTGGAAGGCCTGTACCTCGGCCGAAGGATCTCCAAGGAATCAGACGACGAGGAAACCATCTACGGCTAGGGACAGGACGCAGCATGGCCATCCACAAACGGTCCGCCAGATACGGCCGTTACACCGGCGGTCCGGACCCACTGGCCCCGCCGGTAGACCTCGGGGAGGCCCTGGACGCCGTCGCGGAAGATGTGATGGCAGGCTACCCGCCGCGGCACGCCCTCCAGGAATTCCTGCGGCGCGGCGGCCGAAACCGTGACGGGCTGGATGACCTTGCCCGGCGCGTGCAGCAGCGTCGGCGCGACCTGCTCAGCCGCCACCGGCTGGACGGCACCCTGGATGAGGTGAAGAAACTCCTGGACACGGCCGTGCTGGAGGAGCGGAAGCAGCTGGCCCGCGACGCCATGATGGACAATACCGACCGGGCCTTCCGGGAGATGCAGCTGCAGAACCTGCCGCCCTCCACGGCAGCGGCTGTTAACGAACTGGCCTCCTACGACTGGCAGTCAAGCACCGCCCGTGAAGCGTACGACAGGATCAAGGACCTGCTGGGGCGGGAGGTCCTCGAACAGCGGTTCGCCGGCATGAAGCAGGCGCTGGAAAGCGCCACCGACGAGGACCGGGAAGCCGTCAGCGCCATGCTCCGGGACCTCAATGAACTGCTGGGCAAGCACCGGCGCGGCGAGGACAGCGATGCCGACTTCCAGGATTTCATGGCCAAACACGGCCAGTTCTTCCCCGAGAACCCGCAGTCCGTGGAGGAACTGGTGGACGCCCTGGCCCAGCGCGCCGCCGCAGCCCAGCGGCTCCTGCAGTCCATGTCCCCCGAACAGCGCAATGAGCTGATGCAGCTGTCCGCCCAGGCATTCGGCTCACCCGAACTGATGGCCCAGCTCAGCGAACTTGATGCGGCCCTCCAGGCCCTGCGGCCGGGAGAGGACTGGACGGGTTCGGAACGCTTCGAAGGGCAGGAAGGCCTGGGACTCGGCGACGGGACCGGCGTGCTCCAGGACATTGCCGAACTCGACGAACTGTCCGACCAGCTCTCGCAGAACTACAACGGCTCCCGGCTCGACGACCTGGACCTGGATGCGCTGGCCCGCCAGCTCGGCGAGAAGGCCGCCGTGAGCGCGCGCACCCTGGCTGAGATCGAGCGGGCCATGCAGGACGGCGGCTACCTGCGGCGCGGCGCCGACGGCGATCTCAGGCTTTCCCCGCAGGCCATGCGGCGGCTGGGGAAGTCGCTGCTCCGTGACGCCGCCCGGCAATTGTCCGGGCGGCAGGGCAGCAGGGACACCAGGATGGCAGGCGCTGCCGGTGAACTGACGGGCTCCAGCCGCCAGTGGGAGTTCGGGGACGCGGAGCCCTGGGATGTCACCCGCACCATGACCAACGCCATCCAGCGCACGATGGCCGACGGCGGCGACCCGGCCCGAGGACTGCGCCTCGCCGTGGAGGACATCGAAGTCGCCGAAACGGAGGCCCGGACGCAGGCCGCGGTGGCGCTGCTGGTGGATGTGTCCTTCTCCATGGCTGCGGAGGGGCGCTGGGTGCCCATGAAGCGCACCGCCCTCGCGCTGCACCACCTGGTGTCCACCCGTTTCCGCGGCGACCGCCTGGAACTCATCACTTTTGGCCGTTATGCACAGTCCATGGACATCGGCGAACTTACTTCGCTGCCTGCGTTGCGCGAACAGGGGACAAACCTGCACCACGGTCTGCTGCTGGCCGGCCGCTTCTTCCGCCGCCACCCGTCAATGCAGCCGGTCCTGCTGGTTGTCACTGATGGCGAACCCACAGCGCATCTGCTCCCGGACGGGGACTCCTGGTTCAACTGGCCGCCGGATGCGGAAACCATACGCGCCACCGTCGGCGAATTAGACCGCCTTGGCCGCATGGGGGCGCAGACCACCTTCTTCCGGCTTGGCAATGACCCCGGCCTGGAGCGCTTCATCCAGCGGATGGCGCATCGCGTGGACGGCCGGGTGGTGGCACCCGAGGCAGGCGACCTGGGCGCCGCCGTGGTGGGGGAGTACCTCCGTGCCCACGTTCGCAGCGCCTACGCCGACGGCGACTGGCTCTGACCCGCGGCCCCCAACTGCCGGAGTACATCCCGCACGTGATTGCAGCAAGGGTCCAGCGTCCGGGTAATACTTGAAGCTTTAACTAATAAGGGCTAGGATTACTTTAATCTTCAAGTAACTCTGCAAGCGAGGACCCGTGACCGCCGTTATCCATTCAGTGCCGCTTCCGGCCGGTTTGCCCGCGGCAACAATCCGCACCCGGGTGAATATCCCCCTGCTCTTCCCGGACGGGTATGCCACTTCCGCTGATGTGATGACCTTCCATGGACTGTCCGATGGGCGGGAACACCTGCTGCTGGCCCTGGGCGGGTGGGAACAGGCGCTGCTGGAAGGAACCACGGCGCCGCTTGTCCGGCTGCACAGTGAGTGCATGACAGGCGATGTCTTCGGCAGCGGACGCTGCGACTGCGGCCCACAGTTGCGGGAAGCCGTGGAACGGATCGCGTCAGCCGGAGGCTTCCTTCTTTACCTCCGCCAGGAAGGCCGGGGAATCGGTCTCTATCCAAAGCTGGATGCCTACGCGCTGCAGGACCAGGGCCTGGACACGTACGACGCAAACGTGGCGCTGGGACACCGGGACGATGACCGCGACTACACGGCGGCAGCGCAGATGCTCCACGCCCTCGGTGCGGGCAGCATCCGGTTGCTGACCAACAATCCCGACAAGGCCGGACAGTTGGCGGCGCTGGGAATCGGCATCGAACAACAGATCCCCACCGGCGTCCACCTTTCAGCCGCCAACGCCCGGTACCTCGCCGCCAAGCGGGACCGTACCGGACATACGCTGGACCTCGGCCAGGCCGCCGTCGGGCACCCTGTGCAGTCCGCTGCCGGAAGCAATCCGGGCCACCATGGCCTGCTTGCCCGCGTGGAAGCCATGATCCCTGGCTTGCGGGCCAGGGCCGAGGAAACCGAGCGGCTGCGCCGCCTGCCGGAACTGACAGTGCAGGAACTGCAGGATGCAGGAGTGTTCCGGATCCTGCCGCCAGCGGCCGTGGGCGGATATGCGCTGGGTGCCCGGACGTACGGCGAAGCCGTCAGGGCCCTTGCCAGGGGGTGCGCATCCACCGCCTGGACCGCCGGCCATCTGGCCGAACACGCCTGGATGCTGGCGCGCTGGCCCCGCGACGTCCAGGACGAGGTGTTTGGCGCGGGAGGCATGCCGCTGGCGGCCGCCACAAGTGCGCCGGTGGGCTCGGCGACAAAGGTTGACGGCGGCTACTCCATTTCCGGCCACTGGAGTTTCGCGTCGGGTGTCATGCATTCCCGCTGGGCGCTGCTGGCCGTGCAGCATCGAGGGGTCCGGTTGCAGGCGCTCGTTCCCGTCGCGGACCTGGAACTCCTGGATGCCTGGCATACCGATGGCTTGAGGGGGACGGGCAGCAACGACCTCCGGGCGGACGGACTCTTCGTGCCCGGGTACCGCGTCCTTGACTGGGCCGAGCTCAGTGGGCCCGGCAACCCCGGAAGCCTGTTCCACAACGACCCGCTGATCCACTCGCCCATGGCCACCCTGCTGAACCTCGTTGCCCCGGCCGTCGCGCTGGGTTCGGCAGAATACGCACTTGAATTGTTCCGCACCCAGTTGCTGGCGCCGAGGGACAGGAACGGCGTGCAGACCCGGCAAGGCGAGTCGGCCCTGGCCCAGGCCCGCTACGCGCGGGCGTCAGGCGCGGTGACCACCGCCCAGCTGCACTGGCAGGCCGCGCTGGCCATCGTGTCCCCGGACGAAGACCCGGTGGCCGGACTGCCTGACCGGCAGCGCGCCTCGCTTCGCCTCTCGCTCGCTCTCAGCGCGGAGTCGGCGCAGGAAGCGGTCCGCCTGGCGGTTGCCGGCTCCGGCGGCAGCGTCCACCGGCTGGCCAATCCGCTGCAACGCATCCAGCGGGACGTCAGCGTCCTTCTGAGCCACCCCACCCTGGGCATCGACCCTATCCTGGAACAGGCCGGCCGGGGCCTGCTGGACCTCGGCTTCACGGTCCGGTCCTTCTAGGACGAACCGGCTTGTGCCGCGACGGCCGGATCCGTGTCAGGATCAAGGTATGCCCCAGCGCCTGATGCTGCTCGACACCGCGTCCCTGTACTTCCGCGCCTTCTACGGACTCCCGGACACCATCCGGCGCCCCGACGGAACGCCGGTCAACGCCGTCCGCGGGCTGCTGGACATGATCGCCCGGCTGAGCCTGGATTACAACCCCACGCACCTCGTGGCTTGCTGGGACGATGACTGGCGGCCGCAATGGCGGGTGGACCTCGTCCCCACGTACAAAGCCCATAGGGTGGCCGAGGCGGTTGCGGGCGGAACCGACGTCGAAATGGTGCCCGAAGGCCTCGAAGCGCAGCTGCCCATGATCCGCCGGGTGCTCGACCTGGCCGGCATCGCCATAGTGGGCGCAGCCGAACACGAGGCCGACGACGTCGTGGGCACCTATGCGAGCCAGGCCCGGTTCCCCGTGGATGTCGTCACAGGCGACCGCGACCTCTTCCAGGTGTGTGATGACGAACGCGCCGTCCGGGTGATCTACACGGCCCGGGGCATGAAGAACCTGGAGGTCATGACGGAAGAGACGGTGGTGGCCAAGTACAAGGTCCTTCCGCAGCAATACGCCGACTACGCCACCCTGCGGGGGGACGCCTCCGACGGACTGCCCGGCGTGGCCGGGATCGGCGAGAAGACGGCGGCGTCCCTGCTGCTGAAGTTCGGGACCCTTGAAAACCTGCTGGCCGCCGCGGACCAGTCCGGCCCCGGTGTCTCGGCACCCGTCCGGGCCAAACTGTCAGCCGCTGCCGGGTACCTGGCAGCAGCCCCCGCCGTCGTCCGCCTTGTGCGCACCCTGGAGCTGCCTACCCTTGACGAGGCAGGCGCCCTGCTGCAGCCCGTCACCGGTGGCCGGCGCGCGGAGCTGGAAACGCTGGCCAACGACTGGAACCTGGGCGGATCGGTGCGCCGGCTGCTTGCTGCCCTGGACCACAAGGGGTAGAGGCACGCCGCCGCAGCGGGGGGCAAGGGGGGCCGGGAGGGGCCGACAAGCCACGGTGCTGCGTCACGCAACGTCACGCGCAGCGCGCCGGTGACCGGAGCCGATGACGCCGGATGTACGGCCGTGACGGTTCGTTGCGGTGCGCGTCCGCGGGTTTCGGCAGGCTTGAACCGGCCTTTTTCCTGATGGTTTGGTGGGGTGACGATCCACACGAGAGGCCATTCCATGACAGTCACATCAGATCTTGCACACCGTCGGCTCCGGGATATTTTCGGAACCTTCGCCAGCGGCCTGACCGTGATCACCAGCTCCACGCCGGACGGGCCGGCCGGTTTTACGTGCCAGTCCTTCGCATCCCTGTCCCTGGACCCGGCGCTGGTGACTTTCAGCCCGGCACGCAGCTCCACCACCTGGCCGGCGCTGCGCAAAGCCGGCTCGTTCACCGTCAACATTCTTCCGTCCGAACACCGGCACCTTGCGGGGCAGTTCGCCCGGTCCGGGTCAGACAAATTCGCCGGCGTCAGCCACACGTCGTCGCCGCTGGGAAACCCCGTGCTGGACGACGCGCTCGCCTGGCTCGACTGCGAACTGCATGCCGAGTACGACGGGGGCGACCACACTATCGTCGTGGCCGCAGTGCGGCATCTCGACGCTCGGCACGACGGCCAACCCCTTTTGTTCTTCAGGGGCCGCTATGCCGCGCTGACCCCGGCGGTACTCCTGCTTGAAGCCGCCGGCTGAGGTCCACGCCGGGAGCGCGGCGCCCGGCTCCCGGACGCACTGGCCCTTGCTTCCGGCCCATCCGGTAGTAAGCTTACTGAGCATTGGTAGTAAGCTTACTGATTAAATGGGATGGGAGCAGGAGCCATGAGCGCAATTTTCGGTACGGCCCTGTCACTGATGCTGACGGTTGGTGGCGCGGCAGTGGCCGCAGAGGGTGGCCCCGGAGCCGCGCGGCACTACTTGGCGGGGCATGTACTTCTTGGGGTTGGCATCGGCTTATTGATCGCCACCGCTCTGCGCGTCGCCCTCCGGTTGGTTCTGGCTAGGCCGGCTTCCCGGGTACGGTGCCTCCCCGCGCAGCCCGTTGCGGGTGAATCTGCAGCCGTAACTGTGCTGCCCGTTCGATCCGCGCAGGCCGTCGCATTGCGGGGCAGGCATGCTGCTTGAGGCGGAACCGGCGCAGAGGGCTGTGGTGACGGCCCCCGCAGCCGGAAGAGTTCCCGTATCCCGGCGCCGCGGTACCCGCGCCCTGATGCTGCTGTTCTGCGTCCTTGTTGCCGCCGGGGCGGTGGCCGGTGCGTCCGGTATCCGGTCCACGGACACCGACGGCAACGTCCTCCGGGGTTTCCAGATCCGCGTGCTGAGTATCAGCCAGGCAGCGGCGGAGAACAGGATGGACGGGGCGCTGGCAGCCCTGCAGGCACTCGAAAAAGACCTGGGCGACGCTGCAGCCGCCGGCCGGCTCTCCGCCGCGCGTTACCGCGGCATCGAGACTGCGCTCTCCGCCGTCAGGGCAGACCTCACCAGGCAGGTTGCTGCCGCGGCTCCGGCGGCGCCTCCGGCCGCGGAAGTCCAGGCCGGCACTCCGCCCACGGCACTGGCCGACACCGCCACCCAAAATAACCCTGCTCCCGCGCCTGTGGAACCCGTGGTTCCAGGCGCCGTTCCGCCACCTGCTCTCGATGTGCAGGCACCGGGTCCGCAGGGCCAGGACACGGCCAAGGAAGCCAAGGGCAAGGGCAAGGGCCCAGGCAAGCCCTGATGGGATCGGAGGGCAGCCTCCCCGTCAGGGCAGAATGGACTGATGATCCCTCCTGGCGGCGAGCCCGCCTTCGCTGCCTTCGACCTCGTGGCCATCGGTGCGGGGCTTGCCTTCGAAGGTTCCCTTCCCGCCCTGCAGGAGGCGCTTGGTAATGGAGCGTCCCCGGGAGCCGCCGTTGTGCAGGCACCGCCGGGAACAGGCAAGACCACCCTCGTCCCGCCGCTGCTGGCAAACATGTATGGCGCCTACGGCCGCGTCGTCGTCACCCAACCCCGGCGCGTTGCCGCACGGGCGGCCGCCCGCCGTCTTTCAGCCCTCGACGCCGGCCCTGGGGACGGCCGTGTGGGCTACACCGTTCGCGGGGAGCGCCGCGCAGGCCCGGAAACCCTCGTCGAGTTCGTCACCCCGGGCATCCTGTTGCGCCGCCTGCTGGCCGACCCGGGGCTCGACGGGACCGCCGCCGTCGTCCTCGATGAGGTGCACGAACGCGGGCTGGAAACGGACCTCCTGGTCGGCATGCTGGCGGAGGTCCGCGCGCTGCGCGGTGACCTGGCCGTCGTCGCCATGTCCGCAACCCTGGACGCCCCCAGGTTCGCCGCCTTGCTGGGCGATCCCGACGGCGGCGCGCCGGCCCCCGTCGTCGACTGTCCCTCTGCGAACCACCCGCTGGAGGTGGAATGGCTCCCGGCTCCCGCAGCCCGCCTGGATATCAGGGGAGTGAGCCGTTCGTTCCTGGACCATGTCGCCGCCGCGGCTGCCAACGCCTACGCCCTTGCCGCGGATACAGGCAGCCCCGTGGACGCGCTTGTCTTCCTGCCGGGTGCCCGGGAAGTCTCCCACGTCGCCGCAGCGCTGCGGGGCCGGGTGGGCAGACAGGTTGACGTGCTGGAGCTCCACGGCCAGGTGGGCGCAGCGGAGCAGGACAGGGCCGTGTCTGGCCGCCGGCCCGGGGACCGGCCGCGGATCATCGTCTCCACGGATCTTGCCGAATCCTCCCTGACCGTGCCCGGGGTCCGGCTGGTCATCGATTCGGGCCTGTCGCGGGAGCCGCGGCGGGACTCAGGCCGGGGGATGGGCGGGCTGGTCACCGTCTCCTGCTCCCGGGCCTCCGCCGGCCAAAGAGCCGGCCGCGCCGCCCGCCAGGGCCCGGGTAAGGTGGTGCGCTGCTATTCACAGCAGGCTTACGGCGCGGCCCCGGCCCATGTGACGCCCGAGATCAACGTGGCGGACCTGACCGGCGCCGCCCTCATTCTCGCCTGCTGGGGCGCACCGCGCGGCAACGGCCTTGCCCTGCCGGACGCTCCTCCGCCGCCTGCCATGGATGACGCAATGGAGGTGCTGCGGGAACTGGGTGCCGTGTCCGACGGCGGCCAGGTGACGGCGGAGGGAAGGGTCCTTGCCGGAATACCCGCTGACCTGCGCCTGGCCCGGGCATTACTCGGCGGCGGTGCCGCCGCCACGGGTGATCAACTGGCCGCCGGTGTGGTGGCTGCCCTTTCCGGCGACCACCGCGCGCCGGGAGCAGACCTGCCCCGCCTGCTGTCACAGCTCAGGGCGGACGCTGGCCCGGCGGGAAGGCGCTGGGCGGAGGAGTCAAAGCGGCTGGCCTCCCTGGCGCGGCGGCAAAAGGCCGGCGACCCGGATCCGGCCTCCAGTGCCGCGAATAATGACGAAGCTGTCGGGGCCGTCGTCGCCCTCGCCTTTCCCGACCGCGTGGCCCGCCTCGTGCCCGGCAGCGGGGAAGCCGGACAATACCTGCTGACATCCGGCACCAGGGCAGGCCTCCCGGCGGGCAGCACGCTGACGGGCCATGAATGGCTGGCCGTTGCCGAAGTGTCCCGCACGGAAGGCCGGGACGCGGCAGGCACTGGGGCGGTGATCCGCGTCGCCGCGCCGCTGTCGGCAGCGACCGCCGAAAGGGCGGCCTCGCATCTGCTCTCCGACACCGTGGAGGCAGGCTTCAGCGGGGGCCGGGTAAGCGCCCGGCGGACCAGGCGGCTGGGTGCCATAGTGCTGTCCACGACGCCCGTCCGTCCCACTGCCGAACAAGGAAGGAAAGCGGTGGCGCACGCGCTGCGGTCCGAAGGGCTGTCCATACTGTCATGGTCGACGGCGGCGGCCTCCTTCCGGCGCCGCCTTGCCTTCCTCCACCGCGAGCTGGGTGCGCCCTGGCCCGAGGTTTCTGACAGCGCGCTGCTGTCCCGGCTGGAAGAGTGGCTGGAACCTGAGCTGGAAGAGCTCGCCGGCGGCAAACCGGTCAGCTCGATTGACCTGGCGCGGCCCATGCGCCGGCTGCTGCCCTGGCCCGAAGCGGCCCGGCTGGACGAGCTCGTCCCTGAAATGCTTAAGGTGCCCAGCGGTTCAAGCGTCCGGATCGACTACCCGGACCTGGATGACGACGGTGCCGCGCCCGTGGCGGCGGTGAAACTGCAGGAGTGCTTCGGGCTGGCCGAGTCCCCGAGGCTGGTGGATGGCCGGGTCCCGGTCCTGTTCCACCTGCTTTCCCCGGCCCGGCTTCCACTCGCCGTGACGGATGACCTGACCTCGTTCTGGTCCGGCCCGTACGGCCAGGTACGGGCGGAAATGCGGGGCCGGTACCCCAGGCACCCCTGGCCGGAGGACCCCTGGTCGGCTCCGGCAACAGCACGCACCAAGCAACGCAAATAGCCGTATTCCGGCGGTCCTGTCAGGTGTTGGGCCGGCACGTGAGTAAACCGATACACGGCCGAAACCTCACGTGCCCCTGATGAAACATGTGCTGGATAGGCTCCTTCCCACGTGGACGGTGTTGTCCACCCCGCACCTCAGGAAGGACTGAACATGTTTCTCGTAAATACCCTGAACCTGCTGCTGGACGGCCGCCGTGACGAGGACAGGCGCGCCCGGGAAGACGATTCCCCGGAGGCTTTCCCGGCCGGCCGCCTCACCTCGGCCGCCTGGGAAGGTTGGTGGCACGAAGAGGCAGCGTAGCGGCCGGTAGTCCTGGTGTTACCCCAGCAGTCCCGTTTCCGCCATGAGCTCGGTCAGCCATGGCCGATGTTCGCGATGGAATGTGATGCCCTCGGGAAGCCCCTGCACAGAGGCCTCCGAGCCAACAACATCGATCCTCATCCGGCTTCCGGCAATCGGTGCGTTGGTCAGGTGCAGGTCCCCATAAGACTCGGGCAGTACGGGGTCCATCCAAAAACCGCCGCGGGACACGTGCGCGTCGTAACGCATCAGGCTGGTGATCAGCATGATAGGTGTGGCCGCCGCCCAGGCCTGCGGAGAACAGGCCGTGGGATAGGGCACGGGCTCACTGACCTGTTCCCGGCTGAAGCCGCAAAAAAGCTCAGGTAGCCGGCCGTTGGAAAAATCGGCAGCCTCCAGCAGGGCGGTGGAAATTCGTTGTGCCTCTTCCACGAATCCGTAGCGGAGCAACCCTGCCGCGATGATGGCGTTATCGTGGGGCCACACGGAACCATTATGGTAGCTCGCCGGGTTGTAGGCACCCATGTCGGTACCCAGGGTCCGGACACCCCAGCCGCTGAACATTTCGGGCGACATCAGCCGCTCCACCACTGCGGGCACCTTGTCGTCATCAACGATGCCGTGCCACAGGCATTGACCCATATTGGAAGCGCAGGCATCCACCTGTCTTTTGTCGCGGTCCAGGGCAACAGCGAAGTAGCCGCGCTCTGGCAGCCAAAATTCCTCATTGAACTTCTTCTTCAACCGCGCGGCCTCGCTGGTGAGCTTCGCCGCCAGCGGCGCGTCTCCAGCGTCATAAGCCATCCATGCCCGGGACAGCAGCGCGCTGTAGACCAAGGCCTGGACCTCACAGAGCGCGATGGGAGGGTTGGCCACCCTGCCGTCGGCGAAGTTGATGCCGTCCCAGGAGTCCTTCCAGCCCTGGTTGATCAGGCCTTGGTCGTTAAGGCGGGAATATTCGACAAACCCGTCGCTGTCCTTGTCCCCGAACTCCCGGACCCAGTCGAGGGCCCGGTCTGCATGGGGGAGAAGGGCGGCAATGGTGTCCCTGGCGAAACCCCAGCGGCTTACCGAGCCAAGGGCCATGACGAATTGCGGAGTGGCATCGACGCTTCCGTAATAGACCGACTTTCCGCCCAGGGCGAGGCCGCTGGAGACCCCCAGCCGCACTTCGTGCAGGATCTTACCCGGTTCTTCCTCGCTCATGGGATCCACTACTTTGCCTTGCCGGTCGGCCAAAGTCTGCAGTGTGCCCAACGCCAGGGAAGGGTCCACGGGCAGCGCCATTTCGGACGCCCAGAGCGAGTCACGGCCGAACAGCGTCATGAACCAGGGCGCGCCTGCCGCCACCACGATCCGCTCAGGATGGGCGGGGTCCTGGATCCGGAGTGCGCCGAGATCGTCGTAACTTCGCCGCAGCGTCCTTTCGATGGACCGGTTACCCATGTGGAGCTTGGGGATCTTGTCCACCCATTCCCTCCGCCGGCGGTCGCTGGGGGACATGTCAGGTGCCGTGGGATGCCGGTGCGACGACGCCGGGACCGGTTCACCGCCGCTGACCGGGACCACGCTGAGCTGCCTGCTCCAGTGCCCGTGCGGCGGCACCACTGCCTCGTAGGTCAGGACGTCGGGGGTGGAGACGGCGCCCTCTCCGTGCACGAAGACCCGTTTGAGGACGTCGTGCCATACCGCGCTGATGGTCAGGGAGTCACCCTCATGGCTGCGGGATTCCTCCCACGTCCTTTGTTTGCGCGCATCTTTCACTTCGAACAGGTCGGCGAAGTCGGATTCGGCCCTGACCGAGACGGTGCATTCGGCGGGCTCGGACGAATAATTCCGGATGGTGATCCGTTCCGAGACCCCGGCCGCGACCTCGCGCAGGCGTTCCACAACCAGTGGACTGTCCGCATATCCGTCCGAGCGGGGTACCCGGCCGATGAACAAGGCGCGGTAGGGCTCCTTCACGTCGGCCGCCAGCGGCTCCAGCGGCTTGCCGTTCACCTTCAGGTCCCAGCGGGAAAGGATGCGCGTATCTTCATGGAAGACGCCGTGCGGATGCTCGGGGTGAATGTCCCCGTTGGGGAGCGAGATGCAGAAACAGGACCCTTCCACGAGGGTGATGTTTCCGGCTCCGACCGGTCCGGCAGCAGTGTCAGCATTCCAACCAGCCATCGCCGGTCCTCCATCGATAGATGTTGCCGGGGCCGACGGGTCAGGACAGAGGGAGGCGCCGCCGCAACCCCACACATCAGACGCTACGCCTATGGCCCCCATCGTGTAAGGGGCTGCCCTTCAACCGTCAGGCCGCCTGTCCTTCGCGGGCCGCGATGAAGCCGGCCACGGGGGCGGCGAGCGACGCGCCCACCTCGTCGGGCGCCCGTTTCTTTCCCGCCACCGCGAAGGAATGGTCGCCGCCCTCCACCCCCTGCAGTACGGCGTTGGGGCCTATGCGGGATACAACGTCAGCCAGGATGCGGGGCGTGGCAAAGGGGTCGCGGGTGCCCTGCAGGAACAGCATGGGCGTGGTCAGTCCGTAGAGGTGTTCGTCGCGGAGCTTTTCGGGCTTGCCGGGAGCATGCAACGGGTAGCCGAGGTACACCAGGCCCGCAGCGGCCATGCCGTCGGCGACGGCCATGGAGGCCATCCGTCCGCCGAACGACTTGCCTGCAGCCCAGACCGGCCCGCGGTCGCCGTTGGCGTCGGCCTGTGCTTGGGCGGCGCCCATCGCTGCGCGCCACACGGCGATGGCAGCCGGGGGACGGTCGGGTAACTTGCGCCCTGCCTCCATGTACGGGAAATTGAAGCGCAGCGTGGCCAGGCCCAGGCCATTCAGGGCATCACAAAACCCGCGGAGGAAGGGATGCTCCATGCCGGCGCCGGCGCCGTGCGCCAGCACCACGGTGGCGGTGGGGGCCCCGGGGCGCGCATAGACGGCGGAAAAGGTGGCGTCACCGGCGGCGAGGGTGAGCTGCTGATCGGATGCGGGCATGGCTCCATCATGCCGGAGGGCAGCCGGATGTGCCGGTCCGCGCCGGTGACGGGGTGTACGTTGTCCCCATGGCGAGTGAACAGACCACCATTACCGTCCCGGGTCCCAACGGCGGGCGTGAGATGCGCATTTCCAGTCCCAGCCGCGTCCTGTGGCCTGACCTGGGGCTGACCAAGCTCGACCTCGCACAGTACATCTGCGACGTGGGGGAGGCCTTCATCGCCGCCAACGGCGACCGGCCCGTCTCACTGCAGCGGTACCCGGACAACATCGAAGGCGGGATGTTCTTCTCCAAGAACCCGCCGAAAGGCACGCCGGACTTCGTCAGGTCCGTCAAGGTGGTGTACCCCAGTGCACGGTCCCATCCCCAGCTGGTGCTCGACGAACCTGCTGCCGCCGTCTGGGCAGTACAAATGAACACCGTCGTCTTCCACCCCTGGCCCTCCCGGGCCGAAAACACGGACAACCCCGACCAGCTGCGGATCGACCTGGACCCGCAACCCGGCACGGACTTCGACGACGCCGTCCCCGCGGCCCTGGTGCTCAAGGACGTCCTGGCCGAGGCGGGACTGGAGGCGTTCATCAAGACGTCCGGGAACCGGGGACTGCATGTCTACGCCCCCATCGAAGCCACCCGCGAGTTCCTGGACGTCCGGCACGCGGTGATCGCGGCGGCAAGGGAGGTGGAGCGCCGGATTCCAGACCAGGTGACCACGGCGTGGTGGAAGGAAGAACGCGGCCGGCGTGTGTTCCTGGACTTCAACCAGGCCAACCGCGACCGCACCATCGCCGGTGCCTACAGCCCGCGTGCCCTTCCGTACGCCCCGGTGTCATGCCCCCTTACGTGGGACGAGCTGGAGCAGGCGGATCCGAAGAACTTCACCATCGTCACGGTGCCCGACCGCTTGAAGACCGTAGGCGACCCCTGGGCTGACTTCGGCGCCACCCCCGGAACCATCGACGTCCTGCTCGAATGGTGGGACCGCGACTGCAAGGACGGGCTGGTGGAGATGCCCTTCCCACCGGACTATCCAAAGATGCCTGGCGAACCGCCGAGGGTCCAGCCGAGCCGGGCGAAGAAGCAGGACTGAACCCGCCCCCCGTCCTGGGGCACCTTGGGCAGGGAGCCGCCGCCCGCCGTCGGACATTACGACGGCGGCACCCGCCAAAGTGCCCCGCGACGGCTACTCGAAGCGGGACGGGTCGCCCATGCCCCGCCGGACGATCTCGGCAACCCCGCTGGAAAAATCGACCACAGTGGTGGGCTCGGCGCCGCAGTCACCGGCATCGATCACGGCGTCCACCTGGTGGTCCAGCCGCTCCTTGATTTCCCAGCCCACGGTCAGTGGTTCCTCTTCG
Source organism: Pseudarthrobacter enclensis (assembly GCF_030811655.1). Classification (GTDB taxonomy): domain Bacteria; phylum Actinomycetota; class Actinomycetes; order Actinomycetales; family Micrococcaceae; genus Arthrobacter; species Arthrobacter enclensis_A. Next base: position 157,142 of record NZ_JAUSRE010000005.1, on the reverse strand, counting down.
TCCGGCAGCAGCAGCGTGCTGGACAGCAGCGGCTCTCCCAGTTCGGCCAGCAGCGCCTGGACCACGCGGTTGTCCGGGATGCGTACCCCCACGGTCTTCTTCTTGGGATGCAGCAGGCGCTTGGGCACTTCCTTCGTGGCAGGGAGGATGAAGGTGTAGCTTCCGGGCGTGACGGCTTTAATGCTGCGGAAGACGTCATTGCCGATGTTCACGAACTGTCCCAGCTGCGCGAAGTCACGGCAGACCAGGGTGAAGTGGTGCTTATCGTCCAGGTGCCGGATGCTCCTGATGCGGTCCAGGGCCTCCCGGTTGCCCATCTGCGCTCCCAGGGCGTAGCAGGAGTCCGTGGGGTAGGCGATCAGGCCGCCGTCGCGGATGATTTTTACTGCCTGCGCGATGGCGCGGGGCTGCGGGTCGTGGGGATGAACGTCAAAGAATCGGGCCATGACCCGAGCCTACGTTCCAGCGGTCCGTACCGCACCCACGGAACGGGGCCAACACGGGAAGCGTGACCTACCGGGCCGCAGTGCGATGCGGCAGGATGTTGTCTGCCCGGTTCCGCTTCTGTCAGAGGAGATCCTTCCATGCCAATGATCCTCAATCCTTACCTCAGCTTCCGCGACAATGCCCGCGAGGCACTGAACTTTTACCAGTCCGTCTTCGGCGGTCAACTGACGCTCAGCACTTTTGCCGACTTCCAGGCCAGCGAGGACCCTGCCGAAGCGGAGAAGATCATGCACGGCATGCTGACCACCACGCAGGGCATGGTGCTCATGGGAGCCGACACACCGAACATCATGGAGTACCAGCCGGGTTCGGCCATCTCCATCTCCCTCAGCGGCGACGACGAAGTGGAGCTTCGCGGGTACTACCAGAAGCTGAGCGGCGACGGGGGAGCAGTGACTGTTCCGATGGAAAAGGCGCCGTGGGGTGACGTTTTCGGCATGTGCACGGACCGGTTTGGCGTTTCCTGGCTGGTCAACGTGAACACACAGCAGGCCACCCCCACCTCCTGACACAAGGCTCCCTTGAGGCCGGACCTCCGGACTGCGACGATTAATGCGTGAGGTCCCTCATGGAGTTCCTGTCCGACAAATGGTGGATGGTGTTTCCGCTGATGGCGTTCGCCGGACGCTGGGCACGGGGCTGGCGGCAGGCCGGCGAGGGCGGGTACCGGCGAAGGGTGGGCCCTGGCACACTCAGGAACCACGCGCTGGAGGCTGAACGGGCCTCCGTCGCCGAGGTGCAGGCACTGATGGACACCCATCAAGCCACCAACCGGCGGTGGCTTGAATACGAGCTCGATGTGGGCAAGCTTATCGACTTTCCCCTCATGACAGACGTCCGGGAGCCGCTCACCGTTGCCTTCCTTCGCGCCAAGCGCCAAGCCGACGGCCAGCGCCCGGCCTCCGCCGAAGAGCTTAGGTCCGAGTCCGGCCTTGCCGCCTACCGGCAGGCGGTCAACAACTTCGCCGTGGCCCTTGATGTGGCCGAGCGGGAAGCCCGGCGCATCAGGGACAGCAGGTTCACCGGTCCGGAGCGTGCACGGCTGGCCACGGCCCGGAAACTGCTGATGATCGCGGAAAACCACGCGGCCACCCCGGCTGAACGACAGGCTGCGTACAAACGGGCGCGGCGTGAGCTGGACGGCCTCATCGTCCTGCCGGACGCCACCGTGGCGGCCATCGAGGAGAAGATCGCGCCCCAGCTGGACCCGGGACCGCGGCCGCCGCAGTTCCACCAGGGCTGAGTTCCCGCAGGCGGCAGCGTGGAGCGGACGCTTTACCTGGACGTTGACGGGGTGGTCTGCCCGTTCGGCCCGCAAGGAGTCACAGGGTGGGGGTCGGCCTGGCAGCATGCCGACGCCGGCCTGTTGCCTGTCGCCTACGCGGCGGAACTTGTGGCCGAACTCAATGCCTTGGCCGTGACGCCAGGGCTGCGCTGCGTCTGGCTGACCAGTTGGGAGGAGCTGGCACCCCGGTACTTGTGTCCCGCCCTCGGTCTGGCCGGTACCTCGTGGCCGTACCTGGCTGCGGACGGGGCTGCCGGCGGGACAGGCTGGTGGAAGCTCCGGGCCATACAGGAAGATGTCGAAAAAACCGGCCCCGATGCCGTGGCCTGGGTGGACGACCAACTGGCTTTCGAAGCCGAAGCGCAACGGTGGGCGCGCATCCTGGGCCGGCGCATCCTCACCGTCTCGCCGCACCCGCGGCACGGAATCACGCCCGCCGAACTCGGCATCCTCCGGTCTTTCCTTGCCCAATCCGTGTTTTGACCTCATGCAGGGTACGCGTACGATCGATAAGGTTTCCCGCCGGTTGTGCCCTCGCCGCAAGTCATTCCACGTAAACAGCCGGTGAACTATGCTGTGCAAGGCAGCCTGGTAAGAGAAACTGCTGACCGTCGACTCTGCAGATTGGGCAACAGGTGGATATCACCTTCATGGTGGCGCTGGTGATCGCACTGGCACTATTTTTCGACTTCACGAACGGCTTCCACGACACCGCGAACGCCATGGCAACGCCCATCGCGACGGGTGCCATCAAGCCCAAGACAGCGGTGGCCCTGGCTGCCGTCCTCAACCTGGTGGGCGCCTTCCTTTCCACCGAGGTGGCCAAGACAGTATCCGGCGGCATCATCCGCGAGGGCTCCGGCGGCGTCCAGATCACCCCCGAAATCATCTTCGCCGGGCTGATGGGCGCCGTTCTGTGGAACATGATCACGTGGTTGAAGGGCCTGCCTTCCAGCTCCTCCCACGCCCTCTTCGGCGGCCTCATCGGCGCGGCAGTGGTCGGGGCAGGATTCAGCTCCGTCAATTTCGAGAGCCTGGTCCAGAAGGTCATCCTTCCAGCCGTCTTCGCCCCCGTGATTGCCGGCCTTGCCGCCTATGTCTGCACCCGTCTGGCCTATGCCCTCACGGCACGCCACGATCCGGAAACGGGCACCAAGCTCACCCAGAAGCGCGGGGGCTTCCGCACCGGCCAGGTCTTCACCTCCAGCCTGGTTGCCCTGGCCCACGGAACCAACGACGCCCAGAAAACCATGGGCATCATCACGCTGGTCCTGATCGCCGCCGGAAGCCAGGCACCGGGCTCCGGTCCCCAGCTCTGGGTGATCACCGCCTGCGCACTGGCCATTGCCGTCGGAACCTACGCGGGCGGGTGGCGCATCATCCGCACCATGGGATCGGGCCTGACCGAGGTGAAGCCCGCCCAGGGCTTCGCGGCCGAGACCAGCACGGCATCCGCCATCCTTGCGTCCTCACATTTGGGCTTTGCCCTCTCCACCACCCAGGTTGCCTCCGGCTCCGTCATCGGCTCCGGAATGGGCCGCCGCGGCACCACCGTCCGTTGGAACCTGGTGGGCAAGATCGCGCTGGGCTGGCTCTTCACCCTCCCGGCGGCAGGCGTCGTCGGAGCCCTCACCGCCCTGTTGGTTAAGACCGGTGCCGTGGGCGTGCTCATCGCCGCCGTCGCCGGAAGCGCCGCGGTGCTCTTTATGTTCTTCTACTCACGCAAGTCGTCCGTGAGCCACCAGAACGCCGTGGAGGTCGAGGAAGCCGGCCAGGCTGTCCGGTTCGCAAAGAAGAAGGCCCGGGCCGAAGCAAAAGCCAAAGCCAAGGCAGAAGCGCAAGCCAGGGCTGACGCCAGGGCCAACAACACCAAGGAGAATCGGCGATGAAGTGGTTGGAACTGCTGAACGTTGCGGTTGCAACGCTGGTGGCCGCCGCAACAGTGGTGACCCTTTACTCGCTCGGCGTCCGGCTGACCGCCATCGCCGCGGACGCGCAGCAGACCTCGCCCGGCGTCAAGCGTTCCTTCGCCTACCTCTGCTTCGGCCTCTGCGGCCTGGCGGTCCTGGCCGGGCTCTACCTGATCATCCCCTACTTCTCCAAGTAGGGCACCCGGCCGGCGCCGCCCGGCTGTTGGCCAGCCCATTGCTCCTGGTTAGGCTGGGGCCATGCCGCGTATCCAGTACTTTGTGGCCGCCTCCCTGGACGGCTTCATCGCCACGACCACCGACAACCTGGACTGGCTGCTGCAGTTCGACGGCTTCGAAGGTGGAGCGGACAGCTACAACGGCTTCATGGCAGGTGTTGGCTGCATCGTCATGGGCGGGGAGACGTACGCCTGGCTGATGGAGCATGAGCCGGGCAGGTGGCCGTACGCCGGCACGCCCAGCTTCGTCTTCACCCACCACGTGTACCGCACCCCTGAGCGCGCGGACGTCACGTTCGTGCGCGGGAACGTCGAGGAATTCATTGCCGACTTCCGGCGTGCGGCGGGGGACGGGAACATCTGGGTCGTCGGTGGCGGCAACCTGGCAGCCCAGTTCGCCGACGCCGGACTGCTCGACGAGATCATCCTCTCCGTCATCCCGGTGGTGCTGGGCGCGGGGAAGCGGCTGCTGCCCATGAACGGCCCGACGCCGCCACTTGAGCTGGCGGCCTCCCGCACCCTGGGCAGGGGCATCGTTGAGTTGCGCTACCTGTTGCCCGGGCCCCGGGCCGGCAGTCCTGACCCGGGTTTCCCCTAGCCGGCGTTGTCGCGGAGCATGTTGGTGATCCGCGCGGTCGAAAGGCGTCTTCCCTGGGCATCAGTCATGACGATCTCGTGCGTGGTCAGCGTGCGTCCCAGGTGGACTGCCGTGCAGGTGCCAGTGACCACGCCTTCGGCGATCGACCGGTGGTGCGTGGCGTTGACCTCAATGCCCACGGCATGGCGCCCCGGGCCGGCATGCATTCCTGCGGCGAAGGAACCCAGTGTTTCCGCCAGCACCACGTGCGCTCCGCCATGAAGGATGCCTGCCACCTGCGTGTTTCCTTCCACCGGCATGGTGGCAACGGTGTGTTCAGGGCTCATCTCCAGGAAACGGATCCCCATCTTCACCACCAGGGCCCCGACGCCAAACCTGCCCAGCCAGCCGTGCATGTGGTCGGGAATACCGGCGGCTGTGAGCTCTTCGGCGAAAGCGCCCGGCGTGAAATTGTCTGTCATGGCAACTAGGCTGGCACCTGTGAGTGAAACAACCAAACCGGCCCCTTTCCCGTCCCAGGCCATCGATGAGGGGGCTGCCGTGCAGCGCCCGTCGTCCGCTTCCAGGCCTGCTGTGAAGCCCGCTACCCCCGCGGCCGGAGGATCTGTTTCAGCTACCGAAGCCCCCGTCATTCCCATCACCGACCAGCCACGGCTCCTGGTCCTTGACGGTCACTCCATGGCCTTCCGCGCATTCTTCGCCCTGCCGGCCGACAAGTTCTCCACCTCCAACGGCCAGCACACCAATGCCATCCACGGCTTCACCTCCATGCTGATCAACCTGATCAAGGAACAGCAGCCCACGCACATCGCGGTTGCGTTCGACGTCTCTGACGAATCCACGCACCGGAAGACCGAGTACAGCGAATACAAAGGCGGCCGGAACGAGACCCCCCGCGAGATGAGCGGCCAGATCGACCTCATCGGACAGGTCATGGAGGCCTGGGGCATCAAAACCATCAAGATGCCCGGCTACGAGGCTGACGACATCCTGGCCACGCTCGCCGCCATGGGAGAGAAGGCCGGATTCGAGGTGCTGCTGGTTTCCGGTGACAGGGACGCCTTCCAGCTCGTCACGGACAACGTTTTCGTGCTCTACCCCAAGAAGGGCGTCAGCGATATTCCCAGAATGGATGCCGCCGCCATCGAAGCGAAGTACTTCGTTCCCCCGTCCCGCTATTCGGACCTCGCCGCGCTGGTGGGGGAGACGGCGGACAACCTGCCCGGCGTGCCCGGCGTGGGGCCCAAGACGGCGGCAAAGTGGATTAACCAGTACGGCGGCCTGGAAGGCGTCCTGGAGCACCTTGATTCCATTGGCGGAAAGGTGGGTGACGCGCTCCGCGAGAACATCGAGAACGTTAAGCGCAACCGGCGGCTGAACCAACTGCACACGGACCTGGCACTTCCCGTCACCCTGGAAGACCTCTACCAGCCGCGCCCTGACCAGGCCGCCATCGAAGACCTCTTCGACCAACTCGAATTCAAAGCCATCCGCGGCCGGTTGTTCGCCCTGTACGGGGACGCCGGCACCCCTGCAGCCGAGCGCGAAAGCATCGACACCCCGGAGTACACCACCCCAGTCAATGCCGCGGATCTGGCCGCTTTCCTGGCCGGGGGCTCCGGACAACGGTCCGCCCTCGCCGTCGACCTCGTTCCGGGCCGGATTGGCGAGGACGCCGCTGCGGTGGCCATAGTCCGTTCTGGCGCCGCCGTGTACGTGGACCTCGCAGACCAGGACGCGGAGACTGAGAACGTCCTGGCCGCCTGGCTGCGCGACCCGGAGGCGCCCAAGGTGATGCACGGGTTCAAGGCTGCGCTGAAGGCCCTGAGCGCCCGCGGGCTGGAGCTTGAAGGCGTCGTGGACGACACCTCCATCTCCGGCTACCTCATCCAGCCGGACCGCCGCACCTACGAGCTCGCCGAGCTTGCCCAGCACCACCTCAACGTCGGGCTTCCCGCCGCCACGGCCAAGGCCGGGCAGCTGGAACTGTCGTTCGACGGCGACGACACCGCCGCCGCGGACGCCCTGGTCCAGGCGGGCGCGGTTGTGCTGGCGTTGAGCCGCTACTTCGAGGACGAACTCAAGGAACGCAAGGCAGAGGAACTTCTCTCTACCCTCGAGCTGCCGGTCAGCCGGGTCCTGGCCGACATGGAACTCGCAGGCATCGCGATCGACATGGACAAGATGGACGAGCAGCTGGCCGACCTCGCCCGCGTCATTGACCAGGCACAGGAACAGGCCTTCGCCGCCATCGGCCACGAGGTCAACCTTGGTTCGCCCAAGCAGCTGCAGACCGTCCTGTTCGACGAACTCCAGCTTCCCAAGACCAAGAAGATCAAGTCCGGCTACACCACGGATGCAGCCTCCCTGAAGAACCTTCTGGAAAGAACCGGGCACGAGTTCCTGGTGCAGCTCATGGCGCACCGCGAGGCCGCCAAGCTGCGCCAGATGATCGAGTCGCTGAAGAAGTCTGTGGCGGAGGACGGCCGCATCCACACCACCTACGCCCAGAACGTTGCAGCCACCGGCCGCATCTCGTCCAACAATCCCAACCTGCAGAACATCCCCATCCGCAGCGAGGAAGGCCGCCGCGTCCGCGGGATCTTCGTGGTCAGCGACGGCTACGAGTGCCTCCTGTCCGCCGACTACTCCCAGATCGAGATGCGCATCATGGCGCACCTCTCCGGGGACCAGGGGCTGATCCAGGCCTACAGGGACGGCGAGGACCTGCACCGCTTCGTCGGCTCCAACATCTTCCACGTCCCCACGGACCAGGTCACCAGCGCCATGCGCTCCAAGGTCAAGGCCATGTCCTACGGCCTGGCCTACGGACTGACCTCCTTTGGCCTGTCCAAGCAGCTGGAGATCTCCGTTGACGAGGCCCGCACCCTGATGAAGGACTACTTCGACCGCTTCGGTGCCGTCCGCGATTACCTCCGGGGCGTTGTGGACCAGGCCCGCGTGGACGGGTACACGGCCACCATCGAAGGGAGGCGGCGCTACCTGCCGGACCTCACCAGCACGGACCGGCAGCTGCGGGAGAATGCCGAACGCATCGCGCTCAACAGCCCCATCCAGGGCTCGGCAGCGGACATCATCAAACGCGCCATGCTGGGCGTGCACGCGGAGCTGCAGGCGCAGGGCCTGAAGTCGCGGCTGCTGCTCCAGGTCCACGACGAACTGGTTCTTGAAGTGGCAACGGGGGAGCGGGCAGCAGCGGAAAAGCTGGTGACTGAGCAGATGGCAGCCGCGGCCGACCTCAGCGTGCCGCTGGAAGTGCAGATCGGCGTCGGACCCAGCTGGTACGACGCCGGCCACTAGGCGTTGCGGGCCGGCTGCGTCCGGCAGGGCAACGTTGTTGCTGGCCCGGCGCCGGATTCGTTACTAGGCTCGGGTAAATGGAGAATCTGAGCGGTAACTATGAGATCCGGCGCTTTCCTGCTGTCTCGGAGGGAAGGGACGGCTACGAAGAAGCCGAAGCATGGGCCCGGGCGGTCGCCTTCGGGTTCCACGATGCCACCCGGTCCGCCGCCCATGTGGCATGTTCCATGGCCACCTACGAGGCTGACGGCAGGATCTTCACGGGCGCCTACCAGACGGGCCCGGTGGCGCAGTCGTCCCTTCCCGCCGAGGTGCCCGTAGCCACCTTCGGCACGTTCCGGAAAACACTCAACATCGGCTTCGGACGAATGCTTGAGACCCAGATGGTCACCGCCGTGACCGTCCGGACCCCGCACCGGCGGCGTGGCCTGCTGCGCCGCATGATGACCGAAGACCTGCAGGCCGCCAAGGACGACGGCATCGCCGTTGCAGCACTCACCGCTTCAGAGGGCAGCATTTACGGACGCTTCGGATACGGTGTGGCCAGCCTGGAACGCTCGGTGAAAGTGGACACCACGGCGCGGTTCAGGGTGCGCCCCCAGGCCACGGGCACCGTGGAGGTCGCAGACCCCAAAGTCCTGCTCGAGGTCGCCCCCAAAGTGTTTGGGCGGGTGCATCGCCACACGCCAGGGTCCCTCGGACGCCAGGAATGGTACTGGCTGCTGGCCTCCGGGTCGCTGAGCCGGGAGGGCAAGGAAGATCCGGCCATCAAGGCGGCGCTGCACTATGGGCCGGATGGCAGCGTGGACGGTTACGTCTCCTACAAGTTCGCCGGCTGGGATACCACGCCGGCCACCATGGAGGTGGTGGATCTCGTGGCGGCCACCGATCAGGCCTACCTGGAGCTCTGGCAGTATCTTGGCGCCATTGACCTCGTGGAGCGCGTCACCTGGAATGAAGCGCCGGTGGACGACCCCCTCGCCTGGGCGTTGACTGATGCGCGCTGCATTGATGCCTCGGACAGCCGGGACATGCTGTGGCTCAGGATCCTCGACGTCCCGCAGGCGCTGGCAGCCCGCCATTACCCGGCGGATGGCCGGCTGGTCCTCACTGTGGCGGACCCGCTGGGCCTCACTGCAGGCACATTCGCCCTGGACGTCAAGGGCGGCGGGGCCGCCGTCGAACTCCTGCCCGGGGGTGCGCCCGCGGACCTCGCGCTGGACGTCTCAGCCCTGTCCTCCATCTACCTCGGCGGAGTGAGCCCCGTAACGCTCAAAGCCGCCGGCGCTATCAGCGAGGTTACCCCCGGAGCCGCCTTCAAGGCCCAGCAGATGTTTGCGGTTGAACGAGCCACCCACTGCCTGACCCATTTCTAGGTCCGGGCCCACCTGGCACACGCCGCTTTGACCCTCATTGCCGGCAGCGACTAGAATAAACGGGCGTGTACCACGTGCGCGCACTTGCGGCCCCCTGGGGCTGCATCAAGAAAGTAATCCACAAAATCAGGATGACCCGGAGGATCCGTCGGATTCACCGCGAATCGCGCCTGCGTTCCATGACGCGGGCGCGCCGGTTTGCCTGACCGACTAACTATCCACAACGGAGCCCCTACTACATGACCATCACCTCCACCGAGAAGCCCGGTACCCCCGTCGTCGCCATTAACGACATCGGTACCGCTGAGGACTTCCTCGCAGCTGTCGACGCCACCATCAAGTACTTCAACGACGGAGACCTCGTCGAAGGTACCGTCGTCAAGGTCGACCGCGATGAAGTCCTGCTCGACATCGGTTACAAGACCGAAGGTGTCATCCCCTCCCGTGAGCTGTCCATCAAGCACGACGTTGACCCCGGGGACGTCGTCTCCGTCGGCGATCAGGTCGAAGCCCTGGTGCTCACCAAGGAAGACAAAGAAGGCCGTCTGATCCTGTCCAAGAAGCGCGCTCAGTACGAGCGTGCCTGGGGCGACATCGAGAAGGTCAAGGAAGAAGACGGCGTCGTCACCGGTACCGTCATCGAGGTTGTCAAGGGTGGTCTTATCCTCGACATCGGCCTGCGCGGCTTCCTGCCCGCATCCCTCGTCGAGATGCGCCGTGTGCGCGACCTGGCTCCGTACATCGGCCAGCAGATCGAAGCCAAGATCATCGAACTGGACAAGAACCGCAACAACGTGGTCCTGTCCCGCCGTGCATGGCTCGAGCAGACCCAGTCCGAGGTCCGCTCCACCTTCCTCAACAAGCTGGAAAAGGGCCAGGTCCGTCCCGGCGTTGTTTCGTCCATCGTCAACTTCGGTGCATTCGTGGACCTGGGCGGCGTAGACGGCCTGGTTCACGTTTCCGAGCTGTCCTGGAAGCACATCGACCACCCGTCCGAGGTTGTCGAGGTTGGCCAGGAAGTCACCGTCGAGGTCCTCGAAGTGGACCTGGACCGTGAGCGTGTCTCCCTGTCCCTCAAGGCTACGCAGGAAGACCCGTGGCAGACCTTCGCCCGCACCCACGCCCTGGGCCAGGTTGTTCCGGGTAAGGTCACCAAGCTGGTTCCCTTCGGTGCGTTCGTCCGCGTCGAAGACGGCATCGAAGGCCTGGTCCACATCTCCGAGCTGGCTGTCCGCCACGTGGAGCTGGCCGAGCAGGTTGTCTCCGTTGGCGACGAACTGTTCGTCAAGGTCATCGACATCGACCTGGAACGCCGCCGCATCTCGCTGTCCCTCAAGCAGGCCAACGAGGGCGTCGACGCCGACAGCACCGAATTCGATCCCGCTCTGTACGGCATGGCCGCAGAGTACGACGAAGAGGGCAACTACAAGTACCCCGAGGGCTTCGACCCCGAGTCCAACGAATGGCTCGAGGGCTACGAAGCACAGCGCGCCGCATGGGAGCAGCAGTACGCTGACGCCCAGGCACGTTGGGAAGCCCACAAGAAGCAGGTTGCCCAGCACGCTGCCGACGACGCCGCTGCAGCGACGTCCGGTGACAGCGACTCCGGCGCCACCAGCTACTCCTCCGAGCCTGCTGCCACCGACACCGGTGCCGGCACCCTGGCTTCGGACGAGGCACTTGCTGCCCTGCGCGAGAAGCTGACCGGCAACTAATTGCCACCGGCCCGGTACATCCGGGCTGACATGACGGGCCCCCGCGAAAGCGGGGGCCCGTTCTGTTTTAACCCGGCAGACGCGGCGGGCGCACCGGAAGGGGGCCCGTTCCCCAGTGGGGTGTGCTCCCCAGCTGACGGCGACAGGGGTTGCGCGGGTTTAAAGGTCGACGACGCCGAGGACTGTCCCTTCGCCGTCGTCCGTCAGCGCCGCCCCGGCTTTCGTGAGCAGCCGCAGGGCGCTGCGGTTGCCGGCCAGGGTCCGGGCGGTGACCCGCTGGAGCCCTGCCCGGCGGGCTTCGCCGAGGACGAGGTGCAGGGCCGCGGCGCCGATTCCCCGGGAACGGAAGCTGCGGCCAAGCCAGATACCGGTTTCCGCCGACTGCACGTCTTTGTCATTCCGTCTAAGCCGCACTGAGCCGGCAATGTCGCCGCCACAGAAGACTGCCCAGGATTTTTCTGCGGCGGGTCCGTCCAGTCCCGCGGCGGCAGCATGGTGGTAGCCGTAAAACCAGGCCGTGCGCTCCAGGTTCCAGCCAGGGCCGCCCAGCGGGGGAGCCACCTCATCCGGGGAAGCATCCCTCTTGGCCAGCTCCAGCAGTTGGTCAGCCACGGCGTCATCGACGTCCACCAAGGCAATGTCAGCCGAGGGCTTCATCAACCCACTCCGTTCCGTCGGGGGAAAGGGTTGTGGCGCCCGCCGTGAGCTGCAGGATCCGTTCAGTTGCCGCGGCGATGGCGCCGGCATCATCCGGGACGGCAATCCGCAGCACCGTATGCCGGTCCTGGTACGTGGTGTCGGCCATGACCATGCCTGCCGCCCGCAGGTCGTTCTCCAGGCGGCCCGCTGCCGCGTGGGGGACAGGGGCGGAGCAAATGCGCAACCGGCTGCGGTGGACCAAGGGCGCCACATCCAGGGATGCCGAGATCGATTCCGAGTACGCCCGCACCAGGCCGCCGGCGCCGAGCAGGACACCGCCGAAATAACGCACGACGACGGCGCTGACGTCGCTGAGGTCCGTTACCCCGGGAGCGGTTTCCCTCTTCAGCAGGGCTTCGAGCATGGGAATGCCTGCAGTCCCCGCGGGTTCGCCGTCGTCGCTGGAGCGTTGGACAGTCCGGTCGGGCCCGATGACGAACGCGGAGCAGTGGTGCCGGGCGTCATGGAACTCGCGACGGAGGCCTGCCACGAGGTCCCGGGCCTGGTCCTCGGTGCCGGCCCGCCGGAGGACCGTGATGAACCGGGAGCGCTTGATCTCAAGTTCGTGCCGGAAGTCCTGCCCTGCTTTCAGGGTGGTGTAGGCGGTGGCCCGGCTGTCCGTGTCCTGTGGTGGGTCCGCCGGGTTCAACACCGCTTCAGTCTAGTGGAGAAGCGCATCAGGCCTATCGGCCCATGACAGGGCAAGCTGCAGCCTGGAAACTTGACCCATGTCACGCATATTCAGGTGGCCGGCCAGGCCGGTAGTGCTGCTGGCAGCAGCGGCAGCATCGGCTGCCTGGTTCCGAAGGCATTACCTGCGCTGGGGTGCAACTGATGCAGAGACGGCCGACGCGCTCCCCGGCGATGACTTCCTGCCCACCCCCGACCTGCTGGCAACGCGTGCGGTTACCATCAAGGCCCCCGCTGGGGCTGTATGGCCCTGGCTGGCGCAGATGGGCCAGGGACGCGGCGGTTTCTACAGCTACGACTTCCTGGAAAACTTCCTGGGCCTCGACATTCACAGCGCAGACCGGATCCACCCGGAGTGGCAGGACATCCAGGCCGGGGACCATGTCCACCTGGCACCGGCTGCGTCCTCGGACCTTGAAGTGGCCCTCGTTGACGAGGGAAGCGCCCTGGTCCTGCGGGTTCCACCCGGTTCACCTCCCGGGCCGTTCGACTTCACCTGGGCGTTCGTCCTGCGGCCGCAGCCCGACGGCAGCACCCGGCTGCTGGTCCGGGAGCGGTACGCCTACCGCCAATGGTGGGTAGCCTGGATGGTCGAAGCAGTGGAGGTGGCGAGCTTCATCATGTCCCGGCGGATGCTTCAGGGAATCAGAATCCGAGCGGAGAGTAACGCGTAACCGCATGACCGGCGCACAGGGACCACTCGGCGGTCCAGGAGGCGTGCCCTAGTGTGGGAGGGTGCTGAAGATTGGGTTGACGGGCGGAATCGCCTCAGGGAAATCAGTGGTGGCCGCCCGCCTGAAGGAACGCGGCGCAGTGTTGGTGGACGCGGATGCGCTGGCCCGTGAGGTGGTTGAGCCCGGTACTGAAGGGCTGGAACGGATCATCTCGGAGTTCGGTCCCGGGATGCTCGACGACGACGGGCGGCTCAACCGGCCGCGGCTGGGCGAAGCGGTGTTCGGCAATCCGGACCGCCTTTCCGCGTTGAATGCGATCGTCCACCCCTTGGTGCGCGCCCGGGCCGCGGCCATCACGGCTGGGGCCGGCCGGAACTCCGTGGTGGTCCAGGACATTCCCCTCCTGGTTGAGACCGGCCAGGGCGCGGCCTTCCACTTGGTGGTTGTGGTGGACGCACCTGACGATGTGCGGGTGCAGCGCATGCTGGACATCCGGGGGATGACGGTGGAGGCTGCCCGTTCCCGGATGGCCTCGCAGGCCTCTCGAAGTGACCGGCTGGCCGCTGCCGACGTCGTCCTCGACAACTCCAGCACCCTGCAGCACCTTCTGGACCAGGTGGACCGGCTGTGGGACGTTCGGCTGGTGCCGTTCGCCCACAACCTGGCTGCGGGGACACGTGCACCACGCCGCGGGGGACCGGTGCTGGAACCGCACCGTGACGAGTGGGCCGTCCAGGCAGCCCGGATCGCGGCGCGGCTGGTGGCGGCGGCCCCGGAGCTCATCCTGGCGGTGGACCACGTTGGTTCCACCGCCGTTCCCGGCCTGGCCGCCAAGGACGTCATCGACCTGCAGGTGTCGGTGCAGGATCTCGAGGCCGCCGAAAAGCTGGCCCCGTTCCTGGCGGCCGCCGGCTTCCCGGCGGTACGGGGAGCGGAGTCGGACACGCCGAAGCCCGGCGATCCTGACCCGTCCGCATGGCAGAAGCGGTTCCACGCCAATGCCGATCCGTGCCGGGCCGTCAACGTGCACGTCCGTGCAGCGGGTTCCGCGGGATGGCGCTACGCGCTGATGTTCCGGGACTGGCTGCGGAACGATCCCTCCGCGCTTCGGGATTACCAAGCGCACAAGGCGGACCTGGCGGGACGCTTCGCGGATTCGGCCACTACCAGGGCTTACGCGGAAGCAAAGGAGCCGTGGTTCACGGACACTGCGTGGCCCCGGATGTCGGCCTGGGCTGAGGCAACCGGGTGGGTGCCGCCGTCGTACCCGTCCTGACACCGGAGCCTGCGTTCGGCGGTGTTCGCCTGTAACGGAAGCGGCAGTCCAGTGTCAGTGCCCCGCTGTAAATTAGATTCATGAGCCTTGCGCAGGAGATCAACCGTGTTGTAGCGCCCTTCGAAGTCATCAGCGAGTTCAAACCTGCCGGAGACCAGCCAGCCGCCATCGCGGAACTGACGCAGCGCATCAACAACGGTGAGAAGGACGTGGTGCTGCTTGGCGCCACCGGTACCGGTAAAAGTGCCACCACTGCCTGGCTTATTGAACAGGTGCAGCGCCCCACCCTGGTAATGGTGCAGAACAAGACCCTTGCGGCCCAGCTCGCCAACGAGTTTCGCGAACTGCTGCCCAACAACGCGGTGGAGTACTTCGTTTCCTACTACGACTACTACCAGCCCGAAGCATACGTGGCGCAGACGGATACCTTCATCGAGAAGGATTCCTCCATCAACGAGGAAGTGGAACGGCTCCGCCACTCCGCCACGAACGCGCTGCTGACCCGCCGCGATGTGATCGTGGTGGCCACCGTGTCCTGCATCTACGGCCTGGGAACCCCTGAGGAATACATTTCCGGCATGGTTACCCTCCGCCGTGGCGCCGAGATGAACCGGGACGACCTCCTCCGCAAGTTCGTCTCCATGCAGTACTCCCGCAACGACATGGACTTTCACCGTGGAACCTTCCGGGTCCGCGGCGACACCGTGGAAATTATTCCCATGTACGAGGAACTGGCCATTCGGATTGAGTTCTTCGGCGACGAGATCGAGAGCATCCACACGCTCCACCCGCTCACCGGCGAGGTCATCCGCGATGAGGAAGAGATGTACGTCTTCCCGGCTTCCCACTATGTGGCCGGCCCGGAAAGGATGGCGCGGGCCATCAAGCGGATTGAGGATGAACTGGCGGACCGGCTCAAGGTGCTGGAAAGCCAGAACAAGCTCGTCGAAGCCCAGCGGCTGCGGATGCGCACCACGTACGACCTCGAAATGATGCAGCAGATGGGTTTCTGCAACGGCATCGAGAACTACTCAGCGCACATTGACGGCCGTGGGCCGGGCACCGCGCCGCACTGCCTGCTCGACTACTTCCCGGACGACTTCCTGCTGGTGGTGGATGAGTCCCACGTGACCATTCCCCAGATCGGGGCCATGTACGAAGGAGACATGTCCCGCAAACGGAACCTGGTGGACTTCGGCTTCCGGTTGCCGTCCGCGATGGACAACCGGCCGCTCAAGTGGGACGAGTTCCTGGAACGCGTGGGCCAGACCGTCTACCTCTCCGCCACCCCCGGCAAGTATGAACTGGGCAAAGCGGACGGCTTCGTCCAGCAGATCATCCGGCCCACGGGCCTGGTGGATCCCGAGGTGGTGGTCAAGCCCACCAAGGGGCAAATCGATGACCTCCTGGGCGAAATCAAGACCCGGGTAGAGAAGGATGAGCGCGTCCTGGTCACCACCCTGACCAAACGCATGGCGGAGGACCTCACCGACTACCTGCTGGGCCACGGCGTGAAAGTCGAATACCTGCACTCCGATGTCGACACCCTGCGGCGCGTGGAGCTCCTGCGTGAACTGCGGCTGGGATCCTTCGACGTCCTGGTGGGCATCAACCTCCTCCGTGAGGGGCTCGACCTTCCCGAGGTGTCCCTGGTCAGCATCCTGGATGCGGACAAGGAAGGCTTCCTGCGCTCCTCCACCTCCCTGATCCAGACCATCGGACGGGCCGCCCGCAACGTCTCCGGACAGGTACACATGTATGCGGACCGGATCACCGACTCCATGGCCAACGCCATTGACGAAACCAACCGGCGCCGCGCCATCCAGGTGGCCTACAACACCGAACATGGTGTCGATCCCCAGCCACTGCGGAAGAAGATCGCCGACATCACGGACCAGTTGGCCAAGGAAGACGCCGATACGGATGCGCTGCTGGGCAGCTTCGACTACGGCAAGGGCAAGCGTGGCATCACGGGGGCCAACAAAGCCGGGGCCAAGAAGGGCGCGGCGCAGGTCCGTTCCGATGGCCTGGCGGCCGCGCCGGCCGAGGACCTGGTGGGCCTGATCGAGCAGCTGACGGAACAAATGCATGGCGCCGCGGCCGAACTTCAGTTCGAGGTGGCGGCGCGGATCCGTGACGAAGTCAGCGAACTCAAGAAGGAACTGCGCCAGATGCAGGCGGCCGGCCACGCCTGACCTCTGCCGGCTATTCGGCTGGGGTACAGTTAAAGGCACGTAGGGGAGTATCCCAAGCGCTACGATCGTCAACACGCAGGGCATGGTTGCCCGGCCGGGCGTAGCGGGCCGCCGCATCAGCACCAAGTGCACTGGCAGGCCGGAGAGACTTACACCATTTTGTGTACCCTGCGAAAGGTTTCGCCGTGCCCGATTTGCCTGTTTGGTTTGAGGTTGGCTCCTTTGTCGTCCTCGGCCTGATTCTCCTGACCGATCTCCTCCTGGTGGTCCGGCGCCCGCACGAACCGTCCATGAAGGAAGCCGGTCTCTGGGTGGCCTTCTACGTCACCCTGGCCCTCGTCTTCGCCGGCGCCATGTTCGCCTTCACCGGTGCCGAATTCGGCAGCCAGTTCGTGGCCGGCTGGGTCACCGAGTACAGCCTCAGCATCGACAACCTGTTCGTGTTCATCATCATCATGGCCAGGTTCTCCGTGCCGAGGAAGTACCAGCAGGAAGTGCTGATGGTGGGCATTATCATCGCCCTGATCCTGCGCGGCATCTTCATCATGCTCGGCGCCATCGTCATCGAGCAGTTCAGCTGGGTCTTCTACATCTTCGGAGCGTTCCTGCTGTGGACGGCCTGGAAGCAGGCCCAGGACGAGGGCGAAGAGGAAGAAGACCGGGAGAACCCGCTGATCGCCAGGATCCGCAAGGTCATTCCCATGTCCGAGAAGTTCGACGGCGGCAAGCTGCGGACCACAGTGAACGGCAAGAAGGTGTTCACCCCCATGGTGATCGTCTTCATCACCGTTGGCCTCACGGACCTGCTGTTTGCCGTGGACTCCATCCCCGCCATCTTCGGCCTGACCCAGAGCCCGTTCATCGTCTTCACCGCCAACCTGTTCGCCCTGATGGGCCTGCGGCAGCTGTACTTCCTGCTGGGCGGCCTGATGAACCGACTCATATACCTGAAGCACGCCCTGTCCTTTATCCTCGCTTTCATCGGGATCAAGCTTGTCCTGCACGCCATGCATGTCAATGAACTGCCCTTCATCAACGGCGGACAACACATCGAATGGGCGCCTGAGATTCCCACCTTCGTGTCACTCGCAGTCATCGTGGGCACCATCATCGTCGCCGTTGTCGCGAGCCTCCTCAGCTCCAAGGCCCAGGCGGCCGCGATTGATCCGCGGCTTGAGGAGGACGCCCGGAAGAGCCACAGCGACGCCGAGTAGGCGCCACCAGGGGTTTACCGCGCAGCAGAACCCGGCCGCATGAGCGGCCGGGGTCTGCTTTTTTGAGCCACCGGCTCCATTCCCGCTGCGGAACTGGGGATCCAAACACCAAGCCTTCGTCACCCGCGCAGCGCACCGTGGGTCAGCGGGTGGCTGAGCGGACCATCCCCAGCAGGCGGGCAAAAATCCGCTCACCGTCGTCGGCTATTCCGTCGTGGTGGAAGTCAGCTGTCTCCCAGACCTGCAGTCCGCGCACGGCCGCGGCGGTTCGGAGGGAGAGCTCGCGGTCCACGTAGATATCGTCCGTGTAGACCGCTGCTGCCACCGGAACGGCGTTGCCGGCCAGCACCTGGGGATCGTAGAGCGGCTTCCAGTCCTGCTTTGCCGCCAGCAACTGGGCTACTTCCTGCAGCGGCTGGAGGGCAGGGTCCTGCTCGAAGTACCACGGGTACACCATTTCGCCCGTCAGCAGCAGGGGCTCGGCGTCCGGCCTGAACCAGGGGTTTTCGGCAAGCATCCGCCAGGCTGACCAATTCGTGGCCTGCCCCTGGCCGTAGATGGATTCATGCATCAGGGCATAGAGGGGGTTGGAACGGCGGGAGACCACGCCCTGGAGCTGCTCCAGGAACGTGTCCGAAAGCCTCGGTCCGCCGGCAGTCTCCACGAAGGCGTCCTCCAGCAGGTAGTGAAGGCTGTCCACGCGGGTGTTGCCGCCGAGGAATGCCCCTGCCATCTGGAACCGCTCAACGGTCAGGGGAACGCCATCGGGCAGCAACTCGGTGGCGGCCCGCAGGTGGCGGGCAATCCGCTCCACCGTCTTCCGGTCCTCCGGATACCAGCCAAAGTATTCCTCGTTCCGCGCTGCTACCCGCTGGTACGTGGCCCGGTACACGTCGTCCGCGCTGCCGGTGAGCGGTGCCAGGCCGCCGGTGATGAGCGCTTCACGTAGTCCTTCCGGTGCGAAGGACAGATACGTCAGGGCACAGAAACCGCCGTAGCTTTGGCCGTAGATGGTCCAAGGGTCGGACCCCAGGGCTTTGCGGATCAGCTCGGCGTCCGCCACGATCGAATCAGCGCGGAAGTGCTCCAAGTAGGCGGCCTGCGCAGCTGCAGACCCCCGGTCTGCCAGCGTGACGCGGTCGAGGGGGGTGGAGAGGCCGGTGCCGCGCTGGTCGAGCATCAGGATGCGGAAATCCTGTGCTGCGGCCTTGCCCCAGCCGCCCAGGGAACCCCACCTGTTGCCGCGCCCGCCCGGACCACCCTGCAGGAAGAGGAGCCAGGGCAGCCGGGCGGCGGCCTCCTCGCTGTGCGCCGCGGAGACGTACTCCCGGGCAAAAACGGTGATGGCCCCGCCGGTTGGTTCGTCGTGGTCCAGGGGTACCGTGAAGTAGTGCTCCACCGACCGCATGCCGCGGAATTCATGCCTGGCCCTGATTTCGTGCCCGACGGCGGCAGCCGGGCTCTGCTCCACGTCAGCCACGGGCAGGAGCAGGAAGGGAGGTCGCCTGGCTAAAACGGTCCAGCGCTTCACCCGTAAGACGGAAGGTGGACCAGCCGTCCATAGGGCGGGCACCCAGGCGGCGGTAGAAGTTGATGGACGGTTCGTTCCAGTCAAGAACGCTCCATTCCACGCGCGCGTAGCCGTTAACGACGGCGATCGCGGCAAGGTGCTGCAGGAGTGCCTTGCCGTGTCCTTCGCCCCGCGCCTCCGGGCTGACGTAAAGGTCCTCCAGGTAGATCCCGTGCACGCCCTCCCAGGTGGAGTAGTTCAGGAACCACAGGGCGAAGCCCTGCACCTCGCCCTCCTCGTCTTCCGCCATGGCGGCGAAGACGCGCGGGTTTTCCGCGAACAGCACCTGCTCCAGCATTTCCGGCGTGTTGCGGACGGCGTCCGGTTCCTTCTCGTACCGGGCCAGTTCGTGGATCATGCGGAGGATGGCGGGGACGTCGTGCCGTGTTGCGGGCCGGATTACACTCATTCTCCGAGCTTACCGCCGGCGCCGGATGGCCTCCCTCAGGGTCCACGCCGGCTGCCGCGTCAGAGCCGGTTCACGTCCGTCACCCGCACCACCGCAGTGCCGCTCGCATCCGACTCCGCCAGGTCCACGTCCGCCGAGATGCCCCAGTCGTGGTTGCCGGCGGGGTCGTCGAAAATCTGCCGCACCTTCCAACTTCCGGGTTCCTCGGTGATGATGAGCAACCCTGGTCCCCGGGCATCAGGCCCTGTCCCAATATCGTCGTGCTCGTCGAAGTAGTCGTCCAGCGCATCTTCCCAGCGGTCGGCACCCCAACCGGAGCCGCCGTCGAGCTCTCCCAGCGCGGTGGCGTCCTCGTCGGCGAACAATTCAACGCGGCGGAACATCTCATTGCGCACCATCACGCGGAAGGCACGGATGTTGGACGTGAGCGACGGCGGCGGAGGCGGCGGCGCGTCGTGCGGCGTCGGCGCCGCACCGGAGGCCAGTTCCTCCCACTCGTCCAGGAGGCTTGAGTCGACCTGCCGCACCAGCTCACCCAGCCACGCGGTCAGATCGGCCAGGTCCTCCCGGAGCATGTCCTGCGGGACGGTCTGGCGCAGTGCCTTGAAGGCGTCGGCGAGGTACCGGAGCACGATCCCTTCCGACCTCGCCAGCCCGTAGAACTGGACGAATTCGCCAAAGTTCATGGCCCGTTCGTACATGTCGCGGACCACCGACTTCGGCGCGAGCTCGAAGTCGCCCACCCACGGCGCGGCCTTCCGGTAAACCTCGAACGCCTCACCCAGGATTTCCGCGAGCGGCTGCGGGTAGGTCACCTCGTCCAGCATGGCCATCCGCTGGTCGTAGTCGATGCCGTCAGCCTTCATGGCCGCCACCGCTTCACCGCGGGCCTTCTTCTGCTGCGCCGACAGGATCTGCCGCGGTTTCTCCAGGGTGGCCTCGATGACGGAGACCACGTCCAGGGCGTACGACGGCGACTCCGGGTCAAGGAGGTCCAGTGCGGCAAGTGCGAAGGGGGAGAGCGGCTGGTTCAGGGCAAAGTTCGGCTGAAGGTGGACGGTCAGCCTGACGGTGCGCCCGTCGGGACCCTGCTCCTCCGGGGGAATCCGCTCGATGACCTCGGCGGCCAGCAGTTCCCGGTAGATGCCCAGTGCCTTCTTCATCAGGCGCAGCTGGGAGGACCGTGGCTCGTGGTTTTCGGTGAGCAGGCGGCGGGCGGCAGCGAAGGGGTCGCCGGGCCGTTCCATCAGGTTCATCAGCATCGCGTGGGTCACGGTGAAGCTGGATGTCAACGGGTCCGGAACGGATTCCACCAGCCGCTTGAATGTGGGTTCGCCCCAGGACACGAACCCCTCGGGCGGTTTCTTCTTCACCACCTGGCGCAGCTTTTTCTGGTCGTCCCCGAACTTTGCGGTGGCCTTGGCCATCGCCTTGACGTTCTCGATCACGTGCTCGGGAGCCTGTACCACCACCGTCCCGGCGGTGTCGTAGCCTGCCCGGCCGGCCCGGCCCGCAATCTGGTGGAACTCACGTGAGTTGAGCAGCCGGGTGCGGACGCCGTCGTACTTGCTCAAGGCGGTGAGCAGCACCGTCCGGATGGGCACGTTGATGCCCACGCCCAGTGTGTCCGTCCCGCAGATGACCTTCAGCAGCCCTGCCTGGGCCAATTGCTCCACAAGCCTGCGGTATTTGGGGAGCATTCCGGCGTGGTGCACGCCGATTCCGTGGCGCACCAGCCTGTTCAGCGTCTTGCCGAACCCGGCCGCGAACCGGAAGTTGGCAATGAGCTCCGCGATTTTGTCCTTTTCCTCCCTGGTGCATACGTTGATGCTCATCAGGTTCTGCGCGCGGTCGATCGCTTCGAGCTGGCTGAAATGCACCACGTAGACCGGCACCTGCCGGGTGGACAGCAACTCCTCCAGCGTCTCGTGCACGGGGGTCTGGTGGTAGTAGTAATGCAGGGGAATGGGCCGCTCCGCCGAGCTGACCGTGGTGGTGGCACGGCCCGTTAGGGCGGTCAGCCCCTCTTCGAAGCGGGTAACGTCCCCCAGCGTGGCGGACATGAGCAGGATCTGCGCCTGCGGGAGTTCCAGGAGGGGCACCTGCCAGGCCCAGCCGCGCTGCGGGTCTGAATAGAAGTGGAACTCGTCCATGATCACAGCACCCAGCTCCGCGGCAGCGCCTTCCCGCAGGGCAATGTTGGCCAGGATTTCCGCCGTGCAGCAGATGATCGGCGCGTCCTGGTTTACCCCCGAGTCCCCGGTGATCATGCCCACGTTCCCGGCCCCGAAGATGTCGCAGAGTGCAAAGAATTTCTCGGACACCAGGGCTTTGATGGGCGCCGTGTAATAGCTGCGGCGGCCTTGTGCCATGGCCTGGAAGTGCGCGGCGATCGCCACCAGCGACTTACCGGAGCCTGTGGGTGTGGCCAGGATGACATTGGCCCCCGTTGCCAGTTCCATGATGGCTTCGTCCTGGGCCGGGTACAGCGACAGCCCCCGGCTTTCCGTCCATTCCACAAACCGCGTGTAAAGGGCGTCGGGGTCGACGGCGTCGGGACGGTTGGGGACGGACAGATCGCTCAGCTGGTCAACGAGTTTCATTGACTTCAACCTTAGTGCCACGTGGCATACCGGCAGGGCGGTGCTGCCGGGTTAGGCTACGGCTTGCCCGTGTGTGCGTCAGAACCTGGAGAGATTCATGAAATGGGACCCCGAAAAATACGTCCAGTTTGGGGACTACCGGAACAGGCCGTTCTTCGATCTCACGGCCCGGATCCATGCGGAGGATCCCGTGCAGGTGGTGGATCTTGGCTGTGGCCCAGGAAACCTCACGGCAACCCTGGCGGAACGCTGGCCAGGTGCCCGGGTGGTTGGTGTGGATTCCTCCGCTGAGATGCTGGCAAAGGCCGCCCCGCTGGCGGCGGAAGTTCCCGGCCTGAGCTTTGAACAGGCGGACATCGCCGACTGGATGCCCTCCCCAAAGACGGATGTCGTGGTGAGCAACGCGGCCCTCCAGTGGGTCCCGGGCCACCAGGACATGATGCGGAGGTGGGTCGCAGCCCTCCGGCCGGGGGCATGGTTCGCCGTGCAGGTGCCCGGGAATTTCAACGCCCCCTCGCACGCCCTTATGCGCGAACTGGCGGCGTCGGACCGCTGGGCTTCGAAGCTGGCCGGCGTGCTGCGGGGCGGCGAGTCCGTGGGGGATCCTGCGGACTATTTGCGCATCCTGCTGGATGCCGGCTGCGCCGCGGATGCGTGGGAGACCAGCTACCAGCAGGTCCTGACGGGGACGGACGCGGTATTGGAATGGGTCCGGGGCACTGGACTCCGCCCGGTCCTGGCCGCCCTTGGGGAGGCTGACGCCAAGCGCTTCGAAACCGAGTATGCAGCCGCTTTGCGGGAAGCCTATCCCCAGGGAGTGCACGGCACCGTATTTCCTTTCCGCCGCATCTTTGCCGTGGGCCGCAAAGCGGACTGACGCCCTCCCCGATGCTTTTCCAGCCAGTCACACGATGTGACAGCAAAGAAAAGTGATCTGGCTTACAATGTCCTCTGGTGTAGGGGTCAAGCCGCTGGCCCCCTCTTCGGCCGAAGGCACGTACAGGGGGGTATTTTGCTGGTCGGACTCATAAAGCGGCAGCTCGCGGGCCAATACCCGCGAGTGTGGGCGATCGTCTTCCTGCAGTTGGTCCAGGCGGCGGCAAACCTGCTGCTGCCCACCGTCAACGCGGCCATCATTGATGACGGAATCGTTGCGGGGGAACCCGGTGTGATCTCGAGGCTCGGCGTGCTCATGGCAGTCATCGCAGCGGTGCAGGCCGCCGCGGCCATCGCGGCGGGCTACCTCGGCGCAGTTGTGGCCATGAGGACCGGGCACCGCCTGCGGGCTGAAGTCTTCACCAGGATCCAGTCCCTCTCGTCGCAGGACGTGGCCATGTTCGGAACCCAAAGCCTGACCACGCGCGCCACCAACGACGTCCAGCAGATCCAGGCGTTTGCGGTGCTCGTCTTCACCATGCTTTTTGCCGGCCCTGCCATGGGCATCGGCGGCGTCGTGCTCGCCGTTCACCAGGACCCGGCGCTGTCCGTAGTGGTGATCGCCATCGTGCCCATCCTCCTGTTGATCATGTACCTGATCGTCCGCCGGCTGATACCGCTTTACCGTGAAGGCCAGGACCTGCTGGACCGGTCCGGTGGCATCCTTCGTGAACAGATCATCGGCGTGGACGTCATTCGTGCCTTCGTCCGCCAGCGGCACGAAGTGCGCCGGTTTGCGGAGACGAACGCCGGCCTGACGGCCAACAACCTGCAATCCGCGCTGCTGGTGGCGGGGATGCTGCCGATGATCATGCTGGTGGTCAACATCAGTTCGGTTGCCGTCGTGTGGTTCGGTGGCCACCGCATCCAGGCAGGCCTGATGAACATCGGTGCCCTCACCGCTTTCATCGCCTACATCATGCAGATCCTGCTGGCAATCATGATGTCCATGTACGTCCTCATGACTGCGCCACGTGCTGCGGTATGCGCCGAACGCATCCAGGCCGTACTGGATACCGAGCCGTCAGTCCAGGCCGCAGCCGAGCCGGCGGAGTCCCGGCTGGACGCAACGCAGCCGGCACAAGTGACGTTCCAGGACGTTGGCTTTTCCTATCCCGGAGCGGAAGCCCCAGTGCTTGCGGGCATCAGCTTTACCGCGGCTCCCGGCACCACCACCGCAATCGTCGGATCCACGGGCAGCGGCAAGACCACCCTCCTGAACCTGATACCCCGCCTGCTTGATCCCACGGAAGGCTGCATCACCCTGGGCGGCCAGGACACCCGGAATCTGCCGCTGGATCAGCTCCGCGCCGCCATGGCGATTGTGCCGCAGCACTCACACCTGTTCACCGGCACCATAGCGGACAACCTGCGTATAGCCGCCCCGGAAGCTGCTGACGAGGAACTCTGGGCCGTCCTCAGGACGGCGCAGACCATGCGGTTCATGGGTGACCTCCCGCTGGGGCTCGCCACCCCCGTGGGCCAGGGAGGTGCGAGCCTGTCCGGCGGGCAGCGGCAGCGGCTGTGCATTGCCAGGGCGCTGCTGCGCAAAGCAGCACTCTACGTTTTTGACGACAGTTTCTCAGCCCTTGACTACGAAACGGAGACCCGGCTGCGGCATGCCCTGGACCCGCAGCTCGGGGACGCAACGGTGATCATGGTGGCGGAACGGATCTCAGCCGTGGAGGACGCGGACCTCATCCTGGTGCTCGACGACGGCCGCCTCGTTGCGCAGGGGACACACCAGGAGCTCCTCGAAACCTCAGAAACCTATCGGGAAATCGCCGAATCACAGCTGGCGCTGGACGGCGCGCAGTGACGGGCCAGGAGGAAGCCGGGGAAACGGCCCACCGCTTCTGGGCAACTGCCGGCAGGCTCCTCGGCCTCCTGCGCCCCTTCCGGCTGCAGATGCTGGGCGCCGTTGCGGCCACCTGCGCGTTCGCGGGACTAAACGTGGCCGCGCCGAAATACCTTGGAGACGCCACCGACGTGGTGGTGGAGGGCATCTTCCAGGGCAGCCTGGACCAGCGTCTGGGAATCCTGCTGGCAGCTGTGGCCACGATGTACCTCTTCGCCTCACTGTTTAACTGGCTACAGGGGGCGCTGACGGCACGCGCAGTGCAGGGACTCATGCACGGCCTCCGCGCCTCGGTCGAGGATAAGCTGCACCGACTCCCTTCCACCTACTTCCGGGAACGTTCCCGCGGGGACGTCCTGAGCCGGGCCACCAACGACATTGACAACATTGCCCAGGCCCTGAACCAGGTCCTGACCCAGCTGATTGTGTCCGCGTTGATGCTGTGCGGTTCCCTGGCCATGATGCTGTTTATTTCACCGCTGCTCGCGGCGATCGCCATTGCCACCGTGCCGGTTTCCACTTGGATCACCGTCCTGGTGGCCCGTCGGTCCCAGGAACACTTCGCCAGGCAATGGAAGGAAACCGGAGAGCTCAACGGACACGTTG
This sequence comes from Pseudarthrobacter enclensis, assembly GCF_030811655.1. GTDB lineage: Bacteria > Actinomycetota > Actinomycetes > Actinomycetales > Micrococcaceae > Arthrobacter > Arthrobacter enclensis_A. The sequence continues at coordinate 131,464 of NZ_JAUSRE010000005.1, read as the reverse complement.
AGGAGTTCATCAGCGGCCATGAAGTCATCAAGGCATTCGGCCACCAGGGGCAGGCAACCGCGGTGTTCAGCCGCAGCAACGGCCGGCTGGCGCGCGCAGCCGCCAAGGCCCAGTACTCCGCCGGTGTGGTCCAGCCGCTGATGGTGCTCATATCCAACCTGAACTACATCGCGGTTGCAGTGGTGGGCGCCCTGCAGGTAATCGCGGGAGCAATGACCATTGGCGGCGTTCAGGCCTTCATCCAGTTCAGCCGGCTGTTCACCCAGCCCGTGGGGCAAATCGGAGGGCTGCTCAATGTCATGCAGTCATGTGCAGCGTCCGCGGCCAGGGTCTTCGTGCTCCTGGACGCCGCCGAGGACCCCCAGGATCCCGGCGGTAAGGCTGGCGGCGTTCCGGCCGGCGGACGCATCGCTTTCCACGACGTCACCTTCGGGTACCCTGGGTCCGTCCCGGCGGTGCGCAACCTCACCTTTGCCGTGGAGCCCGGCCAGTCGGTAGCCATCGTGGGGCACACTGGAGCAGGCAAGAGCACCGTGGTGAACCTGCTGATGCGATTCCTGGAGCCCTCCTCCGGCCGGATCACCATGGGGGGAGTGGATATCGCCGGAATCCCCCGCGACCTGTTGCGCGCCCACTTTGGCGTGGTCCTGCAGGATTCCTGGCTCTTTGCCGGGACCATCCGGGAAAACATCGCGTATGGGCGGCCGGACGCTGGCGATGCTGCCATCGTGGCCGCCGCAGAAGCCACCCACGCGGACCGCTTCATCAGGTCCCTTCCGCACGGCTACGGCACGGAGCTGGATAACGGCGGGGAGCCACTCAGCCAAGGGCAGAGGCAACTCATCACCATCGCGAGGGCGCAACTGGCCGGCCGTTCCGTTCTGGTCCTGGACGAAGCAACAAGCTCCGTGGATTCCAGGACGGAGCTGCTTATCCGAAAGGCCATGCAGCGGCTCCGGGACGGCAGGACCAGTTTCATGATCGCCCACCGTTTGTCCACCGTCCGCAACGCTGATCTAATTCTCGTCATGGACCACGGACGCATCGTCGAGCAAGGTACCCACGGAAACCTTCTCGCCGCCAACAGCTACTACGCCAGGCTCTACAACGCGCAGTTCGCCGAACGCGATGGGAAAGCGGGCGTCCTGGAGGGTGGGCTGTGAGGACTGTCCGGGAGTTCCCCGGACAGTGGCGGCCCAACCAGGCCAGCAGCGTGGCCCTTTTCGAGCAGCTGAGGCTCCAGGTCATCCACCTCGTGGACAGCGGCGAACTGGCCCCGGGTACCCGTCTGCCTGCGGTGCGGGCCCTGGCCGAAACCCTTGACGTCGCTCCGCATACCGTGGCGAGGGCGTACAAGGAGCTGGAGGCCGCCGGTGTCGTTGCCACGCACGGGCGGAACGGTACCGTTGTCTGCGCGCTCGACGACAGGCTGGGAGGCCTTGCCGCTGCAGCTGCCGCGTATGCCGTCGCGGCCAAATCCCAGGGAGCAAGCTTCGCCGAAGCGGTCAAGCTGCTGGCTGCCGCCTACGATGTTCCCTGAGGGCGGAACCGTCCATGTTCGAAAAAGTTTTCGATTAGCATTATGGGGTGCCTAAAGCCTTAGCTGAAGAAACCTCTGCCCCCTCCGCTTCCCTGATGGTCCCCTCCTCTGCCGCCGTCGAGCGTCCGGACCTCTCCCGCCTTGTGGTGAAGGGCGCGCGTGAGCACAACCTGCGCAATGTGGACCTTGACTTGCCGCGCGATGCCATGATCGTCTTCACCGGCCTCTCCGGGTCCGGGAAGTCTTCACTGGCATTCGACACCATCTTCGCCGAAGGGCAGCGGCGCTATGTTGAATCGCTGTCCGCCTACGCACGCCAGTTCCTGGGCCAGGTGGACAAGCCGGATGTGGACTTCATCGAGGGACTGTCCCCGGCGGTCTCCATCGACCAGAAATCCACCAGCAAGAACCCGCGGTCCACGGTGGGCACCATCACCGAGATCTACGACTACATGCGCCTCCTGTGGGCGCGCGTGGGCAGGCCGCACTGCCCTGTCTGTGGCGAGCCGGTCTCCAAGCAGACGCCTCAGCAGATCGTGGACCAGCTCCTGGAACTCGACGAAGGCACCCGGTTCCAGGTCCTGGCGCCGGTGGTGCGCGGACGCAAGGGCGAGTTCGTGGACCTCTTCAAGGAACTCAGTGCCAAGGGCTACTCGCGGGCGCGTGTGGACGGCAACCTGGTCCAGTTGAGCGATCCGCCAAAGCTGGGCAAGCAGTTCAAGCACACCATTGAAGTTGTGGTGGACCGCCTGGTGGTCAAGGAAGGCATCAGCCAGCGGCTCACCGACTCCATCGAGACCGCGCTGGGACTGGCGGAGGGCCGGGTGCTGGCGGAATTCGTGGACGTTGACGCAGACGCCCCGGAACGGATCCGTGCGTTCTCGGAAAACCTCGCATGTCCCAACGAACACCCCCTGGCCATTGATGAGATCGAGCCCCGCTCCTTCTCGTTCAACAACCCCTTCGGCGCCTGTGCCGCCTGCAGCGGGATCGGTACCCGGCTCGAAGTGGATGAGGAACTCATCGTTCCCAACCCCGAACTCTCCCTGTCAGAGGGCGCCATCGCCCCCTGGTCACTCGGCACCGCCACCACGGAATACTGGAACCGGCTCCTGGAGGGCCTGGCCAAGGAAGTGGGCTTCTCCATGACCACGCCGTGGGAGAAGCTGGGCAAGGACGTCCGCCAGACCATCCTGCACGGCAAGGACCACAAGGTGGTGGTGCAGTACCGCAACCGCTTCGGCCGCGAACGCAAATACAGCACCGGATTTGAAGGCGCCATCCAGCATGTCCACCGCAAACACGGCGAGACCGATTCCGACTGGGCACGCGACCGCTACGAGGAATATATGCGGCAGGTTCCCTGCCCCGCCTGCAACGGTGCCCGCCTCAATCCGGCGTCCCTGTCCGTCCTGATCAACGGAAAGTCCATCGCGGAGGTTGCAGCCCTGCCCATGCGGGAATGCGCCGATTTCCTCAACAACCTGGTCTTGACCGGGCGTGAAGCACAGATCGCGCACCAGGTCCTCAAGGAGATCCAGGCACGCCTGACCTTCCTCCTGGACGTGGGCCTGGAATACCTCAACCTCGAGCGGCCCTCCGCCACCCTTTCCGGTGGCGAAGCCCAGCGCATCCGGCTTGCCACCCAGATCGGATCCGGCCTGGTGGGCGTACTCTACGTCCTTGATGAGCCGTCCATCGGGCTGCACCAGCGCGACAACCGCCGGCTGATCGAAACGCTGACCCGGCTGCGGGACATGGGGAACACGCTCATCGTGGTGGAACACGACGAGGACACCATCCACGTGGCCGACTGGATTGTTGATATCGGGCCGGGAGCCGGCGAGCACGGCGGCCAGGTGGTGCATTCGGGCACGTACAAGGAGCTGCTGGAAAACACCGCGTCGCTGACGGGCGACTACCTTTCGGGCCGCAAGGTCATCGAGGTCCCCAAGAAACGCCGCAAGTACGACAAAAAGCGCGAGATCAAAGTGGTGGGCGCCCGGGAGAACAACCTCCTGAACGTGGATGCGGCCTTCCCGCTGGGGCTCTTCACCGCGGTGACCGGCGTCAGCGGCTCCGGCAAGTCAACACTGGTCAACGAGATCCTCTACAAGGTGCTCGCGAACAAGCTCAACGGGGCCAAGCAGGTGGCCGGAAGGCACAAGACAGTCCAGGGCCTGGAGCACCTGGACAAGGTTGTCCACGTTGACCAGAGCCCCATCGGCCGCACCCCGCGCTCCAACCCGGCAACCTACACCGGTGTCTTCGACAACATCCGCAAGCTCTTCGCAGAGACCACCGAGGCGAAGGTACGTGGCTACCTTCCCGGCCGGTTCTCCTTCAACGTCAAGGGCGGCCGCTGCGAGGCATGTTCCGGCGACGGCACCCTGAAGATCGAAATGAACTTCCTGCCGGACGTGTATGTCCCCTGCGAGGTGTGCCACGGGGCCCGCTACAACCGGGAAACCCTGGAGGTGCATTACAAGGGCAAGACCATCGCCGATGTCCTCAACATGCCCATCGAAGAGGGTGCCGAATTCTTCGCTGCGTTCTCGCCCATCGCACGCCACCTGAACACCCTGGTGGACGTGGGCCTGGGCTACGTCCGGCTGGGGCAGCCCGCCACCACCCTGTCCGGCGGTGAGGCGCAGCGGGTCAAGCTGGCGGCAGAGCTGCAGAAGCGGTCAAACGGCCGCAGCATCTACGTCCTGGACGAGCCCACCACGGGTCTGCACTTCGAAGACATCCGGAAGCTCCTCATGGTCCTGCAGGGGCTGGTGGACAAGGGCAACACCGTAATCACCATCGAGCACAACCTCGATGTCATCAAGAGTGCGGACTGGCTGGTGGACCTTGGACCCGACGGTGGTTCGGGCGGCGGCCAGGTCGTCGCCGCAGGAACGCCGGAACAGGTGGCCAAGTCGGCCACGAGCCACACCGGGAAGTTCCTCGCCGAAATCCTGGGCTGACCTGCAACGGAATCCCGCCGGAAATATTCCCCAGGAGGAATGCGAGTTTCGGGCACTGCTGCTGTCGTGAGAAACTAACCCGGTGACTTCAACAACAGTGCCCGTGATCTTTGACCTGGACGGCACTCTTGTCGACCCGGCCGGTGGAATAACTGAGGGGATTGCCTCGGCCCTTCGCGGGCTGGGGCTCCCGGTTCCAGGCCAGGACCTGCTCGATGCGATGATCGGCCCCAAGTTGAGCGACTCCCTCCTTAACATCGCAAAAGTGCCGGCAGACCGCCTCGAAGAAGTAGTCCACCGGTACCGGGAGCACTACGTCGCCACGGGTATCGCCCAGAGCCGACTGTACCCCGGCATCCGCGACATCCTTGAGTCCTTTGCGGAGGGCGGACGCCCCGTGGCCGTGGCTACCCAAAAGCCGCAGAGGCTGGCGCATAAAGTACTGGCCCACCATGGCATCGACGGTTTCTTCCACGGCATCCATGGCTCCGCCGACGACGAGGCGGCGGTGGACGGGGTCCCGCTGGGCAAGACGGAGATCATCGCCGCCGCCCTGCGGGACCTGGACACCCAACACGCCATCATGGTGGGAGACCGTGCGCAGGACGTCTCCGGAGCCATTGCCAACGGCCTGGACTGCATCGGCGTTATGTGGGGCTTCGCTCCCGACGGTGAACTGGAGGACGCAGGGTCTGTGGCTGTGGTCAGGGACGGCGGGGAACTGGTGGCAGTCATCGAGCGGTTGCAGGCAATCCACACCGCGGCAATGAGCGGGGTGAGCAACGATGGAAATGTTTGATGCCGTCCGCTGGACCACCCGGAACCTGATTGCCGGCACCTGCCGGCCCACCGTCGTCGGACTTGAAAACGTGCCCTCCGACGGCCCGTTCATTGTGGCGCCCAACCATCTGTCCTTCTTCGACAGCGTGATCGTCCAGGCCTTGATGCCCCGGCCGGTCGCCTTCTTTGCCAAGGCTGAGTATTTCACCACCGGCGGCGTCAAGGGCAAGGTCATGAAGGCCTTCTTCGAGTCAGTGGGTTCCATTCCGGTAGAGCGCGGGGAACAGGCTGCCAGTGTCCAGGCGCTCAAGACCCTGCTGGACATCCTGGAAGCTGGCCGCGGCATTGGCATCTACCCCGAAGGCACCCGCTCCCGTGACGGCATCCTCTACCGGGGACGCACCGGCGTCGGCTGGCTGGCCCTCACCACCGGTGCGCCCGTGATTCCCGTGGGCCTGATCGGGACCGAGAAGCTCCAGCGCGCAGGTGAAAAAGGGGTCAGGCCGCAGCATTTCACCATGAAAGTGGGCGAGCCGCTCTACTTCGACAAGACAGGGCCGGACCACTCGCTGCCTGCCCGCCGCGAAGTAACGGACCGGATCATGAACGCTATCGCCGAACTCAGCGGCCAGGAGCGGTCCGCCAGCTACAACCAGAGCAAGTCCGCGGGGTAGCCCGGGCCGGCAGTCATGCCGGGTCCGGCGCTGCAGGGAAGACCGGCGGAACTCAGTAGACTTGATAGGTGGCAAATCCAGCAAGTTACCGGCCAAAAACCGGTGAAATCCCCACCAACCCGGGCGTCTACCGGTTCCGCGACCCGCATGGCCGGGTCATCTACGTTGGCAAAGCGAAAAGCCTCCGCTCCCGGCTGAACTCCTATTTCGCCAACCCTGCCGGGCTGCTGCCCAAAACCTACGCCATGGTCCACGCGGCCAGCAGTGTGGAATGGACCGTGGTGGGCAGCGAACTGGAGTCGCTCCAGCTGGAGTACACCTGGATCAAGGAATTCAAGCCCCGCTTCAACGTGGTGTTCCGGGATGACAAGACCTATCCCTACCTTGCGGTGACCATGAGCGATAAGTTCCCGCGGGTGCAGGTGATGCGGGGGGACAAACGCAAGGGAACACGCTACTTCGGCCCCTACACGGCCGGCGCCATCCGGGAAACCATGGACACGCTGCTGCGCGTTTTCCCCGTCCGGAGCTGCAGCCCCGGCGTCTTCAAGCGGGCTGAGGCCAGCGGCCGGCCCTGCCTCCTGGGCTACATCGACAAGTGCTCCGCGCCGTGCGTGGGCCGGATTTCGCCAGAGGATCACCGCGCACTGGCAGAGGATTTCTGCGCCTTCATGGGCGGTGAGGCCAAGAGGTTCATCAACAAGCTGGAAAAGCAGATGGCTGACGCCGTGGCGAAGCTCGACTACGAGCACGCGGCCCGGCTCCGTGACGACATCACGGCGCTGCGCAAGGTCTTCGAGCGGAACGCCGTGGTGCTGTCCGAGGATACGGATGCGGACGTCTTCGCCCTCCATGAGGATGAACTGGAAGCTGCCGTCCAGGTGTTCCACGTCCGCGGCGGCAGGATCCGCGGCCAGCGCGGCTGGGTGGTGGAAAAGGTGGAGGACTTCACCACGCCGGACCTGGTGGAGCATCTGCTGCAGCAGGTCTACGGCGAGGACGGCGACACCCACGGCAGGCTGCCGCGCGAAGTGCTGGTGCCCGTGACACCCAGCAACGCCGAGGACCTTGCCAAGTGGCTGGGCGGGATTCGGGGCGCAAAAGTGGACATCCGCGTACCCCAGCGCGGGGACAAGGCAGCGCTGATGTCCACGGTCCGCGAAAATGCCGAGCATGCGCTGAAGCTCCATAAAACACGGCGCGCCGGGGACATCACCGTCAGGTCCCAGGCCCTCCAGGAACTGCAGGAAGCCTTGGACCTGCCCGTCCCCCTGTTGAGGATCGAATGCTTTGACGTGTCCCATGTGCAGGGCACCAACGTGGTGGCGTCCATGGTGGTGGTGGAGGACGGGCTGCCGAAGAAGTCCGACTACCGCAAGTTCTCCATCACCGGTCCCGCAGCAGCCGATGATACCGCCGCCATGCACGACGTCCTGACCCGCCGGTTCCGCCACTACCTCGACGACAAATCGGCGCAGGTGGACGAGGCCGTCCTGGAAGCCACCGACCAAGAGGCGGCGGAAGCGGCGCTGGACACCACCACGCCCGCGCCGAAGGCAAGGTTCGCCTACCCGCCCAACCTGGTGGTTGTTGACGGCGGCCAGCCCCAGGTGAACGCCGCGGCGCGCGCCCTCGCAGACCTGGGAATCGACGACGTGTACGTGGTGGGGCTCGCCAAGCGGCTGGAGGAGGTGTGGCTTCCGGACAGCGACTTCCCGGTTGTCCTGCCCCGCACTTCGCAGGGGTTGTATTTGCTACAGCGCATCCGTGACGAGGCCCACCGCTTCGCCATCACCTTCCACCGGCAAAAGCGGGGTAAGGCCATGACGGTTTCGGCGCTGGACGCCGTTCCCGGCCTGGGTGCTTCCAAGCGGAAGGCCCTGCTGGCACACTTTGGCTCCGTCAAGGGCGTCAAGGCGGCCTCCGTGGAAGAGTTGGCCCAGGCGAAAGGTATTGGCCCCGCACTCGCCGGCGCCATCGTGAGCCATTTTGCGGCTGATGGGCCCGAGGCTGTGGCCGCGCCGGCGATCAACATGACCACCGGCGAAATCATCGAATCTTAGCTAGGGTAAAAGACGGGCGCCGCCACAGCGGCCGCCCGGGGAACAACAAGGAAACGGGGCAGGCTTCATGGCAGACACGACGGCGGAATCCGGAGCGGGGCACGACGGGCTGGAGCCCGTTAAGCCGCTCGAAGCGGAGCTGCTGGTAGTCACCGGAATGTCCGGCGCCGGACGGAGCACCGCGGCAGACGCCCTGGAGGACCATGGCTGGTACGTGGTGGAGAATCTTCCGCCGCAGATGCTGGGCACGCTCGCCGAGCTCGTCTCCCACGCCCCACAGTCCATCCCCAGGCTGGCCGTGGTGATTGACGTCCGCAGCAAAGGCCTCTTTGCCGACATCCGCTCTGCGCTTGGCGCACTCGCCGCCAGCGGAGTGACCTTCCGGGTCCTCTTCCTGGACGCCAGCGACAACGTCCTGGTGCGGCGGTTCGAACAGGGGCGCCGTCCACACCCGCTTCAGGGCGGCGGACGGATACTCGACGGTATCGCGGCCGAACGCGAGCTGTTGCAGGAACTGCGCGACAGCTCCGACGTCGTCCTGGACACCACCAACTACAACGTCCACGGCCTGGCCACTGCCATTACGGAACTCTTCAGCGAAACCGGCCCCGTGGCCCTTCGGCTCAATGTCATGAGCTTCGGCTTCAAGTATGGCCTGCCGGTGGACGCCAACTTCGTGGCCGACGCCCGCTTCATCCCCAATCCGCACTGGGTTCCCCAGCTGCGCCCGCAGACCGGACTGGACAAGGACGTTAGCGACTACGTCCTCGAAGCCGAAGGCGTCAAGAACTTCGTGGACCGCTACGTCCTGGCCCTGGAGCCCGTGCTGGAGGGCTACCGCCGGGAGAACAAGCACTACGCCACCATTGCGGTGGGCTGCACCGGGGGCAAGCACCGCTCCGTGGCCGTGGCAGTGGAACTCTCCAAGAAGCTCGCGCAGTATCCGCGGGTCACGGTGACCACCGCGCACCGGGATCTGGGCCGCGAATAATGGCCCTGTTCACCGGAGCCCTGCCCCTGGTGCCGCCCCCCGCCGGTAAGGGCTCGGGCCAGCAGGACAAGGGCCCCAACGTTGTGGCGTTGGGCGGCGGCCACGGACTGGCCGCTTCTTTGTCGGCACTGCGGCTGCTCACCTCCGAGCTGACTGCAGTTGTCACCGTGGCGGACGACGGCGGATCTTCCGGGCGTCTGCGCGAAGAGTACGGTGTCCTCCCGCCGGGAGACCTCCGCATGGCCCTGTCAGCGCTTTGTGACGACACCGACTGGGGACGTACCTGGCGCGATGTCATGCAGCACCGCTTCCGTCGTGGTAAGGGTTCCGGCGGCTCGTTGGACGAACACGCCATGGGCAATCTTTTGATCGTCACATTGTGGGAGCTGCTCGGCGACGCGGTGGCGGGGCTCAAATGGGCCGGGGCCCTCCTCGGCGCCCGCGGGCAGGTGCTGCCCATGTCCACGGTCCCGCTCACCATCGAAGGCGACATCCGGGTGACCGCCCCGGACGGCGGGACTGCCCTGCAGACCATCCACGGCCAGGCCCGCTGCGCGGTGGCGGGTTCGCTGGAGGAAGTCCGGCTCCTGCCCAAATCCGCACCCGCCTGCACAGAGGCCTTGACCGCCATTGAGCTGGCCGACTGGGTGGTCCTTGGCCCGGGATCCTGGTACACGTCGGTCCTGCCGCACCTGCTGCTGCCCGAGATGCGGCAGGCCCTCTGCGCCACCCCCGCCAAACGCTGCCTCACCATGAATCTGGCCATGGATACCAAGGAAACAACCGGCATGACGGCGGCGGACCACCTGCATGTGCTTCGACGCTACGCACCGGAGTTCAGCGTCGACGTGGTCCTGGCAGATCCCGCCTCAGTGCCGGACCGGCAGGAGTTCGAGAAGGCCGCCGGCATGATCGGCGCGGAGGTGGTCTTGGGTAAAGTAGGGGCGTCGGGACGCCGCCCCGTCCATGAGCCGCTCCGGCTGGCCACGGCGTACCAGGACATTTTTGGGAACAGTTAGGAAGGTGCCATGGCACTGACAGCATCGGTCAAGGAAGAACTGTCCCGTCTGGACATTAAGAAGTCATCAGTGCGCAAGGCTGAGGTCTCCGCAATGCTCCGGTTCGCCGGGGGACTGCACATCATCTCCGGCCGGATCGTCATCGAGGCGGAAGTGGACCTGGCGTCCACTGCCCGCAGGCTCCGCGCAGCCATCGCCGAGGTGTACGGACACCAAAGCGAGATCATCGTGGTGTCTGCCGGCGGACTCCGGCGCGCCAGCCGCTACGTGGTCCGCGTGGTCCGCGACGGCGAGGCGCTGGCCCGGCAGACCGGCCTCCTGGACGGACGCGGGCGCCCCGTGCGTGGCCTGCCGTCTGCCGTCGTGAATGGATCAGCCGCGGACGCCGAAGCCGTATGGCGCGGCGCATTCCTGGCCCACGGCTCGCTCACCGAACCCGGCCGGTCGTCGTCGCTCGAAGTCACGTGCCCCGGCCCCGAATCCGCCCTGGCCCTGGTGGGTGCCGCCCGCCGGCTGGACATCCAGGCCAAGGCCCGTGAAGTCAGGGGAGTGGACCGGGTGGTCATCCGCGACGGGGACACCATCGCCGCGCTCCTGACCCGCATGGGGGCGCATGATGCGCTGATGGTGTGGGAGGAACGCCGGATGCGCAAGGAGGTCAGGGCGACCGCCAACCGTCTGGCCAACTTCGATGATGCCAACCTGCGCCGCTCCGCGCAGGCAGCGGTGGCCGCCGGCGCGCGTGTGGAACGGGCCCTGGAGATCCTGGGCGACGACGTGCCCGACCACCTGAAGTACGCCGGTGAACTGCGGGTGGCGCACAAGCAGGCAAGCCTTGACGAGCTGGGCCGCCTGGCTGATCCGGTGATGACCAAGGATGCGATCGCGGGCAGGATCCGCCGCTTGCTGGCCATGGCGGACAAGCGCGCGCTTGACCTGGGCATTCCCGGAACGGACGCCAATGTGACGCCTGAAATGCTGGACGAGTAAGCGCCCCATAGAATCAGAAAGAATTCCGGGCACCAGCTGCCCGGATGCACAATCCGAGAGTTACCAACCGGACCTTCGGGTCCACGATATTGGAGGATTTTGTGACCGAGTACGTTTTGCCGGAACTCAGCTACGACTACGCCGCCCTCGAACCGCACATCTCCGCGCGGATCATGGAACTGCACCACAGCAAGCACCACGCAGCCTACGTTGCAGGCGCAAACAACGCCCTGGCCCAGCTGGCCGAGGCACGTGAAAAGGGCGACTTCGCCAACATCAACCGGCTCTCGAAGGACCTCGCGTTCCACACCGGCGGCCACGTGAACCACTCCGTGTTCTGGAAGAACCTCTCCCCGGACGGCGGCGACAAGCCCGAAGGTGAGCTGGCTGCCGCGATCGACGACGCCTTCGGCTCCTTCGATGCCTTCCGTGCCCAGTTCTCCGCTGCAGCCCTTGGCCTGCAGGGCTCCGGCTGGGGTTTCCTGGCCTACGAGCCCATCGGCGGAAACCTGGTCATCGAGCAGCTCTACGATCAGCAGGGCAACACCGCCCTGGGCACCATCCCGCTGCTGATGCTGGACATGTGGGAGCACGCCTTCTACCTGGACTACGTCAACGTGAAGGCCGACTACGTCAAGGCTTTCTGGAACATCGTCAACTGGGCAGACGTCGCCCAGCGCTTCGAGGCAGCCCGCACCAACGCCACGGGCCTCATCACCCTCCCGTAGTGACGAGCGTTATACCCCGCTGTAACAAACTTCACATTCCGACTTAAACCAGCCGGGATGTGGACGGTCCGCCCCCGCACTTGCGGGGGCGGACCCACTTAAACGTAAGATAAGTCACGGAAGGCGGTTAGCCTTCAGCAATGAGGCTGGTCGCCCTCCGTGTTAATCATCTCTGCCCAATGGCGTGCGGGATCTGTTAGTTGGCTTGAACGCCCGCTCAACTAGTAGTGCTTCTCTAAGCACCAAGGAGACTGTAAAAGTGACGACCCGTATTGGTATCAACGGCTTCGGCCGCATTGGCCGCAACTACTTCCGCGCAGCGCTTGCCCAAGGCGCGGACCTTGAGATCGTTGCAGTCAACGACCTCACCAGCCCCGAAGCCCTGGCACACCTGTTCAAGTACGACTCCGTCGGCGGGCGCCTGAAGGAAACCATCGAGGTCAAGGACGGCAACATCGTCGTCAACGGCAACGTGGTCAAGGTCCTGGCCGAACGCGACCCCGCCAACCTCCCCTGGGGCGAACTGGGCGTGGACATCGTCATTGAATCCACCGGTTTCTTCACCAAGGCAGCCGATGCGCAGAAGCACATTGCAGCCGGCGCCAAGAAGGTCCTGATCTCCGCTCCGGCTTCCGACGAAGACATCACCATCGTGATGGGTGTCAACCACAACCTCTACGACAACGCGAAGCACAACATCATTTCCAACGCCTCCTGCACCACCAACTGCCTCGGCCCGCTGGCCAAGGTGGTCAACGACGAATTCGGCATTGAGCGTGGTCTCATGACCACCGTGCACGCCTACACCGCCGACCAGAACCTCCAGGACGGCCCGCACAAGGACCTGCGCCGTGCCCGCGCTGCAGCCATCAACATGGTTCCCACCTCCACCGGCGCCGCCAAGGCAATCGGCCTGGTCCTGCCGGAGCTCAAGGGCAAGCTGGATGGCTACGCCATCCGCGTCCCCGTGCCCACCGGCTCCGCCACCGACCTCACCGTCACGGTTTCCCGGGAGACCACGGTGGAGGAAGTCAACGCAGCGCTCAAGCGTGCCTCGGAGTCTGACGAACTGCAGGGCTTCCTGACCTACACCGAAGAGCCCATCGTGTCCTCGGACATCGTCGGCGACCCCGCTTCCTCGATCTTTGACGCCGGCCTGACCAAGGTCATCGGCAACCAGGTCAAGGTTGTTTCCTGGTATGACAACGAATGGGGCTACTCCAACCGCCTCGTTGACCTTACGGAGCTTGTGGCATCCAAGCTGGGCTAGGGTTAGAGACATGACATTTCACACCCTCAACGAACTGATCGCTGAAGGTGTCCGCGGGCGGTACATTCTGGTTCGAAGTGACCTGAATGTGCCGCTCGACGGCTCTACAGTCACTGACGACGGCCGCATTAAGGCCTCGCTCCCAGTGCTGGCAAAGCTCAAGGACGCCGGTGCCCGCGTGCTGGTAACAGCCCACCTCGGACGCCCCAAGGGCGCCCCGGAGGAGAAGTACTCATTGCGGCCCGCAGTGGACCGCCTCGCCGAGCTGGCGGGCTTCAAGGTCACCCTGGCCGCCGATACCGTCGGCGACGCCGCCAAGGCTGCCGCTGCATCCCTGCAGGACGGTGAAGCACTCGTTCTGGAGAACGTCCGCTTCGACGCCCGGGAGACCAGCAAGGACGACGCCGAACGCGGCGCCTTCGCGGACGAGCTGGTGGCACTCACCGGCAGCAACGGCGCTTACGTGGATGACGCCTTCGGCGCCGTCCACCGCAAGCATGCCAGCGTCTATGACGTCGCTACCCGGCTGCCGTCGTACCAGGGCGACCTGGTGCACACCGAGGTTGAGGTCCTTCGGAAGCTCACCACCGACACCCAGCGCCCTTACGTGGTGGTGCTCGGCGGCTCCAAGGTCTCGGACAAGCTTGCCGTCATCAACAACCTGATCGGCAAAGCGGACACCATCCTGGTGGGCGGCGGCATGCTCTTCACCTTCCTGGCAGCCCAGGGACACAAGGTCGCCTCCAGCCTCCTTGAAGAGGACCAGATCCCGGTCGTCCAGGAATACCTGAAGCGGGCCGCGGACGCCGGCACGGAATTCGTGGTTCCCACAGACGTAGTGGTGGCGGAGAAGTTCGCCGCCGACGCCGCCCACGAGACCGTCGCCGCGGACGCCATTGAAGGCAGCAGCTTTGGTGCCCAGGGCATCGGCCTGGATATTGGACCGGAAACCGCCGCCGCCTTCGCTGAACGCATCAAGGGCGCACGTACCGTCTTCTGGAACGGCCCCATGGGTGTCTTCGAATTCGAGGCTTTCTCGGCAGGTACCCGTGCCATTGCCGAGGCCCTGACCGGGACGGAAGGCTTCACCGTGGTGGGCGGCGGCGATTCGGCTGCCGCTGTACGCACCCTGGGGTTCGCCGACGACCAGTTCGGCCACATTTCCACAGGTGGCGGCGCCAGCCTGGAATACCTCGAAGGCAAGGAACTCCCCGGCCTGAGCGTCCTGGACCGTTAGAAGCACGCCGGTGTACAGCACACCGGCTAAACACAGCTGCTGTCCCGCAGTCAGCGGAGCATGCAGTCCTCCGGCCGGCAGGTTGCCCGCGGCAGCCTGCCGGCCGAACACATATCAAGAACTCTTGGAGATTACGTGACTACCTCAACGAACGGCGCTTTCGACCGCACGCCCTTCATCGCGGGCAACTGGAAAATGAACATGGACCATGTGCAGGGCATTACGCTCCTGCAGAAGCTGGCCTGGACCCTTTCCGACGCGAAGCACGACTACAGCCGCGTTGAGGTTGCCGCCTTCCCGCCGTTCACCGACCTCCGGGGGGTCCAGACCCTGGTCCAGGGCGACGACCTTCACATCGCGTATGGTGGCCAGGACCTGTCCCAGTTCGATTCCGGCGCGTACACCGGTGACATCTCAGGCCAGTTCCTGAACAAGCTCGGATGCAAGTACGTCCTGGTGGGCCACAGCGAACGCCGTACCATCCACAACGAATCCGACGAGGTCCTTAACGCCAAGGTCAAGGCAGCGTTCAGGCACGGCGTGGTACCCGTCCTCTGCGTAGGGGAGGGCCTGGAAATCCGTCAGGCGGGCACCCACGTTGACCACACGCTCCAGCAGCTCCGGGCAGGGGTGGCCGGGCTCACCAATGAGCAGGCTGCGGAACTGGTAGTGGCGTACGAACCCGTCTGGGCCATCGGCACGGGCGAGGTGGCAGGCCCGGAGGACGCACAGGAAATGTGCGCCGCCATCCGCTCAGAGCTGGAAACCCTGTTCGGTGCCGACGTGGCAGCCAAGACCCGGTTGCTGTATGGCGGCTCGGTCAAGGGCAACAACGCTGGTGCCATCCTGCGGGAACGTGACGTGGACGGCGTCCTGGTGGGCGGCGCCAGCCTTGACCCGGCTGAGTTTGCTAATATTGTCAGGTTCGAGAGCCAC
This sequence comes from Pseudarthrobacter enclensis, assembly GCF_030811655.1. Taxonomy (GTDB): domain Bacteria; phylum Actinomycetota; class Actinomycetes; order Actinomycetales; family Micrococcaceae; genus Arthrobacter; species Arthrobacter enclensis_A. The sequence goes on along the minus strand of NZ_JAUSRE010000005.1, from coordinate 116,264 downwards.
CTGGTCGCGGACTAGTCCGGAGCCAGCGCACACTCCCGCAATCCCAACTTCTGAAAGGCCGTCGTGGACGTTCTTCATGTCATTCTGCAGATCCTCCTGGGCATCACCAGCCTCCTGCTGACGCTGCTCATCCTCCTGCACAAGGGACGCGGCGGCGGCTTGTCGGATATGTTCGGCGGCGGAATGAGCTCAGGTCTCAGCTCTTCCGGTGTGGCAGAACGCAACCTCAACCGCTTCACCATCATTCTTGGGGTCACCTGGGGTGTCGTGATCATCGCGCTCGGCCTGATCATGCGCTTCAGCGGTGTGGGGGACTCCTGACCGTCTCTAACTGCGGGACACAAGGACCTTTCGGCCCTCCCGGCCCCCAGGCCTGAAAACTAGACTGTGGCTGTCGATTCACCGGCAGCCACAGTCTTATTTTGTTTAACGGTCCAGGCAGGCGAGGCAGGAGTTTCCCATGGTCCACCCAGCATCTGGTTTTCGGGGTACCCGCGCGGGCGTAATCGCAGGCTCTGGATCAACCCTGCAGGGTAATGATTCCCCGTCCCGGCCCCTGCCGCGCATCCGGGTGTCCTACTGGTGCTCGAAGGGGCATGAAACCCAACCCGTGTTCCTGAAGATGCCCGAGGACCAGATTCCCCGAACGTGGGACTGCCGGCGGTGCGGCGGACCTGCTACCCGGGACGGCCAGGCAGCTGCGCCCGAGGACTTGTTCGACGACGGCTCCAAGAGCCATCTGGAATACGTTAAAGAACGGCGCTCCGGCCAGGACGCCGAAGCCGTCCTGGCCGGAGCGCTGGAAAAACTACGCGCCCGCGGCGTCCTTCCGGACCAGCTGCTGCGGGACACGTGAGGCCGCGTTCTCGTCGATCAGCCACAGGGTCCGTGACGTTCCCCGGGGTCCCGAGGCAGGCACCTGCACTGGGTTTGCCCCGGCAAGCGCCAGTCCCACCGCTCCCGCTTTGTCCTCGCCGGCTACCACCATCCACACTTCAGCTGCCGTGTTGATGGCGGGCAGCGTCAGGGATATCCGCAGCGGCGGCGGCTTGGGGGAATTCCGGACACCCACCACCGTACGCTCCTTTTCGCGGATCCCAGCCTGCTCCGGGAACAGGGACGCTATGTGTGCGTCGGGACCCACGCCCAGCAGCACCACATCCAGCCGGGGAAGTGCGGCGGGCCCCTCAGGCCGGTCGTCGGACATGTCGGCTGCGTGTTCCGCTGCCGCTGCGTCACGCAGCCTGCGTGCGTAGTCGTCCGCTGCTTCTTCAGGGCTCCCGAAAGCATCCGAAGAACCGGGTGAGTGTACCCGGTCTGGGTCCACGGGAATGTGGGACAGCAAAGCGTCGAACGCCTGCTTGGTGTTCCGTTCAGGGTCGGCAGAGGCAACAAAACGCTCGTCACCCCACCAGAAGTTGACCTTGGACCAGTCGACGGCAGGTGACGCCGGAGAATCGGCAACAGCCTTCAGCGTGCCTATTCCCACGGTTCCCCCGGTGAGCACCACGGTCGCTTCGCCGTACTTGTCCTGGACATCAACGAGCTTGGTGATCAGGCGTGCCGCGATGGCGGCCATGAGGACGGACGAATCAGGATGGATGCTTACACGTGGGTCAACGCTCACTGGGTCGGACGCTCCTTAGATTGGTACGTGGCAGTCCAATAGTAATCACTTCACCGAACACTTCGTCCGGGTCCAGCCGGCGAAGCTCTTCGGCGAGGCAGTCCCGGAGGCTGCGGCGCGGGAGGGAGATCCGCTGGGCCGGCTGGCCGGGCTGGGTAAGTTCGGCCACGGAGAGACCCGGCCGGAACAGCTGGACGTCGCCGCCCGGGCGGGTCAGCCGAACCCGGCGGATGCCGGTTCCGGCAGGGTCCGCCACGATGGTGACGGGCGCATCCAGGGTCAGGGTGAGCCAAGCCGCGAGCAGGATGGTGGAGGGTGAATCCGAGGCACCTTCGACGGCGACAGCCGTCACGGGCGACGAATCCACTTCGTCCAGTGCTGCCGCGAGCTGGATGCGCCAGTTGGTCAGGCGGGTCCAGGCGAGGTCGGTGTCGCCTGCTTTGTAGGTGCGGTGGATGCGTTCGAGCGCGGCCTGGGGGTCGGGTTCGTTGGCGGAGTCCGTGATCCGGCGGTGCGCAATCGCGCCGATGGAGGTTTCGCAGGCGTTCTCGGGAGCACCGTGCGGCCACCAGGCCACGATCGGGGCGTCCGGGAGCAGCAGTGCGGCGACCAGGGACTCGGATTCGTGCGCGAGTTGGCCGTAGCCGCGCAGCACGATCACCTCCGAGGCACCTGCGTCCCCTCCCACACGGATCTGGGCGTCCAACCGGTCTTCGGCGTCCTTCCCGGCGTCCGCGAGCACGATGATGCGGCAGGGGTGTTCCCGGCTGGCGTCGTTCGCGGCCTCGATAGCTTCCTCTTCGAGCCCGGACTTGGTAACCACCACGAGCGTGAGGACGCGGCCCAGGGCGATCACACCGCCCTGCTCGCGCAGGGACATGAGCTTCTTGGACACCTTGGAGGTGGTGGTGTCCGGCAGGTTTACGATCATGGCCTTCTCCAGGTTCGTCCGTCGCGGGCCAGCAGTTCATCAGCGCTGGCCGGGCCCCAGGAACCGGGGGCGTAGGGTTCGGGCTGTTCGTTCAGGGAGGCCCAGTATTCCTCGAACGGGTCAAGGATCTTCCAGGACAGCTCCACTTCCTCATGCCGCGGGAACAGCGGCGGCTCACCCAGCAGGACATCCAGGATCAGCCGCTCATATGCTTCCGGGCTCGATTCGGTGAAGGAGTGCCCGTAGCCGAAGTCCATGGTCACGTCGCGGACTTCCATTTGGGTGCCGGGAACCTTGGACCCGAACCGGATGGTCACGCCTTCGTCCGGCTGGACGCGGATCACCACGGCGTTCTGCCCGAAGTCATCCTCGCCATGATCGGTGAAGAGCAGGTTTGGGGCGCGCTTGAACACCACGGCGATCTCGGTGACGCGGCGGCCCAGGCGCTTGCCGGCCCGCAGGTAGAACGGCACCCCGGACCAGCGGCGGGTATGGATGTCCACCCGGATCGCCGCGTAGGTTTCCGTGGTCGAATCGGCCGGGATGCCTTCTTCCTCCAGGTAGCCCTGGACTTGCTCCCCGCCCTGCCAGCCGCCGGTGAACTGGCCGCGCGCCGAGTGCGTGGACAGATCCTCCGGGAGCTTGACCGCAGCCAGCACCTTTTCCTTTTCGGCGCGCAGGTCATCGGCGTTGAAGGAGATGGGTTCTTCCATCGCCGTCAGCGCCAGCAGCTGCAGGAGGTGGTTCTGGATGACGTCGCGGGCCGCGCCGACGCCGTCGTAATACCCGGCCCGTCCGCCGGTGCCGATATCCTCGGCCATGGTGATCTGGACATGGTCCACGTAGTTGGCATTCCACAGCGGCTCGAACAACTGGTTCGCGAACCGCAGCGCCAGGATGTTCTGGACCGTCTCCTTGCCCAAGTAATGGTCGATCCGGAACACAGCATCCGGCGGGAACACCGACTCGACAATGTCGTTCAGCTGACGGGCCGAGTCGAGGTCGTGACCGAACGGCTTCTCGATCACCACGCGGCGCCATTTGTCCCCGTCGGCCTGTGCCAGGCCGTGCTTGGACAGCTGCCGGCAGACCTGCTCAAAGGCCTTGGGCGGGATCGACAGGTAGAACGCGTGGTTTCCGCGGGTGCCGCGGACGTCGTCGAGTTCCTTGATGGTCTCACCGAGGCGCTCGAATGCGGCGTCGTCGTCGAACTCGCCCTGGACAAACCGGATGCCCTCGGACAGCTGGTTCCACACCGCCTCATCAAACGGTGTCCGGGCGTGGGCCTGGACCGACGCCTTCACCTCGGCAGCAAAGTCCTCCTTGTCCCACTCGCGGCGGGCGAACCCCACCAACGCGAAACTCGGTGGCAACAGCCCGCGGTTGGCCAGGTCATACACCGCAGGCATGAGCTTCTTCCGGGCGAGGTCACCCGTTACGCCAAACAACACAAGCGATGATGGACCGGCGATCCGGTTCAAACGGCGGTCACGAGGATCACGCAGCGGATTACGCCCGCGGCCCGCGCTCTTCCGGCCGTATTCAGTTTCTGGCATGGTGCTTCTGTGCCTTAGCTTTCGGTTGCGGATGCACGGGTGGACAGGGCAGCGACAATGTCCTGCAACTGGGCCACGCCCGCGGCTCGGTCTGTGAGGTGGAGGCGCAGCACGGGACGTCCGTGTTCACCCAGGACCTGGGCGTCGCCGGCGGCCTGCGCGGCGATTAGCTCGCCGAAGGTGAAGGGCCGGTCCGGGATCGCCAGGTCCTCGGCTGCTGCGGCCGTCACCTGGAGGAACACGCCGATGGCAGGGCCACCCTTGTGGAACTGCCCCGTTGAGTGCAGGAAGCGCGGTCCCCAGCCGAAAGTGACAGGACGGCCGGTGGCGGCGGCAAGTTCGTCACGGATTCCCTCCAGCCCGGCGAAGGCCAGCCTGTCGAAGTAGGCCTGGACGCTGAGGTAGCTGTCCGCGGCGAGGGTGCCGAGCAGCGCCTTGACTGCGCCCTCTGCCGTAGCAGCGTCGCCGAGCCAGTCGCCGCCCCGGACCTCGATGGCACCGTCCACGAAAGCAGCGGGCGTGGGTTCCGGCTGGGCATCCAGCAGGCCACGGGCAGCCACCTTGGCGGCCTCGACGTCAGGCTGGTCGAAGGGGTTGATGCCCAGCAGGCGCCCGGCCACAGCCGTGGCAAACTCCCACACCATCATCTGGGTGGCGAGGCCCCCGGCGATCGCCACCTGGTTTTCACCGAGTTCGACGTCGGCATCCGCGGCAACCAGGCGCACCACCAGGACGTCGGGCGCACCCGAAGTCACCTCAGGTGCGTGCGGACCTGCCACGACCGGAAGGATACCGGTGCCCAGCTTGCCGGTGGATTCGGCAATGAGCTGTTCGGCCCAGTCCGCGAACCCAACGATGCCTGAACCGTCTTCTGCGATGACGATTTTATTCCGCAACGGGCTGGTTCCACCCAGGGCCGCGCCCAGGGCCAGTCCGATGTTTTCGGGTGCGTCATCGTTGAGGATCTCCGCGGCTTCCTCGGCTTCGTCGAGGAAAGCCTGGATGTCCACGCCGGCCAGGCCGGACGGGACCAGCCCGAACGCGGTCAGGGCGGAGTAGCGGCCGCCCACGTTGGGGTCGGCGTTGAAGACTGCGCGGTAACCAGCCTCCCTGGAGGCTTTGTCCAGCGGCGAGCCCGGATCCGTCACGATGATGATACGGCTCTTGGCATCCACACCGGCCTCCGTGAAGGCCTGCTCGAAGATGCGCCGCTGGGAGTCGGTCTCCAGGGTGGAACCGGACTTGGACGAGACCACGATGGCGGTCGCGGCCAAGCGGTCGGCGAGGGCAGCACGGACCTGGTCCGGGTCCGTGCTGTCCAGCACTGTCAGCTCGACGCCGGCGGTGCCCGCAATGACCTCGGGGGCCAGCGAGGAGCCGCCCATGCCGCAAAGGACGATCCTGCTGACGCCTTCGGCGCGCAGGGCATCCCGGAGTTCCAGGATGTCCTTGACCAGGGGCTGTGAAACGGTGGCGGCCTCTACCCAGCCGAGGCGGATTGCCGACTCGGACTCGGCGTCCGGGCCCCACAGGGTGTGGTCCTTGGCGAAGATCCGGGTTGCGATCCTGTCCTCGATGAGGGCGGGAAGGTGCTGCTCAAGTGCCTGCCGGGCAGCGCCTGTGGCGTCGTAGCTGAGAGTGCTCATGGGTGTTAGGAAGCCTTCCGTGCAGAGGCGAGGGCGCCTTCGACGTCGGCCAGGAGTTCCTTCCAGCTGGCCACGAATTTGTCCAGGCCTTCGGTTTCAAGGAGCGCGACGACGTCGTTGTAGGAAACGCCAAGCTTTTCCAGGGCGTCGAGGGTTGCGTTCGCCTCATCATAGGTGCCCGTGACAGTGTCGCCGGTGACCACGCCGTGGTCGAAGGTGGCGTCCAGGGTTTTCTCCGGCATGGTGTTCACTACACCGGGTGCCACCAGTTCGGTGACGTAGAGGGTGTCCGGGTAGGACGGATCCTTCACGCCGGTGGAGGCCCAGAGGGGGCGCTGGGGGAGTGCCCCGGCGTCGGCCAGCAGGGCCCAGCGCTCGGTGGAGAAGAGCTCTTCGTACACCTGGTAAGCCAGGCGCGCGTTTGCCAGGCCGGCCTTGCCCTTGAGGGCCTTTGCTTCGTCCGTGCCGATCTTGTCCAGCCGCTTGTCGATTTCGGTGTCCACGCGGGAGACGAAGAAGGATGCGACGGAGTGGATCTTCGAGAGGTCGTGGCCGTTTTCCTTGGCCTGCTCCAGTCCGGACTGGAAGGCGTTAATGACCGCGCGGTAGCGCTCGAGGGAGAAGATCAGTGTCACGTTGACGCTGATGCCCTGGGCCAGGGTTGCGGTGATGGCCTCGAGGCCTTCGATGGTGGCCGGGATCTTGATGAGGACGTTGTCCTTGTTCACGCGCTGGTAGAGGTGCTTGGCCTCGGCGATGGTGCCTGCGGTGTCCCAGGCCAGGCGGGGATCGACCTCAATGGAAACACGGCCGTCCACGCCCCTGGTGGCGGCGGCCACGGGTGCGAAGAGGTCGCAGGCGTCGGCCACGTCAGTGGTGGTGATCTCGAAGATCGTGTCCTCCACGCTGGCGCCTTCTGCGGCCTTGCCGGCGATGATGTGGTCATAGTCCGTGCCGGACGTAATGGCGGCGTGGAAGATGGACGGGTTGGTGGTTACGCCAACCACGTTCTTCTCCTCGATGAGCTTGCGGAGGGTGCCCGTTTCCAGGCGTCCGCGGGAAAGGTCGTCGAGCCAGATGGAAACGCGGGCGTCGGAGAGCTGCTGGGTGGGAGTAGTCATTGTTGTATCTCCTGAAAGTTTAGGTTTTAGGCCTGGAGGGCGGAGAGGGAGTCCTTGGCGGCGGCTGCCACTGCTTCAGCCGTGATGCCAAACTCCTGGAAGAGGCGCTTGTAGTCGGCGGAAGCGCCGTAGTGTTCGAGGCTGACCGAACGGCCGGCGTCGCCGACGAATTCGCGCCAGCCCAGCGCCAGTCCTGCTTCCACCGACACGCGTGCCTTGACGGCGGCAGGCAGGACGGATTCCCGGTAGGCGGCGTCCTGCTTCTTGAACCACTCGACGCACGGCATGGACACAACGCGCGCCGCGATGCCCTCGGACTGGAGGGATTCGCGGGCCTGGACGGCCAGCTGGACCTCGGAACCGGTGGCAATCAGGATCACGTCGGCCGGAACCGTGGCGCCGTCCTTCGAAGCCTCGGCCAGGACGTAGCCGCCCTTCGCGACGCCTGCGGTCGACGCGAAGGTGTCGCCGTCGGCGTCGCCCTCGCCGCGTTCCCAGGTGGGGATGTTCTGGCGGGTCAGGACGATGCCTGCCGGGTTGGAGTGGTTTTCCAGCATGGTCTTCCATGCGGCGGCCACTTCATTGGCGTCGCCGGGGCGGACCACGTCCAGGCCAACGATGGCGCGCAGGGCAGCGAGCTGTTCCACGGGCTGGTGGGTGGGGCCGTCCTCACCCAGGCCGATGGAGTCATGCGTCCAGACGTACAGGGACGGGACACCCATCAGGGCGCCGAGGCGGATCGCGGGGCGCTGGTAGTCGCTGAAGATCAGGAAGGTGCCGGAGAATGCACGGGTGTTGCCCGCCAGCGTAATGCCGTTCACGATCGACGCGGCTGCGTGTTCGCGGATGCCGAAGTGCAGCACGCGGCCGTACGGGTTGCCTGACCACGCGTCGGTCTGCTTGGAGGCAGGCACGAACGAGGGGGAACCCTCAATGGTGGTGTTGTTGGACTCGGCGAGGTCGGCGGAGCCGCCCCAGAGTTCGGGCAGGACCGGGGCCAGGGCGTTGAGGACCTTGCCGGATGCCGCACGGGTGGAAACGTCCTTGCCGGCAGGGAAGACCGGAAGCGCTGCATCGACGCCTTCGGGAAGTTCCTGCGCCTCGAGGCGCTGCAGGAGCGCCGCACCCTGGGGGTTGGCTTCCTTCCAGGCGTTGAAGGTTTCTTCCCATTGCTTGTGTTCGGCGGCGCCGCGTTCCACTGCCTGGCGGGCGTGGTCCAGGACTTCCTGGTCCACCTCGAAGGACTTGGCGGGGTCGAAGCCAAGTACTTCCTTGAGTGCGGCAACTTCCTCGGCGCCAAGGGCGGAACCGTGGATCTTGCCGGTGTTCTGCTTCTTCGGTGCCGGGTAACCGATGATGGTCCGGAGCGAGATGATGGACGGCCTGGAGGTTTCTGCCTTGGCCGCGAGCAGGGCCGAGTAGAGCTCCTGGACGTCTTCCTTGTATTCGCCCGTGCGGGTCCAGTCCACGCGCTGGGTGTGCCAGCCGTAGGCTTCGTAGCGCTTCAGGACATCCTCGGTGAAGGCGATGTCGGTGTCATCTTCGATGGAGATGTGGTTCTCGTCATAGATGACCACGAGGTTGCCGAGTTCCTGGTGGCCGGCCAGCGAGGATGCCTCGGAGGTCACGCCTTCCTGGAGGTCGCCGTCGGAGGCGATGACCCAGATGGTGTGGTCGAACGGTGACTCGCCTGCGGGAGCGTCGGCGTCGAACAGGCCGCGCTGGCGGCGCTGTGAGTAGGCGAAGCCCACGGAGGACGCAAGGCCCTGGCCCAGCGGTCCAGTGGTGATCTCCACACCGGCGGTGTGCTTGTACTCCGGGTGGCCCGGGGTCAGCGAACCCCAGGTGCGGAGCGCTTCCAGGTCCTTCAGTTCCAGCCCGTAGCCGGAAAGGAACAGCTGGATGTAAAGGGTCAGGGAGGTGTGGCCGGGGGACAGGATGAACCGGTCGCGGCCCAGCCACTGGGGATCACGTGGGTCGTGGCGCATCAGCTTCTGGAAGAGAAGGTACGCGGCCGGGGCCAGGCTCATGGCCGTTCCTGGGTGGCCGTTGCCCACCTTCTCCACGGCATCCGCAGCCAGGACGCGGATGGTGTCCACGGCCTTCTGGTCCAAGCTGGTCCATGACAGTTCTTGCTCTTCCAAATGTGGCACGAAAACCGGGCCCCTCTCTGTGCTGGCGGCGGCCGGTACACCGGATCCATCAGAGCGCGCTGTGGGCGGCCGCTGCGGTGTGTGTACCAGCCGTTCACCATCGAAACGTTGATCCTTGCCATCAGCCACGGACAGCAGCGGGAATGCGTTTTCCACCGCTTTCTTGCTGCGTGCTGATCTGGTGACAGCTTAGCTCTTATCCATACTCCGGGCGGCCCAAATCTCACGTTGTGGACGCAATTTCCCCTTTTATGAATCAGCGTCACGGAGGGTTGAGTTAATCTGCTCGAATGGGCCCGCGAGCAATCATGTGCGCATATGGCGGGGCAGGGGCGGGGCCCGCGGCGCGGTATGATATTCGGAGGCCAACGCCGGGTGCGCATCACTTTCGCCGCCCGGGGTTCCCCGGCTGTTGCACGCACCACACATAATTCTTTCCTTCGTGCCGTGCCCGGGTCCGGGCCGCACGACCGGAGCTGCATTGCCAGCCTCAACCGCCATACAGAACGGGTGACTGCCACCGTGAGCACTACAGATACGCCGCTGAACGCATCCCGGGCCTCCGGTGCCGGGTTTGCCCGTAAGGCCAAGGCGTATCTCGCCCTCACCAAGCCTCGCGTGATCGAACTGCTCCTGGTGAGCACGCTTCCCACCATGATCTACGCCCAGCGGGGTTTCCCCTCCATCGGGCTGATCCTTGCCACGCTGGTGGGCGGGGCCTTTGCCGCCGGCAGCGCGGGTGCCTTCAACTGCTACATTGACCGCGACATCGACAAGCTGATGCATCGGACCGAGAACAGGCCGCTGGTTACCGGTGAAGTCACCCCCCGCGAGGCCCTGGTCTTTTCCTGGCTGCTCGGCGCAGCCGCCATCGTAATCCTGTGGTTCGGAGCGAACCCGCTCTCCGCCTGGCTGGGGCTCGGCGCCATCTTCTTCTACGTGGTCATCTACACCATGATCCTCAAGCGCCGCACCGCGCAGAACATCGTGTGGGGAGGTGCCGCGGGCTGCTTCCCTGTGCTGATTGCCTGGGCCGCGGTGACCAACTCTGTGGAGTGGCCCGCCGTCATCCTGTTCATGGTGATCTTCCTGTGGACTCCGCCGCACTACTGGCCGCTCTCCATGCGCTACGGCGAGGATTACCGGAACGCCAACGTCCCCATGCTGGGAGCGATTGCTGGCGCCAAAGTCGTGTCCGTCCAGGTGGTTCTCTACGCATGGGCCATGGTGGCCTGCTCCCTGCTGATGGTTCCGGCCGGCGGTGCCGGGTGGGTCTACACCGTTACCGCCGTCCTTGCCGGCGCCTGGTTCCTGTACGAATCCCACGCCCTCTACGCCCGCGCCCAGCGTGAGGACATTCCGGACAAGCGCGCCATGAAGGTATTCCACGGCTCCATCAGCTACCTGACGCTGCTCTTCATCGCACTTGCTGTGGACCCGTTCATTGGGCACGCCATTATCCGCTAGAGAACCGAAACGCACCCGGCGGCTCCCATATTCTGTGGGGGCCGCCGCGTTGTCTTAAGCGCAAAACGAGGCCACGGCTGACGTCCAGCTGCCCTGCCCAATTCGTTGCCCCAACGAACGATATGACATCTTTGTCATATCTGTCACCTTTTCTGTCATTTACAGTTATGAACTGCTTACGGTGGAGCGGACCCTTCCCCCTGTTGAAAAGGAAAATACAATGGAAGCCCGTCCCGCCGCATTCCCCGCTCCCAGCCACAGCCCGCCAGGATCCAAGGAAAAGTCCGGCCGCTTCACATTGCGGCGGCCGCGCCTGCCCCGGCATCTGGGTGCGGACGTGCCGGCCTCCCTGGTGGTGTTCCTGGTGGCCCTTCCGCTTTCGCTGGGCATCGCCGCAGCCTCCGGAGCGCCCGTCATGGCCGGCCTCATCGCCGCGGCCGTGGGCGGCGTCGTGGCAGGCAGCCTTGGCGGCTCGCCGCTCCAGGTGAGCGGACCGGCGGCCGGGCTGACCGTCGTCGTCGCCGGCCTGGTCCAGGAATTCGGGTGGCAGGTGACCTGCGCCGTCACCGCCGCGGCGGGCGTCGTGCAACTCCTGCTGGGCATCAGCCGCGTGGGCAGGGCTGCCCTGGCCGTGTCACCGGTGGTGGTCAAGGCCATGCTGGCCGGCATCGGCGTCACCATCATCCTGCAGCAGCTCCACGTTCTTCTGGGCTCGAAGCCCGCCGGCTCAGCCTTTGAAAACCTTGCCGCCCTTCCCGCTGCCATCACCGACCTGGACCTGCACGCCGCCCTCCTGGGACTTGCCGTCGTGGCCATCCTCCTCGGCTGGAAGTTCCTGCCGGCAGCTGCCAGGCGTGTCCCCGGCCCCCTTGCCGCCGTCGCGGCAGGCACCTCACTTGCTGTCGCCTTTGCGCCGGGGGTCGAACGCATCCCGCTGGACGGCTCGATCCTGGATGCCATCGCCCCGCCCCAGCTCCCCGACGGAAACTGGCGGGCCTTCGCCTTTGCCATCCTGACCATGGCTTTGATCGCGAGCATCGAGTCCCTCCTGTCCGCCGTTGCCGTGGACAAAATGCAGACCGGTCCACGGACCAACCTCAACAGGGAGCTCATCGGCCAGGGAGCCGCAAACATCGTTTCCGGGTCACTGGGCGGCCTGCCTGTAACCGGCGTAATCGTCCGCAGCGCCACCAACGTGGAGGCTGGCGCCGCCAGCCGGGCGTCCGCCGTGCTGCATGGCGTCTGGGTCCTTGCATTCTCGGCCCTTTTTGCCGGCCTGATCCAGCTGATCCCGCTTGCTGTCCTGGCCGGCCTGCTGGTGGTGATCGGTGCGCGGCTCATCAAGCTGGCAGAAATCAGGACCAGCCTGCGGACCGGGGACTTCGCCATCTACGTGGTGACCCTGCTCTGCGTAGTGTTCCTGAACCTGCTTGAAGGCGTCATGATGGGCCTGGCACTTGCCGCGGCCAGCGTGCTGTGGCGCGTCCTGCGGGCCCCCATCCAGGCCCACCGGCCCGCCGCGCCGTCGTCGCCGTGGCGGGTGACCATTGCCGGCTCATGCAGCTTCTTCGCGCTGCCCAAGCTCAGCGGCGTCCTCCAGGCTGTCCCCGGCGGGGCGGACGTTGTAGTGGAGCTGAACGCCGACTACGTGGACCATTCCTTCCGTGAAGCCCTCATCGCCTGGCAGCTGCAGCACCGGGCCACGGGCGGCAGCGTCAACATCGAGGAGCACGGGAACACCGTGTTCAGGGACGCCGCGCAGCGTGCACCCCGCCGAGAAGACGCAACGGAACTGCCACTTCCCCCAAGGAAGGAGCCGCTGCTTCTCGGCATCAACAAATACCACCGCCGGTTCGCCCACCAGGTCCGTCCGCTGGTACATGACTTGGCGGAAGCGCAAAATCCGGACAGCCTGTTCGTGGCCTGCGTCGACTCCCGGGTCAATCCGAATCTCATCACCAGCAGTGGTCCGGGGGACCTGCTGACCCTGCGGAACATTGGCAACGCAGTGTGCGGCCATGGCGAGGAAGCGTCGGTTGATTCAGCCCTGTCTTTTGCCGTGAACGGCCTGGGGGTGCAGTCGCTGGTCATTTGCGGTCACTCCAACTGCGGCGCCATGAAGGCGCTGCTTGAGGAAGCCGACGGCGGCAGCAACAGTTCGCTGGGCCCGGCGTTTGGGCAGTGGCTGGACCATGCCCGGCCGAGTTATGCGGAACTGCAGGAGGGCCATCCCGTCGGGATGCAGGCCGCGGCGGCCGGCTACAGCGTGGTTGACCAGCTGGCCATGGTCAATGTGGCGTTGCAGTTGGCAAAGCTGCAGAGCCATCCTGTCGCGGGGCCAGCGATCGCCGGGGGCGGGGTACAGGCCACCGGCCTCTTCTACGACATCGCCACGGCGCGCGTCCTCAGGATCACGGCGGACGGGATTGAGAACCTGGATCCGGCGTTCGACGCCGGAGCCCAGGAAAGCGTCCTGGCTGGCCGGTAACTCCACACCGCCAGGGCCTTAACCGAAGAGAGGCGCCCCGTCCCCGGAAGGGGCGGGGCGCCTCCCGGCGTTCCAGACGGACGGGGCGCTTACTTCGTAGCGCCGGCCCGTTCCGCCGGGCTGGAATGGGCAACGTCCCAGGCGTTCGTCGAGGCGGCCATCAGCAGCGCCGCGCCGAGCATGTGGGCCGCCACCAGCAGGGCCGGAATGCCGTTGTAGTACTGGGTGAAACCAATGATGGCCTGGATCACGGTAACGCCCAGCAGCATCAGGGCCGCGGTCCGGAACGGGCCCGTGATGCGGCGTCTGAAGACCAGCACCAGTGCCACTACGGTTCCGGCCGTGACCAGGTAGGCGGGTACAGCGTGGATGTGCGAGAACAGGTCCCAGTCAAGGTTGTTGCGGGGGGCGTCGGCGTCACCGGCATGCGGGCCGGCGCCGGTAACCACCACGCCGAGAATCACGGCGGCGGCGGAAAAAAGGGCGACGGCGGACGTCACCGGGCGCAGGACAGCAGGCAGCGCGGCATGCGGGGCAGCCAGGAAACGGCCCGTGCGGCCATAGGCCCGGTTGACCAGGAGGGTGGAGAACACCACAAGGGCCATCGACACGAGGAAGTGCAGGCCCACAACCCAGGGGTTGAGGTTGGTGAGGACGGTGATTCCGCCGATGACGGCCTGCGCCGGGATGCTGGCAAGGAGGCCGATCGCCAACAGGAAGAGGTCCTTGCGTTCCTTGCGCAGGTTCCACAGGAACACCAGCATCAGGACGGCCACCGCGGCCAGGGCAAACGTCAGGAGCCGGTTTCCGAACTCGATGAAGCCGTGGATGCCCATCGCCGGGGTGTTGACCAGCGAGTCCGAGGTGCAGCGGGGCCAGGTGGGGCAGCCGAGGCCGGACGCCGTGAGCCGGACCGCGCCGCCGGTGACCACCAGGAGCGTCTGGCCGATCAGGGATGCGACGGCGAGCCGGCGGATCCGGACGTCCACGGTGCGGGGGAGCCGCGACGCCAGGCGGCCGGCAATCTGGGGGAGGCGTGAAGCCGTGGTCACGATTTTCTCAATTCCACTTGAACCAACGGATGGCAGCTGCCCCGGCGATGACCGTCCAGAGCAGCAGGATGAGGGCGGCGCCGCCGTTTACGGCCCCGCCCAGGAAGGCGGCGCGCATCGACTCGCCCAATGCGCCGGAAGGCAGGAAGTGCACGACAGCCTGAGCGGCGGCGGGCAGCCTTTCGGCCGGGAGCACGATGCCGCCCATGGCTCCAAGGAGGATCCACAACAGGTTGGTGATGGCCAGCGTGGCTTCGGGACGCACGGTTCCGGCCACCAGCAGCCCGAGCGCGGTGAAAGCCGCCGCGCCCAGCGCGAGGAGCCCCAGTCCCGGAAGCCAGCCCGCCGCGGCCGGCTGCCAGCCCAGGGCGAGGGCGACAAGGCCCACTACCACAACCTGGATGCACAGGACGGCCAGGACCGCAAGGATCTTGCCGGCAATCAGTCCGCCACGCCCCAGTGGCGTGGTGGACAGGAACCGGAGCACCCCGTAGCGGCGGTCGAATCCGGTGGCGATGCCCTGGCCGGTGAAGGCGGTGGACATCGCGCACAGTGCAAGGATCCCTGGGACGGCCACGTTGATGCGGCTGGAGCCCATGCCGTCCAGGATCGGGGTCACCGTCAGCCCCACCAGGGCCAGCAGCGGAAGAACCACTGCGAGGATCAGCTGTTCGCCGTTCCGCAGCATGGCCAGTGCCTCATACCGGCCCTGCAGCAGGACGCGGCGCAGCAGGGACGCGGGCTGCTGCTGGTCCTGGAGCGCTGCGGTGCTCATCGGATGTCCTTTCCTGAAATGTCCAAAAAGACGTCTTCAAGGCTACGCGCCTCAAGGCTCATCGAGGCAGGCATGATGCCTTTCGCTTCCCACCACTGGGCAAGGGCGGAGAGGTGGCGCGGCGTTAGTGCTCCGGTCACCGTGTAGCTGCCGGAGCGGGCCTCGGAAACATCGACGTCGTCCGGCAGCACCGCCGCCAGGTCCAGGCCCGACGGGGCTTCAAACACCAGGGTCCGCACGTGGTCGGTGCCATGGTCCGTGACAGGGCTGCGTTGCAGCAGCTCCTGGACCGTGCCCTCCGCAACGTTTCGGCCGCCGTCGATGATGTACACGTAGTCCGCCAGCCGCTGCGCATCATCCATCAGGTGCGTGGTCAGGATGATCCCCATCCCGTTGTCACGCAGCTCGGCGATGAGGTCGAACACCAGCTGCCGCGATTGCGGGTCCAGGCCAGCGCTGGGCTCGTCAAGGAACAGTACTTCGGGCCTGCCGATCAGGGCTGCGGCCAGTGCCAGGCGCTGCTTCTGTCCGCCGGAGAGCCTGCGGACACCCGTCCGGCTGAAGGTGTCGATGCCGAGCCGGCCCACCAGGTCATCCAGCGGCCAGGGATTGGCATACAGGCCGGCGATGTGCCGCAGCAAAGGCAGGGGCCTGGCCGACGGCGGGAGGCCGCCGTCCTGCAGCATCACGCCCACCCGAGACCTCAGGGAGGCACCCCCCGTGTCAGGATCCTGGCCCAGCAGCGAGATGCTGCCGCCGGTGCGCTTCTGCAGGCCCTGCGCGCATTCGAGGGTTGTTGTCTTGCCGGCGCCGTTCGCGCCGAGCAGGGCGGTAACCTGTCCCCGCTCCGCAACGAGGGAAACACCGCTGACAACCCTGAGCATCTTGCCGTCCAGGCTGGACAGGGGGCCAACGTCCTTGATGAGCCCATGGATGGACAAGACGGGGGACTGGGGGGATCGCACCACAGTATTCTACGGGATGTAGTATATGGAGCCGCCCTTCAGGAAGGTGCCCTATCCTTGGGAATTTTGCAATCCCTGGAGTTTGCGCGGCGGCGGGGCCAAGGTCAGCCTGCCCTTACTGGAGTGCGGGACTAAATTACGACATGATTGTGTTGTGTATTCCATGACCGATACCAGTGCTGTGCCTGTGGCAGGGCCGGGTCCTGTCGCCTCCAGCCCTGTGGCTGAGGCCGACGAGCGCACCCGGGACCGGGTCCTCGCCGCCGTTTTGGAGCATGGACCCGTCAGTGCCGCTGAACTGGGGGACATGCTGGGCTTCACCCCGGCGGCTGTCCGCCGGCACCTGGACCAGCTTTCGCGCGCCGGCGTCATCGAGGTCAAGCGCGTGGCGAAACCGGGAGCAGGCGCAGGCCGTCCCGCCCGCCGCTACGTCCTCAGCTCCCAGGGCCAGACAAGCCTGGGCAACGACTACCTCGATATTGCAGCCCTGGCGCTCCAGCAGCTGCAGAAAGTTGCCGGCCCGGACGCTGTGCGCGCCTTCGCCGAGGAGCGGTTCGCAGACATGGAGCGGCGCTACGCTCCCGAAATCGAAAAGGCCGGCCCGGACATCCGGGACCGCGCCACGGCACTGTCTGCGGCTTTGAGCCGCGACAACTTCGTGGCGTCCGCCGCCTCCATCGAGGCCAAGGCCCCCCTGCCTGCCGCGCTGTCCAGCGTGCAGCTCTGCCAGGGCCACTGCCCCATCCAGCAGCTCGCGGCCCGGTTCCCGGTGTTCTGCGACGTTGAAACCGAAGTCTTCTCAAGACTGGTAGGCGTGGACGTACGCCGGCTCTCCACCCTGGCACGCGGCGGGCACGTCTGCACCACCCACATTCCTACAGGCAGGCTGTCTGCCAAACCGGCCACCGTGCCGGCCGCAGCCCCCGCAGGCCTGGACGAAGTAATCAACCATCAGCAAGAAAGGCCGTGATGACGGACCAACTATCAGAGAAAGCAGTAGCCGAAAACACTGTGATCTCGGAGATTCTGGAAAAGAATCCCGAGCTCCACGGCATCGGCAACTATGAGTACGGCTGGGCCGACAAGAACGACGTCGGCGCCAATGCACGGCGTGGTCTCGATGAAGAGGTAGTCCGGGACATTTCGGCCAAGAAGAGCGAGCCGGAATGGATGCTCGACCTCCGCCTCAAGGGCCTGAAGTACTTCGACCGCAAGCCGATGCCCACCTGGGGTGCAGACCTCTCCGGCATCGACTTTGACAACATCAAGTACTTCGTCCGGTCCACGGAGAAGCAGGCTGCCAGCTGGGAAGACCTCCCGGAGGACATCCGCAACACGTACGAGAAGCTGGGCATCCCGGAAGCCGAGCGGAGCCGCCTGGTCTCGGGCGTCGCCGCACAGTACGAATCCGAGGTGGTCTACCACCAGATCCGCGAGGACCTCGAAGCCCAGGGCGTCATCTTCCTGGACACTGACACCGCGCTGAAGGAACACCCGGAGATCTTCCAGGAGTACTTCGGCACCGTGATCCCTGTGGGCGACAACAAGTTCGCTTCGCTGAACACCGCCGTCTGGTCCGGCGGCTCCTTCGTGTACGTGCCCAAGGGCGTCCACGTGGACATCCCGCTGCAGGCCTACTTCCGCATCAACACGGAAAACATGGGCCAGTTCGAGCGCACCCTGATCATCGCCGACGAGGACTCCTACGTCCACTACATCGAAGGCTGCACCGCGCCGATCTACACCTCGGACTCGCTGCACTCCGCCGTGGTGGAAATCATCGTGAAGAAGGGCGCCCGCGTCCGCTACACCACCATCCAGAACTGGTCCAACAACGTGTACAACCTGGTGACCAAGCGCGCAATCTGCGAAGCCGGCGCCACCATGGAATGGGTTGACGGCAACATCGGCTCCAAGGTCACCATGAAGTACCCGGCCGTCTACCTGGTGGGCGAGCACGCCAAGGGTGAGACCCTGTCCATCGCGTTCGCCGGCGAAGGCCAGCACCAGGACACGGGCTCCAAGATGGTCCACATCGCGCCCAACACCAAGAGCTCCATCATCTCCAAGTCGGTGGCCCGCGGCGGCGGCCGTGCTGCCTACCGCGGCCTGGTCCAGGTCCGCGAAGGCGCCAAGCACTCCGCCAACACCGTGCGTTGCGACGCGCTCCTGGTGGACACTATTTCCCGCTCGGACACCTACCCGTACATCGACATCCGCGAGGACGATGTGCAGCTGGGACACGAGGCCACCGTTTCCCGCGTCAGCGAGGAGCAGCTCTTCTACCTCATGTCCCGCGGCATGCCCGAGGACGAGGCCATGGCCATGATCGTGCGCGGCTTCATTGAGCCGATCGCCCGCGAGCTGCCCATGGAATACGCCCTTGAGCTGAACCGCCTCATCGAACTCCAGATGGAAGGATCCGTCGGTTAATGACTGCCGAAGCAACTACCGAAAAGGCGCGCATCGGCGCACCGTCGATCGCCGGCTTCACCGAGGAAGGCGAACACCTGGTCGCCTCCAAGGTTGACCGCCACCACAGCCACGGCACGCAGGTGATGGCCTCGCGCGCTGAGCGCCTCACCAGCCATGACGTGGCCGACTTCGCCCTGCCCAACGGCCGGGAAGAGGAATGGCGCTTCACCCCGGTGCGCGAACTTGCCAACCTGCTGTCCGACGCTCCGTCCGCGGCCGGTGCCCTGGCCGTTTCCGTCGAAGCCCCCGCGGCCGTGGCGCAGCGGACCCTCCGCGCAGGCGAAGCCCCCCGTGGTGCCACGCTGGTCCCCGCCGACCGCGCCGCTGTGGTCGCCTCCGCCAATGCCGGTGACGCCCAGCTGATCTCCATCCCGGCGAACGCCGAGCTGGATGCTCCCGTGCGCGTTGTCCTGACCGGCAACGGCGCGGGCCTCCGCAGCAACTCCCACGTGGTCATCGAGGCCGGAGCCAACAGCCGCGGCGTCGTGATCATCGAACACGACGGCTCTGCCGACCACGACGGCAACGTGGAAATCCTGGTCCGCGAAGGTGCCCACCTCACCGTCGTGTCGCTGCAATTGTGGGGTGACGACGCCAAGCACCTGGCGCAGCACGACGCCGAGGTTGCCAAGGACGCCGTGTACAAGCACATTGCCGTGACCCTCGGCGGGAAGATCGTCCGCTTGAACTCCAACGTCCGGTTCTCCGGCGAAGGGGCAGAGGCCGAGCTCCTGGGCCTGTACTTCGCCGATGCCGGACAGCATCTTGAGCACCGCTCGTTCGTTGACCACAACATGCCCAACTGCAAGTCCAACGTCCTGTACAAGGGCGCCCTGCAGGGCAAGGGCGCGCACACGGTGTGGGTTGGCGACGTCCTGATCCAGAAGCAGGCCGAAGGCACCGACTCCTACGAGAAGAACCAGAACCTGGTGCTCACCGACGGCTGCCGCGCGGACTCCGTGCCCAACCTCGAGATCGAAACCGGCCTGATCGAAGGTGCCGGCCACGCCAGCGCCACCGGCCGGTTCGACGACGAGCACCTGTTCTACCTGATGGCACGCGGCATCCCCGAGGATGTTGCCCGCCGCCTGGTGGTCCGTGGCTTCCTCAACGAGATCATCCAGCAGATCAAGGTTCCGGCCCTCGAAGAGCGCCTGACCGAGGCTGTGGAACGCGAACTCGCGGCAATCGACTACTAGGGACAGGCAGGCAGGAACGTATGAGCGGCACACCCAAGGGCGAGCTGGTTTGCAGCGCCAACGACATCCAGGTCAAGCAGGCGCTGCGGATCCTGATCGACGGCTATCCCGTGGCCGTGGTGCGGGATTCCATGGGGGACATCCACGCCATCGGTGACACCTGCTCGCATGCGGACATTTCGCTGTCCGAGGGCGACGTGGAGGGCTGCGCCATCGAGTGCTGGGGCCACGGCTCCCAGTTCGACCTGCGCAGCGGCCAGCCGCTCCAGCTCCCCGCCTACGATCCTGTACCAGTGTTCGCCGTCGAACTCGACGGAGACGACGTCTATGTGGACGTCACCAACGTTTTGAACGGCGCAGCAGTAAACAACTACTGAGCGCCCGCAGCACCAGACTTACGAGCGAAAAGAAAGAAGAGCATGTCAACTCTCGAGATCAAGGACCTGCACGTCAGCATTGAGACGGAACAGGGCACCAAGGAGATCCTGAAGGGCGTCAGCCTGATCATCAGGACCGGCGAGACGCACGCCATCATGGGCCCCAACGGCTCCGGCAAGTCCACCCTCGCCTCCACCATCGCCGGCCACCCGCGCTACACCGTCACCAGCGGCACCATCACGCTGGACGGCGAAGACGTGCTGGCCATGAGCGTTGACGAGCGCGCACGCGCCGGCGTCTTCCTGGCCATGCAGTACCCCGTGGAGGTTCCGGGCGTCACCATGACCAACTTCCTGCGCACCGCCAAGACCGCAATCGACGGCGAAGCACCCAAGCTGCGTACCTGGACCAAGGACGTCAAGGATGCCATGGAGAAGCTGCGCATCGACGCCGACTTCGCCCAGCGCAACGTCAACGAAGGCTTCTCCGGCGGTGAGAAAAAGCGCGTGGAGATCCTCCAGCTGGAGCTCTTCAAGCCCAAGTTCGCCGTCCTGGACGAGACCGACTCCGGCCTGGACGTTGACGCACTGAAGATCGTCTCCGAGGGCGTCAACCGCGCACACGCGGAGGGCAACATGGGCACGCTGCTCATCACCCACTACACCCGCATCCTGCGCTACATCAAGCCCGACTTCGTGCACGTCTTCGTGGACGGCCAGGTTGTGGAGGAAGGCGGCCCGGAGCTGGCCGACCGCCTCGAGGAAGAAGGCTACGACCGTTACGCCAAGGGCGCCGGCGCAGCCACCATCGCGGCCTCTGCCGCGGCCCAGGCCTAGTAAGGACGATCTGTCATGACCGAAATCAAGCCGGGCCGCACGGCCCTGGATGACGTCGAAGAGGCGCTCAAGGACGTCATCGACCCTGAGCTTGGCGTCAACGTTGTGGACCTGGGCCTCCTGTACGGCCTGAAGTACTCCGACGACGACGGCGCGCTCCTGATCGACATGACGCTCACCACCGCCGCGTGCCCGCTCACCGATGTGCTGGAGGAGCAGGTAGGCCAGGCCCTGGACGGCGTCGTTGACGACTGGCGCCTCAACTGGGTATGGATGCCGCCATGGGGTCCGGAACGGATCACCGACGACGGCAAGGACCAGATGCGGGCCCTCGGGTTCAACATCTAAAAAAGTACGACGACGGCGGGCCACCTTTCGCAGGAAAGGTGGCCCGCCGTCGTCGTTGTTGCTGCTAAAGCGTGGCTGCTGAGAACGTGTCGCACTGGTTGATGTCGCCGGACTGGTAGCCGCGGGAGAACCAGCGCTGGCGCTCCTCGCTTGAGCCGTGGGTCCAGCCTTCGGGGGAGACCCGTCCTGTGGCGGCTTTCTGGATCCGGTCATCACCCACGGAGGCAGCGGCGGACAGTGCGTCGTTGACGTCCTGCGGGGTGAGGGGTTGCAGGTAGGGCTGCCCGGTCTTGGGATCGGGGGTGGTGGAGGCGTACTTGGCCCAAAGGCCGGCGTAGCAGTCGGCCTGGAGCTCAGTGCGGACGGAACCGGATTCGGGCCCCTTCGGATCCTGCTGCGCACGTTCCAGGTCGCCCAGCAGGTTCTGGACGTGGTGGCCGAACTCGTGTGCCACCACGTATTCCTGGGCCAGCGGGCCGCCTGACGAGCCAAACCGGTCCACCAGCTCCTGGAAGAACCCGGGATCAAAGTACGCGGTGGTGTCGGTAGGGCAGTAGAAGGGTCCTACCTCGGAGGTGGCGGCTCCGCACGCCGTGTTGGTGCCGCCGCTGAAGATGACTGCCTTCGGCTGCGGGTACTGCACGTTGTACTTCTTGAGGTAGCCAGGCCAGAACGCATTGAGGCTGTTCACGGTGCCGGTTATCCGGCAGTCGAGCCGGGCGTCGGCGTCCGCGCCGGTGCTGCAGGCCGGAGCCGTGCCCTGGGACTGGCCCGCCGTGCCGCCGTCGGTGAGGCCGCCGAGCATGTTGGGGTTGATGCCGAGGAGGAGCGCAATGAGCAGCACCAGGCCGCCGCCGATTCCGCCGCCGACTTTTACCCCCGTACCCATGCCCCGGCGGTCCTGGACCTGGGAGGGATCAAGCTGCACATTGTCGTTGAAACTCATAACGTCACATTACCCGCGGGCCGCAGGCTCAATCCGGGCCGGCCGGTAAAGTTGGTGCGTGCCTTTCCTCGACAAGATCCAGCGGTGGGCCGGCCAACGCCCGCACGACACTGCGGTGCTGATCGCCGGGAGGCGCCTGGACTGGGTCGGGCTGCGCGACGCCGCAGCCGGACTGGTCGCCGAGAGCAAATCGGTGACCACCCTCTGCGAAGCCAACTCCGTGGACTTCGCCGTGAAGTTCGCCGCCGCCGTTGCCGGCAGCCGCCAGTGCGCGGTCCTGGATCCTGAGTGGCCGGCTTCCCTTCAGGAGGACATTGCCCGGCGGGTGGAGGCCTGCGCCGTTCCGTCCCCGGTGTCCCCGGATGACGAACTGGCCGATGGTCCGCTGGACGCAGGGTTCCTGATCGGTCTCACCTCGGGAACCACGTCCGTGCCGAAGGCCTTCACCCGCTCCCGCCGGTCCTGGCAGGAGTCCTTTGACGCCTCGATCGAATTCTTCGGCCTTCGCAAGGACGACGTCACCCTGGCTCCGGGTCCGCTCGCGGCCAGCCTCAACCTTTATGCGCTGGCCGAGTGCCTCTACGCCGGGTCCGAATTCCAGACGCTGGAGACCTTCGACGTCGGGGATGTCCACGCCGCGATCACCCACGACCGTGTGACCCGGCTGGTCCTGGTACCCACCATGCTGCGGATGCTCAGCGAACGCGGGATGACAGGATGCGTCGATGCCTCGAACATCCGCACCATCATCTGTGCGGGGTCCAAACTTGATGCCCGCACTCTGGAAGCAGCCCGGCGCTGGGCGCCCAACGCCACCATCTACGAATACTACGGCGCATCCGAACTGAGCTTCGTATCCGGCCTGGGACTGGCTCCCGGGCAGCCGGCCACCGCCGGCGGCAGCGGAATCGGACGGCCCTTCCCCGGCGTCGAAGTCCGGATCCTGGAGGACGACGGCGCCCCGGTCCCCGATGGCGGGTACGGGAACATCTGCGTCCGCAGCGGCATGGTGAGCAACGGGTATCTGTGGGGCGACGACGGCGAAGCACTGCGGTCCTTCGGCGACTGGTACACGGTGGGGGACCAGGGCTATCTGGCGGACGGCGAACTGCACATCCTCGGACGGCGTGCCGACATGATCCTCACCGCCGGCCGGAACGTCTACCCGCACGAGGTGGAACTCGCCGTGGCGGCAGTCCCCGGAGTTGCTGCCGCCGTCGCCGCCGGTATGCCCGACGATTTACGCGGGCAGCGCGTGGTGGCCGGGGTTCTTCCGTCCCATGGCGGCCTTACCGCGACTCAGCTGCGGGCCGGGCTGGAGGACATCCTGTCCCGGCATAAACGCCCGCTTCAGTATTACCTGCTGGCCGAGCTTCCCGTCACCGACCGCGGAAAGGTCAGCCGCAACCTACTCCTCGAGTGGATCAGCGCCCGGGACCCGAGGGTGCGTTGCCTTGCCGGCTGACTTCCTTACGCCCGACCGCCAGCCGGTCATCATCGCCGCCCGCCGCACCCCTGTGTGCCCGGTCAACGGTGCACTGCGGTCCCTGCGCGCCCACGAGCTCCTGGCCCCGGTCCTGGCCGCGCTCGTTGCCGACCTTGCCCTGGACCCGGACTCTGTTGCCGACGTGGTGATCGGCAATGCCGTTGGCGGCGGCGGAAACGTTGCCAGGCTGGCCCTGCTGGAAGCCGGACTCCCGGTCAGCGTCCCCGGGATCACGGTCGACCGCCAGTGCGGTTCGGGCCTGGACGCGATCGTCCTTGCATCCCGGCTGGTGGCGGCCGGGGGCAGCCCGTTGTACCTGGCTGGGGGAGTGGAGAGCACCAGCACCGCGCCCCTGAGAGCGCACAGGAAGGACGACGGCGGCCCCGAGTTCTACCGCCGCGCCCAGTTTGTGCCGCACAGCTTTGGCGACCCGGACATGGGTGTGGCGGCGGAAACGGTCGCAGCGGAATACGGCGTGGGCAGGGAGCGGCAGGATGACTTCGCGCTGGCCAGCCACCGGAAGGCCCTTGCGGCCACCCGGGAGGGCTATTTTGCCGGTGAACTCGTGCCGCTGGAGACACCTGCGGGGACTGTAACGTCCGATGGTGGCCCGCGTCGGGGGCTCACGGCTGCCGTCATGGCGCGGTTCCCTGCCGCCTTCGTTCCAGGGGGAACTGTCACCGCCGGAAACTCCTGCTTTGACGCGGATGCCGCGTCCGCCGTCGTCATCACCTCGCTGGCGCGTGCGCGGGAACTGGGGGTGCCCGACGCGATGCTGGTGCTCGGTACTGCCACCTCCGGCGTGGCTCCCCAGCTGCTGGGAATCGGCGCCGTCCCGGCTGCCGCTGAGGTGCTGGCAACGGCAGGCGTGGCAGCGGACGAGCTGGACCTGGTGGAATTCAACGAGGCCTTCGCGTCCCAGACATTGGCGTGCCTGGACCAGCTGGAGATTGACCCGGAGCGGGCGAACCTCGACGGAGGCGCGCTGGCTTTGGGGCACGCGTACGGTGCGTCGGGCGCCGTCCTCGTGACACGGCTGCTGGCCCAGGCACGGAGGATGGGGACGCCGGGCGCCCTGGGGCTGGCCATGATCAGCATGGCCGGTGGAATGGGGACGGCCGCGTTACTGCAGTACGGGCGCCTCCGGCCCTAGTCTTCCGCCTCGCCCAGACCCCGCGCGGCGAGCGCCTCACCTGTTTGGCGGGCATAGGCCACCGAGGTGATGAACACCGGCAGGACCAGCGCCCGTGGATTGCGCTCCAGGCCCCTGGCCTTCGCGGAATCGCGGACGTCGGCGAAGGTGCCCGCGATGAAGGGAATGCTGCGGAGCATGATGCCGATCGTGAGGGCGAAGCGCTCTGGATCGGCGCCAAACCGCTGGAAGGGACGCGCCAGCTGGACTACGCCGTCGAGGAGTTGCTGGATGGGGGTGGTTGCGGTGAGCAGGGACGCGGCCACGACGCAGACCAGGATGTTCAGAACGATCCGCGCTGCCGTGGGGCCGCCCAGCTGCCACCATTGAAACAGTCCGATGACCAGCAGCACGGGGGCCAGCGGCCGGACGGCGCCCCACAACCGTTTGAGTCCTGCACCGCTGCCCAGGAACAGCCCGCCCAGGGCCGCGAGTACCGCTGCGGAGATGCGCCAGTCCACAACGATGAAGGACAGCAGTCCGCAGGCAAGGACCACGAGGAACTTCAGCGCAAGCGGCGCACGGTGCAGGAGCGAGTTGCCCGGCACGTAGTTGGCAAGGAGGAACCCGTGGCCCCTCACGGCGCGTCCCGTCCTGCCGGATCCAGGGCCTGCATGCACCAATGGCGGTACGCTGCCACCGCTTCGGTGGGCGCGCCGTCGAACGCAACCTGGCCCTCCTGGACCACCAGGACCCGGTCCATGTCCAGGGCCAGGTCAAGGTCATGGGTGGACATGATGATTTGCTGGTCCAGGTCTGCCAGGGTCCGGCGAAGCAGTTCGCGGTTGCGCAGGTCCAGGAGGGTGGAGGGCTCGTCCAGTACGAGCACCTTGGGTTCGACGGCGAGGACGGCGGCGAGCGCCATCAACTGGCGTTCGCCGCCCGAGAGTTCGTAGATGCTTTGGTCCGCCAGGTGCAGCAGGCCAAGGCGTGCGAGGGCAGATTCGGCTTTGCTGCGTCGTTCGGTGCCGTTGCGGACGGAGCGGCGCAGCGACAGCTCCACGTCTTCCCGCCCGGTGGGCATCACCAGCTGGGACAGCGGATCGGTGAACACGAACCCTACGTTCCGCCGGACTTTGCGGACGGCGCGGACTGTATCGTCGCCGTCGACCGTCACCGTGCCGCTGGTGGGCTGGATGAGCCCGTTGACCAGGCGCAGCAGCGTGGATTTGCCGGATCCGTTCGCGCCGATGACGCCCACCCGTGCTTCGTCCAGCCTCAGGCTGACGGCGTCAAGGAGGACCTTGGGCTGGGGGGAGTCTTCCGTCTCGACGGCGACGCGCACCTGGTCAAAGGCCACGGCAGGCATGGCGGCCTACGCGCTTTCGGCCGGCAGCCCGCGGCGCCGTACGCGGCGGACCAGGACGTCGGGGAAAGCCCGGTGGAGGGCTACGGCGATGGCGACGGCGAGGACGTTCTTGATGATGTCCCCGGGGTAGAAGACCAGGTCGCTGACGAAGGCCTGCTCCAG
This sequence comes from Pseudarthrobacter enclensis, assembly GCF_030811655.1. Classification (GTDB taxonomy): domain Bacteria; phylum Actinomycetota; class Actinomycetes; order Actinomycetales; family Micrococcaceae; genus Arthrobacter; species Arthrobacter enclensis_A. Next base: position 90,152 of record NZ_JAUSRE010000005.1, on the reverse strand, counting down.
GGTGGCCTTGGAGTTCATGGCGATGCCGAGGATGCCCAGCGTGTGCACGATGACGACGCTGGTGGCAGTCGCGGACAGGAAGAACCACAGGGCACGTGCCTTAGTGGTGCGCCGGATTACCAGGGTGGCCAGCCACCCCACCACGCCCGCGGCAATGGGGAAGGCAATGATGTAGCCGGCGGAGGGACCGGCGAGGATGCCCAGGCCGCTGCGGCCCTGGCTGAAGATGGGCAGGCCCGCGAGGCCCAGGAGCGTGTAGAGCCCGACGGCGGCGAGTCCGCGGGCGGGGCCCAGCACCAGCCCGGTGAGCATCACGGCCAGGGTCTGAAAGGTGATGGGGACGCCGAAGCCGTTGAGGGCGAGTCCCGGCACCAGGGCTGCAGCGGCGACGAGGGCGGCAAAAACGGCGATCAGCCCCAGGTCCGTGCCGTTCCAGCGGCGGCGCTCTGTCCGTTTGCTCGTCTTGGGGGTGGTTTCGGTGTTGCTCATGGCGGTCCTGTCGGGGTTGTACAAGCGGAATCTAATGTACAGCCGACGCTACCGGGGTGGAACGGGGTCCATTTTGTAGGAGTCCCACTAAGGCCGGCCCTGGGTGTTTCCGGCTGGGCACAACGGCGCCGCTGACCGGCGTCATCCTGCATGCCGGACGAAGGTGGGACGTGGGCGGATCAGCCGGAACCCAGCTCCATCTGACGGCTTGAGCCAATTTCCTGTGTAGCGTTTAGGGGACCTTCACCGGGCAGTTTTGCGGGCGGGTCATACGGGAATCAGCGTGTCGGGGTATGTGTGCATTCCAAGAGGGAGCCTTCCGATTGCTCCGTTAACGGAGACCGGCTTACGGGCGGTGATTGTCCACTCAGCCTCCCCCCGGAAATCGCACAGCAACTCATGGCGGGGATCCGGCAACGCATTCCGGGTACCGGTTGATTGCTAGGCTCGGGGTCATGGATGAGGCTTTGGGGAAGTTCCTCAACGATTTCGGCGAGCTCGTGCGTCTGTCCGCCGTGAGCGCTGGAGGCGGATCGGGAAGCAGTATCCGCGACGTGGTGCGCGCGCATCTTGGGACGGATCCCGGCGAGGTCGCCGTGGTCGCCGAGCCTATTCAGATGCTTCGCCTCGTCGACACGGACGCGGTTCTCGACGAGATTGCCAGTCGCGATCCGTCCGCGCGGGTAATCGGCGTCGGCGGTGGCCAGTTGCGCATGCACACGGATCTAAGAGGCATGCTGGATCCCGGTCCCCTCGGCCGCTCCTTCCCATCTGTCTCGCAGCCGGACTATTCGAATGCGTCGGTAGGGCCGAGCGAGCAGCGCCGCACGCTGCAGTTCGGGCTCCGCCTGTTCCGGTACGACGAAGCCCCGGTGGCGATCCTGCAGCGCGGGGCATCCCCCAACGATCAGCGGTTCGTCCCGTCGCTCGAGGTCATCGCCACCAATGGGGACGCCGTATCCCGCCTCTTTTTCGAACTTCGAGAGCGCCTTGAGCGGGAGAGCATCTTCAAGGGCCAGGTGGTTCTGCTCTCTGCGACCGGGTTCGGTCCCGGCCGTGCACCCGCCACCGGTGGGATCACGTTCGTCGAGCGTCCGCGGGTCCGCGCCACAGACGTCATCCTCGCGCCGGGGGTCCTTTCGCGCATCCGGGACCACACGCTAGCCGTGGGCCGACACGCTGCTGCGCTCACGGCCCTTGGCCAGCACCTCAAGCGCGGGCTCCTGCTCTACGGGCCGCCGGGTACTGGCAAGACGCACACCGTGCGGCACCTCATCGGGACTTCCGAGGGGACAACCGTGCTCATGATGGCCGGGCGTTCGCTGTCCCGTGTGAGCGAGGCCGCGCAGATGGCGCGGGCGCTCACGCCGTCGATCGTCGTGCTCGAGGACGTTGACCTCGTAGCCGAGGACCGCAGCTTCGGGCCCAGCCTACAGCCCCTCCTCTTCGAAATTCTCGACGCCTCGACGGGCTTGACGGAGACGCGGACATCGCGTTCGTCCTCACGACAAACCGGGTCGAAATGCTCGAGCGAGCACTCGCCCAGCGGCCGGGTCGCGTGGACCTCGCCGTTGAACTCCCGCTGCCGGGACTCGCAGAGCGCCGCGCGCTGCTCGCTCTGTATGGGCGCGGCTTGGGCTTCTCGGACGCCGCCCTTGCCCGCGCGGCCGCGTTGATCGAAGGGACGACGGCATCGCTCGCCAAGGAGCTCGTCCGACGAGCTGTGCTTAGCGCCGCTAAGGAGGAAGCAGAGCTGGGGGACCGCCATCTCGACGACGCTGCAGCCCAGCTCATGGCCGAATCCGAAACGCTCACACGCACACTCCTGGGCAGCGAACCCGCCGTACCGAGGCCGAACGAGAGGATAGTGCGCGGTGGCGAGTTCGTACAGGAACCGATCCCACGGTCGGCATCCTCCAGTAACTAATCCGCTAAGCTCGGCCCCGATCTATCCATCTTCTCCTCCCGACTGGAGATGGATGTTGCCATCCTCGAACACCGCGGCCACCCGGAGTCCCCCGGAGGTGTTCGGTGGAGGATCAGCTAACGGGACGTTGTCCCGTCAGCGTCACCGGAGCAATCCGTACCTCAACTGGCATAACCGAACCAATACCAGTGCAGAGGCCTGCACTCTCAGGCATGGGGGAATCAGCGTCAGGCACCGGGACTACTCCGGTGATGGGGCAGGTCGCGGTCGGCACGAGTGCAGCGGCCGCCCTGATCATCGGGGGGGTATGTTCATCGCAGACGCCCTATCCACCAGCTCCGCCGCGGTCTTGTCAGGTACAGCCCATTCAGGGCCCTTCGAACTACTGGCTACCGGACTTCACTTTTCCGTCATCCTCGGGCTCATCTTCGCAGGGAACTCCCTGACCCGTCCCGACCCCGATTACAGGGAGGTTCTGAATCTCTTCAGGCGCAACGACACAAGCGGCTTCAACGAAGCCGCACCTGCCCTGCCGCTGTTGAGTTGTTCGTTCCCGGCCTATTGGCTTGGCTTCGGCGGCGTCCTTTTGTTCGTGTGGAGACGCCATGAGGCCGCGTCCGGCATCGGCGAGTTGAGCGCCTCCCTGGCACTCCTTGGAGCTGCCGGCTTGGCTCTGTGGATGATGCTGGTGGCTCTCGGCAAAAGGTTCCGACACGACGCAGGAAGTGGCGTGCAGGAGCACGAGGCAGCACTTTCGGCGAATATGCTCAGCCGACCGGGGACACGAGGGCCGATGGAGCCCTATCGAAGGCATGTCGGCATCGAGTATCGGACAATCCGGGCCACAATACCGCTCGTAGAACTCAGCGCGACCTCAAAGGTTCTCCATTTCCGGTTTCGGTTCGGACGGGACTCATTTTGGGGCCATGGCACTTCCGCAGGGAACAGGTATTCGAGGTGTTCACAACACGCAGACTGCGGCCGCGTACGCCGGAGACTTTGGGGGTTGCTGTTCGGAATCCGGGCTTTCCGGGTTAGGCTCGCGGAATGAAGCTCCCGGGGCCACTTTTGATCGTGCTTGGGGTGCTGGCCGTTGTCCTGGCCCTGGTGGTGTTTGTTCGTGGGGGTGCCGGCACCGTCTGCCCCGCCACCGGTTACACCTACACAGGAGACGTGGAGTTGGTGTTTGCACACGAGCCAACGTCGGTTGCGGCATGCTTCGGGGAGGGCTGCACTCCGGTCCCGGTATCCAGGAACCCGGAGGGCATGTGGCCTGTGCCGCAGTCTGCTCCGTACCTGATACCGCCCGCCAGTGTCACCTCTGTACTCGTGGACGCGGCGGACTCTTCAGGTGTCCATGTGGTTCGCGTGCGGCCGGTAGAAACGGAGCCAACCGGGGAGCACCCTGACGGTCCCGAATGCGGTGGCCCGGTGAGGTTCAAGCCAGTACAGGTGCCGGGGAGGTGAAAACATATGGATGATTCTGGGCTACCATCCAGGCTTCTTGATACCCCACAAGGTACGCCGCGAACAGTTCGTCCAGCCTGAGTTTCGGTGGGACGGAAACACCAGCTACAGGGAGGAATTGGCGGCGCGGCTCACGGCGCTGTTCCCCGAAGGAGAGTTCCTTGGCAAGGAAACGGCCAGAGTTGAATTCCTCGATCTCAAACCATGACCGTGTCAGCTGATCTGAACGCTCCGCCCCAAGTACCCAAGGAAAGCGTCCACTCAGGCGCGGGCGGAGGCCTGATGATCGAACAGGGTGTTGTCCAGGTCGAAGAGGACGGCTCGAATTTGCACCCGGCAAGCGCAACGGTCGATTCGGGACACTTCAGGATCGTGGAATGGCATGGCCGCATACCCTTTACTCCTCCAGATCCCAAGTGGCCAGGCCCCGCACTTGATAACGTGTGGCACATGCCGATCAAACTAGAAAACGTAGGCATCGCCGTCAGCGACCTGGAAGCGACGATCGCCTTCTTCACCGACCTAGGGCTTACCGTCCTGGGCAGGGAGACCGTCAGCGGAGACTGGGCGGACACCGCCGTCGGCCTCGACGGAAACCATGCCAAAATTGCCTTGCTCCAGACCCCGGACGGCAACGGCCGCCTCGAACTCTTCGAATACATCCATCCTGAGGCAATCCAGACAGAGCCCACCCGCCCCAATGAGATCGGCATGCACCGCGTAGCCTTCTCGGTGGACGACATCGACCAGGCACTGGAGATCGCGGCACGGCACGGCTGCCATCCGCTTCGGGGCGTGGCAACGTATGGGGACGTCTATAAACTCACTTACCTGCGGGGCCCGAGCGGCATCATCGTGATGCTCGCCCAGGAGCTGACCAGAGGCTGATACCGTCCTGCCATATACTCCGAAGATGCCACTCTCGCACCCACCCAGCCATACCCAGCGCCCCGCTCCCACCCAGCGCGGAGGCCAAAAATGAGCGGCGGGCTCGTCGCCCTTCTGGATGACGTAGCGGCCCTCGCCCGCATCGCCGCCGCCTCGGTGGACGACGTCGCGGCCGGAGCCGCCAAGGCAGGGGCCAAGGCCGCAGGCGTCGTGATCGACGACGCCGCCGTCACCCCGCAGTACGTATCCGGCTCGGACCCGTCCCGCGAACTGCCGATGATCAAGAAGATCTTCTGGGGCTCCATCCGGAACAAGCTCCTCATCATCCTTCCGGCCCTGCTGCTCATCAGCGGCTTCGTCCCCTGGATCATCCCGTTCATCCTCATGCTCGGCGGCACGTACCTCTGCTACGAGGGCGCAGAGAAGGTCTGGCACAAACTCCGCGGCGGCCACCATGAGCCTGAGGAAGCGCCGGCCGTGGAACGCGGGCACGACGCGGAAGCCAAGGTAGTCAAGGGCGCCATCACCACGGACTTCATCCTGTCCTGCGAGATCATGGTCATCTCGATGAACGAGGTGGCAACAGAGTCCATCTGGGTCCGCGCCTTGATCCTGGTCCTGGTGGCCTTCGCCATCACTGTGCTCGTGTACGGCGCCGTCGCACTCATCGTCAAGATGGATGACATCGGCGTCCACCTGGCCGCCAAGGACTCTCCCCGCGCCAAGCGCTTCGGGCATCTGCTGGTCAGGGGAATGCCGGCCGTGCTCGCTGCGATTACGTTCGTGGGGACCATCGCCATGCTGTGGGTCGGCGGCCACATCATGGTGCAGGGGGTTCACGACCTTGGCTGGCACGCACCCTATGACCTGATCCATGCCCTTGAGCACCCGGTGGCTGGCATTGCGGTGGTGGGCGGCTTCCTGGCCTGGCTGGTCGACACTCTGTGCTCGGCAGTTATCGGGCTCGCCTGGGGACTCGTCGTCCTGGCCATCGTGGGTCCGCTGCTGAAGGTGCTGCCCTTCGGAAAGTCGAAAGGCGGCCCCAAGGAGGCAGCCACTGCGGCAGGGAACGGCGCGCACCGGCCCGCAGAGAACGACAGCTGACAGCAACCGGCCGCATCCGTTGCGCCTCTCAGAAGGCGTAGCGGATGCGGCAGTATGGTGCGACGTCCTGGATCAGGGCGGTCAGCTGCCGTACATAGGCGGCCTTGGCCCGTGACCGGTAGCGGACATTGTTGAAGCCGTTCGACGAGGTCTTCGACTCCTGAAGGTCGGGGCGCCACAGGACGTTCTCGGCCTGGGGGTGCCATCCCAGGTTGACTTCGTGAAGCTGCTCATTGTGGGTAAGGAAGATCACCTCGGCCGCAAGCTGTTCCTTGGCGGCAGGTGTCAGGGCTGCGTCGAGCTGGCGCAGAAGTTCCTCCCAGTCCGTGAGCCAGGTGTCGGTGATGATGACGGGGGAGAAGTTCACATGGACCTCGTAACCGGCCTCCACGAAGTCATTGATCGCGGCCATCCGCACCGCCATGGGCGAGGTCCGCGCGTCGACTGTCTTCGCCAGGTCCGCGGGCATGAGCGAGAAGCGGATCCGGGTGTGGCCACCGTGGTTCCACTCCAGCATCGCTGGATTGATGAACTTGGTGGCGAAGGACAGCTTCGCGTTGGGCAGTTCCCGGAACAACGTGACAAGTTCCTCCACGTTGTCGCTTATCAGGGCGTCCACCGAGCAGTCGCTGTTCTCGCCAATGTCATAGACCCAGAGTTCGGGGTCGCACTGGTTGGGCTCGAGCTTGATCCCCTGCCGGTTGGCGTGCCGCTCCACCGCCCTGGCGATCTGGTCGATGTTGGCGAACACCGTGACCGGGTTGCTGTAGCCCTTGTGCCGGGGAACGTAGCAGTAGGCGCAGGCCATGGCGCATCCGTTGGCGGTGGACGGCGCAATGAAATCCGCGGACCTGCCGTTTGGCTTGACGGTCAGCGACTTCTTGACCCCGAGGACCAGGGCCTCCGTCTTGATGCGTGACCAGCGCGGCACGTTGGTTTCGTCGCCGTGCACGTCCGGGATGTTCCAATGGTTTTCCACCGGCACGACGTCGGCGTCCGGCCAGCGGGCCACGATCTCCCGGCCGCGGGGCAGCTCCAGTGCGGCAGGCTGGGCATAAATGCGCCGGATCTGGAGCAGCCGATCGAATTCCATGCCCTCATTGTCCGTGAACCTATGGCGCCGCCGCGCCCAGTTAAGCCCACGGCCTCCGTCGAAATCATCCAGGGGCGCCGCTGAAAGATGGGCACCCTGCCGGACGGTAGACTGGACTGTGCCGTTCTCACGGCCGCTCTGCCCAGCGTCCCTTCGCACACCGTGCGCGGACTGTGGCGTTCCCTGTTGTGAAAGGCCTTACCTGCTGTGATTACTGTCCAGGATCTTGAACTGCGCGCCGGTGCCCGGCTCCTGATGGACCAGGTGAGCTTCCGCATCGACAAAGGGGACAAGATCGGCCTGGTGGGCCGGAACGGAGCAGGAAAAACCACCCTGACCCGCGTCCTGGCAGGCGAAGGCCTTCCCGCTGCCGGCAAGGTGACCCGCAGCGGGGAGATCGGCTACCTGCCCCAGGACCCGCGCACTCCGGACATGGAGCAGCTCGCGCGGGACCGCATCCTCTCCGCCCGTGGACTGGACGTCGTCGTCGGCAAACTCCGCAAGGCGCACGATGAAATGGCCAGCGAGGACGCGGATGTCCAGCGCAAGGCCATGGGCCGGTACGACAGGCTCGAATCCGAATTCCTCGCAGCCGGCGGGTACGCGGCCGAGGCCGAAGCTGCCTCCATCTGCTCCAACCTCGCCCTCCCGGACCGCCTGCTGAACCAGCCGCTCAAAACGCTGTCAGGTGGCCAGCGCCGGCGTGTGGAACTGGCACGCATCCTGTATTCCGATGCCGAAACGATGCTCCTCGACGAGCCCACCAACCACCTCGACGCCGATTCCATCGCCTGGCTGCGTGACTTCCTGAAGAACCACCAGGGCGGGCTGATCGTCATCAGCCACGACACCGACCTGCTGGAAGCCACCGTCAACAAGGTGTTCCTGCTGGACGCCAACCGCGCCCAGATCGACTTCTACAACATGGACTGGAAGCGCTACCTCCAGCAGCGGGAAACCGACGAGCGCGCCCGCAAGCGGGAACGCGCCAACGCAGAAAAGAAGGCCCAGGTCCTCATGGACCAGGCCAACAAGATGCGGGCGAAGGCCACCAAGGCCGTGGCGGCGCAGAACATGGCCAAGCGTGCCGAGCGCCTGCTCAGCGGCCTGGAAGCAGTCCGCGAGCAGGACCGGGTGGCAGCGCTGCGGTTCCCGGACCCTGCGCCCTGCGGCAAAACACCGCTCACCGCGGATGGCCTCAGCAAGTCCTACGGCTCCCTGGAGATCTTCACGGACGTGGACCTGGCCATCGACCGCGGCTCCAAGGTGGTCATCCTGGGACTCAACGGTGCCGGCAAGACCACGCTGCTGCGCATGCTGGCGGGGGTGGACGCCCCCGATACCGGCGAAGTCATCCCCGGCCACGGGCTCAAGGTTGGCTACTACGCCCAGGAACACGAAACCCTGGACCACAACCGCACCGTGCTGGAGAACATGCGCTCCGCAGCGCCCGACATGAAAGACGCGGAAGTCCGCGGAATTCTGGGCTCATTCCTGTTCTCCGGTGATGACGTGGACAAGCCTGCCGGCGTGCTCTCCGGCGGCGAGAAGACGCGCCTGGCCCTGGCCACCATCGTAGCCTCCAGCGCCAACGTCCTGCTTCTCGACGAGCCCACCAACAACCTGGACCCCGCCAGCCGCGCCGAAATCCTCGGCGCCCTGCGCAACTACACGGGTGCCGTGGTCCTGGTCAGCCACGACGAAGGCGCGGTTGAAGCCCTGAATCCGGAACGCGTGGTCATGCTTCCCGACGGCGTGGAAGACCTCTGGAACGAGGACTACCTGGACCTGATCACGCTGGCTTAGCGCACCGGCAGTTCCAGCGCACCGGTGATCCTGTGCAGGTCCCGGTAGGTGATGCTGAACATCGAGTTGTGGTCTCCTGCTCCGGCCCACAGGATCCCGTGGGCTTGCAGGGACTCGTCCAGCAGCGTCCTGATTCTCCTGGGATGCCCTACGGGTGCGACGCCGCCTACCTCCTGGCCCGTGTGTTCCAAAACGAAGGCGGGGCTGGCACGGCGGATCCTGCCGGTGCCGAGCCGTGCCGCCACGAGTGCGGTGTCCACCCGGGCGGCGCCGCTGGCGAGAATCAGCAGGGGCTCGCCGCTAAGGTCGAAGATGAGGCTGTTGGTGATGGCCGCGAGATCGCATTCCAGCGCCTGCGCAGCTGCCGCCGCTGTGGGGACGCCGGCCGGAAAAGTCTTCACGGTGTCGCCGATGCCTGCCGCCACGAGGGCAGAACGCACCCGGGCGACCGGGCCGGCGTCGTACTCCATCCCTCAGTACCCCTGCGCGTCCAGGAGGGCATCTTCCTCTTCCTCGGCAGTCGCCTTCTTGCGCTTGCGCGGGGCAGGCGGCCGACGCCGGGCGGCCGGGACTGCTGAGTGGATGGCGCCGTCCTGCAACTCCTCTTCCTGGTCCTCGGCGTCGATGGCGGCATTGCGTGCCTGCTGCCGGGCAGCGTAGCCGAAACCAACAAACATCAGCACGCCGAAGGCGAACCACTGGAGTGAGTAGGACAGGTGCGTCCCCTCGTCCGTGGACGGCTTGGGGAAGGCGACGGGCATGTCGGCGGCGGGAGGCGTTTCGGAGGCGAGCTGGCCGTAGGCGCCCGTGAGCAGCGGATGGCCCAGCTGCGCAGCGTAGGCAGGGAGGTCAATGGACGCAAGCTGGCCTTCAGGGGCTCCGCGCTGGAGCTGCGGCTCACCAGGCTTAAGACGCACGACGGCGGTGACCTCACCGGACGGGGGCGCGGGCACGGAGTCGGGGCTGCCGGGGTTCTTGTTGCCGATGGGCAGCCAGCCGCGGTCAATGACCACCGTTTCCCCCGTGTCCAGGCGGAAGGGGACCACCACCTCATACCCGGGTTGTCCGTTCAGCGGCCGGTTGCGCACGATCCGGCTGCCGGCAGGATCGTAGGTTCCCTTCAGCTCAACCTGGGTCCACTCCCTGGCCGGGTCCATCTGGTTGAACTGGTCCCGTGCCTGCGCGAAAGGGATGGGCGTCGCCGAGTAATTGGTGACCACCCGGTTGATCTCGGCGAGGGTCTCGGCGCGCCGGTCCATCTGCCACCTGCCAAGGAAGACGCAGGCCGTGGCGAAAATGGCGGCCAGCAGGAGGTAGCCCAGCCACTTGCTGGAAAAGAGGAAACGGTACATTCAGATGTCCTGCTCCAGGCGTTCGCCGTCCCCGGCGGCCAAGGGCCGCGTTTCCTTCCAAAGCCCCCGGGTCTGCAGGTAGTCCTCCAGCCACTCCCGGTGGTCGGCGCAGGCCAGCCAGGTCTTGCGCCGCTCGGGCGTGTGGATTTTCGGGTTGTTCCAGAGCAGCTGCCAGGAAGCTGCTGCCCTGCACGCCTTCCGTGAGCAGACGGCCCCGGCTTCAGATGCGGTATCTGTTCCTGCCGCGAAGTCGAAAATACTCATGATGCCGGCCGCTCCTCTCCAGGCTTCGCCTCGTCCTCATTCACCAGTTCACCTTGGAGCACTGCGCTTCCTGCCTCTTCATCCGCCGCCGGGGCAGGTGGGCTTTCAATCTCGGCCAGCGGTGCCGAATCCAGCAGCAGGTCACTGGGCGTCTCCGCCTTGTCGCTGCCGTTGGCAATCACCACGGCGAACCACGGCAGGAAGACAGCGCCCACCACCGGAATGATCTTGAACCACCCATCCACCACGAAAATCAGGATCAGGCACACCATGCGGATACCCATGGCCAGGGCATACTTGATCATCCGCTGCCGCATATCCTCCGAATGCGCGCCCGCGGCGTCCGTGATGCTGTGGACTTCGGTGTCGCCGGAGAACCGGCCCGGTTCTCCGGGCACGGAACGTCCCGCATGGTTTTCAAGGGTCACGGTGAATGATCACGCTCCAAAGGCTTCCCTTAATTCTCGCACCATCGGCAGTGCTGCCCAAACGCGCCGGGGGGCTGCCGCTAAGATCGGAGGCAGCCCAAACCACACCCCGCTATCGCGGCGCAGCCCGCCGCAGAATTCCGGAGCCCCTCCATGACTGAAACAGCTTCCGCACCCCGCAGCGTCCTGGTGACCGGCGGCAACCGCGGCATCGGCCTGGCCATTGCCAAGGCGTTCCTGGCCAACGGTGACAAAGTGGCCGTGACCTACCGCAGCGAGAGCCAGCTGCCGGAAGGCATCCTCGGCGTCAAGGCTGACGTCACTGACGAAGCGTCGGTGGACGCAGCCTTCAAGGAAGTCGAAGCAGCCCACGGCCCCGTGGAAGTGCTGGTGGCGAACGCCGGAATCACCAAGGACACCCTGCTACTGCGCATGAGCGAGGACGATTTTACCTCTGTCATCGACACCAACCTCACCGGCGCCTTCCGCGTCATCAAGCGGGCCTCCAAGGGCATGATCCGTCTCCGCAAGGGCCGCGTGGTGCTGATCTCCTCGGTTTCGGGCCTGTACGGCGCACCCGGGCAGATCAACTACTCCGCCTCCAAGGCCGGCCTCGTCGGCATCGCCCGGTCCCTCACCCGCGAACTTGGTTCCCGCGGGATCACGGCGAACGTGGTGGCTCCCGGCTTCATCAACACGGACATGACCGCCGAACTCCCCGAAGCCACCCAGAAGGACTACCTGGCCAGCATCCCCGCCGGCCGTTTTGCCGAGGCCGCCGAGGTGGCCAATGTTGTCCGCTGGATCGCCAGCGACGAAGCCGCCTACATCTCCGGTGCCGTGATCCCGGTGGACGGCGGCCTGGGCATGGGCCACTGACCCACCAGGGTCCGCCCCTGCAGGGAACTAGCTTGGCGGTGCTTATTTGTCGAAGTCGGACAAAGGATACCGGAACCGGCCGCTGGCATGATGGACTGCAGACCACAACGTTTTAGATGTTTCGAACAAAGGAAGCTTGCATGGGACTGCTGGATAACAAGACGGCGATCGTCACCGGATCATCGCGGGGCATTGGTGCTGACGTAGCCAGGATCCTGGCCTCGGAGGGTGCCGCCGTCGTGGTCAACTACCGCCAGAAGGCGCCCCGCGCCAACAAGGTGGTGCAGGGCATCGAAGCTGCCGGCGGCCGTGCCGTTGCTGTCGGCGCAGACCTGACCACGCAGGAAGGCGTCCAGGCCCTCGCCAGCGCCGCCATGGAGAACTTTGGGTCCCTGGACCTGCTGGTCCTCAACGCCTCCGGCGGCATGGAGACCGGGATGGGGGAGGACTACGCCCTCAAGCTCAACCGCGACGCCCAGGTGAACATGCTGAACGCTGCCGTGCCCCTGATGAAGGAAGGCTCGCGCGTGGTTTTCGTGACCAGCCACCAGGCCCACTTCATCAACAGCGTCCCCACCATGCCGGCATACGAGCCGGTGGCCCGCAGCAAGCGCGCCGGCGAGGACGCCCTGCGTGAACTCATCCCCCATCTTGCCGACAAGGGCATCTCCCTGGTGGTCGTCTCCGGCGACATGATCGAGGGCACGGTCACCGCCACCCTGCTGGACCGCTCCACCCCGGGCGCCATCGAGGCGCGCCGCGCCGAGGCAGGAAAGCTTTACTCCGTGGAAGAGTTCGCCCAGGTTGTGGCGGGCATGGCCACGGCCGACGTCGAATCCGGCCACACCGAGTACGCCGGCGGTGCCGACTACTTCGGCAAGGGCGCCCAGGAAGCCTCCAACTAAGCAGCAGCGGGCAGCTGGCCTCCTCCGCCGGGTAATCCAGCGGAGGGGGCCAGTTTGTCTTCAGGCGTAGCGGGGGTCAGACGCCGGCGACGTGGCGGACGGCGTCCAGGTACGGCATGTTCAGCGCGGCGTCGGCCACGGCACGGACGGCCGGCTTGGCGTTGAAGGCAACCCCGATGCCGGCAGCGCCCAGCATGTCCAGGTCGTTGGCGCCGTCGCCTACAGCCACGGTGTGTTCGAGGGCGATTCCCTCGGCGGCTGCCCACTCGCGCAGGTACTTTTCCTTGGCGGCCCTGTCCACGACGGCGCCCAAGACCTTGCCGGTCAGCGCGCCGTCCACGATTTCGAGTTCATTGGCCTGCCAGTAATCCAGGCCCAGCTCCGCGGCGATCGGTTCGAGGATCTGGTTGAAGCCGCCTGACACGACGGCCACGGTGTGGCCGGCGGCCTTGAAGGCGGCCACCAGCTGTCCGGCGCCTTCGCTGAGCTTCACTTCCTTGCGGACGGAATGGACGACGTCGGAAGGCAGCCCCGCGAGCACCGCCACCCGGGCGTGGAGGGACTGGGCGAAGTCCAGTTCACCGCGCATGGCCGCTTCCGTCACGGCGGCCACTTCCTCCCGCTTTCCGGCGTATGCGGCCAGGAGTTCGATGACCTCCTGCTGGATCAGGGTGGAGTCCACGTCCATGATCAGCAGCTTCCGCGCGGCGGAGCGAAGGCCTGCAGGCACCAGTGCGATATCAAAACCGCTGACTGCCGCGTCAGCCACGGACCGGCGGAGGGCTGCAAGCCCGGCAGCGGTTGCATCCGGGAGGTCCAGCTCAAGGACGCGGACCTGGTACCGGTCGTCACCCGCCTCCGATTCGGAGAGCACCTCGGCGCCGTGCGACGCGAGGACGGAACGCAGCTGCTCCAGGCCGGCGGGGGTTACATTCAGGCCATAGCTGACCGCAGTCACGTTCGAAGTCATGCCTGCAATCTTAGTCAGCAGCGGAGGGGCGGCCTTAATCGATTGCGGGTACGGTCGCAATGCCATTAGGGTGCCTTCACACCGGTTATCAGTCATCTTCTGTTTTGTCCTAGTGTCTACTCCTATGAGTGATGTTCTGGAACTGGACTCCGTCAGCGTTGTCCGAGGCAAAAAGACCCTGCTGGACAAGGTTGACTGGCAGGTCAATGAAGGTGAACGGTGGGTCATCCTTGGCCCCAACGGCGCAGGCAAGACCACCCTCCTCCAGATCGCGGCGGCCCGGCTCCACCCGAGCAGCGGCACCGCAGGCATCCTCGACGAGATTCTTGGGCGTGTTGACGTCTTCGAGCTCCGGCCGCGGATCGGCCTTTCCTCTGCAGCCCTTGCCACCCAGATCCCCGAGCACGAGAACGTCCTCAATGTTGTGGTCACGGCGGCCTACGGTGTCACCGGCCGCTGGCGGGAGGGGTACGAGCGCGACGACGAACGGCGCGCCTTCCGGCTCCTGAACGACTGGGGCATGGGACCGCTGCTGAACAGGACCTTCGCCACCTTGTCCGAAGGCGAACGCAAGCGCGTCCAGATCGCCCGTGCGCTCATGACGGACCCGGAACTGCTGCTGCTGGACGAGCCCGGTGCCGGACTGGACCTGGGCGGCCGTGAAGAACTGGTCCACAAGCTGGGCGAACTGGCCCGCGACGAGGCGGCCCCGGCCATGGTCCTGGTCACGCACCACCTCGAGGAGGTCCCGCCGGGCTTCACGCACGCCATGCTGCTGCGCGACGGCGGCGTAGTGGCAGCCGGCCCCATCACGGAAGTACTCACCGAAGAACACCTGAGCACCACGTTCGGACTGCCGCTCGCGGTGACCGAGAACGCGGGACGCTACACCGCAACAGCACGCCGCTAGACCGCACCCGCACCAGCGTCGTGGAATTCTTCAGCAGCATCATTGTGTTCATCGCCGGCCTGTGGGCCGGCACCATCAACGCGGTAGTGGGTTCAGGCACCCTGGTCACCTTCCCGGTCCTCATCGCCCTGGGCGTCGCCCCCGTAACAGCCTCCATGAGCAACGCCATGGGCCTGGTCTTCGGCACCGGCGCCGGAGCCTTCGGGTACCGCCGCGAGCTGGCCGGCCGCGGGCGGCAGGTCATGCGCCTGCTGCCGGCATCCGTCCTGGGCGGCATCACCGGCGCGTGGCTGCTGCTGCACCTGCCCGAAAAGGTCTTCCACTATGTGGCCCCCGTCCTGCTGGTCCTGGCCATGTTGATGGTCGTGTTCCAGCCGCGGCTGCAGGACTGGGTCCGCAACCGCGAGGCCAACCCCGAACACGCCGTCCGGGACAAACGCCACGGCGTCCTCCTGGTGGTCCTGGTGTACCTGGCCGGGGTATACGGCGGCTACTTCGTCGCTGCGCAGGGGATCCTGCTGGTGGGCATCCTGGGGGTATTCCTCACCGGCACCATCCAGAACGCCAACGCCATGAAGAACTTCCTGGTCCTCGGCGTGAATTTGGTGGCCGCCATCTCCTACCTGCTGTTCGCCTTCGACCGTGTCAACTGGCTGGTGGTGCTGCTGATCGCCGTGAGTTCCACCATCGGCGGCCTGATGGGCGCCAAGGTGGGCCGCAAGTTGTCGCCCCGCGTCCTGCGTGCGGTGATCTTCAGCCTGGGCATCGTGGCCCTCGGCGTCATGATCGCCAACCTGCTGCAATAATCACCCGGTGACTTTCCACTACCTCGAATCCGCCGACGACCCCCGGGTCAGCGACTACACCACCCTGACCGACGTGCACCTGCGCAAACTCCGCGAACCGGCGGAGGGCATGTACATTGCCGAATCGTCGCGGGTGCTGCGCCGGGCGCTCGCCGCCGGGCACCAGCCGCGGTCGTTCTTCCTCGCCGAAAAGTGGATGGCAGACCTCGACGACGTCTTCCGGGCGTACCCCGACGTTCCGGCCTTCATCGGCTCGGCTGCCCTGTTGGAGGAAATCACCGGATTCCACCTGCACCGGGGCGCCATGGCGGCCATGCAACGCCCCGCGCCGGTGCCGCTTCCGGAGCTCCTGTCCGGGGCCCGCCGCGTGGCGGTGCTGGAGGACATCGTGGACCACACCAACGTGGGCGCCATCTTCCGGTCCGCCGCCGCCCTGGACATCGACGCCGTCCTGGTTTCCCCGCGCTGTGGCGATCCGCTCTACCGCAGGAGCGTCAGGGTCAGCATGGGCACGGTCTTCCAGGTTCCCTGGGCGCGCCTGCAGGACTGGCCCGGGGACCTCGAGGTCCTCAAGGACCACGGCTTCACCGTCGCGGCACTGGAACTGACCCCCGATGCAGAGGATGTCGACGCCGTCGCATCCCGCAATCTGTCCAAGCTCGCCCTGGTGCTAGGCACCGAAGGTGCCGGCATGAGCCCCGGGACTCTCGCCGCCGTCGACCTCGCCGTCAAAATCCCCATGCGCAATGGCGTCGATTCACTGAACGTGGCCGCCGCCTCAGCCGTGGCCTTCTGGGAGCTGCGGGCCCGGGACTGACCTGGGCAGGGGGGGCGGGAGGCGCCCCGGGTCCGGTTCGTCAGGGCACCCCGCATCGGCTATGATGGATAGCTGGTTGTCCTGCTTTTTCAGCTTCGGCTGATGCAACAGCGTCCAGCCATCCCATTCATACCTGGCAGCTGGCAAAATCCAGCTGCGCGAACAAAGGTCCCATTATGAAGTCTGATACCCACCCTAAGTACGAAGCTGTTGTCTTCAACGACCTGGCCTCCGGCACCAAGTTCCTGACCCGCTCCACCGTGTCTTCCTCCAAGACCATCGAGTGGGAAGACGGGAACACCTACCCGGTCATCGACGTCGAAATCTCTTCCGAGTCCCACCCGTTCTACACGGGCAAGCAGCGCATCATGGACTCTGCAGGCCGCGTCGAGCGCTTCAACGCTCGCTTCAAGGGCTTCGGCGGCAAGAAGTAATTCGTTCGCCCAAGCTTGTTGCAGAAGGCCCGCACCGTTTCCGGTGCGGGCCTTCTGTGTTAGCCGTGCACCCGCTTTCTGCGGCAGGATGGGAAGCATGACCGAGTCAGCCTCTCCTGCCACCAATGCCGCCCCCAACCAGCGCCTTCACGGCGAGTACAAGGTTCCCGGCGGCAAACTCGTGGTGGTGGACCTCGACGTCGTGGACGGCGCCCTTGCCAACGTCTCCGTCAGCGGCGATTTCTTCCTGGAACCGGACGAGGCGCTGGAGGACATCAACGGCGCGCTGACCGGGCTTCCCGAAGGCACGCCGGCCAAGGACCTCGCGGCCGCCGTTACCGCCGCCCTGCCGGCCGGAGCCGTGCTCTTCGGCTTCTCGGCAGACGCAGTGGCCGTCACAGTCCGCCGCGCATTGGCCAAGGCCTCCTCCTGGGGAGACCACGAGTGGAACATCATCGCGCCCACCGTGCTGCCCACGGAAATCAACGTGGCTTTGGACGAGGTGCTCACCGAGGCCGTCGGCGCCGGTGAACGCACCCCCACCCTGAGGTTCTGGGACTGGCAGGAACCCTCGGTGGTGATCGGAAGCTTCCAGTCCGTGCAGAACGAGGTGGATCCCGAGGGCGTGGCCAAGCACGGCATCAACGTGGTCCGGCGCATCAGCGGCGGGGGAGCGATGTTCATGGAGGCCGGCAACTGCATCACCTACTCGCTCTACCTGCCCCAGACCCTGGTGGACGGGCTCAGCTTCGCCGACTCCTACCCCTTCCTTGACGCCTGGGTCATGGCCGCGCTGGAAAAACTCGGCATCAACGCCTTTTACATCCCGCTCAATGACATTGCCACGGACCAGGGGAAGATTGGCGGCGCCGCCCAGAAGCGCCTGGCCAACGGCGGCATGCTGCACCACGTCACCATGAGCTACGACATCGACGCGGACAAAATGGTGGAGGTCCTGCGGATCGGCAAGGAAAAGCTCTCCGACAAAGGCACCCGCATCGCCAAGAAGCGCGTGGACCCGCTCCGCCGGCAGACCGGCCTGGCCCGCACGGCCATCATCGAAGCGATGATCGAGGTGTTCAGCGAGCGCTACGGGGCAACGCCGTCACAGCTTGCCGGACACGAGCTGGCCGCGGCCGAGGAGCGGGTGGCGGCCAAGTTCGGCACCCGGGAGTGGCTCCACCGCGTCCCCTGACCCCGGCAGCGCAGTGAGGCCCCTGCTCGCCGCGCAGGAACTGTCCCTGCGCATGGAGGCCCGCCGTCAATGCGCCGGCCCGGCTTGGGGCGCTGAATTGACGACGGCGGCCTGCGCCGTGAGTGCCCGCAGCAGGTGGCTGCGCTGCTCAATAATGATCCGGCGCAGGGCATGCGGGGCGTCCGGGTTGGCGGCCAGCCAGTCATCCGTCCGCCGGACGACCGGGTGGTCATCGGGGCGGACACCGGGCACCAGGTCCTGGGCGGCCGGGTAGAGGCCCCGGACGATCCGGCTGGCGATTTCGATGCTGCGCGTGTCCCAAACAGTCCGCAGGCAGTCGAAGTAGGGCTCCACGTATGGCTCCAGGAGCGCCGGAGAGGCTGTGGTGAAGCCGCTGATGGTGGCAGTGAGGAGCTGGTTGGACAGTTCGTTCCCGTGGACGGCTGCGTCCCAGGCCGCGGCCTTGACCTTGGATTCCGGCCTGGACGCCATGGCAGTTGCGTGCCCGGCCCGGCCGGAGGCGGTGGTGTCGCGGGCCAGTTCTGCATCCAGCTCACCGGCGGTGGCCTGGCCATTGGCGGCCAAGGCGTGCCAGAGGTGCCATCGAAGTTCGGCGTCCACCGCCAGCCCCTCGACCGCGGACGTTCCGTCCAAAAGCCCGCGCAGCCGGGGGAGCAGGGCATCGTCATGCCGGCTCAGGGCGGCCACGGTGCGGGCCCAGGCAAGCTGCTGGTCCGAGCCAGGCACGGCCTCATCCAGCTGGGCAGCGGCTGCCGCCAGGAAGGATGCACGGACGCTGCCGCGGGTGCCGGCCGGCGTGTAGCGTTCGACGGCGGTCGCAGCGTTGTCGAGGACGTTCAGGAGTACGCCGATCCCCGTCTCAGCCGGGGCGAAGGCGGTCACTGCGTCAACGTACAAGCATGCGGGGCTTTCGCCGTCCCGGGCCGAGTTCCAGAGCGACGTCCAGCAGAGGGCGCGTGCCATGGGATCGGTGATCCTGTCCAGCGACGAACGGACGGTAGCTTCGGAGACCGGGTCCAGCCGGACCTTGGCGTAGGTGAGGTCGTCGTCGTTGACCAGCAGGAGCGCAGGCCGCGGCTGTCCGGCAAGCTGGGGCAGCTCCGTGCGTTTGCCGGCCACGTCGGTTTCGATGGTCCCGGTCCGCACCAGGGCGCTGTCGGCGTTGAAGTCGTAGGAACCCACGCGGAGGCGGTGCGGCCGAAGCTCCTCCCGTCCCGTGACCGGGTCCGTTGCCTCCTGGACGATTGCCACCCTGCCCGGCACGCCGTCGTCGTCCGCTTCCGTGTTGCCGGCACCGATGTCCAGGGACAGTGTGGAAATTCCCGAGGTCTGAAGCCACTGCCGGGCCCAGGCGGACAGCTCACGCCCGGAGGCGGCGTCCAAGGCGGCCAGGAGGTCTGCCAGCGAGGTGTTTCCGTAGGCGTGCTTCCGGAAGTACTCCCGCGACCCCGCGATGAAGGCGTCAAAGCCCACATACGCCACCAGTTGCTTGAGCACCGAGGCGCCCTTGGCGTAGGTGATGCCGTCGAAGTTCTGCTTCGCCGCCTCCAGGTCGGGGATGTCGGCCACGATGGGATGGGTGGTGGGCAGCTGGTCCTGGACGTAGGCCCATGCCTTGCGCTTGTTGGCGAAGTTCACCCACGCGGTGTCCCAGTCCGTGGCCCGGTCCACGCCGAGGGTTCCCATGTAGTCGGCGAACGATTCCTTGAGCCACAGGTCGTCCCACCACTTCATGGTCACCAGGTCCCCGAACCACATGTGGGCCATCTCGTGGAGCAGGGTGTTGGCCCGGCCCTGGTACTGGGCGTCGGTGGCCCGGGACGTGAAGACGTAGCTTTCGGTGAAAGTGACCAGGCCGGGGTTCTCCATGGCGCCGAGGTTGTATTCGGGCACGAAGGCCTGGTCGTACTTGCCCCACGGGTAGGGGAGATCGAAGAGGCGGTTGAAGAAGTCCAGGCCCTTCTTGGTCAGGCCGAACAGCTCTTCCGTGTCGAAGGACGCCGCCATCGACGCCCGGCAGTAGAGGGCCAGCGGCACATCAAGGTGCGTGCCGTCGTCGAGCGTTGCCTGCCAGCGGTCCTCTGCCTTGAAGTAGGGGCCGGCCAGCACCGTGGTGATGTAGGTGGACATGGGCATCGTTGTGGCGAAGTCCCAGCAGGCCGTGGCGGGGTCGCTGGTGAGCAGGGTGCGCTGCACTTCGGTACCGTTTGAGGCCACCTGCCAGTCGGCGGGAGCCATGACGTGGAAGGTGAAGGTGGCCTTGAGGTCCGGCTGTTCGAAGTTGGCGAAGACCCGGCGGGCGTCAGCAGGCTCGTATTGGGTGTAGAGGTAGCATTGGCCGTCGGCGGGATCCACGAACCGGTGCATGCCCTCGCCGGACCGGCTGTACAGGGCTGTTCCGGTGACGGTGACCTGGTTCTCTGCCCGCAGGTTGTCCAGCCTGATCCGCGGGCCCTCCACCACGTCCTCCACGGGCAGGCCCTTGCCGTTGAGGAACACGCTGTGCACGTCGCTGCCGATGAAGTCCAGGAAGGTGCTTGCGCCCGGTTCTGCGGTGAAGGTGATGACGCTGCGGCTCGTGTAGCCCGGGACTGCCGGATCCGCAGCCTGCCGCACGTCCAGGGACACGTCGTAGCTGGTGGTGCTGACCAGGGCTGAACGTTCAGCGGCTTCGCGGCGCTGCAGATTCTCATGTGACACCCGGCTATCTAATCACGGTGCCGTTTCATCGGCTCAGCCGGCGATGAGGAACGCTGCGCCCAGCCCCAGTATGGCAATCAGGAGCCAGGAAGCCAGGGCTGCCAGGAGGGCCTGTCCGCCGGTGTGCAGCAGGGTCCGGATCCGGACCGCCGAGCCCAACCCGAACAGCGCGGCACCCAGCAGGATGTCCTGCAGCGTTGCCCCGGCCTCGAGCCAAGGCGACGGCAGCCAGCCCGTGGACCGGAGCGCCACCATGGCCATGAAGCCCACAACAAAAAGCGGCACTACGGGCGGCATTTTCGATTTGGTTCCATCCGCGGCACCCAGGTCACGCACGCGGACCCTGTGGTGCGCGCCCGCCATCGCGGCCACGGGTGCCAGCAGGAGCACCCGGGTGAGCTTGACGACGACGGCGATCGCCAGGGCGGCGGTTCCGGCGGTTTGCGCCGTGGCCACCACCTGGCCCACGTCGTGCACGGACGCCCCGGTCCAGGCGCCGAACACAGCGGCCGAAAGACCCAACGGGTGGGCCAGCAGGGGAAGGACCCCGATGGCCAGGGTCCCGCAGAGGGTCACCAGGGCCACGGGCAGGACCGTATCCGCATGCCGGATGCGCCGGACGGCGGCCACGGCGCCGATCGCGGAAGCCCCGCAGATGGAGAACCCGGTGGCCACCAGGAGCGAGGTCACCGGCGGCAGGCGGAAGAGGCGCGAAATCGCGTAGGTCCCACCGAAACTGGCCGCCACGACGGCCACAATCAGGACCAGCGCCAGCCACCCCAGGTGCAGGACATCCATGATGCTGACCTTCAGGCCCAGAACCACGATCCCGGCACGCATCAAATGTTTCCCCGCGAAATCCAGTCCAGGCCGGGCCCGGCCACCGGTCCAGGTACTGGCGCCGGGGAGGTTGGCCGCGAGGACGCCGAGCACAACGGCGAGGGTCATCGCGGGCAGCGCCGGGACAAGCCCGTGCAGCACGAAGGCCGCCGCGACGGCAGCTGCTGCTGTCACCAGGCCGGGCAGCAAGCGTCCCAACCGGGTCCCGGAACTGCCGGGAGCGGGTTCTGGGAGGCTTCTGCTGACGGGCACTCACCTACTGTGCCTGAAAGGCCCAGTAAAGTACGAACCGGGCCATCGGCGCCAACACGCCAGAATGGATGGCAGTAATGAACTCGAAACAAAAAGATGGTTGGCTATTGGACATGTCAGACCTATTCCAGGATTACTCCGAGGCCGCCGGCCGCACCGGAGCCTACGACGAGATGTTCGCCCCGGGGCAACAGGCGAGGGACTCGTACGGGCAGGTGGCGGAGGCACTCCGGAAGCTCTCCCTGGCGGACGTGAGCGCGCGCGCCGACTCCATGGCACGGACCTTCCTGGACCGCGGCGTCACGTTCGACTACGCGGGCGAGGAGCGGCCCTTTCCGCTCGACATCGTGCCCCGGGTCATCCCCGCAGCTGAATGGGATGTCCTGGAACGGGGAGTGGCCCAGCGCGTCCGCGCCCTCGAAGCCTTCCTGAACGACGTCTACGACAAGATGACCGTGGTGTCCGACGGCGTGATACCCCGCCAGCTCGTCACCACCAGTGCGCACTTCCACCGGCAGGTCCATGGGTTCGAGCCTGCCGGCGGCGTCCGCGTCCACATTTCGGGTATCGACGTGGTCCGCGACGCAGCAGGTACCTTCCGCGTCCTGGAGGACAACGTCCGGGTCCCCTCAGGAGTCAGCTATGTCCTGGAGAACCGGCGCGCCATGGCCAAGGGCCTTCCTGAAGCCTTCGGCCAGCAGCTCATCCGCCCCGTTGAGGAGTACCCCCGCCGCCTGCTCTCGGCCCTGCGCAAAACGGCACCGGCGGGCGTTGACGATCCCACTGTCGTCGTCCTCACCCCGGGCGTCTTCAACAGCGCCTACTTCGAGCACACCCTCCTGGCCGGCCTCATGGGCGTGGAACTGGTGGAAGGTCGTGACCTCATTTGCCGTGGCAACCGCGTCTACATGCGCACCACCGCCGGCGAGCAGCGTGTGGACGTGATCTACAAGCGGATCGACGACGACTTCCTGGACCCGCTGCAGTTCCGGTCCGACTCCATGCTGGGCTGCCCAGGACTGGTCAACGCCGCCCGCGCCGGTGGAGTCACCATTGCCAACGCGGTGGGCAATGGCGTTGCCGACGACAAACTGGTTTACAGTTACGTCCCTGACCTGATCCGCTACTACCTCAGCGAGGAGCCCATCATCGCCAACGTGGACACCTACCGGCTCGAGGAGAAGGAAGCCCGGGAGTACACCCTGGACAACCTCGCCGAACTGGTGGTCAAACCCGTGGACGGTTCCGGCGGCAAGGGGCTGGTCATCGGCCCCGATGCCTCACCGGACGAACTGGACGCCCTCCGCCAGCGGATCATCGCCGACCCCCGCGGCTGGATCGCCCAGCCCGTCCTGCAACTGTCCACCGTCCCCACCCTGGCAGGTGACAAGTTCGGCCCCAGGCACGTGGACCTGCGCCCCTTCGCCGTCAACGACGGCGACAACGTCTGGGTGCTCCCCGGCGGCCTCACCCGCGTAGCGCTCAAGGAAGGCTCCCTGATCGTCAATTCCAGCCAGGGCGGCGGCTCAAAGGACACCTGGGTCCTGGCCGACTCGCCGCAGATGCCGGTGGAAACCGTGCCCCGTCAGTCCGTCACCGTCCGCGAGCGCGTCTCCGTGTGGCCCGTGGAAAGCAATTGGCGCGACCGCCAGTCGGAGCAGCAGCAGTGAGCCGCTTCGCCGTCGTGCATGTCTTTTACAACGTTCCGGGCGCGCAGGAGGTAGCCGCGAATGCTTAGCCGTATTGCCGAGTCCCTGTTTTGGATCGGCCGCTACGTGGAGCGGGCGGACGGTACCGCCCGAATCCTCGACGTGCACCTGGAGCGCCTGAACCACCTCCCCATGGAGGAGCGCAAAAGCGTGGCCCAGGAACTCCTGGCGGTCATGGGCGCCCGCCCGCAGAGCGAGGACTTTGGACTCCCCGAACTGCTCCACGCCCTGGCGTACGACAAAACCAGCGCCACGTCCATCGCAGGCTCCCTGGGTGCGGCCCGGGAGAATGCACGGCGTGCGCGTGAGACGGTGTCATCGGCTCTCTGGGAGAGCCTGAACACCACCTACTACGGCCTCAGCCAGCACCGCAAGGACGTGGTGGGCACCTACCGTTTCTGCAACTGGACGCTGGAGCGCACGGCGATGGTCAGCGGCCTCGCCGATACCACGGTGAGCCATGACGAAAGCTGGCTGTTCCTGGTCCTGGGGCGTTCCCTGGAACGCGCGGACATGACAGCCCGGATGCTCTCCACGCGCGATGTGCTCTCCGCCGGCATGTCCTGGGTCAACATGCTGCGCTGCGCGGGCGCCTACGAATCGTTCCTCCGCACCCGCCGGGCGGCCTTCGGCGACCAGCACGCCGCCGAATTCCTGCTCCTGGACCGGCTGTTTCCGCGGTCCATCGTCTACGCCCTGCGGGATGCCGACGAGTGCCTGGCCAAGCTGGACCCGTCCGCGCAGCGGGTGGGGTTCATCAACGACGCCCGCCGCATCGTGGGACAGGCCCGGACCTTCCTGGAGTTCCACCGGACAGACGACCTCATGTCCGAACTTCCCGAGCACATGGAACGGGTCCAGAAGGCAGTGTCCCAGGCTTCGGACGCCATTTCCCGTAAGTACTTCAATCAGGCGGACGAGCTTGCCTGGGTGGGAGAACTGTCATGACCCGGTTGAGCATCGTCCACAGGACGGCCTACAAGTACAACAAGCGGGTGACCCTGTCCTACAACGAGGCCCGGATGACCCCGCTGACCGACTCGCAGCAGGTGGTGTTGGAGTCTGTGGTCAAGGTGTCCCCGTCGCAGGCGGCTGTGAGCACCTACCGGGATTACTGGGGAACCAGGGTCACCGCCTTTGACATGCAGATGCCGCACGAGAACCTTGAGGTGGTCTCCAACATCACCGTGGAGGTGCACCGGGCGGAAAAGATCCCGGCCGAAGCTGACATCGTGGGCTGGGACGACCTGAAGTCCCCGGAGACGCTTGACGCCTTCAGCGACTGGCTGCCGCAGTCCCGGCTCAGCGGCCCGGGCGACGAAGTGCTGGGCATCATCCCGGACGTCGTGGCGGGAAAGAACCCGCACGAGGCAGCCATGGCCATCTTTGCCTGGATGCGCGGTGAAATGACCTACATGTCCGGCTCAACGGCCGTGACCACCAACGCCGAGGAGGCCTGGGGCCAGCGCCAGGGGGTTTGCCAGGACCTGGCGCACCTGGCCATCGGTGCCCTGCGGAGCTGCGGTATCCCGGCGCGCTACGTCTCCGGCTACCTGCACCCGCGGTCAAGCGCCGGAATCGGCGAGACCGTGGCCGGGCAGTCGCACGCGTGGCTTGAGTGGTGGGACGGGGACTGGCGCAGCTGGGACCCCACCAACCACAAGCCCGCCGGCGACTTCCACGTCACGGTGGCCAGGGGCCGGGACTACCGGGATGTGTCCCCGCTGAAAGGCATTCTGTCCGGCGGCGGCGGGTCCGCGCTGAAAGTCAGCGTGGAGATCACCCAGCTGGCCTGACACGGTGGCTTCCCCGGCCGACCTGGCCGGGGGATCGCCAGCCGGGCGGCTTTGGTCCCACGTGCTTACTCGGGGGCTGTCCTGGCTGAGCCGTTGATCTGGGTCCACCAGGTCATCGGATCGGTGACTTTGAAGCGGCGCCCCGTCACCGAATCCGGGGTGACGCGCACAAATGCGTCTTTCCGTCCGGACTGCCAGGGGAAGAGGTACAGGCGGGAGGTTTCCAGTACCTCCTCAGTGCTCTTGACCAGGGCGGCAGTGCCCTTGACCACCACGCTCCACGCCAGGCCAGTGTCGGGGTCCACGCCGTCCGCTTCGACGGCGACAGCCGCATCGCCGCCGGTTGCTGCGGACAGTTTGGTTCCCTGGGCGGTCCGGAAGACCAGCGTGCCGCCGTCAACTGTGTAGTTGACCGGGAAGATATCCGGACGGCCGTCAGCCAGCACCGCCAGTCTTCCCACGGACACCGTCCGCAGCAGGGCCCAGCATTCGTGGTGTTCGAGGTTCTGCACCTGGCTTGATGACTCGTTGCTCATGCCGTGAGCATACGCCCATCACCAGGGGCTGGGCTTGTAATCCTTCAGGAAGACACCGTACTGGTCCTCACCCTGTTCACCCATGACGATGGGATCGTAGACCCGGGCTGCGCCGTCCACCAGGTCAAGGGGCGCGTGGAAGCCTTCCTCCATGAGCCGGACCTTGGTGAAGTGCGGGCGTTCATCCGTGATCCAGCCCGTGTCCACGGCCGTCATCAGGATGCCGTCCGCGTCCAGCATCTCCTGGGCACTGGTGCGGGTCATCATGTTCAGCGCCGCTTTCGCCATGTTGGTGTGCGGGTGCCCCGGCCCCTTGTAGGCCCGGGAAAACTGGCCCTCCATGGCGGAGACGTTCACGATGTACTTCCGGCGGGCAGTGGAGCGCCGCATGGCGCCACGAAGCCGGCTGACCAGCAGGAACGGCGCGGTGACATTGCAGAGCTGCACCTCGAGCATTTCGAGCGGATCCACCTCGTCCACCACCTGGGTCCAGCTGTTGATGGTGGCCAGGTCCGGCACCAGGCCGCCGGCGTCGATTGCGGTGCCCGTGGCGATGCGTTCCAGGGAGGCGGACCCGGTGGACAGCGCCAGGGAGGTGATGGCGTCCCCGGCCAGCACGGGGTGCTCGGTGACACTGCCGGCAAGGGCCAGCGGGTGCTTGTCGTGCGCGTGGCCGAAGGTCAGGAGTTCGGGGCCGCCGTTGGCCTGTTCCAGCGCGGCGGGGAGGGGTTCGTCCTCAGCGTCCACCAGTGGCTTGTAGGCGTTGCCCGAACGGCGCACGGTCTGCGCGGCGTTGTTGATGATGATGTCCAGGGGTCCGGCCTCATTAAGTGAGTCGGTCAGGGCCATCACCTGGGCGGGGTCACGCAGGTCGATGCCTACGATCCGGAGCCGGTGGAGCCACTCGCCGCTGTCCTCCATGGCCGCGAACCGGCGTGCGGCGTCCTTGGGGAAGCGGGTGGTGATGGTGGTGTGGGCGCCGTCCCGGAGCAGCCGAAGGGCGATATACATCCCGATCTTGGCGCGGCCGCCGGTGAGAAGAGCCCGGCGTCCGGTGAGGTCGGTCCGGGCGTCCCGCTTGCTGTGGCTGAACGCCGCGCATTCCGGGCACAGCTGATGGTAGAACGCGTCCACCTGGGTGTAGTGCTGCTTGCAGATGTAGCAGGGGCGGGACCGGATGAGGTGCCCCGCGATCTTGCCGGTGGCAGACGGAGCCAGCTTGTTGCCGCGGGTCTCGTCGTCGATCCGGTCCGGCGCGGCTGTGGCAGTCTGGGCGATGACGGCGCGGTCGGCCTCGGCGATGGTATCGCGCTTGGTGACCCTCCGGTGGCGCTTGACGGCCTTAAACATCTTTCCGGTGGCGCGGCGCACCGAGATGTAGTCCGGGTGCTCCTCGTCGTACGCGTGGATGGTGTTCAGGACCTTGAGGCAGGCCTGGATGTCCTCAGGGGTCAGATCGGGGGAGCTCATTGGGAAAATTTTACCGTGAACGCCGCAGGCCGGGACACCACGAGAGGTGCCCCGGCCTGCGGATGCCGTAGAGGTCGTTGGTCAGGGTCAGGAGATCCGGGCCCCGGGTGTCGCTTCCGCCGCTGCGGCGGCATGGGCGCCGGCCACCTTGTCCACCGTGTCACGCACGTCCGGGTACTGTTCGGCGGCAGCCTTCACAGCGTTCGGGATAAGACTCAGGTGCCGGGCAGCGAGCTGGCGTTCCTCGTCACCGGGCTCCGGCACTTCCTGGCCTTTGGCGAGGACGGTGATGCCGGATTCTGTGACCTTGAAGCCGCGTGCCCGGTCAAGGTCCGGGTCCAGGCCGATGGCGGCACCGGCGGGAACTTTGACGTTCTTGTCCAGGATGGCCCGGTTGACCACAGCACCTTCACCGATCTGCACCTTGTCCATCAGGACCGAATCGATGACCCTGCCGCTGGTTGCGACATAGACGTCGTTGGAGAGGACGGAGCCTTCCACCACGCCGCCGGAGATCACCACGCCGTTGGCCACGATGGAATCCAGGGCGGTGCCAATGGTGTTGTTCTCGCCGCGGACGAACTTGGCCGGCGGGGAGATGCTCTGGCGTGTGTAGATGGGCCACTCGGAGTTGTACAGGTTGAACACCGGCAGCGGCGAGATGAGGTCCATATGGGCATCGTAGAACGAGTCGATGGTGCCGACGTCGCGCCAGTAGGTGCGGTCGCGCTCGGTGGAGCCGGGGATGTCGTTCAGCGTGAAGTCGTAGACACCTGCCTCGCCGCGGTTCACGAAGTAGGGAATGATGTCACCGCCCATGTCGTGCTTGGTGTCCAGGCGTTCGGCGTCCACATGCAGCGCGGCCACCAGGGCGTCGGCGTCGAACACGTAGTTGCCCATGGAGGCGAGGAACTGGGAGGGGTCTGCGGCAAGCCCGGGAGTGCTGGCGGGCTTCTCAACAAAGGCGGCAATTTTCTGGGGGTCGTTCTGGTCCACCTCGATGACGCCGAACTGGTCCGCCATATGCAGCGGCTGCCGTACCGCCGCCACGGTGGCTTTGGCCCCGCTGTTCACGTGCTGGGCCACCATCTGGGCGAAGTCCATGCGGTAGACGTGGTCGGCGCCGACCACCACCACGATGTCCGGGTTGGCGTCGTGGATGAGGTTCAAGGACTGGTAAATGGCGTTTGCGCTGCCCAGGAACCAACTCTTGCCCACGCGCTGCTGTGCCGGCACCGACGCGATGTAGTTGCCCAGCTGGGTAGACATGCGCCAGGTTTCGGAGATGTGGCGGTCAAGGCTGTGCGACTTGTACTGCGTCAACACGACGATCTGCAGGTAGCGGGAATTCACCAGGTTGGACAGCGCGAAGTCAATCAGGCGGTAACTGCCGGCAAAGGGCACAGCAGGCTTGGCCCGGTCTGCCGTCAGCGGCATAAGTCGGTTTCCCTCGCCACCTGCGAGGACAATGGCCAGGACTTTTTTGGTCAACGGCATAATGGTCGCTCCTGTACGCCTTCGTAACTCCCCAAGACAGTCCGGTAGGCCCGGACTCCTTCACACTAGAACAGTTATCCGTGAACGACTACCTTGGGTCTTGTGCGAATAGACATTGTGACTAAAGAGTTCCCGCCGGAGATCTACGGTGGCGCCGGGGTGCATGTAGCCGAATTGAGCAGGGTGCTTAGTAAGCATGTTGACCTGCAGGTTCGTGCTTTCGGAGCTCCCCGCGATGCCGACTACCACGGAGCAACCGTGACGTCGTATCAGGTTCCCGAGGACCTGGGCGGGGCCAATGCGGCGGTTCAGACCTTGGGTGTGGACCTGCGCATTGTGCCGGACGTGCAGGGCGCGGACCTGGTCCATTCGCACACCTGGTACGCCAACATGGCCGGGCATCTGGCCTCCTTGCTGCACGGAATTCCGCACGTTCTCAGCGCCCACAGCCTCGAGCCGCTGCGGCCCTGGAAGGCCGAGCAGCTGGGCGGCGGCTATGCCCTGTCCTCCTGGGTGGAGAAGACGGCCTACGAAGCGGCAGCGGCCATCATCGCCGTGTCCGAGGGCATGCGCCAGGACATCCTGCGCAGCTACCCCAACGTGGACCCGGAAAAGGTCCGGGTGGTCCACAACGGCATCGACGTGGAGCTGTGGCAGCGTGACGAAAACGACGACGCCGTCCGCGCCCTGGGCATCGATCCCGCCAAACCGAGCGTCGTCTTTGTGGGAAGAAACACACGCCAGAAGGGCGTCCCGTACCTCCTTCGGGCGGCCGCGCAACTTCCGGCGGACGTCCAGTTGGTGCTGTGCCTCGGTGCTGCGGACACCCCGGAACTGGCAGCGGAAACCGCCGCTTTGATCGAGGACCTGCAGAAGCAGCGCACCGGCGTAGTGCTCATCGAACGCATGTTGCCGCGCCACGAGCTGATCCAGGTCCTAAGCCACGCCACCGCCTTCGCCTGCCCGTCCATCTACGAACCGCTGGGTATCGTCAACCTCGAAGCCATGGCCTGTGGCGCGGCAGTGGTGGCCAGCGCAACCGGCGGCATCCCCGAGGTTGTCGACCATGGCCGCACCGGCCTTCTGGTTGACCTGGAACAGGTGACCGACGGCACGGGGACGCCCTTGGACCCCGAGAAGTTCGTCCGCGAGTTCGCTGACGCCCTCATTGAGGTGGTGTCCGATCCCGAACGCGCCCATGCCATGGGGCAGGCAGGCCGGGAACGGGCTGAGAAGCACTTCTCCTGGGAGTCCATCACCGAGACCACCCTTGAGGTCTACCGCTCGGTGCTCCCGGCCGGAGCCTGAGCGTCCCGGCGGTGCAACGCACGACGGCGCCGCTTCCCTTGGCAGGGGAGCGGCGCCGTCGTTGTTTCCGTGCTTCGGGGCACACTGTTTAAGCCCGGCCGGCGACTCAGCCCTTCCGGTCCGCCGCGGTCCGGGCGATCAGGACCTTCTCGTCCACCGGCGACTGCCCGCTCGCCCGTGCGGTGCGGAAATACTCGCGGGCTTCATCCTGGCGCGCCTTCTCCGCACCGGTGGCGATGGCTGCGCGAACGTGGTCATCGCCGTACCCGAAGGCGTCCACCAGATCCAGGGCATGCGGGCGGATCTTTTCCAGCAGCCGGTTAATGTAGCCGCCTACGGTACGTGCGCGCTGCATGGAGAGGCGGCCGTTCATAAGGTACCAGGACAGGTTCTTCTCGATCAGCGACAGGCCGAACAGGTCGCGCAGCCACGTCAGCACCTTCCGGGTCCCCGGGTCCTCCACTGTCTGGAGTGCGTCCGTGAACGCCTCCCACTGCAGCAGTTCGGCATGGGCCTGCGCAGCGTCGATGAGTTCGTTCTGGTGCCGGTTGAACAAGGCCGCGCCCTTGTCCTGCGGCAGTCGCTTGCTGCCCTTGAGGGCGGCTCCCGCCTCTGCCACCATGGTCTGGACCCTGTCCGTCAGGAGCGCGCGCTGGCTGTCCTCATCCCGGAGGGCGATGGCGGCCTTCTGGACTGAGCCGGTATCCGCCATGAACTGCGCCACCTGCCGCAGGCCGGTGCGGTGGACCGCGGCGCCTGCCGCCTGGGTCACCACGTAACGGGCCAGGACGCCGAAGTCCACGTTGCGGAACTCCTTGGCGTAGTCGGCAAGCAGTCGCTTGGCCACCAGTTGAAGCAATACGGTGTTGTCGCCTTCGAAGGTGGCGTAGACGTCCAGGTCTGCCCGCAGTGAGGCGAACCGGTTCTCAATCAGGAAGCCGGCGCCCCCGCATGCTTCCCGGCATTCCTGCAGCGTGTCCAGTGCGTGCCAGGTGCTCAGGGGCTTCAGTGCCGCCGCCAGGGTCTCCAGGTCCTGCCGGTCCGCGTCGGTGTCATGGGCGCCGGAGAAGACGTCGTCGAATTTCTGCAGGAGCTGCTCGTGGGCGAAACTTGCCGCGTAGGTGGCTGCCAGGCGGGTGAACAGCCTGCGCTGGTGCCGCTGGTAGTCCAGCAGGACCTCTTCTTCGGTATGGGAGGAGGCGTTGAACTGCCGGCGTTCGGTGGCGTACTGGATGGCTGCCTTCAGCGCCACCTTGGAGGCAGCGACGGCGGCTCCGTCCAGGGAGACGCGGCCCTGGACCAGGGTTCCGAGCATGGTGAAGAAGCGCCGCCCCGGGCTGGCGATGGGTGAGGTGTAGGTTCCGTCAGCGTCGACGTTGCCGTAGCGGTTCAGGAGGTTGGTCCGGGGAACGCGGACATTGGTGAAGTGCAGCCGGCCGTTGTCGATGCCGTTCAGGCCGCCCTTGATGCCGTCGTCCTCCCCGCCGATCCCTGGCAGGAATTCCTTGGTGTCCGGGTCCCGAAGATCCACGTAGAAGGCATGCACTCCGTGGTTGACGCCGTGGGTAACCAGCTGCGCGAAAACGACGGCGCCGAGTCCGTCAATTGCGGCGTTCCCGATGTAGTCCTTCCAGGCGGCGCGGAAGGGGGTGTTGACCACGAATTCTTCGGTGGCGGGGTCATACGTTGCCGTGGTGGCGATGCTGGCCACATCTGAGCCATGGCCGGTTTCGGTCATGGCAAAGCAGCCGGGGATTTCCAGGTTCATGATGCCGGGCAGCCACTTGGCGTGGTGCTCCGCGGTGCCCAGATGCATCACTGCCGAGCCGAAGAGTCCCCACTGGACGCCCGCTTTGATCTGCAGCGACGGATCAGCCACCACGAGCTCCTCGAACCCCGCAATGTTTCCGCCGTGGTCGTCGGAGCCGCCCAGTTCGGTGGGGAAAGCCCGGTGTACGGCTTCATTGTCCACGAGGTACTTGAGCTGCCCGAAGACGCGTGCACGGTGGTCCGTGTGCGTCAGGCCCTCGACCTTGTGCAGTTCCGGCCTGGCGGCCAGCTCCCTTGCCTGGAGCCGAACGTCAGCCCACTTGCCCAGGAGCTGCCGGCCCAGTGCCTCGACGTCGATGGCGGGTTCAGGGTTTTCGGCCGGGATGGTGGCTGCAAAGGTTGCCGCGGGGCGGGGGCCCTTGCCGGCGGGGCGGTCCACTACGTCAGTCATGTCATAGTCCTTCTTTGGCGGATAACTTGGTGGTCGGTGAAGCCAGGGAAACTTCCGGGGCAATTCCCACGCACAGCCAGGCGGTGATTTGGCGGGCCATGCTCTCCTGGCTCGGCTTGGCCGGGGAGTCCGGCGTGCTGAGCCACTGTTCGCCGGCATTGCGCACCAGGCCGATGGCCGCCTTGGGCCAGTAGCCGATGACGGTCTGGTCAACATCGCGCAGATGCGAGCGCATGGGCGTGGCAATCATGTCCGCGATGGCTTCGAAGAAGTGGCCCAGCGGGCCCCCCGCGGCGTTATGCGGCGGGTTTACGGGTTCGCTTGGGGCATAGCTGGTGACGAACGCGTAGACGTTGGGGCTGGTGTCGGCCATCTGAAGGTAGGCCGAGACCATCGCCAGCAGGCCCTCCCGCGGCGTGAGCGCGCTTTGTGCTGCTTCTTGGATGCGGTGCTGCATCTGGTTGAGGACCACTTCACCCACTGCCTGCTGAAGTCCGGCCTTGTCCCCGAAGTAACGGTAGAAGACGGATTTCGAGGTGCCCGCGGCTGTGGCGATGTCCTCCATGGACGCATCGCTGCCCAGCGCATGCACGGCACGCCTGGCCTGCTTGATGAGGTCCCTGCGGCGTTCCTCCCTGTGGCTCTGCCAGCGCGAGGAACGGCCGTCAGGGCTGGCGGGAGAAGCCAGGTCGACGGCCAAGGGAATGTTCGTGTCCTGAAAGTTCACGATACCCAGCGTATCAGGTACGCTGGGTATCGGTAACCACATGTGACCAGAGGAGCCATCCATGTCCATAGACGGACAGACCACCCCCGCCCCTGAGGAACCGGCCGCGGCCGCCGTCCCGGCAACCCGCAGGGCAGTGATCGTCGGCGGCAACAGGATTCCGTTCGCCCGTGCGGGCGGCGCCTATGCAAAGTCCTCAAACCAGGACATGCTCACCGCCGCGCTCGATGGCCTGATTGCCCGGTTCGGGCTTCAGGATGAGCGGATCGGCCAAGTCGCCGCGGGTGCGGTACTGAAGCACTCGCGGGACTTCAACCTCACCCGGGAAGCCGTCCTGGGGTCGGCGCTCTCCGCCGAGACCCCCGTGTACGACCTCCAGCAGGCCTGTGCCACGGGCCTCGAAACCGTGGTGGGCCTGGCAAACAAGATCAAGCTGGGGCAGATTGAATCCGGCATTGCGGGCGGCGTGGACTCCGCTTCCGATGCGCCGGTGGTGGTCAGCGAAGGGCTTCGCGAGGTCATCCTGGACCTGCACCGCGCCAGGACACTTCCCCAGCGGCTCCAGATCCTGAGTCGCCTGCGCCCCAAGGACCTGGCACCACTGGCCCCCGGCACGGCAGAGCCCCGGACCGGCCTGACCATGGGTGAGCATCAGGCCCTGACCACTGCGCAGTGGAAGATCTCCCGCGAAGCGCAGGACGAACTGGCGTTGAACAGCCACCACAATCTCGCCGCAGCCTACGAGTCAGGGTTCTTTGATGACCTCATGACCCCCTACCGCGGACTGACGCGAGACGCGAACCTTCGTGCGGACACCTCCATGGAGAAGCTGGCCTCCCTGAAGCCCGTCTTCGGCCGCAATCTCGGGGCCGATGCCACGATGACCGCCGGAAACTCCACTCCGCTCACCGACGGTGCGTCAACCGTGCTGCTTGCCTCCGACGAGTGGGCAGATGCCCGCGACCTCCCTAAACTGGCAGCCGTCGTGGACGCCGAGGCCGCGGCCGTGGATTTTGTCCACGGCAAGGACGGTCTGCTGATGGCCCCCGTATTCGCTGTGCCGCGGCTCCTGGGCCGCCAGGGCCTGACGCTGGCCGACTTTGACTACTTCGAAATCCACGAGGCCTTTGCGGCCACGGTCCTAAGCACCCTGGCCGCATGGGAAGACGAGGACTTCGGGCGAACCAGGCTCGGCCTGGAGGGCGCGTTTGGCAGCATCGACCGGACCCGGCTCAACGTCAATGGGTCTTCGCTGGCAGCGGGCCACCCTTTCGCGGCCACCGGTGGCAGGATCGTGGGCACGCTTGCAAAGATGCTCCACGCCAAGGCAGCTTCCGCGGGGCGTCCCGCCAGGGGCCTGGTGTCCGTTTGCGCAGCAGGCGGCCAGGGCGTCGTCGCAATCCTGGAATCTCTGTAGGGGGCGGCGTGGCAGATACATACACCCAGATGGTCAACAGCAACCTGGGCCGCAGTGTTGCCAGGAAGCTGGGCCTTCCGCAGCCCGCCGTACTCCGCCGCTACAAGTCCGGCCAACCACTGGTGACCGGACCCGTCGTCGTCGTAGGGGACACGCCGGGCGCAGACAAACTCGCCGCCGAACTGCTGTCCTGGGACCTTGACGTCAGGCGGCACGCCGTTCCGGCGGAAAAGCTGGCGGCCATCATCCTGGTCCTCGACGAGCTGGAGCACCCGGCGGAGCTTGAAAGGCCCGTGCTGGCAGCGGCCGGGTCACTCCGCGACCTGCAACCCTGCGGGCGGCTCATCACGCTGTCGCGGCCGGCGGCAGAGGCGTCTTCGCCCCATGCTGCGGCTGCACGGCAGGGAGTGGATGGCTTCCTGAGGTCGCTTGCCAAAGAACTGCGGGCGGGCGCAACGGGAAACGGCGTGCTTCTCGGCAACGGAACGGCGACCACGAGCCCCAGCGTCCTGGGTGCCGTCAGGTTCTTCCTCTCGGCCCGCTCGGCGTTCGTGGATGGCCAGTTCCTGTCGGTCTCCACGGAGGACGGGGCGCTTCCCCCAGATCCCGACCGTCCTTTGGCAGGGAAGGTGGCCGTAGTCACCGGCGCAGCCCGGGGTATTGGGGCTGAAATTGCGCGCACCCTGCACAGGGACGGCGCCACCCTGGTCCTCGTGGACATTCCGGCTGCAGGTGACCAGTTGGCATCCGTTGCCAATGAGGTGCGGGGCACCGCCCTGCAGCTGGACATCACCGGCGCTGACGCGGGGCAGCGGATCATCGACCATGCCGTGCAGCGGCACGGGCGGCTGGATATCGTCGTTCACAACGCCGGCGTCACACGGGACAAGCTCATGGCCAACATGGACCAGGCGCGGTGGAACCTGGTCATCAACATCAACATTGCTGCCCAGCTCCGCATCAACGAGGCCCTGCTGGCCTCCGAATACTTCCGGTCAACTCCGCGTATTGTTTCAGTTGCCTCTACCAGCGGCATCGCCGGGAACCGGGGGCAGACCAACTACGCAGCGTCCAAGGGGGGAGTGATGGGAATGGTGCGTGCCACCGCTCCGCTGCTCGCCACTGCCGGCGGCACGATCAATGCCGTCGCTCCGGGATTCATCGAAACAGACATGACCGCGCGCATCCCCTTTGCCGTCCGTGAAGTGGCGCGGCGACTGAATTCGCTGCAGCAGGGCGGAATGCCATCTGACGTAGCAGAGACCATAGCGTTCCTCGCCAGTGACGCGGCCGGTGGAATCAACGGGCAGGTGCTGCGTGTATGCGGGCAGAATTTGGTGGGGGCATGACGCTCCAGCAGCCGTTGGTCCTGGCAGAAATGCCCTCCCTGTCCAAGCTCTACGTCAACGCTGCCGCGCAGGCGGCCCGCCGCAGGCTGCTGGGAACCCACGACTCCGCCGTGCTTCCGGCTGAAAGCCACGAAGTCAGGGGCGTTAGGGTGAACGTGGAGAACCTTACGGCCTACCAGCACCTGATAGGCGAGACGGCGAGCGACGTTCTGCCGGCAGGCTTCATCCACGCAATCGCCTTTCCCCTGGCCATGAGCGTACTGAACCGCGACGACTTTCCGCTTCCCCTGCTGGGGATGATCCACCTTCGCAACAGGGTGGAGCAAAGGGCGCCCCTGGTATTCACCGACACTCTGGACATGACGGCGAGGGTGGAGAATCTCCGTGGCCACCGTGCGGGTACGCAGGTGGACGTTGTGGCGGAAGTGCGACGCGCGGACTCACCGGATGTCCACTGGCGCGGAGTTTCCACATACCTGGCCAAGGGTGTGTTCCTGCCGGGCATAGACAAACCCACGGCCGTTCCGCCCAGGCCCGACTTCACAGCGCCGGACCCTACGGCGCTGTGGCACCTTGGAGTGGATACGGGCCGGGCCTACGCAGCAGTGTCGGGGGATTTCAATCCCATCCACCTAAGCGTGCTCTCGGCCAAGGCCCTGGGCATGCGGCGTTCCATAGCTCACGGCATGTACCTGGCATCACGTGCGCTCGCAGATGTGGGGCCGGCCCGCGGAGATTCATTCACCTGGGACGTTGATTTTGAGGCCCCGGTCTTCCTTCCCTCCCGGGTTGCATTGGAGATCACTTCAGAAGAAAGCGGGGCAGGGGCGTGGAAGCGGTCCGACTATGTCGCCTGGAGCCCGCGCTCCGGACGGCGCCACTTCAGCGGGACCGTCACCGCCGTTTAGGAAAGGCAACGGCCCGCCGTGCCTACCCCCTGGGGCGGATGACCCGCAGGATCCGGTGGAGGCTCAGAAGGACCGACTCGGACGCAGGCACGGTTCCCTGTGCGGCCTGCCTGCCGGCGGTGGAGGCCATACAAGCCTCCACCGCCGTCCTGGCGGCTTCATAGGAGTCGTTGTATGTGCGCTCGTCGCTGTCGCTGTGGATCGAGAGGAGTTCTCCCGTTGCGTTGATGGCATCCGCCAGCGGCTCGTTGTCCTGCAGGGGGATCGCGTACGGCACGTCATCCTCCCAGATCACGTCTGAAAGGACATCGGTCATGTCCTGGATGTGGAAGGTCACGCGCTCCAGGTTCTGCAGGTCGCGGTAGTCCTGGTCCACGTCGCGCGGGTGGAGTTTTCTGCGCGGGTTGGCCCGGCGGCTGGCGTCGGCTTCCTTGACCAGGTGCCGCACGGAACTTGCCGCCTCGGACAGTTCGTCTGACCGGCGGGACCAGTCCTCGTGCTCAGGCGGCCACTTTTCCTTCAGCGCCGCGGCCATGTCCGTCAGTTGGCGCCCGAGGGCCTGCCGCAGGTCCACGAGGCTGGAGGCGGCGGCACTGAGGTGCAGTGGCGGAAAGATCAGGAAGTTCACAGCGATGCCGACCACCACGCCCGCCGCCATCTGCACCAGGTAGCCGTAGGAGAAATCCTCGGCGTTTCTGCCGCCCACCAGCAGAACCAGGAGGGCTGCCGTCGGAATCCAGTCGCTGCCTGAGCCAATGCCCGGCAGGCCGCCCAGCAGCACGCCTATTCCCATGAACAACGCCACGGTCAGCGGCGAGGGCTCGGCGATGCTGACAAGGATGAAGGCAAGTCCGATGCCAACAGCCAGCCCGGCGAGCGCCTGGAGCCCCTGCCGGACCGAGCCGGCCACGTTGTGGTACATCGCCACCAGCGCGCCCAGCGGCGCGTAGTAT
The DNA here is from genome assembly GCF_030811655.1 of Pseudarthrobacter enclensis. GTDB lineage: Bacteria > Actinomycetota > Actinomycetes > Actinomycetales > Micrococcaceae > Arthrobacter > Arthrobacter enclensis_A. Next base: position 52,714 of record NZ_JAUSRE010000005.1, on the reverse strand, counting down.
GCGTAGTGCGATGCCGCGCCGGGCATGTGCGGCGCGATGGCAAAAGCCAGCCCGGCTGCCAGTGCGGCTTTAGCCGCAAGTTGCAGCCGCTGCTCCGCGAAGGCAGCGGAAAGTCCAGCCACCGATTGTTTGAGAAGTTGGGTCCCCCGAGCCCACCGTGCGTCCGGCCGTGCCTGAGTATTGCCCATCCGGACAACAGTAGGGCCGGCGGTGCGTCAGGACAAACCTGCTGTTGAGCGGCGTACCGCAGCAGCCAGGCGGTGGGCGCGGCCCTGAGTGCGCCCTTCTTCCGCGCGCCGGGGAATGTAGCCGAAAGCCAAACGGTAGGACGGGTCGGCAAAACCGAGGGCAGCGTTTGCCCCTTCGTGCCCGAAGGCCCGGTGGCTGCCGAAGTTCCGCGAGGGATGGGGTTTCATGAAGACCACCGCGAACGCGTTGTCCAGGCCGGAAGACCGGTCCAGGCCCCACACCTGCTCCCGCGTCATTGCAGTGATGGTTTCCTCAGTGAGGAAGGGACTGTCGGTTCCAACGCCAGTGGTGGCTGCGGCATACAACCGGGCCAAGCCGTCGGCAGACCCCACACCGCCGGCGGCTGACATCCCGGCGGCCCTGACGGACCGGATGTTGGGCAGTTCCATGATGCTGCTGACCGGGGCGTTGCTGTTCATGCCCTCGAGGCTGAGCGGGTCGACCCACGGCTGCGCCGCATCTGCCTCGTACAGGACATCCCGGTACCGCGGCTCCTGGTCTGCCGGCAGCCCCAGGAAGAAGTCGACGTCCTGCGGCTCACGGATTCTTCGGTTGTAAATGTCCTGCAACGCCTCGCCCGTGGTCCGGCGGCACAGCTCCTCCATCAGGATGCCAATGGTGAGCGCGTGGTAGCCGAACTGCCTGCCCGGTTGCCAGGCAGGTGCAGCCGCGGCGAGCCGCAATGCGGCTCCCGCCGTGGTGAACTCCTCCAAGCCGAATCCGCCCTCGACACCCAGGAGCCCCGCCTGGTGAGACAGCGCCTCCCTGACCAGCAGCCGGTCCTTTCCATGGACGCCGAATTCCGGCCAGTAATCCACCACCGCTTTGTCGAGGTCCAGGACACCGTCCTGCACAAGGAGCGCGATGACCATTGCGGCCACTCCCTTGGAGCAGGAATAGGCACCCGTCAGGGTATCCGGATCCATGCCAGGCCCGCCGCTCAGGCTGAGCACCGGAACACCGTCACGATAGGCGGCCACCTGCGCGCTGTAGTGGGGATCTTCGGCGAGGAAGGATTCGAAGAGGGCCAGGACGTCCTCGTAACCGGGAGCCACGAAACCCAGGGAAGTAAGCATGCCGCCCAGTGTAGGCGGAAAACGATTTCCTGTCCGGTCGGGGAGTCTATGCTCCGTGTCCCGCGGCCACTTCCTCGCCTGGCCGGACCGGCCCCGGCGGTGTTCCATCGCCAAAGGGGCGGCCGCCCAGCGATTCCCGGCCGTGGTCCTCCAACCATCCGCTGAGGTCGGGGCCGGCTGGAACGATCCCGGTGGGATTGATGTCCTCATGCACGATGTAGTAGTGCTGCTTGATCTGCACGAAGTCGATGGTGTCGCCGAATCCGGGTGTCTGGAAAAGGTCCCTGGCGTAGCCCCATAGGTTGGGCATTTCACTCAGCTTCTGCCGGTTGCACTTGAAGTGGCCGTGGTACACGGGATCGAACCGGGCCAGTGTGGTGAACAGCCGGACGTCTGCCTCAGTGATCGTGTCGCCCATCAGGTAGCGCTGCCGGGACAAGCGGTCCTCAAGCCAGTCCATGGCGGTCCACAAGCGTGCGTACGCTGACTCATAGGCTTGCTGCGAACCTGCGAATCCACATCGGTAGACGCCGTTGTTGACCTCGGTGAAAACGCGCCTGTTGACTAGGTCGATTTCCTCCCGGAGGTGCTCCGGGTAGAGCTGCGGTGCACCGGGCCGGTGGAAATCCGTCCACTCCGTGGAGAAGTCCAGGGTGATCTGCGGGAAGTTGTTGGTGACTACCTCGCCGCTGCGCACGTCGACGATTGCAGGCACGGTGATGCCGCGGGGGTAGCCCGGGAAACGCTTGAAGTAGGCTTCCTGGAGGCGTTCAATGCCCAGGACCGGATCCACGCCGTGCGGGTCGAGGTCGAATGTCCAGGAGCGTGCATCATGGGTGGGTCCGGGCTGGCCCAGGGAGATGGCTTCTTCCAGCCCGAGCAGCCTGCGGACAATCACAGTGCGGTTCGCCCAGGGGCAGGCCCTGGCCGCAATGAGACGGTAGCGCCCGGCCTCCACTGGCCAACCCGGCTCGCCGTTGCTGCCGGGGGAGGCGCTCCTGGTGATGCGGTCCTCGATGTAGTTGGTATCGCGGGTGAACTCGGCCCCGCCCGTTACATACGCACCGCGGGTGCTGTGTTCGCTGGTGCCGCCCGTCGCTGCGGTGGCACTTTCGGTTTCCTGGCTCATGCCCCAAGCCTATGCGCCGCCACCGTCGTCTACCGGCGTTCCAGCAGAATTGCCGAGACTGGCTGCCAGGCCACCAGCCATGCACCGGCCACCACCAGCGTGAACAAGGCAATCCAGATGCCGGATGGTACAGCGGTGGCACGGTAGAGGAGGTAGGCATCGGAGGTGTTCAGGCGGTCGCGCCGGCGGAGGTGGACGTTGGTGAGTTTGAGCAGGTCACGCACGGCGGCCACCAGAAGGGCCAGGCCGAGAACGACTGTTACGTGCCCCGCCATGGAACCGGATGCAAGGAATGCCAGTGCGGCTGCGCCCGCTATGGCCGCGATGGTGACGGCCAATCCGGCAAAGTTGCGGAGGAAGACAAGGGACGCAGCCAGAACCAGGGAACTGCCTGCCATGGCAGCAGGACCCCAGCCACCGAGTCCGCACCACACGAAAGCCGCCCCGACCATTGCGGGTACGGGGTAGCCCCAAAAGCACGACCATGCGGCCGCCAGCCTGCTCCGGCTGTACGTGGTGGTGGTCCCGGAGTGGTCCAGCCGAAGCCGGATTCCGGACAGCCGCTGTCCGGAAGTCACGGCTGCAAACGCGTGGCCCAGTTCGTGTGTGGCGGTGGCGAGGAGGCCGAAGTAGCGCCAGCTGCCGCGCGGGATGGAAAGGGCGACGGCGGCCGCCAGGGAAAGGAGCATCTCGCCCCACGTGACGGTGGGAACGTTTGTTTGGGTGAAGGCTGCGCTGAACGCGCTCCAAAAGTTGGCGGGGATGTCCACTGATGCCTCCTGGCTGCCGGCCTCCCGGCGGGGTGCCGGCGTCGAACGTATTGTGCCCAACGCTACGGACGCAGGCTGGAGGGATGCTTAAAGACCGAGAGGCACGCCCGCGGCGTGCCTCTCGACAGGGATCGTAGTGCCGACCCTAAGGAAAGCTTGCTGACTAGCCTTCGCACTCGGTGCAGTAGCTGTGGCCGTCTTTTTGCCGGGCGATCTGGGACCGGTGCCGGACCAGGAAACAGGAGTAGCAGGTGAACTCATCCTCAGCCTGCGGGATGACCTGGACTACGAGCTCCTCAGCGACGAATTCGCCGCCAGGGACGCCGGCGCCGTCCAGCCCGTCAGCCTCGTCCAACTCCTGCACAACACTGCGGGCGTCGGGAGCATTTGCTGACTGGAGCTGCTCGAGTGAGTTGTCCTGCGATTCCTTGACGTCGGAACGCAGTTCATCGTAATCGGTTGCCACTTTGGGTGCTTCTCTTTTCTTTGATTGGCTGTCGGGTATGAAACGTACAGCATAAGGCCGGTATTCCCCAATAAGGAGCGTAGATCTCCGGCCGGCTGGGTAAAGGTTCAGGGGAGCAGCCGCTGGTTTTCCAACTGCGTTGCGGCTGCGTTGGCTGTGGAGGGATGGCCGTTGCTGTTTCCTCTGCGTGACGGAAGGGGCAGATCGTGGAGCAACTCACCGCAGAGTTCGGCGGTGCGGGACAGGTTGGCGTGGGCGTCGGACCGGTACTGGAGAGGTTCGACGGCGTGTCCAGCATCGTTGTCCTGCGCGGGGGCGGCCTGGGCGACCTGATCTTCGCCATCCCGGCGATGGCTGCGCTGAAGGCAGCCTACCCCTCTGCAACGGTGACCTTGCTGGGGACCCCTGTGCACCAGGCGCTGCTGGGGGCGTTGACGAGCCCGGTGGATGAGGTTGTTGTGCTGCCGTTCGCAGAGGGTGTCCGGCCAGGGGAAGAGGATGCCGGTGAGCTGGACCTTTTCTTTGCGGACATGCGCAGCCGGCACTTTGATCTGGCGGTCCAGCTTCATGGAGGGGGACGGTATTCCAATCCCTTCCTGTTGCGGCTGGGCGCGCGTCACACGGTGGGCACCAGGACGGCTGATGCAGCCAGCCTTGAACGGACCATCCCCTATATCTACTACCAGCATGAACCTTTAAGGGCGCTGGAAGTCGCAGGGTTCGCCGGGGCCTTTCCCGTAGATCTTGAAGCCCGGCTGGCGCCCGCCCAGGGTGGGGCCGCGTCCGAAGCGGCCGATGGCAGTGCCGGCCAGCCGCTCGTGGTGATCCATCCCGGCGCCACCGACCCCCGTCGTCGTTGGCCCGCCGAAAAGTTCGCCGAACTTGCCGGCGCCTGCGCATCTGACGGCTCCCGCGTGGTGATCATTGGGGACAGCAGCGAGCAGGACCTAGCGGAGGACATCGCCGCGCGGGCCGGGTCCGCCGCTGTCCGTTCGGCGGCGGGCGCACTGGATATGGCGGGACTGGTGTCGCTGCTGGCAAAAGCCGATGTGGTGGTAGCAAACGACAGCGGCCCCCGGCACCTTGCGCAAGCGCTTGGCGTCCCCACGGTCGGTATCTTCTGGGCCGGCAATGTGATCAACGCCGGCGCACTGGGCCGGAGCCTTCACCGGATCCACACGTCATGGGTGACGGCCTGCCCCACGTGCGGCATCGATGTCACCCAGGTCGGCTGGACAGCACCGCGCTGCGTCCATGATGACTCTGTAGTGGCAGGCATCGGGGTGTCCGAAGTCTACGAGGACGTCCGCAGCCTTTCGGCTGCGACGTTCGCAAAGCAGGACGCATGAGCGCCGTCCAGGCGGCCGGGGAGTCCGCCGACCTGATCCGTGCCGACGGCAAACCGGAACTCCTGGTCCTGCGCGCCCTCAAGCTTGGGGACCTGCTGGTGGCCGTGCCTGCGCTGAAGGGCATCCGGCGCGCCTTTCCGGATCACCGCCTTCGCTACGCGGCCCAGGGCTGGCTGTCCGAAGCCCTGGGCCTGGTGGGCGGCTATGAACTTCTGCCGACGCACGGCCTGGACGAACCGCTGGCAATGGAACCGGGTGCAGTGGACGTGGCCATCAACCTCCACGGCAGCGGCCCGGAAAGCCAGGGACGGATTGAGGCCCTGAAAGCCCGGCGGACCGTGGGGCACCAAAGTCCGCACCGGGACGGCCCCCCGTGGCGGCCCGAATTGCACGAGCGCGAACGCTGGGTCCGGCTGCTCGAATGGCATGGCATAGAGGCCGATCCCCTGGACGTGCAGCTGAACACACCGCACATGCCCAGCCCGGTGCCCGGCGCGACCGTGCTGCACGTGGGGGCAGCCTACGGAAGCCGGCTGTGGCCGGCCGGCCGGTTCGCGGCAGTGGCATCGGCGCTCGCAGAAGCCGGGCACCAGGTGGTCTTCACCGGTGGCACGTCGGAAAGGGAACGTGCCCAGGAAGTGTGCCGTCTTTCGGGTCTTCCGGACACCTCCATGCTGGCCGGCGTTCTGGGCCTGGGTGAGTTTGCCGCCACGATCGCTGCCGCACGGCTGGTGGTCTCTGCCGATACGGGCGCTGCACACTTGGCGTCGGCGTACGGGACTCCGTCCGTGGTTCTTTTCGGTCCCGCCCCACCCGAAATCTGGGGTCCGCCGCCGGGCCCCCATGTGGTCCTCACCCGCGCCGAACTGCGGCGCGGAGACACATTCGCCGCCCAACCTGATCCCGCCCTGCTCGCAGTCCAGGTGTCCGACGTGATGGCGGCCGTCAGGGAGCTGGGGCTTCTCTAGGCACTGTGGATTTGCGGCCAATGATGTGGATCCCCAGGGGGTGGAGAATACGGGCCCGGGCCTAACATTGTGGTATGAGCACTGAGCTGGAAATTGCTTTTGTGTTGGGGACGGCGTTCCTGTGGATTACCGTGACGCTCACCATTTTGTCCGCCATCGACCGCCCCGAGAGGAAGGCCCGGCGGCAGGAACGGCGGGAACTCAGGACGGGGACGGGGCGGATCGAGTACCGCCCGGTTGCTGCCGGTTCCCGTCCCCAGGGACGGAACCGGCATCCCCGGGCCAGAAGGCTGCACCTGCACTGACCACCTTGGAACGTGCCCCTCGCCGGTTAGCACCTGCGATGGACGGACGTGCGCAGCCAGGCGTCCGCCGTCGTTCTGCTGACCATCGCGGGCGGCACGAAAGGCAAACTGTCAAGCCTTGACGGGCGTTGCCTGGAGCGCTGACACTTTCCCGATGGGAGTAAGCGAAGAGTTGCGCGCGCTGGCTGACGTGGTGGACAGGCTCGCCGCGAAGTTTCCTGGAATGCCGCGGGAACACATCGAAGACGTGGTCCAGCAGGAGCACAGCCTGCTGGACGCCGGCAGGGTCCGTGCATTCATACCCGTCCTGGTTGAACACGCCGCGAGAGACCGCCTTTCACGCTAGGCCAGGGCGCGCAGGTCAGGGTGCCGGTGCGACGTCTATGACTACCTTTCCAATCGTTCCCTGTTCCACTGCGTCATGGGCGGCGGCAGTTTCCTCGAGTGGGAACCGCGCCAGTGGCAGGCCATGTTCTTCACCAACCCTGAGCGCTCCGGCGGCAAGGGCCTGGCCAACTGCCGTGACCGCTTGCTGTTTCTGCCCGTCCGTGACCGTGTAGGTCAGGATGAACTGGTAGCGGACGTTCCTGGTCATGCTTTCGCGGATGGGAATGTTGAGGGATTCGCCGGGGTTGGCCGCATAAATCGAGATGGTCCCGCCGGTTTTAAGCACCTGCAGGTCCGCCTCGATGTTCGCAGGCGCATTGACATCCACGATCACGTCCACACCATCTGCGGCTGCTTCCTTGACGGCGCGGACGACGTCGTCCTGCCGGTAGTTGATGACGGTTTCCGCACCTGCGCGGCTGGCAAGTTCGGCCTTCCGGTCGCCGCTGACGGTTGTGATAACAGTCGCTCCGGCCCACCGGGCGAGTTGGATGGCCGCATGCCCCACAGCCCCTGCGCCTCCGGTCACCAGCACGGTTTTGCCTGCGAGGGCTCCAGGTGCGAGCCTGGCCGGTCCGTCCTCGCTGGACGTCAGGGCGCGGTGGGCCGTCAGTGCGGGAATTCCCAGGGAGGCGCCGGTGTCGAAGGATTCGGTGTCAGGAAGTGCCACGACCTTGTGCGCCGGCAGCACCACGTACTCCTGGGCTGTGCCTTCGTTGCCGCCCCAGGCCACATCCCACAGCCACACACGGTCGCCCACGGCAAACCCTTCCACGCCGGGCCCCAACTGGTCGACGACGCCGGCTCCGTCCTGGTTTGGGACCTTCGGAGCGTCCAGCGTGTGGCTTCCGCTTCCGGACCGCGATTTCCAGTCGGTCGGGTTCACTCCCGACACCACCAGGCGCACCCGCACTTCCCCGGGGCCCGGCGCAGTCAGTGGTTTGTCCTGGAGCTTCAGCACCGATGAGGGACCTGTTGCTTCATACACGATTGCCTTCACGTCTGCTCCCATGGCCGGATAGAGATTGCCTGTCGACTCCAACCTATCGGAAGCAGCACCAGTCCCGGCGGACGGTGCCGGTTTTACGCTGGATGCCGTACTGGCAGCGGCCCGGCAGCTTAGCGGGGCTGCCCCCTGGCGGTGCTGGTCTTAGTGGCCCAGGATCCAGGAACCATCGGCATCCGGTTCATTCCTGGGTCGCCGCAACCGGCGGAACAGAATGATGAAAGGCAGCAACAGCAATTGGACGACGCCGACTGCCACCAGGAGGGCAACGAACAGTGCGATGACGGGGAGATAGAGGAGAAATACGCCTGCGAGGGATCCAGTTCAAGCCTGAACCGTTCGCGCGTTGACTAGAACCGGGAGGTGCCACGCAGCTTCCGGGGCCGGCCATCCGGATCGACAATGAACCGGTAGATTGGATCGGCCCAAAGGCGCTGGAAGTGCCCTACCGGACTTGGGGTGTGGTGCCGGACTTGTCCGGCTGGGCGGGTTGACCGGCGACCGGTGCGGTGCCACTGGTCCAGGGCTTCCGCGGTGCTGTGCCAGAGCTCGAGTTGGCCCTGGCCCGACTGGAGCCTGGGATCGTCGTAATCCAGGCCGAGATGTTCGGCCCAGAGCTGGAGCCGCAACTCCCTGGCGAGAGGTTGGGAGGGCTGGGCACCGTTGCCATCACCCGTCAGCCCGGAGGCCGCGGTGTCCATCACAGCGCATGTGAGCTCGCTGTCAGTGGTCCAGGACCGGCGGTTGAAGTTGTCTGATCCGCAGGTGAACCAGGTGTCGTCGATGATGCAGATTTTGGCGTGGACATAGATGGGCGTTCCCTCACTGTTTTCAAGGTTGAACACACCCACCCTGTCCGGCGCTGCCCGTCGAAGCAGGCTGAGAGCGCGCAATTGCCCCAGCCGGCGGGGAGGCCCGCCCACGGGCCCGTCGGAGTCCGGGTACCTGGGCACCACAATGATCACGTGCAGGGCAGGGTTGTTCTCGAGCGCGGCTGCAATTCCGCTTGCCACCTCCATGGACCACAGATATTGGTCCTCGATGTAGATGAGCGACCGGGCCTGGGCGAAAGCCTTGGCATATGCACGGGCGATGCTCCGCTCGCCCTGCGGTGCGAACGGGAAGGGCGGATGCTTCATTCCGTAAGTGCGCAGCAGTTGCACGGCGTGCGGGCCGGCCGGCGGCGGTGGGGGAGCGGCCTCCGGGAGAGGATTGGGGTGCCGTGGCATCCGGGCCAGCCGCTGCAACAGCATCCGGTAAGGCGTGTGCCGGTCCAGCGGGTGGGGGTCGTTCCACCGTTCCGCGAACACGGCCAGCACGTCAGCCACTACGGGACCACGGAGTTCAAGGGCCGCATCATGCCACGGTGGTGTCTGCCCGTAGTGCGGATCCATCGTCACCGCCTGGGGGTCACCCGAATGCCGGGAATCGTCCCTGCGGCTGTGTGACAGGTCGATTCCCCCCACGAAGGCGACGTCGCGGGAGGGATCGTCGCGGCGGCGGATCACCACCAGTTTTTGGTGATGGGAGCCGAAGAGACGCACGCGCTGATCCAGCAATGCCTCACCGCCGGCATCGTTGATCTTGCGGCTGAGGAGTTCGTTGGAGCGCCCGCTGATCGGGGCCGAGACGCGTTCGCCATGGGATCTCCAGACAAGGCCACGCACTTCCACCCCGGACCTGGCCAGGCCGGCAAGCAAACCGCCGATGGTGGGGCCCCCATCCTCGAGCTTCTCGTCGGCGTCGCCCCGCCAGTCCGTGAACCAGACCCGGTCTCCTGCCTTCAGGTCCCGGAGCTCCGCATGCAACCGGGAGAAGTACGTTGCACCATGAACCAGGGGACGCACCAGGTTTCCCTCTGACCAGGACGCTGTCCCTGCATCCCGAGACTGGATGGCGGACGCAGGATTTCCCCGCTCAGCGTGGTTGAGGAACCATTTGCCTGCCGTGCTGTCCACCCGGTGCTCCTTTCGGGCCCGGAAGTCCGGGCCGCTGGATTTCCAAACTAGCCTATGAAGATGGCGGTCCGGCCGCCCCGGGTGCGCAACACCACCGGTTACTGGGAAGAACGGAGCGAAAGCATGTCATTGAAGGAAAAGTTGAAGGGCGACGTCGTCGTGCACATGAAAGCCGGCAATAAGGTCGCCCTGACCACGGTGCGCAACGTTCTGGGTGAAATCGAAACGCGCGAGAAGTCCGGCAGGACTCCGGTGGACCTTGATGATCTCCAGGTCACGGCATTGCTGCAGAAGGAGGCCGCCAAGCGGCGCGACACCGCAGCCACCTACTCGGCCGCAGGCCACCAGGACCGGGCGCAGGCCGAAATTGCGGAAGCTGAGGTCATTGAGGCGTACCTGCCCAGGGCCTTGACCCGCCCGGAAGCCGAGGAAATCGTCGATGGGGTCATTGCGGAATTGGGAACGGACGGCGCCGCGCTGACGATGCGCTCCATGGGTGCAGTCATGAAATTGGTGACACCGAGGATTGGCGGCCGCTTCGACGGCAAGGCCGTCAGCGAGATCGTGAAGTCGCGTCTCGCGTGAACCGGGTGGCCCGACCTGGTTCCGGGCTGCTGCGGACATATGGCGGATCTGCTTGGTGTTATTGGAACGGAAGAGCTTCTTCGAGGATCACTTCCGCAACAACATCGGGGCGGTTGAACAGCATGAAGTGGTCGGTGTCGATGTCCCGGACGTCCGCGACAGCCTCGCGTGCCCATGCCCTCTGCTCCTGCCCCGTCAGGTTGTCCCGGAGACCGAGGAGGACGGTCGTGGGAATTTCCGCCCATGCCTGAGCGGGGACAGGATCGCTGCGGGTCTTTTTGGTGACAAATCTGCGTGGGTGACCTCTCAGGAAGGCACGCACCTCGTCCGGGAGCCGTGATCCGGCTTCATCCTGGCTGAGCCACCAGTCGCCGTCCAAAGCGAACCGGCCGTACTCGTCCCGGAGCATATGGTCCATCGCATCCACCCAGCGCGCATCACGGACTTCGGGTTGCCCCTTCAAGGGAGGCGAGGAAACATATACGAGGTGGCTCACGTTCGGCATGCCGTGGGCGCCAATTCCGACAACATCACAGCCATAGGACCAGCCGACGACGACGGTGGGCGCCGGGCTTGCCTCGATGGCCCTCCGGACCTCGTCAGCGTCCTCAAGCAGACCGGCTTCGGGCGAGCGGTGCGAGGGAAGGTCCGGTGCAAGCACCTGCAGGTTGGGCTGGTGCTCTTCAAGTTCACGCCGGACCCATGTCCAGTCTTCCGGCACACCCCACATGCCATGTACCAAGACAACGCCCTGCGGCAATAACCCCTGCCTGCCAGCCATGAAGGGACTGTAGGTCCGCCAAGGGGAGCGGTCAAGTGGTCCAGGCGGGAATGCATGGGAAGAGCGCGCCCCGTTCGCTGAGCGCGCCCTTCCCGCAAATACCCGTCAGTGCTTGAAGGCGTCCTTGACCTTTTCGCCGGCCTGCTTCAGGTCACCCTTGGCCTGGTCCGCCTGACCCTCGGCCCGCAGGTTCTCATCGCCGCTGGCTGCGCCGGCAGCTTCCTTGGCCTTGCCGCCCGCCTTCTCGGCAGCATTGTCAATCTTGTCGCCCAGTCCCATGGTGCTTCCTCCTCTGGTTCGGCAGCCGTTCGTTGTCGGCTTTATCTATAGTAAGCATGCTTAGGTTCCGGATAGCAAGTAGTCCGGCGACTTCGCAGCGTTGCCCGCAACTCCGCAACTGCCATGCGGCTATCAATTAATCACCGCGGTTCAGTCCCTGTTAGCCACCAGGCCACCTGCCGTTCAGTCCGCATCGTGAGACTCGGGCGGTGACTTCACCATGTAAAGCCCACGAGGCTGAAAGTGTCTTCCTGTCCCCTTCCCGCCGCGGATTCCTCGCCGCCGCGCTGGCCGGCGCTGCCGTGACCCTTGCCCCCGTGTCTTTTGCCGCTGCCGATACCGGCGCCAGCAGGACCCGGACAATCACCGGCCATCTGGATCCGGGAGCAGCCGACTTTGTATACCTGCCGGTTGAGATTCCTGCCGGCGTCAACAAGATCAGCGTATCCTACAGCTACAGCAAGCCGACTGTCACTCCGGGGCTGCTGTCCAACGCCTGCGACATCGGCGTCTTCGACGAGAAGGGCACCGAGCTTGCCGGGAAGGGTTTCCGCGGCTGGTCCGGCGGTTTCCGCACCGAGTTCTTTATCAGTGCCGCCGAAGCCACCCCCGGCTACCTGCCCGGTCCGGTCGGGAAAGGCACCTGGAACATCGCCCTGGGCCCCTACCAAGTGTCTGAGCAGGGCATGGACTACACCGTCAATGTCACCCTCGAGTACGGACCCGACGGCACCCCGTTCCGCCCCCAGTACCCGCCCAAGCAGGTCACCGGCAAGAGCGCCGGCTGGTACCGCGGCGACGCACACCTGCACACCATCTACTCGGACGGCAAGCGCACCCCTGCCGAGGTGGCTGCCGGCGCTAGGGCAGCGAAACTCGACTTCATGATCAGCACCGACCACAACACTCCCGCCTCGCATGGCGTGTGGGGGCCGCTGGCCGGCGAGGACCTCCTCATCCTCACGGGCGAGGAGGTCACCACCCGCAACGGCCACTACCTCGCACTGGGCATAGAACCTGGCGACTGGATCGACTGGCGCTACCGTGCCCGTGACAAGGGCTTCGAGCAGGAGGCCCAGCACATCCACGCCTCCGGCGGCCTCGTCGTCCCCGCCCACCCCTACTGCCCGTACGTCGCGTGCCGCTGGAAGTTCGGCTACGACGATGCTGACGCCGTCGAAGTCTGGACCGGACCATGGACGGCTGACGACGAGTATGCCATCAACACCTGGGACTCCATGCTCGCCAATTCGGTGCGCACCGGCGGCCGCTGGGTCCCTGCCATGGGCAACAGTGACGCCCACAGCGAGCCCCAGGTCGTCGGCCTGCCGCACAACGTCGTCAACGCCGCGGCACTCTCCCACGACGCAGTCCTGGACGGCATCCGCAACGGCCGCACCTGGATCGCCGAGTCCGCCAACATCTCCCTGGACTTCACCGTCGCCGCAGGCGGCCGGAAAGCAGGAGTCGGGGAGCGGCTCGACGTCAAAGCCGACACCCCGGTGACCGTCAGCATCAACGTCAGCGGCGTGCCCAACGGTGTCATCCGGATCATCACCGACGAAGGGCAAACCCAGCAAGCCACGCTCCCGGCGTCCGGCCAGGGCACCCACACATGGATCACCACCGCCCAGCTCTCCGCCTACGTCCGGGCTGAGGTGCGCCACCCCATGACCGACGGCACGGCCAGCAACGGCACCAACATGGGCACGACGCTGCTGCTCGGCCCCATGGCCGCACTCACCAACCCAATCTTCCTCGGAACCAAGTAGGCCGACCCGCTCAGTCCAGGTTGGCAGGTGGGTCCAGGCCTACCTGCCAGACTGCGTCATTGGCGCCTTCCATGCGGCGACCGCCGACTGGATGCGCACCAGCCGATGGGGGAGCATTCCCAGAAAGTTGGAGAGGAACCGGACGGCGATGTGGGGGCTGTTCAGGTCCCGTCCCAGGTCATGGATCTTCTGAAGGTAAAGACCGTTGATCATGCGCGCGGAGTTCGGCTTTCCCCGGCTTCGGGGTCCACGGGGCTCTTCCGCCAAATCCCCGCCAGCATGGTGACCACCAGCACCGCCGGCGCCCCGTACATAAGCACATTCAGGACAATGGGTTGGCGGAGGACCGGGATAGCCTGTCCGACGTACGGAACGGTGGCCACGTGCCGGTCGACGGTCGGGGTGCTGATGGTTGCCAGCCACGGATCGACTCCGGCGCGGCCTGTGGGCTGGAGCCTCCTGGTCGACCCGGAACTCCTGATGTCACCTCTGGACATGAGCGAGGACCTGGACTTCGGGCCGCTGGCCAGGGTGACGGGGAAGCGATTAGACGAGGCGGCCGATCGGGCCTCTGACGCCATCGCCTGGCAGGTCTCTAAGTCGCGGGGGAGAGAGGTGAGAACCCGCTGATGGCGCTCAGAGGCCTCGCCGAACACTTCCAGACCGCCATCGAGAAAGCCACGGAGCGTATCTTCACCAAGCTTCTGGCGGACACCATGAACTCCTCGAGGTTACGACTGGCACTGCAAAAGGGCGGACGCGGGGAAGCGAACAGCTCCGAGCATGCGTAGACATCGGCGTGATGCATCATCGCGAGGGGCACCGGTGACTTTCGTCCCTAGCCGCGGTTTCGGTGTGTTGGGACAGTTGGGGCACGTGTTCCGGTCACGGCCGGAACGGAAGCGATCAGCCAGCAGGAGGAACACCGTCAACAGAGTCCGGAGAGCGTCGGCAGCGGCCGCAGCCCTGGCAGCGGTGACCGTCTTCGCCCCGCAGGCAGCGGACGCCAGCCCCGGCCAGCCGACGGGCGTCATCAGACCTGGGATTACACGGGCACTGTCGATCAGATCGTGCCCCCGTCCGGGAACCGGGACTACTTCTGCATCAGCGGGCCGATGTCGACGGGCACGGGAGAGCGGATGAACATCTACATCCGGAACTCCGGCAACGGACGCACCTCCTTCGACCGTCGTTCTTGCGCCCTCAAGGCCCGCAATTTTCCCAAGTAAGCCACTTCAGCCAGCAGGTGTTCGTTCTCCCGGCGAAGTCGTTCCAGTTCGGGTGGCTCCACTGGGGGGCAAGGCATCGGGCTTCCCGGGTCTTCCTTTGGCCTCGGGACGTAGAGCATCCGGCCCTTCCCGGCGGTATGCGGGAGCCCACGTTTCGAGAAGTTTGGGCGACGATAAACCGGCTTCTGAGGCGAGATCCTGCGCAGTCTCACCCGCGGCTAAGCGCTCAACCAACGCGAACTTGGATTCAAACGAGTAACGCACGCTTTGTCGGCTTAGTCATCAGCGCTCCCCGGCCATAGATCCTACATCGCCGATAAAGATGACCGGCGAGCGGGCCACGCCCAGCAAGCTGGCGGTCGCATTGTCTGCGATGCCCTTCTCAAAACACGCTACAGCGGCCTCGCGCTGGTCCTCGGACAATGAACTGGATCAACGCATAAAACTGCTCCCCGGGGGTCGGAACTGAATTTCTCAGTCCAACTTCCGGGGAGCAGTTCATTCGCTGAGCGCACCCTTTTCATTCCCCTCGCAACCGGATCCCCATCCGACCGACAACATCCTAAGCCTACTGATATTAAGACAGTCAAGATGGTTGCGTATTCCTAGCGGAACCGCCACCATTTTCGCAGTCAGGCTGAGGCGCACTCGTCTAATAGGGCAGGAGATGGCTTGTGCCCCGGGCGACGGCGTCGACAAGCATCTCGTTCAGCGTGACCCATCGGGAGGACCAGCCGAGCCAGTAGGAGTTGCGGATCCAGTTCTCACGAACAGGCGCTTTATTGCGGGTCAATCCGCCCTCCAGATGCAGCCGGTACAGTTCCGCGTCGGTACCGACAGCCAGGCCTGTGCCGGGAAACAAGACCCAGCCGAAGACCGAAGACCGGTACCTTCGATGGGCGCTGTAGGTCTCGAGTGGCAGGGGATGGATGCCACGGTCCTGGGCGGTCTGGACGAATTCGACCAGGCGTCGCCTGAGTGCCTCTTGTTGTTCCGTCTCATCGGGGTCGTGTGCCAGGGCACCATAATGCTCCAACGGCGGCCTGTCCGGGTCCTCTGGAAGTCCCATGCCCGCATGATTCCACAAGGGGCCCCGCGTGTGTAGCAGTTCACCCCTCTGGTATCTGACCGACGGACACGGGCTGCATGTCGAGCTCGCAGTCTCAGGGAGGGGGGTCTGCTACCTCCTGCCGTCAAGGAGCCAGGAGGCGTCCAGGTCCGGCGCGGGCCGGTGCCGGAACCTCTTGACCAGGGCGATAAACGGCAGCAGCACCAACTGCAGAACCCCGCCGGCAATGAGCAGGGCGACGAGCAAAACGATGACCGGCAGGTAGAGGAGGAATATGCCTCCCATGGCTGCGATGTAGCTGGCAGCGTACCCGAGGATCGTCCCGGTATCCATGATTGCTCCCTAGTGCTGGTGTGGATGGCGGACTTTTGGGAGCCTCAACCGCCGGCGCGGCACCGGGCTTTGGCCTGTCACGGACGGGACCCGCCGCCACGGCCTGTGCGCCCCGGAGCTGGTGGGGTCAGGGGATGGGGGAGCCGTGGCGACCGCGGAGGACCCTTTCCTGCGCCGGCGCAGCGTCAGGAGAACAACCAGGGTGAGTCCGACCCACACGAAGGCGGCAACCAAGATCAGTGCCACGGCCTGGGCCGTGCTCATGACGGGACTGTCGGACGAAGCGCCGGCTGCACGGGCGGAAGATTGGATGGCGGGTTATGGTCAGCGTTGCACATGGTGCCCCGGCTCTGGGTGGCTACCGTTGGGCTGACTGCATAACTCGGTAGGGCAAGTTTCCGCCCATCCAGTTGGGGCGGCAAGGCCGCCGGGCCTAGACAACCGCCCCGTTACCGAACTGCGGCCTTCGTAACGGCTTGGGGAGTCCGCGTGCCCAGTACGTGATCATGAGTCGCACGGTGGCGGCGCCGCCGGCGTACGTCCAGGGCGAGGACCAGGCCCCTTCAGTGGTCGGGATGGTGAAGGCAATCCAGACGGTCGCGATCGCCAGGAGAAGCTCCACCGCCGCCTGGAGCCGCTGCCCGGGGTACGCCGGCAGGACGAGGGGAATGGACCCCGGCGAGCGTCCACGGGCGGCCGCCCGTTTCCCGGGTATCAGCCACGGGAGGCAGCCCAGGGCGGTGGATTCTCTTCGATGATCTTCTTGCACCTGACATTTCCCCGATAGCTACGAACTGTGTAGCCGTTGGCGTCCGTGAGCAGATTGATGTGGTCTTCGGTTATTCGGGACACGGTGTAGGTGCCGTTGAAGTGGTCTTTGACGCTATTTAGAGCCGCATCGACGTCACTGCCGTGGGCTTTGAGCACGGTGAGGAGCAGCTCCGCACTCTCTTTGGATTCCATTTTTTGGGTCATGCGACTCGTCGACCCCGGGTCGATCCATCTGACGTACTACGCCAGGGAGCCGTTCTGACGTTTGCGTTTTTCGATACATGCCATGCGATTTGCTATGCGGGGCACCCCTTGTGGGTGTCACACATTCGCGTACGCGTGGTTGGTAAACGGCCCCGCGTGGTTGGAGACACAAAAAAACCCCGGTTTCCCGGGGTTTTTCTTGTGCGCGGAGGGGGACTTGAACCCCCACCCCCTTTCGAGGACTAGCACCTCAAGCTAGCGCGTCTGCCATTCCGCCACCCGCGCAGGTGGTATTTCGGAAAGCCGTCCCGCCTTTCAGCGTTTCGCGCCTCTCCGAAGCAGCGAGAAAAACTCTAACACGACTTTTCGTAGAACAACGAATCGGGGCAAGTAGGTAGGCTGAGGGCAGCGGCTACGCCCGCGCCAGCCAGTCATTCCCTACCAAGGAGCCTTCAATGCCTGACGTACTGCCCGAGGATGAAGTTGTCCGGATCTGCCAGGAACTCATCCGGATCGACACCTCCAACTACGGTGACGGTTCAGGGCCGGGGGAGCGTGCGGCAGCGGAGTACGCCGCGGGCCTGATCGAAGAGGTGGGCATGACGGCGGAGATCTTCGAGTCCGCGCCCGGCCGGGCCAACGTGGTGACCAGGATGGCGGGCGAAGACCCTTCAGCCAGCGCCCTGGTGGTGCACGGCCACCTGGACGTCGTTCCCGCGCTGCGTGACCAGTGGTCGGTGGACCCGTTTGGTGCAGAACTGAAGGACGGCCTTATCTGGGGCCGCGGCGCCGTCGATATGAAGGACATGGACGCCATGATCCTTTCCGTCCTGCGGAGCTTCGCCAGGGAAGGCAGGAAGCCCAAGCGCGACATCATCTTCGCGTTTTTTGCTGATGAGGAAGCCGGCGGCGTGTACGGCGCCCGCTACGCCGTGGATAACCGTCCGGAACTGTTCGAGGGGGCCACGGAGGCCATTTCCGAGGTGGGCGGCTTCTCGGCCACCATCGGCGGCCAGCGGACCTACCTGCTGCAAACGGCGGAAAAGGGCATTTCGTGGCTCCGCCTGGTGGCGCACGGAAGGGCCGGCCACGGCTCCCAGATCAACACCGACAACGCCGTCACCCGGCTTGCCGCCGCAGTCACGCGCATCGGTGAATACAAGTGGCCCATCGAGCTCACTCCCACCACGCGACAATTCCTTGACGGCGTGACTGAACTCACCGGCGTGGAGTTCGACGCCGACAACCCGGACCTCCTGCTCAACCAGCTTGGCACCGTAGCCAGGTTCGTGGGCGCCACCCTGCAGAACACCACCAACCCGACGCTTCTCAAGGGCGGCTACAAGCACAACGTCATCCCGGAATCCGCTGAAGCCCTGGTGGACTGCCGCACGCTGCCGGGCCAGGAACAGCAGGTCCTCGAGATGGTCCGTGAACTGGCCGGCAGCGGCGTGGATGTCAGCTACGTCCACAACGACGTCTCGCTCGAGGTGCCCTTCGCCGGCAACCTGGTCGACTCGATGATCGATGCCCTCCACAAGGAGGACCCGGGGGCCAAGGTGCTGCCGTACACGCTCTCCGGCGGTACGGACAACAAGTCGCTGAGCAGGCTCGGCATCACCGGTTACGGCTTCGCACCCCTCATGCTGCCTGACGAACTGGACTTCACCGGCATGTTCCACGGGGTGGATGAGCGCGTCCCTGCAGACTCCCTCAAGTTCGGCGCCCGGGTGCTGAACACCCTGCTCACCAACTACTAAGAGGACCGGGCCATGACTCCTGGGGATCTGCTGCCCGACGAACTCCTGGAGCGTATCCGTGGCCGCGCTGCCGGATATGACCGGGACAACGCCTTCTTCCACGAGGACCTGCAGGAGTTGGCCGCGGCGGGGTACCTGAAGCTTTTTGTTCCAGCGTCCGACGGCGGCGCGGGGCTGGGGCTTGAAGCGGCGGCACAGTGCCAGCGCAGGCTTGCAACGGCTGCCCCTGCCACCGCGCTGGCCGTCAATATGCACCTGGTGTGGACCGGCGTCGCGCACGTCCTCGCTGTCCGGGGTGACAGCTCCCTTGACTTCGTCCTCAAGGAAGCCGCCCGGGGCGAGGTGTTCGCGTTCGGCAATTCAGAAGCAGGCAACGACTCGGTCCTCTTCGACTCCCGGACCACCGCCACTCCGGACAGGGATGGTGGCTACTCGTTCACCGGAACCAAGATCTTCACCAGCCTCTCGCCGGCGTGGACCCGCCTTGGCATCTTCGGCAAGGACCCGGACGCCAGGGACGGAGCCGGGGAACTGGTCCACGGATTCATCACCCGGGAAACGCCCGGCTACAGAATCCTGGACGACTGGGACACCCTGGGCATGCGCGCCAGCCAGTCCGCCACCACTGTCCTCGACGGTGTCACCGTTCCAGCGGACAGGATCTTCCGGAAACTACCGGCGGGCCCCAACGCTGACCCGCTGATCTTCGCGATCTTCGCCTGCTTCGAAAGCCTCCTCGCTGCTGTTTACACCGGCCTGGGCGAGCGGGCGCTGGCCCTGGGCGTGGAGACGGTAAAACGGCGCACGTCATTCAAGAACGGCGGGCGAAGCTACGCGCAGGACCCGGACATTCGCTGGAAAGTGGCAGAAGCCGCCATGGCCATGGACAACCTGTACCCCCAGCTCGCCGCGGTGACCGCCGACGTCGACGCTCTGGCAGACCACGGCTCCCAATGGTTCCCCAAACTGGTGGGCCTCAAAGTCAACGCCACCGAAACTGCACGCCGCGTGGTGGACCTGGCCATTCGCGTCAGCGGGGGATCAAGCTACTTTAGGGGCTCGGAACTGGAGCGCCTTTACCGGGACGTACTGGCCGGGATGTTCCACCCGTCAGACGACGAATCAGCCCACAACACCGTGGCCAACGCCTGGCTGGGGCCGCTGGAAGACTAGACGGTCCGCTGGACCTGCATCACCCGGCGGCGCAGCCAAAAGCGCCTGCCGCCGCCCACGTAGAGCTTGCTGCGTTCCAGTTCCCACTTGCCGTATTCGGAGTGTTCCACCAGCCGGCGCCGCGCCTCCGGCAGGGAGTCATCAGGGCTGACAGTCAATACGAGGTACTCGTACTGCCGCAAATAATCCCGTTCCCGCTGGACCGAGCTGGTGAGAAATTGTTCCTTCATTTGCTCTCCATTTTCGTCCTTTTCCGGCTAACGTGAAGTCATGAGCATCGATCCGCGTGTCGCGCTTTCGTCCCTGACCACCGCTTTGGAAGAACACCTTATAGCAGCATCGAACCGCCGCGGGGACGGTGACCCCTCCGTCGAGGCAGCTTTTTTCGCCGTAGCCGATGCCTTTGAGGTTTACGAGGACGCGCTCTACGAGGCTTACAACGAAGTCACCCCTTTGCAGGTCTTCGATGACGAGGACGAAGAGGACGAGGAAGCAGACGTGGACGACGACGAAGACTTGGAGATCGTCGAGGAATAGCAGCACCGCAGGAGCACGCCCTGTAATCACGCCCGGCAGGCCCTCAGATGGCGGAAACGTCCTCCAAAGCCCGTGCAATCTGTGGAGGCAGGGGAGAGAGCTGGGCGTCGAGGATTTCCTTGAGCTGTACAGGCGTGCGCGCTCCCACGATGGCAGTGGCAACGCCGTTCTGTGACAGCAACCAGGACAGCGCCACGTCGTGGGGTGTGCGGCCCAGCCCGTTTGCCGCCATGCAGACGGCGTCCACAATGCGCGAGGGTTTTTCTTCAAGGTAGGGCTCGACATATGCAGCTTCTGTAACCGATGCCCCGCGGGACCCGGCGGGAATGCTGCCCCGGTACTTGCCGGTGAGGACCCCGCGGCCCAGGGGAGCCCATGCCATGAGCCCCAACCCGGCGTCCTCCACGGCCGGGATCAGTTCCGCCTCCGGCGCCCTGTTAAGGAACGAGTATTCGGCCTGGACGGCAACCAGGGGGACGCGGTTGACGGCGGCGGCCTTGGCGGCCTGCCAGCCTTTGAAGTTCGAGATACCGGCGTACCGCGCACGTCCGGTCCTGACAGCGAATTCCAGCGCGGACAAAGTTTCGTCGAGGGGAACGTTTCCGTCCCAGGCCTCGGCAAACCAGAGGTCGACATAGTCGGTGCCCAGTCTGGCCAGGCTGGCGTCAAGTCCTGTGAGCATCGCGTTGCGTGACGTGTCCACCGCACGGCGCCCGTCCGGCGTCGTCATCCCCGCCTTGGTGGAAATGGAAATCTCGGTGCGGGACACCACATCGCCAAGCAACGAGCCCAGGACGGCCTCCGAACCGCCGCCCGAGTAGGAAGCCGAGGTGTCCAGGTGCCGGCCGCCGGCGTCGAGGAAGGTGCGCAGCAGTTCCGATGCGTCCTGTTCGTCGGTTTCCCCGCCCCATGACCGGGTGCCCAGGGAGAGGGCTGATACTCGCAATCCACTGTTGCCGACGTAACGCTGCTGCATAGCAGCAAGCTTACGGGCAGATGCACGGGCGCCATGCCGTAGGGTCTTACCGTGAACTGGTTTGAAGCGGCCCTGCTGGGCCTTGTGCAGGGACTGACCGAATTTCTACCTATTTCATCAAGTGCCCACCTGCGGATCGTGGGGGAATTCCTCCCCAACGCAGAGGACCCGGGCGCCGCCTTCACGGCAATCACGCAGCTCGGCACGGAGACCGCAGTGCTGATCTTCTTCTGGCGCGATATTGTCCGGATAGTCAAGGCCTGGGCGGGCTCCCTTGCCGGCAGGGTGCCGCGGCAGGACCCTGACGCAAGGATGGGCTGGCTGGTCATCCTCGGCAGCGTTCCCATTGTCGTGCTGGGACTGCTTTTCCAGGACCAGATCGAGTCCGTGCTCCGCAGCATGTGGATCGTCGCCACCATGCTGATCGTCTTCGGCCTCATCCTCGCCGTCGCCGACGCGGTCGGCGCCCAGAAACGGGACCTTGCCCACCTGACCTACAAGCACGGCATCCTATACGGCCTCGCGCAGGCACTCGCCTTGATTCCCGGGGTCTCCCGGTCCGGTGGAACCATTACCGCTGGCCTGCTGATGGGCTACACACGTGAAGCTGCGGCCCGGTATTCCTTCCTGCTGGCCATCCCCGCGGTGTTCGGCAGCGGGCTGTACCAGTTGTACAAGGTGGTAACCAAGGAGGGCATCTCCGGGCCGTTCGGCCTTCCGGAGACAGCCCTTGCCACCGTGATCGCACTGGTCGTGGGCTACGTCATCATCGGCTGGTTCCTGAAGTTCGTCTCAACCCGCAGCTACCGCCTCTTCGTCTGGTACCGCATTTTCCTGGGCCTGGCACTGTACCTACTGCTCGGTTTCGGCGTCATCAGCGCCTAGGACTAGGCTTGGCTTGTGAAATCCTGGACTTCCCGCCCCGTTCCTGCCCTGCCCGGAAACATGCCCGCCATCCGGCTGTTCGACACTGCGGCAGGCCGCGAACTTCCGCTGGAACACGAGGCAAGACCCTCCATGTATGTCTGCGGGATCACTCCCTACGACGCCACCCACATGGGCCATGCGGCCAGCTACGTGGCATTTGACCTGCTGAACCGGGCCTGGCGTGATTCCGGCAGCGAGGTTTCCTACGTGCAGAACGTCACGGACGTGGACGATCCCCTGCTTGAACGTGCCACCGCCACCGGCGTTGATTGGCGCGACCTCGCCGCACAGCAGGTGGAACTCTTCCAGACCGACATGGAAGCCCTGAACGTTCTTGCGCCGGACCACTACGTCGGCGCTGTGGAATCCATCGGCCTGATCGTGCCCGAGGTGGAACGGCTCGTCAGCATGGGGCTGGCGTACCAAGTGGCGGGTGCCAACGGCGAGCCCGACGGCGATGTCTATTACGACGTCGAAGCGGCCGGCAAGCACTCAGCGGCCCCTGACGCCTGGGTCCTGGGATGCATTTCCCACTTGAGCGAAAGCGCCATGCTTGAGCTCTTCGCTGAGCGCGGCGGGGATCCCGGCAGGGCCGGGAAGCGGCAGGCGCTCGACCCCCTTCTCTGGCGTGTGGAACGGCCGGGGGAACCGAGCTGGCCCGGCGGCAGCCTGGGCCCCGGCAGGCCCGGCTGGCACATCGAATGCACCGTCATCGCACAGAAGTACCTGCCCTCACCCTTCACCGTGCAGGGTGGGGGATCGGACTTGATTTTCCCCCACCACGAAATGGGCGCCGGCCATGCGTATTCGCTCGCCGGGGTTCCCCTTGCCCGGCACTATGCCCACGCCGGCATGGTGGGGCTCGACGGCGAGAAGATGAGCAAGTCGAAGGGCAACCTGGTGCTGGTGTCCAAGCTCCGTGCGGCGGGTGAGGACCCGGCTGCGATCCGGCTGGCCATCCTGTCACACCACTACCGCTCCGACTGGTCCTGGACTGATGAAGGCTTCACCGCCGCGAAAGCAGACCTGGCGGCGTGGCGCCAAGCCCTGGACCACGCTCCCGAGGGCTCAGGCCAGGCGCTGCTCGCCGAAATACGCAAAGCACTGGCAGCAGACCTGAACGCGCCGGCAGCCGTTGCTGCCGTGTCACGCTGGGCACGGTCAGCGAACGACGGCGGTGCTGCCGCCAACGATGCTGACCGCGCCCTGGTAAAGGACGCCGTGGACGCCCTCCTGGGCATCAGGCTTTAGACGCAGGCTCCCAGCGTTAAGAAAAAGAGGCCTGGCCGGGATTTCTCCCGGCCAGGCCTCTTCTGGTTTTAAAGGGGCTGACCGGCGCGCTAGGGCCGGTCCTGGCCGCGGCGCTTCAGGTACCGCTCAAACTCGCGGGCGATGGACTCGCCGCTGGCCTCTGGAAGGTCGGCTGTGTCCTTGGCTTCCTCCAGCTGCCGCACGTAGGCAGCAATCTCGGGGTCCTCGGTGGCGAGTTCGTCCACGCCGCGTTCCCAGGCGTCGGCTTCCTCTGCCAGCTCATGGGTATCCAACGGCACCTGCAGCAGTTCCTCAATGCGGTGCAGAAGGGCAAGCTGCGCCTTCGGCGAAGGAGCCTGCGCCACATAATGGGGGACGGCGGCCCACAGGGACACCGCGGGGATTCCCGCCAACAGGGCAACCTCGGACAGGACGCCCACAATCCCAACGGGGCCTTCGTACTGGGACGCCTCCAGGTTCATGCGCTCGCGCAGCGGGGCGTCATCGGAGGACGTGCTCACGGGGATCGGGCGGCTGTGCGGCACATCTGCCAGCAGTGCGCCTACCAGCACCACGTAGTCGACGTTGAGCGCCTCGGCATGGGCCAGCAGTTCGGCGGTGTAGGCGCGCCACTTGTAGGAGGGCTCCGTTCCCTGCACAAAAATGACGTCCACGTTCGAGTTGGGCGCAGTGGCCTTGTAGATCCGGGTGGAAGGCCACTTGATCTTGCGTTCGCCGGCCGCATTCCGGCGGACTGTGGGGCGCGTGAACTGAAAGTCGTAGTATTCGTCGGCATCGATTGATGCCACTTTCTTTCCACCCCACAGCTTGTTTAGGTAACGCAACGAATCGCTGGCGGCCTCTCCGGCGTCGTTCCATCCTTCGAAGGCGGCAAGCATCACCGTTATTCGCTGTCCTTCAGCCACTGGCTGCAGGAACCGTTCCCGCTCGGGTCCGGCACCCTGATCGGCGGTGTCTCCCTCGAAGCTATTCATTTCTTCACCCTACGTCCAAGGTGCGCGCTTGCGCATGGAATGAAGCGCCGCAAATCGCGGGAAACCGGAGCCAAGGGCTCCCGCCATGCCCGATATTCGCCAAGGGCGTAGCCCACAGCCTGCGCCCAGCCATCCCCCGTAGACTGGCGTCATGCGATCTCCTGCCCCCGGTTCACCGCTCAAAGCCGTCCTTTGGGACATGGACGGCACCATCGTGGATACGGAGCCCTACTGGATCGCCGCCGAGCACGCGCTGGTCGAATCCCATGGCGGAACGTGGAGCCACCGCCAGGCAATGCAGCTGGTGGGCCAGTCACTGACGTTTTCGGCCGGCCTGCTCCAGGAGGCCGGTGTCGAGCTGGAAATCCGCGAGATCATTGACACCCTTACCGCCCAGGTCATCAGCAGTGTGCGGCAGCGGGTGCCGTGGCGGCCGGGTGCCCGTGAGCTGCTTGAGGAACTGCACTTGTCCGGCATCCGCTGCGCGCTGGTCACCATGTCAGAGGGTCCCCTGGCGCGCGAAGTAGTGGCGAGCCTCCCGCGGCCATATTTTGAGGTGGTGGTGACCGGGGACACCGTAAGCCAGGGCAAACCCCACCCGGAGGCCTACCTCACCGCCGTCGAACTGCTGCAGGAAGACGATCCCGGACTTGGCATCCACCACTGCATCGCCCTCGAGGACTCCGTTCCCGGTGTCGCTGCGGCAGTGGCATCCGGGGTCACCACCGTCGCCGTGCCGCACATCGTGCCGCTGCCGGACAACGGGGACTACGCGCTCTGGGAAACTCTCGCAGGGCGCGGCATTGCAGAGCTTGAAGCCCTGTTGCCCAGCACGGTTCCCTCCGGTCCGGCCTGCGCATCCCAGGGTGATGCACGTGGCTGACCCAGGGGCCGGAACGGGCACCCAACAGGAGAGCCCGGGCCGCCGCGAAGGAATCCCGCTGGGACGCATCGCCGGAGTGCCTGTAGTTCTCGCCTACTCGTGGTTTGTCATCGCGGCCTTCACGGTGATTGTCTATGGGCCGGTACTGGCCAGGAACAATCCCATGCTCGGAATGGCCGCCTATTTGGTCGCCCTTGCCTACGCCGTCCTGCTGCTGATCTCCGTTCTCGTGCACGAGCTGGCCCATGCGCTGACCGCGAAGATCTATGGCTGGCCCACGCAGAAGATCGTCCTCAACCTGTGGGGCGGCCACACCCAGTTCGAAAGCTTTACGTCCTCCCCGGGACGGTCCGTGCTCGTCGCCTTTGCCGGACCCGCAGCGAACTTCCTCCTTGCCGGCGGTGCGTGGCTGGTGCTCGGTACCGACAGCCTAGGCAGTGTCGCCGGGATCCTGACGAACATCTTTATGTGGGCCAACTTCCTTATCGGTGTCTTCAACGTCCTGCCTGGACTTCCGTTGGACGGTGGCCGCCTGGTGGAATCGATTGTCTGGAAGGCCACCGGCAGCCAGGCCAAGGGCACCGTGGCTGCCGGCTGGGGCGGCCGCATCATCGTTGTCGCGATCGCTTACTGGTTCCTCCTGCGTCCCTACCTCGCCGGTGACCGGCCGGACTTCAGCCTCATCATGATCACCGTCCTGGTGGGCGGTTTTCTCTGGATGGGTGCCTCGGCATCGATCCAGCAGGGAACGCTCCGCGGACGTCTCCCGTTGGTCAGCGCCGCCGCTTTGTCGACGCCGGCGGGCGGCGTTGCAGCCACCGGCACCGTCCGCGACGCCCTCCGGGTGCAGGCAGCAGGAACACCGTCGGTAGTAGTGTGCGGACCAGACGGCCGGCCCCAGGGGGTGGTGGATCCGGAGGCATTGGCCGCCGTACCCGCGGCAGCTGCCGATACGACCCCCATCACCGCCGTAGCCTTCCCCCTCGCTGCCGGAGCCTATGTACCCGAGTGGTCCAAGGGACAGGAACTGATCCAGTTCCTCTCGCAGCTGGAAGGACGCCATTACGCGGTGGTGGACCACAACGGCAGCGTCACCGGGCTGCTGACCCAGGATGCTGTCCTCGCCGCCATGACAGGAAAGCGCCAAGGCACCGATAGGCGCCGGCAGGGCCAGAACCGGTAGAGTTACCTGCCGGTCGTGCATTGCCGCTGAAAGGGCCACAGTGTCCCCGGGACGTTTCCCTCCGCGGCGTAACAGGTTTCACAGGAGCGAGGAAAAATCATGAGCAGCGAAACTGCCGTCAATGACGCCCAGGGAGCAGCCCGGGCCGGTGCTGCCGCCGGCGGCTCGCAGCCGGTGGGAGCTGCCCGTCGACGTGGCCCCTTCCGCGAAGGCGAACGCGTCCAGCTCACGGACGAACGCGGCCGTATGAACACCATCACGCTCGAACGTGGTGGAGCATTCCATACGCACCGCGGCTTCCTGAACCACGACGAAATCATCGGCAAGGTGGACGGCTCCGTGGTGGTCAACAATGTGGGCCAGCAGTACCAGACGCTTCGGCCCCTGCTCTCCGACTTTGTGCTGTCCATGCCGCGCGGCGCCGCCGTCGTATATCCCAAGGACGCCGGCCAGATCGTCACCATGGCGGATATTTTCCCCGGCGCACGCGTGGTGGAAGCCGGCGTCGGCTCGGGTGCCCTGTCCATTTCCCTGCTCCGCGCCGTGGGCGACAACGGCTACCTGCATTCCTTTGAACGCCGGGAGGAGTTCGCGGATATAGCCCGCGGCAACGTCGAGACCATCTTCGGCGGCCCGCACCCCGCCTGGCAGATTTCCCTCGGCGACTTCCAGGAGGAAGTAGTTAAGGCTGAGGAGCCCGGATCCGTGGACCGCGTAGTCCTGGACATGCTGGCGCCGTGGGAGTGCCTCGACGCCGTCGCCACCGTCCTTGCACCGGGCGGCGTCTGGATCAACTACGTTGCCACCGTCACCCAGCTTTCGCGCACGGCAGAGGCCATCCGGGCCGATGGCCGCTTCACTGAACCGGATGCCTGGGAGTCGCTGGTCCGCGGCTGGCACCTCGAAGGGCTTGCCGTCCGCCCCGACCACCGGATGGTGGCCCACACCGGATTCCTGCTGGTTACCCGGCGGCTCGCAGATGGCGTCACCGGCATCTCCGTCAAGCGCCGTCCCTCCAAAACCGAGTTCAACGAAGAAGACGTCAACGCGTGGACGCCCGGCGCCGTGGGGGAGCGGGCCGTGTCAGACAAGAAGCTGCGCCGCGCTGCCCGGGACGCCATTGCCGGGACGAACGTGGTGGATACCCCCGAGGTCACGAACTAGTCCAGATTTCGAGAGTCTCCATCCCTACCCGCCTTCTTGGGACTAATGTCTTAAGAGAAGCGCAGGAAGGGGCTGATACATCATGGAGACACCAAACCAGGACTCCGGACGTACACCGGCAGAGCAGTCTGCCGCCAACGACCTCTCGGTTGCTGACCGCCAGGTCAACATACTTCGGGACAAGCTCAGGCATATTGACCGCCAGTTGGCAGCGGCGACGCAGAACAACTCCAAGCTGGTCAGCATGCTTGAGACGGCGAAGGCAGAGATCCTTCGGCTGAAAAATGCCCTGGACCAGGAGGGTCAGCCGCCTTACAGCTTCGGCACCATTCTTCAAATCAATCCCAAGCGTCAGCCCGCTCCGGGCAACAGCGGCCAGGCGGCCACCGAAGAATCGGTGGACATCTTCAACGCCGGCCGGAAAATGCGCGTGGGCGTCAGCCCCCTGGTGAATA
Organism: Pseudarthrobacter enclensis; assembly: GCF_030811655.1. Lineage (GTDB taxonomy): Bacteria > Actinomycetota > Actinomycetes > Actinomycetales > Micrococcaceae > Arthrobacter > Arthrobacter enclensis_A. The sequence continues at coordinate 24,724 of NZ_JAUSRE010000005.1, read as the reverse complement.
TAAACCAGCTATCCGTGGGCCAGGAAGTGCTGCTGAACGAAGCACTCCTGATTGTCGCCGGACTGGGCTACGAGCGCGCCGGCGAACTGGCCACCCTGAAGGAGATGCTGGGGCGGGACCGCGCCCTGGTGGTCGGCCGCGCCGACGAGGAACGCGTCGTGCGTCTCTCAGGGGCGCTCCAGGCGGAGAAGCTCAGGGTCGGCGATGCCCTCTCGGTCGATTCCCGCACTGGTTATGCCCTGGAAAAGGTGCCCCGCTCCGAGGTGGAGAACCTTGTGCTCGAGGAAGTCCCGGACATTACCTACGAGGACATCGGCGGCCTGGGTCCCCAGATCGAGCAGATCCGCGACGCAGTGGAACTTCCGTTCCTGCATCCGGACCTCTACCGGGAGCATGGTTTGAAAGCGCCCAAGGGAATCCTCCTGTACGGTCCTCCAGGCTGCGGCAAAACCCTGATCGCCAAAGCCGTCGCCAATTCCCTGGCTGCGCGCGCCGCCGAGCGGTCCGGCAACGTGGACCTCAAGAGCTACTTCCTGAACATCAAGGGACCCGAACTCCTTGACAAGTACGTGGGCGAAACGGAGCGGCACATCCGCCTGATCTTCTCCCGAGCCCGGGAAAAGGCCTCGGACGGCAGCCCCGTGGTGGTGTTCTTCGACGAAATGGACTCCTTGTTCCGCACGCGCGGCACAGGCATCTCGTCCGACGTCGAAACCACCATCGTGCCCCAGCTCCTCAGTGAGATTGACGGCGTGGAGCGCCTGGACAATGTCATCGTCATCGGCGCATCCAACCGCGAGGACATGATTGACCCGGCCATCCTCCGGCCCGGCCGTTTGGATGTGAAGGTCAAGATCCAACGGCCCGATGCGGAGGCTGCCGCCGACATCTTCAACAAATACATCACGCCCGATCTGCCATTCCACGAATCGGATCTCGCCGAACACAACGGCGATGTCCAGGCCACCGTGGACGCCATGGTCCAGCGCACGGTGGAAGCCATGTACTCCACGGACAAGTCCAACGAGTTCCTGGAAGTCACGTACGCCAACGGCGACACGGAAATGCTGTACTTCAAGGATTTCAACTCCGGCGCCGTGGTGCAGAATGTGGTGGACCGGGCCAAGAAGTACGCCATCAAGGACCTGCTGACCACCCACCAGAAGGGGCTCCGGATCGAGCACCTGCTGCGGGCGGTGGTGGACGAGTTTCGTGAACACGAGGACATGCCCAACACCACCAACCCGGATGACTGGGCCCGGATTTCCGGAAAGAAGGGCGAACGGATCACTTACATCCGCACCATCGTCCAAGGGAAGGCAGGCCAGGAGCCCGGCAAGTCCATCGAGACCATGCCCACCACAGGACAGTATCTATGACGGGTGCACAGGGATCCGCCGGCGGGGAGGCTCTCCCCGCCGGCGGAGCCATGCGGGTCATGGGGGCGGAAACCGAATACGGCATCCACGCCCCTTCCGCACCCTCCGCCAATGCCACCATGATGAGCGCCCGGGTGGTGCAGGCGTACGCCCAAGTCACCCGGCAGCGGGCTGCGGGTGGAGCTGAAACCCGTTGGGACTACACCGATGAAGAGCCGCTCCATGACGCCCGCGGCTGGACGGTGGACAGGGGCGCGGCCCATCCCAGCCAGCTGACCGACCAGCCGCCCGTCCTTGATGCAGAGGCGGTGGCTCTGGCTTACGGCCGCGAGGAACTTGAACTGGACGGGCAGGATGAGTCCGGAACCCTCCTCATGAACATGGTCCTGGGCAATGGGGCCCGACTTTACGTGGACCATGCACACCCTGAATACTCAAGCCCGGAGGTCACCAACCCGCGGGATGCGGTGGCCTGGGACGCGGCGGGGGACCTGGTTGGACTTGCCGCCGTGCGCCGGCTGGCCGCGGACCCTGCCCTCCCGCCGGTCAACCTCTACAAGAACAACACGGACAACAAGTCCGTGTCCTACGGTTCCCACGAGAACTACCTCATGCCCAGGTCGGTGCCTTTCGGGGACATTGTTCGCGGGCTGACGCCGTTTTTTGTGAGCCGCCAGGTGGTGTGCGGAGCAGGCCGCGTGGGAATCGGCCAGGACAGCTCCATCCCCGGCTTCCAAATCAGCCAGCGGGCGGACTTCTTCGAAGCTGAAGTGGGCCTGGAAACCACTATCCGCAGGCCTATCATCAACACCAGGGATGAGCCGCACGCCACCGCGGACAAATACCGGCGCCTGCACGTCATCATCGGGGACGCCAACCTGAGCCAGGTGTCCAACTACCTCAAGTTCGGCACTACGGCGCTGGTCCTCAGCCTCATCGAGGCCGGTCTGGCGCCCAGGATCGAGGTCTTCGAGCCCGTCGCAGCGCTCAAGACCGTAAGCCATGACACCACACTGACAGCGAAGCTGCGCCTGCTGGACGGCCGCCGCGTCACTGCCCTGGACCTGCAGTGGATGTACCACGAGGCCGCCGCCAAACTTGCCCAGGACACCGGCGTGGGTGACTCGGTGGACGGTGACGGGCACACCCACGAGGTGCTGGAGCGGTGGGCGTCGGTTCTCACCCAGCTTGATAATGACCGCGCTGCTGCTGCCTCCTCTGTGGAATGGGTGGCCAAGCTTTCCCTGCTGGAGGGCTACCGCCAGCGCGACGGACTTGAGTGGAGTGATGCCAGGCTGGGCCTGGTGGATCTCCAGTGGGCCGATATCAGGCCCGAAAAAGGCCTCTACTACCGGCTCCTGTCCAGGAACCGGATGCAGCGTGTGGTGGATGATGCCGCCATCGCAAAGGCCGTGTCCGAGCCTCCGGCCGATACCCGGGCCTTCTTCCGGGGCAAGTGCATCAGCACCTTCGGCAAGGACGTGGTGGGGGCAAGCTGGGACTCCGTTATCTTCGACGTGCCGGGTTACGGACGGCTTCAGCGGGTTCCCACCCGGGAGCCGCTGAGGGGAACCAAAGCCCTCACCGGAGCGTTGTTTGAGCGCTACCGGGATGCGGCCCCGTTCCTCGGGGAACTGCTGGGACACAACAGCACTCCGCCTGCGGCGTAAACCGCGCCGGAACGCCTATCCCGTGGCAGGATGGGCATATCGGCGGATCCGCTTGATCCGCCGAAGTCAGAAGGAGGGAAACCAATGGCAGGCCAGGAGCAACAGCAGCCGCAATCACGCGACACCCAGGTCGACGAAGACATCCCCGAGGCACCCCCGGCTCCGCCCGAAGCGCAGGCCTCGGCATCAACCGAAGGCGTGGATGACCTGCTCGACGAAATCGACGGCGTCCTGGAATCCAACGCCGAGGAGTTTGTCCGGGCCTTTGTCCAAAAGGGCGGCCAGTAACCCGGACCCGGGAGGTGGCGGAAGCCGCGGACGGCCGGAATCTGTACCGACGTTGAAGTACCACGTTCAAGGAGTGATGAGTGCAGGAATCAACCGCCAACCAGGTAGCCGCCAACGCCACCTCGTCCTTTACCGAGCACCTACTACGGGACCGGCCTGAGCTGCTGCCCTTCAACCGGTCCCTGCCGGGTGGCGCGACGGCGGCTGCCCCTTTGCAGGTTCCACACGCCACGACCATCGTTGCGATGAGCTACGGGGGCGGTGTCCTGATGGCCGGCGACAGGCGGGCCACCATGGGAAACGTCATCGCCAGCAGGCACATCGAAAAGGTCTTCCCGGCGGACCACTTCTCCGTCCTTGGCATCGCCGGAACAGCCGGCATAGCAATCGACCTGACCAGGCTTTTCCAGGTCGAACTTGAACATTACGAAAAGATTGAGGGAACGCAGCTCAGCCTCGAAGGCAAGGCCAACCGGCTCGGGGCCATGATCAGGGGCAACCTTCCGCTGGCCTTGCAGGGGCTCGCAGTGGTCCCTCTGTTTGCAGGTTTTGACACCACCGCCGGTCTCGGCCGACTGTTCTCCTACGACGTTACCGGGGGCAGGTACGAGGAACACGAGCACCACACGGTAGGGTCCGGTTCTGTCTTCGCCCGTGGCGCCCTGAAAAAGCTCTGGCGCCCCAACCTGACGGCAGCGGAAGCGCTCTCCGTTGCCGTGGAATCCCTGTACGACGCCGCCGACGACGATTCCGCCACCGGCGGCCCGGATACGGTAAGGCAGTTGTGGCCCGTGGTCTACACGGTGGACAGCACGGGGGCCCGACGTATTCCGGAGGCCGAACTCGCAGCCGCGTCCCGCGGCGTGATCGAGGCCCGCACCATCGCCGGACGGGAGGCCTGAGATGACGCAGCAGTTCTATGTGTCGCCCGAGCAGCTGATGAAGGACCGCGCGGATTTCGCGCGGAAGGGCATCGCCCGCGGCCGCTCGGTGGTGGTCATCAGCTGCGCCGATGGCATTGCGCTTGTCGCGGAGAACCCTTCGCCGTCCCTGCACAAAGTCGGCGAAATCTACGACAAGATCGCGTTCGCCGCCGTTGGCAAGTACAACGAATTCGAAAGCCTCCGCCAGGCCGGTGTCCGCTATGCCGACGTCCGCGGTTACTCCTATGACCGCGAGGACGTTACCGCCCGCGGTCTGGCCAGCGTTTACGCGCAAAGCCTGGGCGCCGTATTCACCGCCGAGCAAAAGCCGTTTGAAGTGGAACTCGCCGTGGCAGAAGTAGGTCCCACCCAGGCCGAAGACCATCTGTACCGGTTAACGTTCGATGGCTCGATCGCGGACGAGCACAGTTTCGTCGTCATGGGCGGCCAGGCTGAGAAGGTTTCCGCGGTCATCGACGCCGGATGGCAGGCGTCCCTGGGCTTCGCCGACGCGGTGCGGCTCGCAGTGAAGGGACTGACGCCCGCCCAGGAGGGGGACCAGCCATCGACGCCGTTGCCGTCAAGCGCTCTTGAAGTGGCCGTCCTCGACAGGCTCTCCGACAGCTCCCGCGGCACCCGGCGCGCCTTCCGCAGATTGAGCGGCGCGGACATCACAGCCCTGCTGGCCTAGGAGGAACAAAATGGACAAGAGAATCTTCGGCATTGAAACCGAATTCGGGATCTCCTACTCGAGTCCCGACTCCAGGCCTCTTGCTCCGGAGGAGGTGGCCCGGTACCTGTTCCGCAAGGTGGTCAGCTGGGGGCGCTCATCCAATGTGTTCCTTACCAACGGTTCGCGGCTTTATCTCGACGTAGGGTCCCACCCGGAATATGCCACGGCGGAATGCGATGACCTTGCCCAGCTGATCGCCCACGACCGCGCCGGTGAATTGATCCTCGACGACCTGGTGGATGAAGCCCAGGCGCGGCTGGCCGCCGAGGGGTTCAACGGCACCGTGTACCTATTCAAGAACAACACCGACTCGGCGGGCAATTCGTACGGCAGCCACGAAAATTACCTCATTCCCCGGCGCGGCGAGTTTTCCCGCCTCGCCGAGATCCTGATCCCGTTCCTCGTTACCCGCCAGCTCATCGCCGGGGCGGGAAAGATCCTGAAGACACCGCACGGTGCCACCTACGCCTTCTCCCAGCGCGCCGACCACATCTGGGAGGGCGTCTCCTCGGCCACCACCCGGTCCAGGCCCATCATTAATACCAGGGATGAGCCTCATGCCGACGCCGAGTTCTATCGGCGGCTGCACGTCATCGTGGGGGATTCCAACATGTCCGAAGCAACGGCGCTGATGAAAATCGGCACCGTGGACCTCGTCCTTCGGATGATCGAAGCAGGGGTGATCATGCGTGACATGCGGATGGAGAACCCCATCCGCAGCATCCGGGAAATCTCCCACGACCTCACCGGCCGCGCGCTGGTGCGCCTCGCCAACGGGCGGCAGCTCACTGCCTTGGAGATTCAGCAGGAGTACCTGGGCAAGGTCACGGCCTTCGTCAACGAACACGGTGCCCACAACCAGCATGTTCCGCTGATCCTGGATCTGTGGGAACGCACACTCCACGCCATCGAGTCGGGCGACACCAGGGGCATTGACACTGAGATCGATTGGGCCATCAAGAAGAAGCTGATGGACAACTACCGCGAACGCCACGGCCTGGCACTGGATGCGCCACGGATCGCCCAGTTGGACCTTACGTACCACGACATTTCCCGCAGCCGCGGGCTCTTCTACCTGCTGCAATCACGCGGTGCGGTCCGCAGGATCGTTGACGATACGGTGATCAAGGGCGCGGTGGATGCACCACCGCAAACCACCCGTGCCAAGCTGCGGGGTGACTTTGTCCGCCGTGCGCAGGAACTGGGGCGGGACTACACCGTGGACTGGGTGCATCTTAAATTGAATGACCGCGCCCACCAGACCATCCTGTGCAAGGATCCCTTCCGCAGCGTGGACGACCGCGTGGAGGCTCTTCTGGACTCTATGGGCTGACGTCCAGCTTCAGGGTCTATTCTGGATAAGGTCCTTTTTAACGGGACCCTTCGAACGGCATTGTCCGCCGCGATGCGGAATGTCGTATCCACCCTGCCCCGACGAAAGTTTTCCTACGTGCGCCGACTACTAGCAATCCTCCTTCCCGGCCTGCTGCTCCTGACCGCCTGCGGAGGCACATCTTCGCAGCCAGAGCCCAGCAGCCAGTCCGCCGGGGAGACTGCAAAGTTCGACTCCCTCAAACTGACCGACAACGGGGACAAGAAGGCCCCGGGTGTGGACTTCGACAAGCCGCTGACCGTCACCCAGCCCACTATCAAGGTGGTGTCCGAAGGCAGCGGTGACACCATCAAGGCAAACCAGGTAGCCAAGATTTCGATCCTGGCCCTGAACGGCACGGACGGCTCGCAGCTTGAGGATACTTTTCCCAATGAGCCGGAAAGCCTGGAGCTGAACGATCAGCTCAAGACCAGCAGCGCCGTCATCTACAACGCGTTCGTAGGTGCCAAGGTAGGGTCCAGCCTGGCGCTGGCCGTCCCCGGACAGCAGAGCTCTCCCTCCGCGAGCCCCAGCCCCTCCGATGGTGCAAGCCCCTCTGACAGCGCGAGCCCGAGCCCCAGTGCCGCGGCCCAGCCCACCCAGCTGCTGATCATCAAAGTAGTGTCTGCTGCCGACGCTACCCCCGTCCTCGACAAGCCCCAGGGTGAAACGGTGACCCCGCCGGCCGGGCTTCCGACTGTGACGGATAAGGACGGCGTACCGCAGATCAATGTTGCAGGCGCGCCCGCCCCCACATCGCTGGTCTCCCAGGACCTGATCAAGGGCACCGGCGCCGCGGTCAAGGAAAGCGACACCCTGACGGTCAACTACGTTGGGGTCAACCTGGCCGACGGCACCAAGTTCGACTCCAGCTTTGACCGGGGCCAGCCTGCCACCTTCCCCCTCTCCGGTGTCATAAAGGGCTGGACGCAGGGCCTCACCGGCAAGACTGTAGGTTCCCGCGTCCTGCTGGTGATACCCAAAGACCTTGCCTACGGCGACGCCGGCCAGGGCCAGGCAAAGGGCGACCTTGTCTTCGTAGTGGACATCCTCGGGGTCAAGTAGCAAGACTTACAGGGACGCCGCGGCCTTCGCGGCACCCATCACTCTCACGCATAGGAGCAAGCATGTCGTTTGGACAGCGGGAATTCGACCGCCAGAAGCCCGAGATCGATTTCCCCGAAGGCGACGTCCCTACGGAACTCGTCATCACCGACCTCATTGAGGGAACGGGACGCGAAGCCAAAGCCGGGGACACCGTCTCCACCCATTACGTCGGCGTCGCCTGGTCCACCGGGGAAGAGTTCGACGCGTCATGGGGCCGCGGCACTCCGCTGGACTTCCGCGTTGGCGTGGGCCAGGTTATCCAGGGCTGGGACCAGGGCCTGCTGGGCATGAAGGTCGGGGGCCGCCGCCGCCTGGAGATCCCGTCAGAGCTGGCCTACGGCTCGCGCGGTGCCGGAGGAGCGATTGCCCCCAACGAAGCCCTCATCTTTGTCGTGGACCTCGTCGCCGTCCGCTGATCCGGCCCCGGGACGCAGCAAACAGCGCGGCTGCATGGAGGATTGCCCTCCGTGCAGCCGCGCTTTCTGCTTTCAGCGGGCGGGTTTAGTAACGTAACCAAGGTGTCCGTATCCCGCACCGAACGCCTCCTGAACCTGCTCATTGCTCTGCTCAACACCCGCTACGGGCTCCGCCGCAGCGAGTTGCGTGAAAAGATCTACCACGACACCTCCGGCAACGACGTCGCTTTCGGGCGGATGTTCGAACGGGACAAGAATGACCTGCGGGCGATGGGCTTCGACGTCGAGACCCTGACTGACCTTGGGTGGAGCGAGGACGATCCCGCCACTACCCGGTACAGGATAGGCAAGGAATCGAACCGGCTCCCTGACGTCCAGCTCGCACCCGAAGAATGGACGGTGCTCCTGCTGGCGTCCCAGCTTTGGGAGCGGGCTGCCTTGGGGACCGCAGCCCAAAGCGCACTGCGCAAGCTGCAGGCGTCCGGGCGGCTGGCCAAGGTTGAACTTCCTGCCGGTGTCCAGCCACGGATCAAGCCGGCCGGCCAGGCCTTCGATGACATCGTCGCAGCGATGCACGCCCGGCATCCCGTTTCGTTCACGTATCTTGCGTCCAGCACGGGCAAAGAGGAAGAGCGGACTGTTGAGCCGTGGGGCCTTGGCAGCCGATTCGGCCAGTGGTACCTCATGGGGTACGACCGCGCCCGGAAGGCAGCACGGCAGTTCCGCCTGTCCCGCCTCACCAGTGCTGTGACGACCGTCGCCCGGGAGCACTACACACCGCCGGCTGATTTCAACATCCGCGCAGAGCTGGACCGGCTCCCTGAGTTGCCGCTGCGCACAGCCGAAGTGGACGTCCGGAAAGGACACCTCCTCGCCCTGCGCCGCCGTGCGGTCGCGGAGAGCCGGCAGCAGACATCCGCTCCACCCGTAGACGGATATGACCGGCTTGTCCTCGAGTACCGGGACCTTGAAGTCCTGGCCGAGGAGCTGGCCTCATACGGGCCGGAGGCCCTGGCAGTTGAACCCGCTGAGCTGTCCCGCTCCGTCCAGCGCCGCCTTCAGGCCGCTGCTGACTTCAGCGACTCGGTCCCACCTGCCTACACTTTTGGGGGCCGCAGACCGCGCCCTGCCCCGAAAGGAACCTCGGAGGACCAGCTCAAGCGCATGCTGCAGCTGGTCCCATTCCTGGTCCACAACCAGGGCCTCCACATCCAGGACGTGGCCAACCACTTTGGCGTCACCCGCGGAGAACTTGAGGCGGACCTTCGGATCCTCATTTGCTCCGGGTTGCCGGAGGGGTATCCGGATGACCTGCTCGACATCCAATGGGAGGACGACCACGTCTTCATCACCCAGGACCTCGACCTCAAGAGGCCTGTCCGGTTCACCGTCGAGGAAGCATGCGCCCTGCTCACAGGACTTGAAACCCTTAATGGCCTGCCCGACCTGCCCGGCGGCGGCGCCCTGGAATCGGTCACTTTGAAACTCCTGGCAGCCGCAGGAGAAGAAGGGCTCCGTGCGGCCTCCATTGCCGGCCCCCAGGTGGCTCCCGCCGACGCAGGCATCCACGCCACGGTCCGGCAGGCCATCGAGTCGCGCTCCCAGCTCCACCTGGCCTACCTGTCACCCCAGCGGGACGCGGTCAGTGAACGCGACGTCGACCCGCTGCGCCTGTACTCGCTGGACAACACCTGGTACTTCGAAGCGTGGTGCCACCTCGTGCAGGGACTCCGGAACTTCCGTCTGGACCGGATACAGGACATCCACCCGAACGGCGCACATGCCAGCAAGACAGGAGCAGCCGAGGGAGGCGTCCCGGCCAAGCTCTTCACGCCCAACGACGACGACACCACCGTCACCGTCCAGCTCACCCGCCAGGGGAGGGGGCTTGCGGACGACTACTACGCCGAACGCACGGCAGAGCTTCCCGACGGCGGGATGGTGGCAGAGATCCGCTTCGGCAACACGGCGTGGCTGCCCATGTTCGTGGCCCAGCACGGCGGTACCGCCCGGATCCTGGCGCCCGCCGACCTGGCCACGGCTGCCCGGGAGTGGCTGGCGGCATCACTGGACAGATACGCCGGATAGACTTCTCAGCATGCCTTGGTGGTCCTGGATTCTCATATGGGTGGCGCTCGTCGCACTGTCCCTGCTGTTCTATGTCCTTCTGGGCCTCCGTCTGTTCCGGCAGTTCATGGCGACCATGAAGGATCTCGGCGCCGCGGGCGAAAAGCTGGGGCACCTGAACCCACCCGAGGTGCAGGAGGCGCCAGGTGAAGCGGAGGGGCCGCGCCCGGGCTCTGCCGTTTTTGCCTCGCCCGCCGTCATGCGACATGATTACGAGGCATCCAAACTGGCGCGGCGCGAAGAACGCCGACGCAGGCGAGTGCAGCGCAAAAAGGACCGGGGCCAGCCGCAGGCGCTCGGAGATCTCGACTTCACATAGAAGTAGGATGTAGTTAGAGGAAAGGATTTCCCGTGGGAAGACTCTTTGATGGCCCTTGGCCAATCGTAATCATCATCATCGTTGCTTTGCTTCTCTTCGCAGCCCCCAAGCTTCCGGCCATGGCCCGCAGCCTGGGACAGTCCATGCGGATCATCAGGTCCGAGGTCAAGGAAATGAAGAACGACGGCAAGGCCGACTCCACCGACCCCTCCGGTCCCGTGGAAGGAACCATTGTGAACCACCCCAAGGCGAAGCCCGGAGAGCCGACAGACGGCACTGACGTTCCGCCTTCAACCCGCGCCTGACCTACCGTGGCACTGTCTCGGGCCCGCAAAGCCAATCCTGAGGGGCGGATGTCGCTTTGGGAGCACGTCAAGGAGCTGAAAAACCGGCTGATCAAGTCGGCTATCGGCGTCGTCATTGGCGGTATTGGGGGCTGGATACTTTACGATCCGCTGCTGAAGGCCCTGGCCGAGCCGGTCAACCGTATTTCCAATGAGACCGGCGGACTTGCCGCCATCAACTTCGGGACCATTGCCTCACCCTTTGATTTCAAGCTCCAGATGTCGCTCCTCATCGGTGCCGTCATCTCGAGCCCCATCTGGATCTACCAGCTCTGGGCGTTCATCACGCCGGGCCTGACATCCAAGGAGCGGCGCTACACCCTGGGCTACATGGCTGCTGCCATCCCGCTGTTCCTCGCCGGGATCTGGGTGGGCTGGCTGGTGGTTCCGCAGGTTGTCCACGCGCTGACACAGTTCACCCCCCAGGGGTCTTCCAGCGTCATCGATGCCAGGACCTACATCGAGTTCGTGACCCGCATGGTGCTGATGCTCGGCTTGGCGTTCCTGGTACCCGTGGTGCTCGTGGGCATCAACATGGCAGGCCTTATTTCAGGCCGGACCATCCTCAAGGCCTGGCGCATCACCGTCTTCCTGGTGTTTGTCCTCGCGGCCATGGCCGCCCCCGGCGCGGATGCCATATCGATGTTCATGCTGGCCGGTCCACTGCTGGCCCTGTTCTTTGCAGCTATTGGCATCTGCATCCTGAACGACAGGCGCCGCGATCGCCGCCAGGCCAAGCAGGTCGAGGAAACCGAGGCAACGGCGGACATCGCCACCCCAAGCAGCGAGCTTAAGAAGCTCTAGCCTGCCGCTAGGCTTGGGGTATGTCCTCCACCACCGGACCCTTCTCCACCGGGCCCATCGATCCTGAAGAACTCTCGCCGGCTGAGAGATACCGCGCCAGCGCGGAACGCAGGGCCGAGGCCGCCACGTATCTTGGAGCCTTTACCCGCACCCTGGCCTTCGAACTTGACGACTTCCAGCGGCAGGCCTGCCGTTCCCTGCAGGAGGGCAGGGGGGTCCTGGTGGCGGCCCCCACGGGCGCCGGCAAAACCATCGTGGGGGAGTTCGCCATCTACCTGGCCCTTCAGCGTGGGCTGAAGGCGTTCTACACCACCCCCATCAAGGCCCTCAGCAACCAGAAGTTCACCGAACTCACCGAAAAGTACGGTGCGGACAACGTGGGCCTCCTCACTGGCGACACCAGTATCAACGGGGACGCCCAGGTGGTGGTCATGACCACGGAAGTCCTGCGGAACATGCTGTACGCGGACTCAGCCACCCTCGACGACCTTGGCTACGTGGTCATGGACGAGGTCCATTACCTTGCCGACCGGTTCCGTGGTGCAGTCTGGGAGGAAGTCATCATCCACCTCCCCAGCGAGGTCCAGGTCGCTTCGCTCAGCGCAACCGTTTCGAATGCCGAAGAGTTCGGCGCTTGGCTCGATACCGTCCGCGGGGACACGGACATCATTGTTTCCGAACACCGTCCGGTGCCGCTGTGGCAGCACGTCATGGTGGGCCGGCAAATCATGGACCTGTTCGCCGGGGAAACCACCTTCGACGAAATCGCCCCGCCGGTTGAGGACGGGGACCAGCAGCCGGTGCCGGCTGCCAAGACCCGGGACACCGCGAAGGGACGGGGCTTCGACGTCAACCCGGACCTGCTGACGGTGGCACGCAGTGAGAGCCAGCAGAGTTTCCGCAGCCGGCCGGGCGCTGGCCGCCGCGGCCAGCGTGGCCGTGGCGGTTACGACCGCCCGGGCAGGAGCGAACCAACGGGGGTACGCCCCGCCAGCCGACCGCAGGTAATCGCAAGCCTGGACCGGATGGACCTGCTGCCGGCCATCACCTTCATCTTCTCGCGCGCAGGGTGTGAGGCGGCCGTCGCGCAATGTGTGGGATCCGGCTTGTGGCTTACCACGGAAAAAGAACAGCGGATCATTGCCCAGCGCGTTGACGAGGCCGGCCAGGACATTCCACCAGACGACCTCGACGTCCTGGGTTTCTGGACCTGGCGCGACGGACTGCTTCGCGGCTTCGCTGCACACCACGCCGGCATGCTGCCCACCTTCAAGGAAGTGGTGGAAAAACTCTTCGCCGACGGCCTGGTCAAGGCGGTGTTCGCCACGGAGACCTTGGCGCTGGGCGTGAACATGCCCGCCCGTTCCGTGGTGCTGGAGAAGCTGGACAAGTTCAACGGCGAAGCCCACGTCGACATCACCGCGGGGGAGTACACCCAGCTGACGGGCAGGGCCGGCCGGCGCGGCATCGATGTTGAAGGGCACGCAGTGGTGCTGTGGCAGCCGGGCACGGACCCCACAGCGGTGGCAGGCCTGGCGTCGCGGCGAACGTATCCGCTGAACTCCAGTTTCCGGCCCACCTACAACATGAGCATCAACCTCCTGGCGCAGTTTGGGCGTGCCAGGGCCCGGGAAATCCTGGAATCGTCCTTTGCCCAGTTCCAGGCCGACCGGTCGGTGGTTGGGCTGGCCAGGCAGGTGCGGAGCCGGGAGGAATCCCTTGCGGGCTACGCCAAGTCCATGACCTGCCACCTTGGCGACTTCACGGAGTATGCCCGGCTGCGCCGGGAACTCTCCGATGCCGAGAGTGCCACCTCCCGGACCAAGTCGCGGGTCCAGAAGTCACTCAGTGACGACTCCCTCGCGCGCCTCCTGCCCGGGGACGTCGTCAACGTTCCCGGCGGGCGTGCCCCGGGGCCCGCCGTCGTCCTCAGCTCTGACCACAGCAGCCGCGAGCCGCGGCCTGCCGTGCTCACCCTGGACAACCAGCTGCGCCGGATAGGAGCCGACGACCTGGAAGGACCCATCGCGCCGGTTACCCGGATCCGCATTCCCAAATCCTTCAATGCCAAGGTGCCCAAGTCCCGGCGGGACCTTGCCTCCAGCGCACGGAACGCCCTGCGCGAGAACCGGCCGCCTGCTCCCGGGCAGAACCGCAACCACGATTTCGGCCGCGGCGCCGCATTTCCCAACCAGGAGAGGCGCATCGCCGATCTGCGCCGGGCCCTCAAGGCACACCCCTGCCACGGCTGCAGCGAACGGGAAGACCACGCGCGGTGGTCGGAACGCTGGTGGAAGCTGCGGCGTGAAACGGACGGCCTGGTCCGCCAAATCCAGGGCCGCACCAACACGATCGCCAAAACCTTCGACCGGGTGTGTGACGTCCTTTCCGCCTATGGCTACCTTGAGGACACCGGCGACGGCGCCCTGAAGATCAGCGCGGATGGCCAGCGGTTGCGCAGGATCTACGGCGAGAAGGACCTGCTGATCTCCCAGTCACTGCGCCTGGGCGCGTTCGATGACCTGGACGCCGCCGAAGTTGCTGCCCTGGCCAGCGTGCTGGTCTACCAGGCCAAACGCGAGGACCGGGGCCTGCGGCCGCGCATGCCGAGCGTCTCCCTGGAGACCTCGGTGGACATCGTGGTCAGGGAGTGGTCAGTCCTTGAGGACGTGGAAGAGGAAAACAAGCTTCCATTGACCGGTGAGCCCGAACTGGGCCTCGTGTGGCCACTGTACAAGTGGGCCCGCGGGCGGCACCTGCAGGATGTCCTGAGCGGCACCGACCTTGCCGCGGGAGACTTTGTCCGCTGGGTCAAGCAGGTGGTTGACCTCCTGGACCAGCTCGCCAAGATCCCGGGCCTGGAACCGCGCCTGGCGCGGCTGTGCGCCGAAGCCATCAACCTCATCCGCCGCGGCGTCGTGGCTTACTCTTCCGTTCTCTAACCCCGCTTCTATCCCTTGCCGGTTGACGCCGGCCTGCACTCATCCCAGGAGTCCCGCCCCCATGCCCCGTTCCGACGCCACTTCCCGCCCCGCCCCGGTGCTGTACCGGAACGGGTCCGTCTATACCGCCGCAGACCCGTTCGCCACCGCCATGCTGGTGGACGGCGACACCGTTGCGTGGGTGGGCTCGGAGCAGGGGGCGTCGTCCATTGCCGACAGCTCCATGGAGATCATCGACCTCCGCGGCGCCCTGGTTGCGCCGGGCTTCGTTGACTCTCACGTGCACCTGACGGAAACCGGCATCGCGCTGGAGTCGCTGCAGCTTGGGGCAGCCACCTCTGCCCGGGCGGTGCTGGACGCAGTCGCCGGAGCCCCCGGGGAAGGGCCGGTCCTCGGCCACGGCTGGGACGAGTCAGCCTGGGCCGATCCCGCCCTCCCCAGCGCCGAAGAACTCGAACGAGCGTCCGGGGGCAGGCCGGTGTACCTGTCGCGCGTCGACGTGCATTCCGCACTGGTTTCCACGTCCATGGCGGAGTCCGCCGCCCTCCGGAATAAAGACGGGTACGACGGCGGCGCCTGGGTTACGCGGGCAGCCCACGAAGCAGCCCGGCTGGCAACACGGCAGATGCCCCAGGAGGCCCTGAAGCGCCACCAGGCCCGTGCCCTTGGCGAAGCTGCCGCCAACGGGTACGTCGCCGTAGCGGAAATGGGCGCGCCCCACATCGGCGGGACCGATGACCTCAGGATGGCCGCCGGATGGAACCTCGACGAACGGGGCGGGCCACAGTTCCCGGAAGTCATGCCCTACTGGGGTGGCCTGGTGTCGTCCGAGGAACAGGCCCGCGCGCTGGTGGCGCAGTTCCCCCCAGGCCTTCGTGGGCTGGCCGGCGACCTGAACATTGACGGGTCACTGGGTTCCCGCACTGCCGCACTTCGCAGCGACTACAGTGACGCAGCCGGGGAACGCGGCTCGCTGTACCTTGGGGTCGAGCAGGCGGCGGCCCATCTGGCGGCCTGCTCGCTGGCCGGGATTCAGGGTGGTTTCCATGTGATCGGCGACGCAGGGCTGGACGCGGCGCTGGAAGCGCTGGACCTGGCCGCCAAGGAAGTGGGGGAGCAGCGGGTGCGCGCTGCAGGCCACCGGTTTGAGCACGTGGAGATGGCGGACGCCGCCGCTGTGGCCAGGTTGGCGCACTACTCCGTGACCGTCAGCGCACAGCCGGCCTTCGATGCCGCCTGGGGCGGACCGGGCGGTCTGTACGGGCGCAGGCTGGGGGAGCGGGGCGGCTCGATGAATCCGTTTGCCGCTTTCTACTCTGCAGGGGTTCCCGTCTGCTTTGGCAGCGACAGTCCGGTTACCCCTCTGCGCCCGTGGGCCAGCGTGCGGGCGTGCGTGGAACATCACAACCCTGGGGAACGGATCTCCGCGCGGGCAGCCTTCCTTGGCCACACCCGCGCCGGTTGGAGGGCGGCCCGGCACCCGAATCCCATGGCGGGGCAGCTTGTGCCAGGCGCCCCGGCAAGCTTTGCCGTGTGGGAGGTGGAGGAACTGATGGTCCAGGTGGCTGATGGGCGCGTCCAGTCGTGGAGCACCGACCCCCGGGCCAGGACGCCTTTGCTCCCGGCCCTGGACACAGGCTCCGATCCTGTATGCCTGCAAACTGTAAAAACCGGGGCGGAACTCTTCGCCAGCCCGGCTTTGCGTTCCTGACCGGTCAACCGTCCGCCCTATAATGGGGAGTTGCGCCCGGGGCCGGCAAGGCCGGCCTGCGGTGCACCGACCAATTCCACCAGGAAAGGCCCTTTGTGCGCGTCCTTACGATCATTCCCACCTACAACGAACTGGAGTCGCTGCCCAAGACGCTCCAGCGCCTTCGGAAGGCCGTTCCGGCGTCGGACGTCCTGGTGGTCGATGACAACAGCCCTGACAGCACCGGCCAGCTTGCCGACGGCTTCGCGGCCGAGGACTCCCAGGTCCACGTCCTGCACCGCAAGGGCAAGGAAGGGCTGGGCGCCGCCTACATCGCCGGTTTCAAGTGGGGCCTGGACGCCGGCTACGACGTCCTGGTAGAGATGGACGCGGACGGCTCACACCAGCCCGAGCAGCTTCCCCAGCTGCTCGAAGCGGTGGACCAGGGCGCCGACCTGGCCATGGGCTCACGCTGGGTTCCCGGCGGCAGCGTGGTCAACTGGCCGCTGTACCGGCAGGCAATTTCACGGGTGGGCAGCACCTACGCCCGCCTGATGCTGGGCCTGCCCATCAAGGACGTCACCGGCGGTTACCGTGCGTTCCGCAGGACCACGCTGGAAAAGCTCAACCTGGACCAGGTGGACTCGGTGGGCTACGGCTTCCAGGTGGACCTGGCATGGCGCGTGGCCAAACTCGGACTGCGCATCGAGGAACGTCCCATCACCTTCGTCGAGCGTGAACTGGGAGCGTCGAAGATGAGCGGCAACATCGTGGTGGAAGCCATGATCAACGTCACCAAATGGGGCCTGGGTGCGCGGTGGAACACCCTGGCCGGCAAACTGAAGAACAAGCAGGCGTAACACTCCGCGGGGGGCCGGTAAGTCCGGCCCTCCGCAGGAGAAAGAAGAAGGGGGCGCCCCCGCACGAAAGTGCGGGGGCGCCCCCTTTTTCATACGCTGTGGACCTATGCCGAGCGGCGCTCTCCGCGGCGTTCGCGCAGGATGGTCAGGCGGTCTTCAAGGATCTGCTCAAGTTCGGGCAGGGAGCGGCGTTCCAGCAGCATGTCCCAGTGGGTACGGACTGCCTTGTCATTGCTGGTGTCCGGCTTTTCGCCATCTACCAGGAGCGCTTCCTTGCCGGTCTTGGAGACCCACACGGGAGGAATTTCCGCCTCGGAGGAGAACGTGACAAAGACCTGCTCGCCATCCGCGCAGCGGTATTCGACCCGTTGGCGCGGAGCCGGCTCAACTCCGGACTCGGTCTCCATGCTCTGCGCGCCAAGGCGCATGCCCCGCAGGCTGCGATCGCTCATCTTTTCTCCCTCTGGTCGGTTCGCGGATGAAATCTCCACGCCAGCCGGCGCGCCATGGCACTGCCGGACTACTGTGTGCACTGTGCTGCATCATAGGATTCAACGCATTGCGAAGCTTGGTTGTTCCAGCTGGTATTCTCCTGCCGGACAAATACCCAATTATATGGGTGCTATCCCGTCTGGACCAAAAAAGGAGGGTTCCGCGGACGCCGCGGAACCCTCTCCTTCTCTAAGTTGCTAAGGCTGGCTGGGCGCGGCGGGTCCCGGCTGGAACCGCGTGCCCTCCTTACCGCCGGCCTCCGGGGAGTCCGCAGTGGTGCCCCCGAGGGCGTTGCCGATTCCCTTCAGGGCTTCCCCGACTTCACTTGGAATGATCCACAGCTTGTTGGCCGACCCCTCTGCCAGTTTGGGCAGCGTCTGGAGGTATTGGTAGGCCAGCAGCTTCTGGTCCGGATTGCCCTTGTGGATGGCGTCAAAGACCTTCTGGATGGCTTGGGATTCGCCGTCGGCACGGAGGATGGCCGCCTTGGCCTCGCCTTCGGCCCTAAGGATGGCGGCCTGCCGCTGGCCTTCCGCAGTCAGGATGGCTGATTGTTTGGTCCCCTCAGCCGTGAGGATGGCCGCGCGTCGGTCGCGCTCGGCGCGCATCTGTTTCTCCATCGAATCCTGGATGGAGTGCGGCGGATCGATGGCCTTCAGTTCCACCCGTGAGACGCGGATGCCCCAGCGGCCGGTGGCCTCGTCCAGGACGCCACGGAGCTGTCCGTTGATCTGGTCCCGCGAGGTGAGGGCTTCTTCCAGGTTGAGTCCGCCCACCACGTTGCGCAGCGTGGTGGTAGTGAGCTGCTCCACGGCCTGGATGTAGTTGGCGATCTCATAGGTGGCGGCCCGCGGATCGGTAACCTGGAAGTACACTACGGTGTCGATGGAGACCACCAGGTTGTCCTCCGTGATGACAGGCTGCGGCGGAAAGGACACCACCTGCTCCCGGAGGTCCAGGAGCGGCAGGAGCCGGTCCACGAACGGAATCAGAATGGTCAGGCCGGGGTTGAGCGTCCGCTGGTACTTGCCGAGCCGTTCCACCACGCCGGCACGCGCCTGCGGGATGATCCGGACAGACCGGACCAAAACTATGATGACAAAGACGATCAGGACCACCAGCACAATGGCCAATGCGGTTCCGCCTGCGTTTTCCATACAACTCCTTGTTCCCCAATTGTCAGGCTGTATCTGGACCGGCAGCCGCCGTCGGCGGTACCGAAACTACTGCTGTTGCGCCGTCGATGGCTGAAACGACCACTTTCTGGCCAGCGGGAAGCACTCCCGCTGCGGAGCGGGCACTCCAGATGTCTCCGCCGATTTTCACAAGGCCGCCGTCGGAGGTCACGGCCTCCATCACCAACGCCGGCTCACCGATCAGCCGGTCCACATTGGTCCGCTGGTCGGACGGGCCTTTCTTCAGGTGGGAGAGCGCCAGAGGCCGGACGAAGGCAACCATAAGCAGTGAAACGATGCAGAAGACGACCACCTGGAGCCAGGGCTCCGCGCCGGCGAAGTCGGCGACCAGTGCGGCAAGCGAACCGCCGCCAAGCATGATGAAGAACAGGTCAAGGGTGATCATCTCGACCACCGCAAACGCCAGGAAAGCCGTGAGCCAGAGCGCCCACCAGTTTTCGCCAAGCCATTCAAACATCCCTGTTTCCCCCTTCGTCACGGGGGAGCCGCAGCCGCGAATCCGCCGGTAACTGTCTTTTCATCCTAGTCCGGGGGGTGGGGGAGTGGGCCGCTTCCCCGCAGCCGGCGGGGGATAGTAGCCAAGTCGTTATTGGGGGTTTCCGGTCCTGGGACGGAATACGGAGAGCCTGAACTTCGCCGTTGCCTTCACTGGCTCCGGAACGTCTTCCAGCCGTTCCGCTATGCGGTCGCGGTCCACGTGGTGGCCGGCGGGACCCATGAACGCGAGGTCCGCGGCGGCGTGGCGGGACAGGTCCAGCGCGATGTCGACGTCGCGGCTGCTGTCTGCCACGAAGTGCCCGGCCATCTGTTCAGCGAGGCGCTCGTCCTTCCCCTCTTCGATACCCAGCATTCCGGTCACGGCCGCGATTTCCCCGAGGTGTCCGCCCCGCGGGGTTACCACTGCCAGGAGGCCCGTGGGACGCAGGATCCGGGAAAATTCAGCGGGGTTGCGGGGAGCAAAGACAACTGTGACTGCGTCCACCGAGTTGCCGGCCACCGGAAACGGCTTCCAGATGTCCCAGACCAGGTTCACCGCCTCCGGGTTTAGCCGCGCGGCACGGCGCAGAGCGAACTTGGAGATGTCCAGGCCTGCCGCGGCAGCCTTCCGCCCCTGTCCAGCCGCCGCATCAAGGATCTCCCGCAGATAGTGCCCGGTCCCCGTTCCGGAGTCCAGCACCACCGCTCCTTCCTCCGGGAGATGAGGAACGACGGCGGCAGCCAGGGCCTGAGCCAGCGGGCGGTAGTAGCCGTTCCCCAGGAAGTCGAAGCGGGATGCCACCATCGCGGCGCTGTCCGGTTCGAAGGGCGAACCTTTTCCCACAAGGAGGTTGAAGTAGCCCTGCCGGGCGGCGTCAAAGGCGTGGCCGTTGGGGCAGGTAAGGCGGGACTGGCGCCCGGCGCCCCCTGCCAGCTGCTTCAGCGGGTGTGAGCAGACAGGACAGAGGAGGAGCAGATCCGGGGAAGGCATGGGAACCATCTTAGGGCGGCCAGTCCCTGCCGTCCCGCCTGTGACTGTGCCGGGACGCACGTTGGGTCAGGGCAGCGGGATGCCGGCAGGCCCGGCGTCGAAACCAAGGCCTTCCCGGGCCTTGCCGATGCCTGCCTCGGCCCAATGTGCCGCGTATTCCGCGTTGCTGCTCAGCGACCGCAGCTGGGCGCGGTCTATGTACAGGATGCCGTTCAGGTGGTCCGTTTCGTGCTGCACGATACGCGCCTGCCATCCGGAAAACTCACGCCGCACGGGCGTGCCGTCCGGCGCAGAATACTCCAACAGCACGGCGTCCGGGCGGGCAACCACGGCCTGGAGCCCGCTTAGCGACAGGCACCCCTCGTAGAACGACGCGAGTCCCGTTCCCACCGGCGTGTACCTCGGATTGAGGACGGCCAGGAACTCCAGCGGGTTCCGGCTCCGCACCGCCGCGGCATCGGGGTCAACATCAAACTGGTCCTCCAGGACGGCCAGCTGCAGGGGGATGCCCAACTGCGGGGCGGCAAGGCCCACCCCCGGCGCCTCATGCATAACCTCGCGCATGGTCTGGATCAGGCGGTCCAGCTGGTCCGGGGACAACTGGCCATCGAACTTGGCAGCGCGGTGGCGCAGCGCCGGGTGGCCCGCCTGGACAATCGGGGGAAGGGCGGCGCCGGACAGGATCCGCTCCACCATTGCACGGATGTCGCCGGCAGTGGCGGTGGTTTCGGGAACAACCTGGGTCATGGTGACAGCCTACTGTCGAATGCCGCTAGGGCGCCTTCGGCTAGGGTCTACTGCATGGTCCACGATCTCCTCCCACCCGCAGCCCCGCTTGCTCACGTGCTGAAATTCATCCGCGTCCTTGAAGCGGGGGGCGGAGCTGACGACATCCGGCCGTTCCTTTCCAGTTCCTTCGTCCTGACGGAGGCCCCGCACCTGCTGGCACCGGAGGGTTCCGTCCGGGGTCTGGCGGAGGTGCTGGCAGGCGCGGACCAAAGCCACGAGGTGGTGAAGGACCAGCGGTTCACCATCCAACGGACCACCTGTGAAGGGGGCCGGGTAGTAGTCGAGGCTGACTGGTCGGCCACTGTGCTGATGGACCTGCGCTACTGGGACCGGGGTGAGACCATCCGCGCCAGGACGTCCTCCGTATTTGAAGTCCTCGACGGCGTCATCGCGACCCAGGACAGCTACGACTGCTATTTCCGGTAGCCACGCTTAGCCATGATCCCGGTGCATGGTGAAGCGCCTTGCGGTCCACCGGTTCACTGCCGGAATCGCGGCGGCGGCTCCGATGGCATCCGTCCGGACCCGAAGGAGCGCCGGGGGCAGCGGCCTGCCCAGGATCATGTTGATCTCCGCCTGCAGGCGCGCACGGACGGCGGCCCGACGCCGGCTCCTTTCGTAATCCCTGAGCTGCCGTCCAGTCGGCTTGCCGGCCAGGGCTGCGCAAATCAACGGCACCAGTTCCCTGGCGTCCAGCCAGCCCAGGTTCATGCCCTGGCCACCGATGGGGCTGATTTCGTGGGCGGCATCGCCCAACAGCACGCACCTCCCGGCGACAGTGCGGCTGGCGAGGGTGGAGCGGACGCTGAAGGCGCTCAGCATGGAATTTGTGCCCGCGTCGGGCAGGTATCCGGTGCGGCATCGCACCAACCGGGCCAGTTCGGCGGGACAGGCCGCCGGTGGAGCCGGACAGCCCAGCCGCACCACCCAGCGTCGGACCCCGCCTGGCAACGGAAAGGACTCCACGATTCCCTCAGGTTCGAGGAACAGGACCGCGTTGTCCCCGAAGTCCGTGCCGTCGTCGAAATCCCCCATGAGGTAATGATCCGGATACATGCGGCGGACCACCGGCACGCCGAGCGCGGCGCGCAGACGGGACCGGGCGCCGTCGGCAGCGACGAGCAACGCACCGGTGGCGGTGACACTGCCGTGCGCGGCTCCAGCCCAGTCACCTGCTCCGTCCGCAACGCCCAGGGTGACCTTGCCGCCGTCGTCCTTGACGCTGGTGACGTCCGCACCCCTGACGATCGCACGGGGATCCAGGGCGTTGACGCGGTCTTCCAGGAGTTGTTCAGTCCGGAACTGCGGCAGTGCCAACACGAACGGATATTCCGGTGATACGGAATCGAACGCCATGGTCCCAACGGTTCTCCCGCCGCTGACGGCCATCCCGGCCCTGATGCGGACACCTTCCCGCACCATGTCGCCTGCCACTCCCACCCCGGCCAGCGCGTGGAGCGAAGGCGGGTGGATGCCGATGGCCCGCGTATGCCGGTTCCTGGCCTGCCGCTGTTCGAAGATCCTCACCGCCACGCCTTCCTGGAGGAGTGCAGCAGCCAGGTACAGGCCCACCGGCCCAGCGCCCGCAATCAGGACATCCGCATCCATGTCAGTCCCGGCGGAAGGACAGGACCTGGTGAAAGGCCGCGGACTTCCCAACGGACCAGCCCGGGGGAGCGGCGGCGGCCAGCTCACCAGGCCGGTAGCTCCGGCGGATGGACGTGAGCCCATCCTGGCGGATGAAGGAGCGCCGGAAGGGCAGCGCGGCCACACTGAAGAGGGCGAACGCCGCCGGGCTCCGGACCAGGTCGTTGTGCAGCGCCTTCCGGACGGCCAGGACTTCCGAATCCGCCAACAGCTGGCGAAGCTCATCCGGTGCCAGGTGGTGCAGCACGTGGTTCGAGATCACGACGTCGAACGTAGCACCTTCCTGCACGAGGTCGGTGCTGTGCGCCTGGCGGAATTCGACACCCGGGGTGGACGGCCGTCGCCTGGCAAAGGCGGCTGCCCGCGGATCGGGGTCGATGCCGGTGATGTGCAGAGGTTTGCCGTCCCTGGCGGCCCAGCGGGCCAGCATGACCGGAAGGTCACCGCCCCCGGATCCGACATCCAGGACGGTCACCGGGCTTTGGTCAGCCTTTTGGATGGTCCGCAGCTCCCTGGCATACAGTTGCCGCCAGCCCGACAGCACGCGGTTGATCACCATGAACTGCCGGTAGGTGTTGTCCAGAAGCCGGGGGTCGCAGTCGGGGCGGTCCATCTGCTCGGTTTCCGCGGCAGCGCGTCGGCGGAGCAGGACGCCCATTGCTGCCGCATCCCGCTCAGGCAAGCGAGGCTTCCGCGGGTGCCCGGCCGGGGAGAAGTTCCACGTTTTCGGCGGTGTCCTCCTGGCCTGGGCCTTGGGCGCCGGCGGTGGGTTGGCGAAGCTTGGTGAACAAGCCCGTCTCCACGGTCAGGCCCGGACCAAAGGCCATGGAACAGATGCGCCCGTCCCCATGCGGCTGCCCGTCCTCCATCGGTTGTTCCAGGATGTGCTTGAGGACGAACAGCACGGTGGCGCTGCTCATGTTGCCGTAGTTCCGAAGCGTCTCCCGTGCAGGAACCAGCTGGATATCGCTCAGGTCGAGCCGGGACTGCACTTTGTCCAGGATGCTGCGGCCGCCGGGGTGGATGGCCCAGTGGGTGATGGCAGCGTAGGGGAGCGCCGCCAGTTCCGGTTCCCTCGCGAGAAGAGGCTGCAGGGCCCCGACAATGTGGTCGTCGATAATGTGGGGCACGTAATTGCCGAGCACCATTTCAAAGCCGTTGTCGCCGATGTTCCATGCCATGGAGTCCTCACCGACCGGTGTGAGGACTGTTTCGAAGTGGTCCAGCTTCATCAGGGCGGTCTCCGCCACGTCCGGCCGTGCCGTCACGACGGCGGCCGCGGCGCCATCGGCGAACAGGGCGGACCCCATGATGGTGTCCGGATCATTGGAGGTGCGGACATGGAGGGAGCACAGTTCCGCACAGACGACCAGGACGACGGCGTTCGGGTCCGCCTCGCAGAAGAGCTTGGCGGCGCGGAGTGCGGGAAAGGCCGCGTAACAGCCCATGAACCCCAGGTGGTAGCGCTGGACGGCAGGGTTGAGGCCGAGTTCGCGAACCACTTTGTAGTCCGGGCCCGGATTGAAGAAACCAGTGCAGGACACCGTCACCAGATGAGTTATGTCAAGTAGATCGAATTCGGGCGCGGCCTGCAGCGCAGCGCGGGATGCCTCCACGAACAGTTTGGTGGCTTCGCGCGCAAAGATGTCGTTGCGGACCTTCGTGCTGGGATTGAGCAGCAGCCCGGATTCCTGGTCGTAGAACTGCGGATTCTCAGAGCGGCTCGTATTGGTCAGTTCCTGGACGGCGGTGTACCGGGTCTCGATCGCTGCGCTGTCAAAGCAGGTGCTGACCAGTCGTGAGCCCAGGCGTGACAGGCCGGGCTGCGCCGCAAAAACATCGCGGGCTTCGGACTGGATCAGCTTTGTCGTCGGAACTGCAGTTTCGAGTGAACGCACGTAGACCGTCATTGGTTCATTCTTGACGGGCGCCTGAAGAAAGACAATGGCTGAAGGCGTTTGACCAGGCCCGGTTGGGCTCGTCCTGCAAGGCCCGGGAGCAGGCTTTCCACGCCACTGCTCCGGCCTTCACTAAAGCGCCGATAATCTACATTATGTCAACTAGTACTCTGCGTATTGCATCAGATGAATCAATTTCGCCCCAATGCACTGGAGCCTCAAGGAAGTGATCGGCTGCCCGGAATTCCGCGGGTTTCCGG